>JBFWNN010000001.1:0-205744 GCA_050251035.1 Parvibaculaceae bacterium
CGAGAAGACCTATCGTTCGGAATTCCTCAACCGCTACGCCGGCCGGCAGAATATCATCTGTTTCAACAAGCTCGACCTACCTTCGATCGAGAAGATCGTACGGCGCGAATTTGACGGCATCGACAGGACCTACAGCCAGGAAGGCATCAGAGTCACGGTCACCGAGGAGGACCTGAAGGCTTTCTGCAAGGCGCATTACGATCCGGCGATCGGCGCGCGTGGCCTGCCGGGCTTCATCCAGGCCAATATCGAGCCCATCATCGTCAATATCATCCTCGAGAGCGACAAGCGCGGCCCCCTCGATCTCGCGTACAACCCGAAGCGAGCCGCATTCGAGATCAGGCAGTCATGAGCAGCCTGCGCGAAGAGATCGAAGCGCTCAAGAAGAAGGTCGAGGAACGGACCTATGAGCGCGATAAGGTCCATTCGCGATCGTGGACCGGGCGCACCCAGTACAACCTGACCGCCTTGCATAGATTCGTATTCCAGTTGGTCCAGGCAATCAGCTGGATATATGCTCGTGTCATCCGGCCAGTGGCCCGCGTCTTGTTCAAGCCGGTTAGCTGGCTGTGGCGCTTCTACCGCTTCCTGTGGGACAAGGTCGTCTACTACGAAGACGCCTATCAGAACCGGCAGTTCTCCAAGACGCGCGCCGGCGTCTTCCTGCTCTTGTCGGCAGGTTTCGCCTGGTATGTCTTCGTCCCGGCGGTCGTGTTCATCTGCCACGCGGTACTTTATTTCACCACGGTCAAGCGCGACGAAGTTGTCTTTCTGACGAACTCCCAGGAGATCATCCCGCATGAGAACGAGCATTCCGTGCAGGGCTGCCACGCGCTTCCCTGCACCGATCAGAACAGCATCTATTTCCGCATCCGCGCCAGCAACTTCAACGAAGCGTGGTCCATTCTGAGCGGGCGCGGTCTGTTTTTCCCCGATTATGTCGCAGCGTCAGTGCCGATCGCGGTCAGCCGCTGCAAGATCACCTCTTACGGCTTGCGCATCAAGCTCCTGATGCGCGGTCTCGATATTTATCCCGATCTCCTGCAGACCGAATGCACGCCGCTCAGCGAACAGCCTTGAACCAGCCGGCGGAGTTGATAGAAGCGGCCGGATGAACAAGGTGAACCGATCCGTCCTCATCACCGGCGCGGCGCGGCGCATCGGCAGGCGCATCGCCCTCGATCTCGCCCGCGACGGCTGGGCCGTCGCCATCCATTGCAAAGCCTCGCGTGGCGATGCCGAGACGCTCAAGGCGGAGATCGAGGCCGGCGGCGGGCGGAGCGTGATCGTCCAGGGCGATCTGGCGCAGGCCGATGTGCCAGAACGGCTCATCGCCGAGGCCAGCGACGCGCTTGGCCCCCTGACGTGCCTGGTGAACAATGCCTCGCGCTTCGAGCCGGACGAGGCGAGCTCGGTCACGCTCGACAGCTGGGCGGCGCATCTCGACACCAATCTCAGGGCACCTGTGTTCCTGTCGCAGAGCTTCGCGGCGCAGCTGCCGGCGGAGGCGCAGGGCAACATCATCAACATCATCGATCAGCGGGTGTGGAAGCTCACCCCCAAGTTCTTCTCCTACACGGCCAGCAAGTCGGCGCTGTGGACCGTGACCCGGACGCTGGCCCAGGCGCTGGCGCCCCGGATCCGGGTCAACGCCATCGGGCCGGGGCCGGCCTTGCCCAATGTGCGCATGGATGAGGAGGATTTCGCCCGCCAGGCGCGGCTGACGCTGCTCAAGCGCGGCACTTCGCCGGAAGAAATCTCGGCCGCGGTGAAGTACATATTGTCGGCGCCGGCGATGACCGGCCAGATGATCGTTCTCGACGGCGGCCAGCATCTCTTATGGCAGACGCGCGACGTCACGGATGTGAAGGAATAGGCGATGAAGGAGAGCGGCGAAGCCAAGATCACCCATCATGTGGCGAGCGGCAAGGCGCGCCTGCGCCATGTTTTCGTCAAGGACCTCAAGATCGATGCGCTTCTCGGCATCTATCCGGAGGAGAAGACGACGCCGCAGACGATCGTCGTCAATATCGACCTCTCGGTGAAGGAGGGCAGCGATCCCTTGAGCGACGACATCAAGAATGTCGTGAGCTACGAGATCGTGGTGCGCAAGGTCGAGGAGATTGTGGCGGCGGGCCATGTCGGCCTGGCCGAGACGCTGGCCGAGCTCATCGCGGCGGCCTGCCTGCGCGACAGACGCGTGATGGCGGCGCGCGTGCGCATCGAGAAGCCGGATGTCATCCCCAATGCGCGCAGCGTCGGGGTGGAGATCGAAAGGCTGCGGGACTGATCGCCACGTCGGCAAGCGGCAGCAGGCGATCCCGGAGGCGGCCGGAATGGCCCCTTCAGGGGGCCAGCTTATCAAGAACCTTGCGCGTGATCTCGATCGTACGATCGATGTCTTCATCGGTATGTGCGAGCGATATGCTCGACTGTTTCGTGGCCACCGGGAAATGAAACACACCTGCCTCAATCATGGCGCGGCGATATGAGAGATCGCGCTTGCCGTCATGGTTGAGAGCGATGTCCCGCCAGTTCAGCGGAGCATGATCCATGAAATATACTGAGAAAGCCGATCCCTGCCGCACGATCGTGACTGGATAGTTGCGAGTGGAAAATACTTTGGTCAAGCCATCTTCAAGCCGCGCCCCCTGCTGCTCTAGTCGGCTATAGATATCGGCTTCTCGCGCTTTAAGTCGCATCAGCACAGCCTTTGCGGCGGCGACATTCGCGTGGAACCCATTGTATGTTCCGGCAATTATGACCTGTCGGGACGGATCGGCGTTGCTGCAATAAGTCATGACATCGCGCTTGCCTCCCACGACCCCCAGCGGATAGCCATTGGCCACGGCCTTGCCGAACGTGCAGAGGTCCGGAATGACTCCCGAAATCGCCTGATATCCGCCGAGCGCATGACGGAACCCAGTCTTCACCTCGTCGAAGATCAGCTTCGTCCCGGTGCGGTCGCAAATGGCCCGTAATCCTTCGAGATAGCCGGCGACGGGCTTGACGACCCCGATATTCTGGAGAATGGGTTCAAGGATGATGGCGGCCACATCACCCCGTCCAAGTGCGCGCTCGACAGCCAGCAGATCGTTGTATTCGACAACTCGAACCGTGTCGGATACCGCTTTCGGAATTCCAGCGGTGGTTGGCCGTAGAGGGTACTCTTCGCCGGCCTGGTGATCCCTTACAAAGTCCGCAGAATCCATGAGGTTGAATGAAACATAGTCGGACCAGCCATTGTAGCCGCCCTGCATGACCACGACGACATCTCGTCCGGTTGCTGCACGGGCAATGCGCAGGGCATAAGAAACCGCCTCCGATCCGCTGTTGGTCAACTGGATCTGCTCCAGTCCAGGCACGGCCTGGCAAAGCAACTCGGCTATTTCCGCCTCCCAGGGCATGGTGCCCGCTCCGATCAGAGAAGCTCCCGATTTGATGGCGTCGATGACAGCCTGATCAACCTCGGCATCGCCATGGCCGAACAGGTAAGGTGCAAAACCAGCGTGATAGTCGATATACTTGCGCCCGTCGGCATCCCAGAGATAGGCGCCTTTCGCCCGCACAAATACCCGCTGAGGCGTAATCGCGCGATTTATGGACATCGTGCCGCCGGCAATGAAGCGGCTCTGTTGTGAAACACGTTCAGATGTCGTCAGTGACATGCTATTTACCCATTTGCTGTGACTTGAGGATCGGTACAGATTATTCCGCGAAATCGCGCGCTACGATCGCCGTACAGTCGCCTGACGCGACAAGCCCCTGGCCACGACGGCAGATCAGTATTCCGGATGTCTTCGCATGGGTGACAGTCGATGCGGCATCGTGATCATCGAGGCTGTGAACCTCGCCGAGAACATCACCGATGTGAACTTCGCATCCCAATCGGATGTGAGGCTCATAGAGACCAGCGGCCTTTGACATGGAGAAGCATTCGAGGCTCGGCGTTTCCATTATGCGCGAAGGGGTCGTGATGCGCGGGGCGTTCCTAAGTACGCCGAAATGGTGCAGTAATCGACGCACGCCTTCATACCCGAGCCGGCCCGCCTCCGGGTCATAGATCGCGCCGCCGCCGAGTTCGGTGGAGATCACCAGCTTACCGAGACTTTCTGCCGTGTAATCGAACAGGCCGTGGCTGTCGATGTCGCGGGCAATCAAGCCGATCGGCGCTCCGAAAGCCTTCAGCGCATCAAGAGCCTGTCTGTCGATTGCCGGATCGCCGCGCAGGTGAGTTGCTGCAAGAGGGGTGTAAAGCAGCGAGCGTCCACCGGAATGGAGATCGATGACGACATCGGCTTCCGGCAGAAGAACTTGCGCCATGAAATGCGCAAGCATGTCGGAAGGCCCGCCTTGCGCGTCGCCCGGAAAAATGCGGTTCAAGTTCTTCCCGTCAAGTGGAGAGACGCGCGCTCCCGCCCGCAGGGCAGGGAGGTTGGCATAAGGGAGCAGGATAATTCTTCCGGCTATTTCGGACGGGGCCAGCTCACGCGTGAGGCGACGCAAAGCCAGTGGACCCTCGAATTCGTCTCCATGGATCGCGGCCACGAGCAACAAGCATGGCCCAACGCCGCCATTGATCGCGACGATCGGGATCGGGATCACGCCGTAGGCGGACTCATTCGTCGAAACAGGCACGAGGATGACGCCTGTTGCCTTTCCGGGACTTCGTAGATCGATGGTCATGCGTACGCGCGCATCGGACATGAATCACCCTCTTGACTCCTCAAGTGAATCTACTTTATCGTTAAAGTGAAGGATAATCAACATAATTAAGGGAAGGGCGCGAAATTGAAAAAGGGATCGGTTATCGGCGTGATCCTCCCGGATGACGGACCTTTCGACTATGAATGGCTGCGCATTCAGGAGGTACTTGCAGACACGGACTATCGCTCGCTCACCGTCCGCGTCGAGCGCTCACCGGCAGATGGGATCATGCAGAAGGACAATCTGCTGGCGATCGGAAGCGACGGCACGCTGGCGGGATCCGCCCGCCGCCTCGCAACGGGTGGCGCAGATTGCATATTGTGGGGTTGCACCAGCGGAAGCTTCGCCGGTGGCTACAACCGGGCGCAAGCGCAGGTTTCGGCATTGTCATCCGTTTCAGGAAAGCCTGCGACGAGCACATCGATGGCCCTGGCGACGGCAGCGCTTGCGATGGGGGCGCCGCAAGTCGATCTGCTGAGCGCCTATGACGCCGCGGTGACGGAGCTGTTCGTCGGCTTCCTCAGGGAAGCGGGAGTTTCCGTCATGAAGTCCCACTCGTTGGGCTGCGTATTGACGGAAGAGAGCTTTGCGGTGGATCTCGCGCAGGAGCTGTCGGGCTTCTGTGCGCGGGTCACGTCTAAGCTTCCCATCCTTGTTCCAGACACGGCAATCAACACGTTGGACCGCATTGGGGAGCTTCAGCGTCTGGCAGGAAGGCCCGTCGTAACGGCGAACCAGGCTTCTCTGTGGCATGCCGCATACTTGCTCGGGCGCGCACCAAGGGATGTGACGATGGGCTTTGCCGGTTCGTAGATGAATCTGGATTATCTACATAATCTAGACTTTGGTATCGCCTGGGAATATAGGCGCGCGATACTTTCCGGCCTGCAGGTGACTCTGCTCTATTTCGTTCTTGCCGGCATGCTGGGAATGATCGGCGCGCTTCTCCTGGTATTCGCCGGACGTTCCAGCTTTCGACTCGTCCGGTGGCTGGCCATTGCCTTTGTGGAAGTGTTCCGCAACACGCCGCTGTTCGTCCAGCTCATCTGGGTCCACTTTGCCTTGCCTGGATTTACAGGGGTTGACCTGTCGCTCTTCGAAAGCAGCTCGCTAGTATTGAGCCTGAATGCTGCCGCCTACATGAGCGAGATCGTCCGGGCAGGAATTGACGCGGTGCCGCGGGGGCAGTGGGAGGCCTGTCACGCGCTTGGCGTCAAACCCTATATCACATGGTCGCGCATAGTCTTGCCTCAGGCATTTCGACTGATCCTGCCGACGTTGGCGAATCTCATGGTCAGCCTCCTGAAGGGAACGTCTATCCTGTCGATCATCTCGGTTGCAGAGCTGATGCGGATGACCACACGTATCAGCACGCACACGGCTCGTCCCGTCGAGATGCTTACGATCTCGGCCCTCCTGTACTTCATCGTCGGCCTGATCGTCCTCAAGGGATTCTCCATCCTTGAGAAACGAACAACCCTGAGGACGTCGTAGTCATATGCAGATGGACTGGCACGTCGTCATCGCCAACATGGATCTACTCCTGCAGGGATTGAAAAATACCCTGCACATCACCATTGCCGTGACGATTATCGGAGTCATTGCCGGCATGGCCTTGTGCGTGATGAGACGCGCGACGTCGCGTTGGCTGGCTGCCGCGGCAAAGGCATATATAGCATTCTTCCGCATCACCCCGGAGCTGGCTCTGATCTTTTGGGCGTATTTCTGCCTGCCACCGCTCTTCGGTCTGATGCTGTCAGGATGGTTGTCGGGAACGCTGGCATTGGGGCTGGTGGCGGCGGCGTATTTCGCTGAAATCTACCGCGCGGGCATCGAATCCATAGCGCGCGGACAATGGGAGGCGGGCGAGGCGCTTGGTCTGAACCGCAGTGCCGTATGGATCAAGGTCGTTCTGCCTCAGGCCTTGCGCCGGATGATCCCCGCGCTGGTCAATTATCTGACCGAGATCATCAAAAACTCGACATTGCTCGCGGGTGTCGGAGTGGCCGAGATGGCTTACCAGGCCTACACGCTCGGTGCTCAGACATTCCGGTATGTCGAGCTCCTAAGCAGCATCGCAATGCTGTTCTTCATCATTATCTTTCCGATCAGCCTCTATTCGAGGCGTATCGAAAGAAAGATGGTGAGATAGTGCCTGAAAAGAAACAAAGGAGAGAGAAATGCCGATGATCATGAGGGCGATTGTTTTTTGCCTGCTAAGCATTTTCGCCGCATCTGCACAAGCGCAGACATCCGCGCTTCTGGAGAGCATCAAGAAAGAAGGAGTCTTGCGGGTCGGCATGGCCGATTCCCCGCCCTCCCAGAGCAAGAATCCCGCTTCCAACGAGTGGGAGGGAATGAATGTCGACATGGCGAAGAATCTTGCCGACGTCCTCGGGGTGAAACTCGAGATCGTCGACAGCACATGGGCCACGCTCATTCCGGGCCTTCTCGGCAACAAGTATGAGATTGTCATGGTCGACATGTTTGCGACGCCGGAAAGAGCGCAGACCGTGGTGTTCACGGTGCCTTACGGCAAGCTCGGTTACTCGTTCCTGGTGCGCAAGGACAGTCCCTATAAGGGCTGGGAGGATCTGAACAATCCGGAAACGACGATTGCGACACTTTCCGGCACGTCCGGCGAGACTTTCGTGAAGCAGCACCTCCCGCTTGCCAAGATGGTGCCCATAGTTTCGGACAACAACTACGCACCCCACATGGAAGTCATGAACGGCCGCGCCGATGCGCATATAACGGACCACGTGAACAATCTTCTCTTCATGAAGAACAACCCGACGGCCAGTCTGCGCACGATACCCGATGGCAGCGGAGAGCTGCTCAATGCGACCGGCCTGGCCTACGCGATAAAGCCGGGCGACCCGCATTTTCAAGCCTTTTTGAACACCTGGATCAACTATCTTTCCGATTCCGGCCAGGTCGCAGGGTGGCGGCTCAAGTGGTTCGGATTCTAAATACACCGCAATAGAGACGACAGTCGTGCAGGTCGCGCCGAACCGCATGAATGAGTTCGGCGTGAGCCTTCCGTTGCACAGTTCAAGCTTCATCAGGATCACGGGAGTCGAAAGGCATGGTAAGCAGGCCCAGATTCATACGCATTGGGTTGAGAAAGAGGGCAGCGTCGCTCGTTCTAAAGCTGAGATGGGACAGGTCGCCGAAAACCTGTGATGCCGTGGTCAAACAT
Source organism: Parvibaculaceae bacterium (assembly GCA_050251035.1). Lineage (GTDB taxonomy): Bacteria > Pseudomonadota > Alphaproteobacteria > Rhizobiales > Aestuariivirgaceae > Taklimakanibacter. The sequence goes on from JBFWNN010000001.1 coordinate 7,910, forward strand.
ATGCCGGTCGAGAGCCGGGTGTGGCACGCAAAGTATGCCAACAACGAAATATATACCCTGACCCCCCCGTTCGACGATCCCCCGCCTCCCGAATGGGCCTGTGTCTATCCCGGAGCCGGCGACCTGCTGTATATACCGATCCCAGCCGGTGCGTTCTTGCCGCCTGGAGCGCCGCCTCTCGACGCCAGCAAAGGACTTGTCGACTACGGCTACTTCTACGAACGCGGAAACACGCTGATGTCGGGCCCCGCCGGTCCGGTTCCAGGCACGATATTCGCGACAGCGATCAACATGGACGACGTTGAAGTCTTTGCGCGCAGCTGTGTCGATGTTTGGCTTGGAGGGTCGGTCGGCGAAAAGATGTATCTCGAAATCGCGGAAGGGTGACGCCATGATAGTCGATTGTCATGTGAACATCTGGGCCGATGCGCATGTTCAACCTCTCTACGGGCAGCAGCTGGGGCGGGTGAGAGAGAAGAAAATTCCCGAGAAGGCTGATGCAGACACCTTGGTGCGGGTGCTGCGAAATGTCGACAAGGCGATCATATTCTCGCTCGAATACAAGGAAACACTCGGCATAGCGGGGGAAAATTCCGTAACCGCCGAAGCGGTCGGGAGGTTCCCGGAGAAGTTCGTAGGGTTTGCTTATGTCGACCCGCGTCGTCCGGATTGTGTGGAGCGATTGGACCACGACGTCAGGAAGCTGGGACTCAAGGGCGTCAAGTACGGTCCGATCTACAATGGCGTTCCGGTCGGCGATCCTCGATTGCAGCCCATATTCGCCTACTGCGAGAAGAATGACATTCCGATCACCATGCATATGGGAACGACTTTCACCCGGCTCTATGGAGCGGATCTGGGTCGTCCGATATATGTCGAGAAGATCGCCCTCGATTACCCGGATCTAAAAATCGTCATGGCCCATATGGGGCATCCGTGGTACGAGGAATGCATCGCCATTGTGCGCAAACAGCCCAATGTCTATGCTGAGATCTCCGCCTTGTACTATCGGAAATGGCAATTCTTCAATGTCATGAAGGCCATAGAAGAGTATCAAGTGGGCGATAAAATATTCTTCGGAAGCGATTACCCTTTTTCTCTTCCGGACGAGGCGATCGCCTTGACGCGCGAAGTGCTGCATATCGGCAAGGATGGGGCAATTCCTGCCGTGAGTTCTGATCTGGTCGAACAGATAATCCATAGCAATCCATTTGAGCATTGGTGGCATAGTCCGCTCGAATTGCCCTCTGGAAGCCCTGAAAGAACCACTTGACGCGACGCCGGGTGACATTGGCGGACGTGGCACGGACGGCACGCGTCTCGGCGATGACCGTTTCGAACGTCATCAATGGCAAGTTCGACGGCATGACCGAGCAGACCCGGAAGCTGATCGAGCAGGCCATTGCCGAGCTCGGCTACCGACCGGATCTCGTCGCCCGCGGGTTGAGGAAGGGGCAAAGATTTTCCGTAGGCATGCTCATTGTGGATCGCTCACCCCGGTTTCTGGCCGATCCGTGGATCACAAACCTTGTCGCCGGCGTCAGCAACTATCTGAATGAAAGGAACTACAGCGTACTTCTGCATGGGGCCGAAGCAGCCAAGGTGTCGAAGATCTCCATGCTCAGGAATGTTGTAACCGATGGTCTGCTGGTGCTTCTCTCCGGGCCGGTTGAGGAGCGGAACGAGGTATTGTCCCACCTGCAGGGTCTACGGCAACCGATCATTCTTTTCCAAGGAGGTGTTTCGAAGGCTTTGGAAGATGTGTGCATAGTCCGTCAGGATGATTTCGGCGGCGCCTTTGCGCTGACCGAAATGCTCCTGGCGCATGCTTTGCGGCGGATTATCACGCTGACTTCGGACTGGCCTTGGCCGGCCCTCGAGGAACGGGAGCGAGGCATCCGAAAAGCTATTGAACAATCCGGCAGAAGTTTGGAGCAAGATGTTGTCAAGTGCCCGGAAAACGACTTCCGTGCGATCGGCGAAGCCTTGAAGACCTATGTAGACGAGAAAGGTTTTCCCGATCTCATCCTGGCTGCAAATGATCAAATGGGGATAGCCGCGATGCAGCATATTCGCCGCCTCGGCGCGAATATTCCCCAGGATGTCATGGTGACGGGTTTCAACGCGTTTGATTTTTGGCAGTATTCCGAGACGCCGCTGACAACCGTCCGTTCGCCCGCCTACCGCGTGGGAGGCGATGGAGCGGCAAAGCTTCTGGAGCGCTTGCAGACAGGCAAGTTCGAGCAAGGCGAATTCGTTCTGCCTGTTGAGATCCAATTGGGTGAGACTACAAGGCCGGTTAGCCGCCAAAGCTCAGGCCGTAGCTAAAGCCCGCGGATGCGGGCGCGCCAGCGCTTCACGATCTCCTCGGCATCGCCACCGCCGCCGGCATTGGCGCTGCGATATATATCGACATCGATGCCGCGGCGGGCGAGATTGGCCACCGCTTCCGCCATGACCGCGTTGACGATGAAGGCTCCGGAGATCGTCGAGGTCGAGCCCATGCGCTTGTCGGAATGGGGAATGGTCAGACAGGCGTCGCCATAGGGCGCGTGGTTGTCGATGACGAGGTCGGTGACCTCGTGCAGCATGCGGCCGCTCTTGTGGCGCGAGGTGACGCGGGCGGCGTGATCGCTCGAGGTGATGGCGATGGTCCGGGCGCCTTTCTCGCGCGCGAACAGGGCGGCCTCGATGGGAAACGCATTGCGGCCCGAATTGGAGGCGATGAGGACGATGTCCTTGGGGCCGATCGGATAGTCCTGCAGCACGACCCGGGCATAGCCTTCGAGCCGTTCGAGCACGGTCGAGCGGTGGGCGCCCTGATGCAGCATGAGTGCGGGGTCGAGGATGGCTTGGACAGGAGCGGCCCCCCCGGCGCGATAGAACACTTCCTCGGCGATCATGTGGGAATGGCCGCTGCCGGTGACATAGACGAGGCCGCCTAGCGCCAGCACATCGGCGATCCAGCTTTGCGCCAGCGCCAGCTTGTCGCGCTGCGACGCAACCAATTCCCTCAGCATGGCGGTGATACTGTCGCAATATTCGTCGGTCAACGTCATGCCGCCAGAGTCGCTCATTCCGTGATCTCGGCGATATATTCGTAGCGGTCGCCGCGATACCAGCTCATGGCGTCCTCGAGCACATTGCCGGCGGCGGCGTAGCCGATGCGGTGAATGGCGAGCACGGCGGCGCCCGGCCTGATACCGAGATGCTCGGCAATGTCGGCGGGCGCCTCGGTCGCCTTGAGGCTCTGCATGATGCGCCGCGGCCGGCCGCCCATCGCGTCCATGCGGGCATAGAGTGATCCCGTCCCGTCGTAATCGGCGCCGACCGCCTGAAGCGGAAAGATCGAGCGGTCGAGGCCCATCACGTCGTCATCCACCTGACGCAGGCGGGTGAGCATCATCATCTGCGTGCCGAAAGGCAGACCGGTGCGAAACGAGATGTCGGGCGGCACCGGCATTACCTTGAGCTCCAGGATGCGCGAGGCGGGCTTGAGGCCGCGGCTGAGCATGTCGTCGGTGAAGCCGGTCAGCCGGGTAATCGGCTTGAAGATGCGGTTGGCGATGAAGGTGCCGGCGCCGGCCCGCGTCGCCACATAGCCGTCCTTGGCCAGTTGCTCGAGGCTCTGGCGCAAGGTCGAGCGCGAGACGCCGAGCTCGCTGGCGAATTCCCGTTCCGGCGGCAAGGGCAGGCCGGGCCCCAAAGTGCGGTCCTCGATCGCGGAGGTCATCGCCATGACGAGCCGCATGCCGAGCGGGCCCGTCAGACTGTCCATGCGACGGCGGATTTCCTGGGTCTCAGTCATTGGTACCGGTTGTGGAACGGAACTTCACCATAAGGTGATCCGACATTGATGACAATACCGGTATGGTTTTGGAGTGTGGCATGCGAACAGATAAGGTTGTGATATTACATGATAAATTGAAAAAATTGTTGTTATAACAATATGATGAGTTTACTTATCGTAAGGGCAAAATTTTTGAGGTTCATACCCCGCAGCCTCTGGACTAACTCAAAGCAGTCCGATAGCATGCCAAAAACATACCAACGGAGGATGCCGCAATGCCCAGGGGAGAGCTCGCTCGTAAGGCTTCGCCCTTGAGCCCTGGAGCTATCGCCTTCGGCGGCGGCACCATCGCGCATGGCGCCACGACGTCTTCGCCGCAACGCTGCGCAGTCAATCACAGCAAGCTCTTTCTGGTCCCGCTCGCGCTCGATCTCCGCCATGTCCGAGACCGGTGAAAAGCGTGCGCAAGCCGTGAGCCGCAGGGAAAGCCAATCTGCAAACTCCAAAAGTGCGACAGGAGCGATAGGGGCCGGTGCGACGGGAAGTCTTTTCGTCGTGCCGGCGCTTATCTTGCGGGCAGCATCCGTCCTGCGCGACCAACTCGCCCAAACGCGCCGGCTCGGCTGCGCGAATGTCGAGCGCGCCGCGAGCGGCGAGATCCACCGTCTGCCGGAATTCTGTCGGCAGATACTCACCGACCTCCCTCCAAGATCCAATGCAGCGTGATCCCAATGGACATTTTACCCATGAGCCTCGAGTCTTATCGCCTGCGTCCGGCAACGCCCGATGATCTTCCATCGCTCTATCGCGTCTGTCTGAGGACGGGCGACGCCGGCAGGGATGCGAGCCATCTGCAGGACGACCCGGATCTCTTGGGCGAGGTCTTCGTCGGACCCTATGTGATGCTCGAGCCCGATCTCGCTTTCACCCTCGATGGGCCGCGCGGCCCCGCCGGCTATGTCCTCGCGGCGCTCGACACGCGGGACTTCAACAAGCGGCTCGCTGCCGATTGGCTGCCCAGGCTGCGGAAGCTGCATGCCGATCCGGGCGACGATGCCGGGCAGTGGCAGGGCAGCGACTGGGTGCGCCGCGCCGTGCATCGTCCGTTCCTCGACGTGCCATCGGTCCTCGGCCCTTATCCTTCGCATATCCATATCGATCTCCTGTCCGAAGCGCGCGGCCAGGGCATCGGGCGCCATCTGATGCAGACGATCATGGAAGAGCTGGCGCGACACGGATCGCCCGGCGTCCATCTTCAGGTGAATCCGAAGAATTCAGCGGCTCAGGCCTTCTATCGCAATCTCGGCTTCGCGCCGCTCTCCTCGCCCGACCTGCCGGACGATACGCTGTTCATGGCCTATCGGTTCGAGGACAACGAGTGCTGACGGGTGTGGGATTTCCTGAATCCCAACAAATGCTTACGGGCCGCCACTGAGAAAATGATTCAAGTCTTCAGACATAGGCGATAGCGCGGCCGGCGATCACCGCGAGGAGCCATATGCTTGCCGACACTCCCGCATGCCAGCGGGCCCCGGGCGGCACCGGCGGATGCATCGGAGCCCGGTGCTTCGCGCGATGGTAGAGAACGAGATTGATGAGACCGGCGGCGATCAGGATCATCTTGACGATGAAAACCGGATTGCGCCCGAAGGCCGTCGCTTCGGCGCTGAACATGACCGGTCCGCTGAGGAGAAGAAGGGCAAGGCCGGTCGCGGCGATGGCGAGCGCCACGCACGAGATGCCGGCCGCCAGATCGAACCGGTTGCGCAGCAGCAGGACGTCGAAGACAAGGATGGCGCCGACCAGCAGCGACGCGCCGACGACATGGGTCAGGTTGGCGAGCGGATAGAGCCAGACCGAGCCACGGGCGGCAAATCCGAGACCGGAGAATTCCACACCCTGGAGGAAGGCGTCCCACATCCGGCGCTAACGCATCTCATAGACCTTGCCGGCGACGGTGATGCGCTCGGCCCGCATCTCATGCTCGCGGCGGGTCGAGGGATAGCCCTCGGCCTGGATGACCGTGCCCGACTTCAGCATCTCCTCGCTCAGGCCGCGGCGCTCCATGCGCGAGATCGGCGCCAGCGTCACTTCCCAGGTCGCGTTCTCGTATTTGAGCATCACATGGGCGTGCGGGTTCTGCCAGGCCGCCATCTCGATCGCGGCCTCGATGGTGAACTTCTTCGTCGAATCATAGCTGCCCCAGCCGTGATGGGCCGAGGCGGCGATCGTCGCCGCGAGGAGAAACAGGAAAGCGGCTGTCCATTGTCTCAGCATGGGTCCTCCACAGGCCGTCCGTCCCCCCAACTTAATATCCGGGAGCCCCGCGGCAATGTCGAAGACCCGACCTAACCGGATTGTGATGGTCTTGTTTTTTGCATAAGTATTTGCTTATATGTCTTCCATGATCGAAACCGAGATCTTCCGCGCCCTGGCCGATCCCACCCGCCGCGCCGTCTTCGAGCGCGTGGCGGCGCGGGAGATGAGCGTCAGCGAGCTCAAAGGCCATTTCGCCGTGTCGCAGCCCGCCATCTCGCAGCATCTGGCGACGCTCAAAGGGGCGGGGCTGGTCAGCGAAAGGCGGGAAGGCCGCTTCGCCTATTATCGGGCCGATCCGAAGGGCATGGCGCCGCTGTTGAGCTGGATCGAGCGCTATCGCGCCTTCTGGCCCGAGCGGATCGAGAAACTGAAGGATGTGCTGAAGGGAATGGATCCATGAGCAGCGAGACCCAGGCGGACGATCATATCATCACGGAATGCGAGCTCGACGACCGGCCGCAGAAGGTCTGGCGGGCCTTGACCGAGCCCGACCTGGTCGCGCAATGGCTGGTGCCGGAGGATGTCGACTGCCGGATCATCGCGGCCGAGCCCGAGCGGTTCCTGCGCTGCGTCTGGCGCAGCGACGAGCGCGACGGTCTCGGCAACAGGCTCGACACGGTCGTCAGCTTCGAGTTGAGGCCGACGGATGCGGGCGGCACGCATCTGCGCATCGTGCATGAGGGCTTCGCCAGGCTGGCGCCCGCCGCCAATGACAACACAGCCCCCCTGATGATGAGGGCGGCATGACCAACTTCGTTCCCATCGTCGTCGAGCAGTCGAGCCGCGGCGAACGCTCCTTCGACATCTTCTCGAGGCTTCTGCGCGAGCGCATCGTCTTCCTCAACGGACCTATCGACGACAACGTGTCGGCCCTCATCTGCGCGCAGCTCCTGTTCCTCGAGGCCGAAAGCCCGGCCAAGGAGATCGCCATGTATATCAACTCGCCGGGCGGCGTGGTGACGAGCGGCTTCGCCATCTATGACACGATGCAATACATCAAATGCCCGGTCTCGACCGTGTGCATGGGTTTCGCCGCCTCGATGGCGTCCTTTCTCCTGATGGCGGGAGAGCCTGGCCGGCGCATCTCGCTGCCCAATGCCCGCATCCTCCTGCACCAGCCCTCTGGCGGCTTCCAGGGCCAGGCCTCCGATATCGAGCGCCATGCCGAGGATATCATCAAGATGAAGCGCCGGATGATCGGGCTCTATGCCAAGCACTGCAAGCGCAGTCCCGAAGAGGTCGAGCGCACCCTCGACCGGGACTTCTTCATGACAGCGGAGGAGGCCAGGGATTGGGGCCTCGTCGACCATGTCTATGCGGTAAGGGCAAAGCAGGCGGCTTGACTTCGCGTCCTGCCAGTTCCCGGCGGCCCATCGTGGTATTTGCGGAAACCCGCCAGAATCACGATATTGGGCCCTATGGACGACCCGGAAGACATCATTGTGGAGGAGGCCGATGAGGTCATGGGCGAAGGCCCAGGCCCGCATGTCATCCGCGCCCATCTGAAGACGCTGCCCAACCGGCCCGGCGTCTACCGGATGTTCGATGCCAAGGGCGACGTCCTCTATGTCGGCAAGGCGCGCAGCCTGAAGAACCGGGTGGCCAGCTATATAAGGCTCGGCGGCCATACGAACCGCATCGCGGCGATGATCTCGCTCACCGCCACCATGGAGTTCGTGACGACCGAAACGGAAGCGGAAGCCCTGCTTCTGGAAGCCAACCTGATCAAGAAACTGCGGCCGCGCTTCAATGTCTCGCTGCGCGACGACAAGTCCTTTCCCTATATTCTCATCCGCAAGGACCACCCGGTGGTCCAGATCGTCAAGCATCGCGGCGCCCGCTCGCACAAGGGCAGCTATTTCGGACCCTTCGCTTCGGCCGGCGCCGTCAACCGCACCATCAACGCGCTGCAGAAGGCCTTCCTGCTCAGATCCTGCAGCGACAGCGTCTATGAGAACCGCACTAGGCCCTGTCTCCTCTATCAGATCAAGCGCTGCTCGGCGCCCTGCACCGGCGAGATCGAGCTTCCGGCCTATGGCGAGCTGGTGAAGGAGGCCGAAGCCTTCCTCAACGGCAAGAGCAAGACAGTGAAGGCCGAACTCGCCAAGCTCATGGAAGAGGCCTCGGAGAAGCTCGATTTCGAGAGCGCGGCACGCTATCGCGACCGCATCCAGGCGATGAGCTTCGTCACCTCGGAGCAGGGCATCAACCCACAAGGCGTGGAGGAGGCCGACGTCTTCGGCCTCGCGCAGGAGGGCGGCCAGACCTGCATCCAGGTGTTCTTCTTCCGCGCCGGGCAGAACTGGGGCAACCGGCCCTATTTCCCGCGCGCCGACAAGTCCTTGCCGGTGGCGGAGGTGCTGGGCTCGTTCCTGGCGCAGTTCTATGACGACAAGCCGATCCCGCCCTTGATCCTGCTCTCGCAGGAGATCGAGGAGAAGGAGCTTCTCGAAGAGGCGCTCGCCACCCATGCCGGCCGCAAGGTCGAGATCGCGGTGCCGCAGCGCGGCGAGAAGAAGGCGCTGGTCGACCATGCCGTCACCAATGCGCGCGAGGCCATGGGCCGCAAGCTCGCCGAATCCTCCTCGCAGGCGAAGCTCCTTGCCGGCGTCGCCCGGGTCTTCGGCCTGGCCGAGCCGCCGCGGCGCATCGAGGTCTATGACAATTCCCACATCCAGGGGGCCCAGGCGGTCGGCGCCATGATCGTGGCCGGGCCCGAGGGCTTCCTCAAATCGCAATATCGCAAGTTCAATATCAGGGCCGAGGACCTGACCCCCGGAGACGATTTCGGCATGATGCGCGAAGTCCTGACCCGCAGATTCGCCCGGCTGCTCAAGGAACATGGTGAACGCGAGCCCGCCAACGAGACCAATCCCGACCAGCCGCAGGCCTGGCCCGACCTGGTGCTGATCGACGGCGGCCAGGGCCAGCTCAATGCCGCACGCGCCGTGCTCGCCGATCTCGGCATTGCCGATCTGTGCATCGCGGGCGTCGCAAAAGGACCAGACCGGGATGCCGGGCGGGAGCATTTCTATGTGCCGGAGAGATCCTCCTTCATGATCGAGGCGCGCGATCCGGTGCTTTACTATATCCAGCGGCTGAGAGACGAGGCGCATCGCTTCGCCATCGGCAGCCACAGGGCCAAAAGGGCCAAGGCGATCGCGCTCAACCCGCTGGACGAGATCGCGGGGATTGGCCCGACTCGCAAAAAAGCCTTATTGCAGGCTTTTGGATCGGCCAAGGCGGTAGCGCGGGCCAGCCTTGCCGATCTGGCAAAGGTCGCAGGGGTGAATTACGCTCTGGCCCAGGCTATTTATGACCACTTCCATGAGGGCGGTCCATGAGCGATGCGGTAACCAAACTGGCCCAGAAGGACAGCCAGCGCCATGCGCTGAGCCTGCCCAACCTGCTTACCTATGGCCGGCTGGTCGCGGTGCCGTTGGTCGCCGGGCTCATTTTGTGGGGCGGCGATGCCGCGCGCTGGACGGCGCTTGCCCTGTTCATAGGCGCGGCGATCACCGATTTCTTCGACGGCTATCTGGCGCGACGCTGGGGCCAGCAATCGGCGCTCGGCCGCATGCTCGATCCGATCGCCGACAAGGTGCTGGTGGCGGTCGTGCTTCTCGTCCTCACCACCGACCGCACCATCGATGACGCCCATATCTGGGCGGCGGTGATCATCCTCACGCGCGAGGTTCTGGTATCGGGCCTGCGCGAGTTCCTGGCGGAATTGCGCGTCTCGGTGCCGGTGACCAAGGTCGCCAAATGGAAGACCACGGTGCAACTGATCGCCATCGGCTTCCTCATCGCCGGGCCGGCCGGCGACAAGATCGTTCCCTATGTCAGCGAATTCGGCCTGTTCTGCCTGTGGATCGCGGCGGCCCTCACCCTCTATACGGGCTATGACTATTGCCGCGCCGGCATCGGCCATGTGATGGACGACAAGTGACCAAGCTTCTGTATTTTGCGCGCATGCGTCAGATCATCGGCAAGGGGGAGGAGGATATCGTCCTTCCGGCCGATGTCACGACCGTCAGCCGGCTGATCGATTTTCTCAAAAGCCGCGACGACGCCTATGCCTCGGCCTTCGCCGATCCGCGCATCATCCGCGCCGCCATCGACCAGACGCATGCCCCGCTCGATGCCCCGATCGCGGGCGCCCGCGAGATCGCCTTCTTCCCGCCGGTGACGGGAGGGTAGGCGTTCGGAACCTCCGTCGTTGACCGCTGTTGTCGGTGCACAGCGAGGAGCCATCATGACCACAGCCCGCAGGAAACGCTGGTCGCAAGCGGTGACCGAGGAGAGTGACGCGCTCGATCTCGACAAGGGCGTGTTCACCTGGAAGAGTCCCAAGCGCATCGCGAGCTCGCTCAAGCGCTCGGCGGAAGAGAGCCGCAGACGAAAGACGAACGCCTTCCGGTCGGCCATGTCGATGCTGACCTTCTACGTCAATCGCGGCGGCAAGGACCTGCCCAAGGCACAGAAAGCCGTGCTGGAGCGTGCCAAGGACGAATTGCGGGCGCAGTTCGGGCGCGCCCGCAAAGACAGGTGATCAGGCCGCCTTCTTCTTCGGCTGCACTTCGTTGAGATAGTCGGCACGCAAGGTGCGGGTGAGGTCGCCGACCTTGAATTTGTGCGGGCCGATCTCGCCGACCGGCGTCACTTCCGCCGCGGTGCCGACGATGAAGCACTGCTCGAAGCCCGCGAGCTCTTCCGGCATGATGGCGCGCTCGACCACCTTGATCTGGCGCTTCTGCGCCAGGCCAATGACGGTGCGCCGGGTGATGCCGTCGAGGAAGCAGTCCGGCGTCGGCGTGTGGATCTCGCCATTCTTGACGAAGAAGATATTGGCGCCGGTGCATTCGGCCACCTGACCACGCCAGTCGAGCATCAGGGCATCGGCATAGCCCTTGCGCTCGGCCTTGTGCTTGGAGATCGTGCAGATCATGTACAGGCCGACGGCCTTCGCCTTGGACGGCGCGGTCATCGGATCGGGACGGCGGTATTCGGCGATGTCGAGGCGAATGCCCTTCTCGAGCTGGGCCGGATCGAAATAGGCCGGCCATTGCCAGATGGCGATGGCGACATTGGTCCTGGTGTTCTGGGCGGCGACGCCCATCATCTCAGAGCCACGCCAGGCGATGGGGCGGACATAGGCATCGGCAAAACCCTGCCGCTTCAACGTCTCGCGGCAGGCGGCGTCGATCTCGGCCACCGTATAGGGGATCTTCATGTCGAGGATCTCGGCCGAGTCGAACAGGCGCTGAGTGTGCTCGGTCAGCTTGAAGATCTCTCCGCCATAGGCGCGTTCGCCCTCGAAGACGCCGCTGCCGTAATGGAGGCCATGCGAAAGCACGTGAATCTTCGCATCCTTCCACGGCACGAATTCGCCATTCATCCAGATAACGCCTTCGCGCTGGTCAAAAGGAACGATCGACATGGCTAGTCTCCCAATTTTTCCGGGCGTTGCGGGCATTTTTGCACGCAGCGACGGTTCGGCCTATATGTCATCACGGCTGTCCAAATATTCGGCCACAATGACGCAACAAGGTTTCCTGCGATTGTGATGTCTTGTAACAAACTTTGGAAAATACGTCAATATGGCTGACATAATTTCCGACCGCGATGTGGGCGATGAAGACGTCGTCAGCCTGATCGAGCTTCTGTTCTTCGCCTACCGCGATTTCACCTCCGATCCCGACGCCATCCTCTCCGAATGGGGCTTCGGGCGAGCGCATCACCGGGTCGTGCATTTCGTCGGCCGCAATCCAGGCATGACGGTGGCGCAGCTCCTGAGCATCCTCGGCATCACCAAGCAGAGCCTGGGCCGGGTCCTGCGTGACCTGATCGAGAAGGACCTCGTCTATCAGCGCCCCGGCGACCTCGACCGCAGGCAGCGGCTGCTCTTCCTCACCAAGGAGGGAGAAAACCTGCGCCTCAAGCTGATGGCGCCGCAGGCGGAGCGCATCATCCGCGCGCTCGGCGAGGCCGGCGATGACACGGAACCCGCCTATCGCAAGGTGCTTTACCATCTGATCAGCCCGGAAAACCGCGCGAGTGTCAGCGAATGGCTGAGAAGCCGCAAATTGCAGGCACGGGAATGAGCGACGACAAGCCGCATATACTGGTGATCGACGACGACCGGCGCATCCGCGAGCTGCTGCAGTCCTATCTCGCGGAGAACGGCTTCAGGGTCAGCGTGGCTCCGACCGCCGCCGTGGCGCGCGACAAGATGCGCGGGCTCGCTTTCGACCTGCTCATCCTCGATGTGATGATGCCGGGCGAGAGCGGAACGGCGCTGGCGCAGTCGCTGCGCGGCTCGGATGAGCGCATTCCCATCCTGATGCTGTCGGCGCTCTCGGAAATCGAAGACCGGATCAACGGGCTGATGGCGGGCAGCGACGACTACCTGCCGAAGCCGTTCGAGCCCCGGGAATTGCTGCTCAGGGTGCAAAATCTCCTGCGCCGGGCGGCGCCGCCCGGCGATCAGCGGGTCGATGTGCGCTTCGGAGAGTGCTTGTTCAACATGCCGCGCGGCGAGCTGCGCAAGAACGGCGAGCTCATCAAGCTGACGACGCGCGAGCGTGAGTTGCTGAGGCTGTTCATCCAGAATGCCGGACGGCCGATCACCCGTGCCGAGCTGGCGCCCGATGGGGCGGAGGAGAATGCCCGCACCGTCGATGTCCAGATCAACCGTCTGCGCCAGAAGATCGAGGAGGATCCGTCCAATCCGGTTTATCTGCAAACGGTGCGCGGGGCAGGGTATACTCTCCATGTCGACTGAGAGCAGGATGTCATGAGCGCCATCACCGAGACCGACAGGAAGGTCGAACAGCATTCGCTCTACTGGCGGTTCAACCGCCTGCTCGAACGCTACCTGCCGGCCGGGCTCTATCAGCGCTCGCTGCTCATCGTGGTGGTCCCCATCGTGCTCATGCAGAGCATCATGGTCGGCATCATCCTCGACCGCCACTGGGACAGCGTGACCAAGGTCCTGGCCCGATCACTGGCGCGGGAAATCTCACTGGTCATCGATCTCTATGACCGGTCCGACAAGACCACGCGGGCGATCGAGGACCTGCGCATGATGGCGAACGACCGTCTGCGTCTGCGGCTCAGCGTCGAGCACAATACCGCGCTGCCGGCGCCAGTATCCGTGCCCTGGCTGTCGATGGTCGACACCCGGCTCAACCGCTATCTCGACAATGAGACCGGCCGGCCGTTCTGGATCGACAGCAGCAGCAATCCCAACTTCGTCGAGATTCGCGTCGAAGCGGAGAAAGGCACGATCTTCCGCTTCCTCGCCGACGACGACCGAGCCTATGCGGCGAACACCAATCAGCTGCTGTTCTGGATGTTCGTCTCCTCGCTCATCCTGCTTGCCGTCGCCGTCATGTTCCTGCGCAAGCAGATCAAGCCGATCATCGACCTCGCCCATGCGGCGCGCGGCTTCGGCCTCGGCCACGACGTCAGCCATTTCTCGCCGCGTGGCGCTGCGGAAGTACGCCAGGCGGCGCAGGCCTTCCTCAACATGAAGGAACGTATCGAACGCCATGTCGAGCAGCGCACCGCGATGCTGGCCGGCGTCAGCCACGACCTGCGCACCATCCTCACCCGGTTCAAACTCGAGCTCGCCTTCCTCGGCGACAGTGCGAAAGTGAAGGCGCTCAAGGGCGATGTCGAGGAAATGCAGACGATGCTCGAGGCCTATATGAACTTCGCCCGCGGCGCCGGCGGCGAGAGGGCCGAGGCGCACAACATCGCCGAGATGGTCGCCGGCGCGGTCAAGACCGGCACGCGGCCGCATTCTAAGGTGAAGGTGGACGTGGCGCAGAGCCTCGTCGCCAAGGTCAAGCCCAATGCGTTCCGCCGGCTCATCGTCAACCTGATCGCCAATGCGGCGCGCTATGGCGAGACGGTCGCCGTCACGGTGAAGACCAAGCGCAACCGCCTGCGCATCATCATCGATGACAACGGCCCCGGCATCCCGGCCAATATGCGCGAGGACGTCTTCCGCCCGTTCTTCAGGCTCGACGAGGCGCGCAACCAGGACGAAGGCGGCACCGGTCTCGGCCTCGCCATCGCGCGCGACATCGCGCGTGCCCATGGCGGCGACATCAAGCTCGAGGAAAGCCCGCTCGGGGGCCTGCGCGCGGTGGTGGAGATCCCGGTTTAGGCGTCTTTGCGCTGAATCATCACCTTGCCGTCGAAGGCGAAGACCAGCTCGCCATCCTGGTTGAAGCCTTCGCTGTGTTTGGTGGCGAGGCCCCAGCGCGGCCGCGACGCCAGCTCGCGGCGGCCGACGAGCTCCATCCAATAGGTGACCGTGTCGCCCGGATAGACCGGCTTGATCCATTTGAGGTCGGTGATGCCGGGGGAAGGGCCGTGCTCGGGCAAGATCTCGCCGCGGGCGCTCCGCTGCCGGCGCGCGTCGTCGTCCGCTTCGACATAGCAGCGCATCCAGGCCGACGCCGTGTGCCAGCCGGATGCCGCGAGCCGGCCGAAATGGCTCGCGGCGGCGGCGGCGTCATCGACATGGAAAGACTGTGGGTCATAGGCGCGGGCGAAGCGCAGCACCCCCTCGCGCGTGAAATGATAGGAGCCGAGCCTCCATTTCTGCCCGACATGCGTCTCGTCGTAATAGAGCCCCATCATGGCGCGCGCACCTTGATGAGGTTGATGCCGGTCATGTCGATCTTGGTCACGCCCTCGTGCGATTGGGCCTCCCAGTGCATGGTGACGAGGCCCATGTCTGGCCGGCTCTTCGACTGGCGCTTGGCGAGGACGGTCATCCGGCCGTGCAGCGTCTCACCGGCATAGACGGGCTTCAGCCATTTGACCTCATCGAGGCCGGGCGAGCCCATGCCGGCGGTGCGGCCCAGATAGCCGTCGACCATCAGACGCATGAGCATGCCGCAGGTATGCCAGCCGGAAGCCGAGAGTCCGCCGAGGACAGAGGATTTGGCGCGCTCCTCATCGAGATGGAAGAACTGCGGGTCGAACTCGCGCGCGAAGGCCTTGATCTCGTCCGCCGTCACCCGATAGTCGCCGAGGTCGAAGCTCTCCCCGACGGTGAAGTCCTCGTAATGGAGAAGGTCGGACATCGAGGGGACCTATCTGATGCGCATCGGATTTGCCCGAAAAGTCTGCAACTTTTCGGTCCGATGCTAATTGGCGAAGCGGAAATGCAGCACGTCGCCGTCCTGCACGATGTAGTCCTTGCCTTCAAGCCTGAGCTTGCCGGCGTCGCGGGCTCCGGCTTCGCCGTTGAGGCCGACATAGTCGTCATAGGCGATGGTTTCGGAGCGGATGAAGCCCTTCTCGAAATCGGTGTGGATGACGCCAGCTGCCTGCGGCGCCCTGGTGCCCCGGGTGACGGTCCAGGCGCGGGCCTCCTTCGGCCCCACGGTGAAATAGGTGACGAGGTGCAAAAGCTCGTAGCCGGCGCGAATCACCCGGTTCAAGCCGGGTTCGGCGAGGCCGATCGTATCGAGATAGTCCTTCTGCTCGGCGAACGGCAGAATCGCAATCTCGCTTTCGATCTTGGCCGAGACGACGACCGCTTCGGCGCCTTCCTGCCTGGCGCGCGCGATGACCCGCGCCGAATAGTCATTGCCCTTGTCGGCGGACGCCTCCTCGACATTGCAGACATAAAGGACGGGCTTCGAGCTGAGGAGGCCCAGCATGCGGAAATTCTTCTCCTCCTCGGGCTTGCGGTCGACGAGCCGCGCCGGCTTGCCGTCCTGCAGCAGCACGAGGGCACGCTTGACCAGGTCGAACTGCTCCTTGGCTTCCTTATCGCCGCCGCGCAGGCGCTTCTCCAGATTGCTCGCCCGCTTCTCGAGGCTGTCGAGATCGGCCAGCATCAATTCGGTCTCGATCGTCTCGATGTCGCGGATCGGGTCGACGCCGCCTTCGACATGGGTGACGTCGCCGTCCTCGAAGCAGCGTACCACATGGGCGATGGCGTCGACCTCGCGGATATTGGCGAGGAACTGGTTGCCGAGGCCTTCGCCCTTGGAGGCGCCGCGCACCAGGCCGGCGATGTCGACGAAAGTCAGGCGGGTGGGAATGATCTGCGCGCTCTTGGCGATCGCCGCGAGCTGGTCGAGGCGCTCATCGGGGACGCCGACATCGCCGACATTGGGCTCGATCGTGCAGAAGGGATAGTTCGCGGCCTGCGCCGCCGCCGTCTGGGTGAGGGCGTTGAACAAGGTTGATTTGCCGACATTCGGAAGGCCGACAATGCCGCATTTGAAACCCATTATTCTTTCTCCTTCTTCTCGGGTTTGGGCTTCTCGGGCTCGGGGTTGAGCGCCAGATGCACCTTGTTCTGGAAGGTCGCGAAATCATGCGCCGCGAGGAGGGGCGCATTCTCGCCGATCGTCGTGATGAGCGGTTCGAGCCAGAGGCGATCGGCCTTGCTGAAGTCGCCCAGCACATGCACATGCGCCGTTCCCTTCACCTCGAGCTTGCCGACACCGAGCCGCACGCGGTGATAGTCATTGCCGATATGGGCGTCGATCGAGCGGATGCCGTTGTTGCCGGCGCTGCCGCCGCCGGTCTTCACCCTGACCTTGGCGGGCGGCAGGTCGATCTCGTCATGAAGCACGACGACGTCATCCGTGGTCAGATTGTAGAACCGCATCGCCGCGCCGACGGCGCGGCCCGATTCATTCATGTAGGTCTGCGGCTTCAGCGCCAAAGTGCGTTCGCCGCCGAGCGTGCCTTCTGCCGTCTCGGCCTGGAAGCGCTTGCGCCACGACGCGAAGCCATGGCGGCGGACGATTTCGTCCACCGCCATGAAGCCGATATTGTGCCGGTTGGCCGCGTATTTGGACCCGGGATTGCCGAGCCCGACCAGAAGAAGCATCGAGCCTTCCTCCTTCTTCCCGGTCCCTGGGGAACGGGAAGAGCAGGGTTACTTCTTCTTGTCGCCACCCTTGGCAGCAGCCGGCGCCGGAGCGGCGCCCTTGGCGGCGGGTGCCGCGGCGGCCTTGGCGTC
The DNA here is from genome assembly GCA_050251035.1 of Parvibaculaceae bacterium. Classification (GTDB taxonomy): domain Bacteria; phylum Pseudomonadota; class Alphaproteobacteria; order Rhizobiales; family Aestuariivirgaceae; genus Taklimakanibacter. Next base: position 25,024 of record JBFWNN010000001.1, read on the forward strand.
CTTGCCGGCAGCAGGCGCTGCACCCGGCGCCGTGGGGGGCGCCTTCTGGGCGGTCGCCGGGACTTCCGCAGACGGTGTTTCGGCGGCGGCAGCGGCTTCCTCTTCTTCCTTGAGGCCGGCAGGAGCGGCGATCGTCGCGATGGTGAAGTCCCTCTCGCGAATAGCCGGGGTCACGTTCTCCGGGAGCTTCACCGCCGAGGCATGGATCGAATGGCCGATCTCGAGACCAGTCAGGTCGATCAGGATTTCCTCGGGAATGAAATCGGCCGGGCAATAGAGGCTGATCTCATGGCGCACGATGTTGAGCACGCCACCCTTCTTGAGGCCGGGTGAATCGGCGTGGTTCTTGAAATGGACCGGGACCTCGACATGGATGCGGGCATTCTTGCCGAGACGCAGGAAATCCACATGGCTGATGAAGTCGCGCACCGGCTCGAACTGGATGTCGCGCGGGATGGCGCGTACGACGGCGCCGTCGACCTCGAGGTCGACGAGGGTCGACATGAAGCGACCGGTATTCACATGCGGCTGCAACTCGTTATAGGCGAAGGAGATGTTCTGGGGCTCCTTCTTGTCGCCATAAACGACGCCGGGGACGAGACCTTGGCGACGAACTGCACGGGCGGCCCCCTTGCCAGCCCCGCCACGCGCCGTGGCCTTAAGCTTGATAATCTTGGACATTCTCAACTCCGATATGAGGGTAAGGGCGAGGCCACATGGCCATGCCCATGCGCGAACCTTCCTCCAGGGGTGACCGGCGTCCGCGCGCGGGCGGATATACAGATTTGCCCCCGGAAACGCAACCCGGCTCCTTCGGGACTAATCTCCTAGGCGTGCCGGGTGTCGCCGACCGTTCAGTCGAACAGGCTCGATACCGATTCCTCGCGCGCGGTGCGTCCGATCGCCTCGCCGATCAAGGGCGCGATCGAGATCACCCTGATGTTGCGGGCGACCTTCACCGCTTCCGTGGGCTGGATCGAATCCGTGATGACCAGGGATTTGAGCTTCGAGGAGGTGACGCGCGCCACCGCACCCCCCGACAGCACGCCATGGGTGATATAGGCCGCGACGTCCTTGGCGCCCTGCGCCAGCAGGGCATCGGCGGCGTTGCACAAGGTGCCGCCTGAATCGACGATGTCGTCGATCAGGATGCAGGAGTGGCCCTTGACGTCGCCGATGATATTCATGACTTCCGACTCGCCCGGCCGGTCGCGGCGCTTGTCGACGATGGCGAGCGGCGTGCCGATGCGCTTGGCGAGCGCCCGGGCGCGCACCACGCCGCCGACATCGGGCGACACGACAACGGTGTTGCGCAGGTCGTAATGATCCTTGATGTCGCGCACGAGCACGGGGCCGGCGAAGAGATTGTCGGTCGGGATGTCGAAGAAGCCCTGGATCTGGCCGGCATGGAGATCGAGTGTGAGGACACGGTCGGCGCCGGCCCTGGTGATGAGATTGGCGACCAGCTTGGCCGAGATCGGGGTGCGCGGACTGGATTTACGGTCCTGGCGGGCGTAGCCGAAATAAGGAATGACGGCGGTGATGCGCCGGGCGGAAGAACGGCGCAGCGCGTCGCTGATGATCAGGAGCTCCATCAGGTGGTCGTTGGCCGGGAAGGAGGTCGACTGGACGACAAAGACGTCCTGGCCGCGCACATTCTCCTGGATCTCGACGAAGATCTCCATGTCGGCGAAGCGCTTCACCACGGCCTTCGCCTGCGGCAGGTTGAGGTAAGAGGAAATGGCTTCGGCGAGCGGCCGGTTGCTGTTTCCGCTGATGATTTTCATGCAGGGCCGGCCCTCTTTGGCGGGAGATCTCTGGCGGCTCTATATCAACAGCCCTGCCTTCACGCAAAGGGCAAGGCAAGGGTTTTCCTTAACAGTCCACAGTTGTGAGAATGTCGAAATCCCGAGAAAAATCAGCGGTATTTCTTCACCAGGTCGTAGATGCCGCCGGCAGCCGCCTGTGCGGCAAAGAGCGCATTCTCGCCGAAGCCGGCCTCGAGCGAGCCCGGCGGCACGTCATTGGCCTGCTTCACCGTGCCGAGGGTGCGGCCATCCGGCGTCTTCACCGTCCAGGCAAGAGCCACATTCTGGCTCTTGGTCTGCTTGGGACCGAGCTTCACATGCCCCAGAATGGTGAGCGCGTCAGCGCGCGGACTCTTCAGCACCGGCCAGCCGGCATCGGCCAGCGTCTGGCGCATGGCTTTGGTCAGATCGGCATTGCCGGTGCCGGGCGCGCCGCTCACCGGCAGGACGACGACCGCACCGATCTGCTTGCGTCCGCTGGTATCGGTCCTGGCAGGCTTGGCCGCGGCGGCGACCACCTTGTCATCGGCGGGCTCGGCCGCGACGGCCGCCAGGGCCTTGTCGTCGACCGGCGGGACTTCGCCCACAGCCTTGCCGTCCGCCGGCGGCTCCGCCTCGGCCACTGCCGTCGGCGCCTTCTGCGGACCATAGAGCGTCTCGTAATCGATGTCCTTGTCGGCATCGGGACCGGCCCTGGCATAGGTCTCGAGCGGCGGCGGGATGCCGCCGATCTCGGTCGCATAGCCAAGCTGCGAAAGCCGGCTCGACAGGCTCTCGGCGGTATAGGCGGCGACACGCTGCAGCACCGCCGGCGTGACCTGGAGCCAGGGATCTCCGGCCGGCGATCCCGGCGCCACTTCCTCGGCGGAAATCGTATGGAGCACTGTTCCCGCGGGGTCGGTCAGTGTCCAATTGTAGCCGAGCTTCACCGCCGACGGATCGGGAGCGATATGAAAGCTGCCGGTCAGCGACAGGGTGGTGCTGTCGAGCTTGCTGTCGATGATGGCCATGTCGCGTTTGCCGGCGGCAATGGCGAGCGCGTCCTTCAGCTGCGGCAGCTTCGCCGCCGGCAGGCCCGCCACCTCGCCGAGCGCGATCGGCGGCACGGTCTTGCCGCTGGGGCCCGGCGTTCCTTCGCCCTTGGCGAAGGGTTTCGAGCCGCCGCCGCTGCAGGCGGTGAGCACGAGCAGACACAGGACCGTCAGCATGAGAACGGTGCCCTGCCGCAACCGGGCTGGACCTATGGTCAGAACGTGTCCCATCGCTCAGCGCAGGATCATCCCCAGCGGATATTTTGACAAGGGCTCAGCTTTATCACGGCCGACGATGTAAGTCCTGCCCAGGCTGAAGGCATTGCCGCTGTCGCTGTCCATCAGGATCATATGGAGGAAGAAGACCTGGTTGCGCGCCAGGGCGACCGGATTGCCGGTGAAGAACATGGGAAAGTCCATCCAGCTCGGGGTGAACTTGGCGCCCAGTGAATAGCCGCAGGCATTGTAGCGGTGCGCCTTCATGCCGTGCTCGTCCATGACCCGGGCATGGGCATCGAAGACATCGCCGGCCGTGTTGCCGGGGCGCAGGGCGGCCTCGCAGGCCTTGAGGGCGGCGCGGCAGGCCTCGTCCATCTTCTCGTGCGCCTTGCTGGGCTTGCCGATGACGATCGTGCGCATGAGCGCCGCATGGTAGTGGCGGTAGACTCCAGCGAATTCGAGAGTGAGCTGATCGCGCCTGGCGAGCTTGCGGCGGCCCGACTTGTAGCGGCTGAGCAGCGCGTCGCGGCCGGAGCCGATGATGAACTCATTGCCGGGATAGTCGCCGCCGCCGGCGAAGATCGCCGCCTGCTGCGCCGCCAGGATGCGGCCTTCATCGGCGCCGGGGCGCGTCTCTTCGATCCCCGCCCGAAGCGCCAGGTCGCCGAGCTTGCCGGCCTTGCGCACGTAATTGAGCTCGGCATCCGATTTCACCGCCCTTATGCGGTCGATGAGCGCGGTGGCCTCGGTGAGGGCGCAGAAACCCGTGAGCGCGTGATCCACCGCCTTGCCGTTGAAATGCGTGAGGCCGTAGGAATTGGTCTCGATGCCGAGACGCTTGCCCTTGGCGCCGAGGCTCGCAAGCATGTCGCGCAACTGCTCCGCCGGCCTGGCACCCGCGGCGTCGGTCCAGATCCTGATGTCCTCGATGATCGACGTATGCTGCGCCTGGCGCAGGTCGGGTGCCCGCGTCAGAAGGGCGAGCCTGCCATCCGCGCCGAGATAGAGGCACTGGAAGAAGCAGAAGCCGAACGTGTCATAGCCTGTGAGGTAATACATGCTCTCCTGCTGGAACATCAGCAGGCCGTCGAGCCCCTCGGCCGAGAGCGCGCGGCGCACCTTGGCGATGCGGGCCTTGTATTCGCGGCGGTCAAAATGCAGAGCCATGCAACCTCACTCGATATCTTTCCTTCGTTCAGCGTGACAGCACGATGGCGGAAATCTGGCGGCCATAGTCCTTTTCATTGCGATGCGTGGCGCGCCGGTAGCTGTAGAAGCGATCCTCGTCCGAATAGGTGCACAGGCCCATGTCCACGACCCGGCCGACACCCAACCGCGTCATGCGGCGCTGCAGATAAGCCGGCAGGTCGAACATCTGGTGGCGGGCGCGCTCGGACGGCGTGAAGAAATCCGCATTGTCCGGCGCTTCGGCGATGAACTGAGCAGCGAAATCGGGGCCGACCTCATAGGCCTGCCGCGAGATCGTCGGGCCGATTATGGCGGTGATGCGCTCGCGCCGCGCCCCGTTCTCTTCCATCACGGCAACCGTCGCATCGCTCACGCCGGAAAAGGCACCTTTCCAGCCGGCATGCGCCGCGCCGATGACGCCCGCTTCCGCATCGGCAAAGAGAATGGGCGCGCAGTCGGCGGTGAGGACGGCTATAGCAAGACCGGGCGTCGTGGTGACGATCGCGTCGCCCTTGGGCGGCGCCAGGACATCCCAGGGCGCGTCGGCGACGATGACGTCGGCGCTGTGCCATTGCCACACGGTGAGAAGGCCGTCGCCGGCCACTCCGAGCTGCTCACCGGCCGCGGCCCGGTTCCGCGCCACCGTCGGCTTGTCGTCACCCGATCCGAAGCCGCAATTGAGCGAGGCGAAAAGCCCCGCCGAATGACCGCCCTGGCGGGTGAAGAAGCCATGCCGGAGGGATCTTACGGACTGGAGTTCGGATGCTTCGATCATGGCGAGCCAAAAGGATAGGGGGTTGCTAGTCCGGGCGATGTGACCGCCATGACCTTGAACAGGTTACCCATTTGATTCTCTCCGGCAAGCCGTTCCGTGGCGCGGGAAATAATCTTACGCTCGTCGGGCTTGGCTTCTCGGCTGAGCATGGCGGCGCGGGCCTCGAGCCCCATGGCCAGGAGGAAGTGCCGCTGGGTGACGGGTCCGTGAGTGACGACGCCGTCTTGCGCAAAGGCACGGGCGAGATTCTCGAAATCGACATGCGAGGTGAGATCCGCCTCGCCCGGAAGGTCGAGGATACTGCGGAATTTGTGGCGGCGGACGGCTTGCAGCGTGTCGCCGAGGGCGGATGCGACATGGCCATAGTCGAAGACGAGAGCGGCGCCGGGCGACTGTGCGAGGCGGGCGCCGAGCCGGCGGGCAATGTCGTCACGCAACGGTCCGGTCTCGAAAACGGCGCCTTCGTTCGCCGGCGGTCGGGCGAGCGGAAAAGCCGTGCGCCCGAGCACCAGCCGGCCCTCGGCATTCAGGCCGATGCAGCGCTCCATCCATTGCCCCTGATGGAACTCGTATTGCCGGATAGGCAAGGCATCGAAGAATTCGTTGGCGACGATGATCGACGGTCCATCAGGAACGCCTTCGACGGCCTCATGCCAGATCGCCGCAGCGCCGAGCTTCGCGGCTTGCAGCTTGCGCAAGGTCGGGCTCGTCTCGACGAGATGGATCTGCGCGGCGTCACGGAAGCCGGGCATCATGCGTGTCGCCCGCAGGATGTCGCTCATCAAGGTGCCGCGTCCCGGCCCGAGCTCGATCAGGTTGAACCGGCCGGGAGCGCCCAGCGCCTGGAAGGCGGCGGCGCACCAGATGCCCACAAGCTCGCCGAAGATCTGCGAGATCTCGGGTGCGGTTATGAAATCGCCGTCCGGCCCGAACGGATCGCGCGACATGTAATAGCCGTGGAGCGGATGGCCGAGGCAGAGCGCCATATAGCGGTCGAGCGGCATCGGCCCGTCCTCGCGGATCATCGCGACGACCAGGCTTTCGAGCGGTGTCGGTTTCTTCATGTGCGGCGCGACCGCAGGAGCAGCCAGACGCCGACGGCGACCAGGGGCAGAGACAGGATCATGCCCATGGTGATGAAGCCCGCGAAGTAGCCGAGTTGCGCGTCGGGCTCGCGGAAGAATTCGACGATGATGCGCGACAGGCCGTAACCCAGGGCGAAAAGCCCGGAAGCACGGCCGGGATGGGCCAGCGCCTGGAAGCGATGGGTGGCAATGCGCACGATCAGGAAGAGCACGAGACCTTCCAGTATGCCTTCGTAGAGCTGGCTCGGATGGCGCGGCACTTGCAGCGGGTCGGTGGGGAAGACCATCGCCCACGGCACATCGCCCGGCCGGCCATAGAGCTCGCCATTGATGAAGTTGGCGAGCCGTCCGAGACCGAGGCCGACAGGCGTCGCAGCCGCTCCCAGGTCCAGCAAGCGATCGAGCGTGGCGCCATGCCGCTTGCCGTAGATGAGCAGGGCCACGACGACACCAAGGAAGCCGCCGTGGAAGGACATGCCGCCTTCCCACATCCTGGCGATGTCGAGAGGGTTCGCGAGGAAATGCTGCGGATTGTAGAAGAGCACATAGCCCAGTCGGCCCCCCAGGATGACGCCGAGTGCGATCCAGATGAACAGATCGTCGACCTGCTTGGGCGTAATGGTGGGTGTGCGATCCGCCCATAAGGCCGGGGTGCCGACCAGGCGCTTGGCGTACCAGATGGCGAAGACGAGGCCGGCAATGTAGGCCAGCGCGTACCAGCGCACGGCGAAAGGGCCGATGGAGAAGGCGACGGGATCGATATTGGGGAAGTCGATCATGGCGGCTGAACCTGACCGCCTCGGCGTCCCCGGTCAAGCGATTGTCCTTGAATTGCATCGCTCCCATACCTAATTGTCAGGGCACTGGAGCGCCCGCGCGCTCCGTGTCTTGCGTGTCGGATCGCGAAGGCCGATGTGCTTTCGGCCCGATGTTTTGGAGGATCCTCGATGACCACGACTTCATCCCGGTTCTTTGACGAACTCGCCAAGCTTGCCACCAATGCCGCCGGCGCCGCCCAGGGAGTGAGGCGCGAGATCGATACGCTGGTGAAGGCGCAGGTCGAGCGCGTCCTCAACGACGTGGGCGTGGTGAAGCGCGAAGACTTCGACGTCGTGCGCGAGATGGCGCAGAAGGCGCGCGAGGAGAATGACCGCCTCAACGAGCGCATCGCGGTGCTCGAGGCGCGCTTGGGCGTGACGCCGCCCGCCGGAGGTCGCGAGAGCGAATCGCCCGGCGAGGCTGCGACTCACTGACGCCGTCGCCCGATCCCTAAATTGTGGAGGAATCACCTCCATGGTTAACGCGCGGCTTGAAGCGACTCAAACGCTTGGGCACGGTCCTTCCCAGGACTGACGAATTGATTCGTCGCTGGGATTATTGAATGGTGAGCCTCCAATCGCTCCTGAAGGATACGTCCAACCCGCTCGATCGCGTGGAGCAGATCGCGCATGGCCATGAATGGTTCTTCGACCGCTCGGCGGAAGACGAAGTCAACCTGATCGTCGCCGCCAATTGGGGCGACATGAGCGTCAGCATCCATTGGCGTGAGGATTTCGAGAGCCTGCATCTCGCCTGCAGTTACGATCTCAAGGTGCCGGCCAACCGGCGCGAGGAGATCGGACGGCTGCTGACGTTGATCAACGAGCAGCTCTATTTCGGCCATTTCGACATCTGGCGCCAGGACGGCTCCGTCCTCTTGCGCAACAACCTCATCCTGTGCGGGGGGGCCCGCGCCACCGACGCGCAGTGCGAGGCACTGATCCGCATCGCCATCGAAACTTGCGAGCGCTATTTCCCGTCTCTACAATTCGTCATCTGGGCCGGAAAGAGCGCCGAGGAGGCTCTGGAGGCGAGCCTTCTCGACACCGTAGGCGAGGCATGACGATCTCATTGAAGGGTACCCTGGTTCTGGTCGGCGCCGGCAAGATGGGCGGCGCCATGCTGGAAGGCTGGCTCAAGACCGGCGTCAAGGCAGAGCAAGTGGTGGCGCTCGATCCCTCGCCGCCGCCCGAGATCCTGGCGCTCCTGCGGAAGCACCGCGTCCGGCACAATCCGGCGGTCGCCACGATCAAGGACGCCGAGGTCGTGCTCGTCGCGGTCAAGCCGCAGATCATGGAAGATGTCCTGCCGGGCGTCGCCTCGCTCAAAGCGTCACAGCCGCTGGTCATCTCGGTGGCGGCGGGCAAGACCATCGCCTCCTTCGCCCGCCATTTCGGTGCCGAGGCAGCGATCATCCGCACCATCCCCAACACGCCGGCGGCAGTGGGGCGCGGCATCACCGCCATGGCGGCCAATGAGAATGTCTCGGAGGCCCAGGTCACGCTCGCCAGGCAATTGCTCTCGGCGATCGGCGAGGTGGTGACGGTCGACGATGAGACTCTCATCGACGCGGTGACCGCGGTGTCGGGCTCGGGGCCCGCTTACGTCTTCTATCTCACCGAATGCCTGGCCAAGGCCGGCGTCGCCGTGGGGCTGCCCCAGGACATCGCCATGCAGCTGGCGCGCGCCACGGTGGCGGGCTCGGGCGAGCTCATGCGGGTGAGCGGGCTTCCGGCTGAGACGCTGCGGCAGAACGTGACCTCACCAAAGGGCACCACCTATGCGGCGCTGCAGGTGCTGATGGCCGATGACGGGCTCGAGCCCCTGATGGCCAAAGCCATCGATGCGGCAACCCGCCGCTCGCGCGAATTGGCGAGCTGACGCGGCTTTCCTGTTCCGCTAAGCTTGCCTCATGAGCAACGAACTGTGTGACCGGATCGTCGAAGCCGCTCTGCGCCTGGCGGCCGACAGGCCGTGGCCGGATGTCAGCCTCGCCGATATCGCCGAGGCGTCCGGCGTGAGTCTTGCCGAGCTCGCCGGGCATGTCTCGGGCAAGCCCCAGATCCTCGAAGCTTTCGCCCGCAGGATGGACAGCCAGCTCCTGGCCTCGCTCGCGAGCGATCCGGTGGAAGGCGACGCGCATGACCGCCTGTTCGACATCATGTTGCGCCGCTTCGAAATGCTGGCGCCGCACAAGGTGGCGATCGCCAATATCGCCAAGACTCCGGCCGATGGACCCGCGGAATGGCTGCATCTCCTGGCGTCCTCGCTCGTGACCCAGGGCTGGATGCTGGCCGCCGCCGACATCAGGCTCAAGGGGCTGACAGGCGACGTCGCCAAGCTCGGACTGGCCAAGATCGCGGTCGACACGCTGCATGTCTGGCTCAAGGATGACGATGCCGGACTGGCGCGCACCATGGCGGCGCTCGACCGCAAGCTCAGGGACGGCGAAGCGCTGATGAAACGGCTTGAAACGCCCATCGCCCTGTGCTCTGGCTTCGCCCGCGTCTTCCGCAGCCTCAGGGAAGACCGGACGTCCGCAAGAGCACAAGCCCATGACACAGCCGACTGACAAGCCAGCACCGATCACCTTCGACGATTTCCTCAAAGTCGACATCAGGGCCGGGACCATTATCGCGGTGGAGCCTTTCCCGGAAGCGCGCAAGCCCACCTTCAAGCTCATGATCGATTTCGGCTCCGAGATCGGCGTCAAGAAGTCGTCCGCGCAGATCACCAAGCACTATCGCCTGGACGAGCTGGTGGGCCGGCAAGTGGCCGCGGTCGTCAACTTCCCGCCGCGCCAGATCGGCAAGTTCATGTCGGAGGTGCTGACACTCGGCTTCCCGGACGGCGAGGGCGAAGTGGTGCTGGCCGCCATCGAGCGGACAGTGCCCAATGGTGGAAGGCTTTACTAAGTCTGGTTCCAGCGGCGTAAGACGGGCTCGGTCATGTCGTGCTCATAGCCGAGAACCGAAAGGCTTGCGGTATCGAGCACGAACAGCGCACCATTCGCCACGGGCAGGCCGAGCCAGCGGGCCGTGAGCGTGCGCAGGAAATGCGCCGAGGAGAATACCAGCACATTGCCGCCGACGGCACGCAACGCCGCCACCATGCGGTCGGCGCGGGCACCCGCCTGGATCACGCTCTCGCCGCTCGGACAGCCGTCGCGAAACAGGCTCCAGCCAGGACGCTCGAGGAGGATTTCCTTTGTTTTCATCCCTTCATAGGCGCCGTAGTCCCATTCGGCGAGATCAGGCTTTGTCTCGGCCAGTGCGCCAAATCCGGCCAACTCCGCGGTGCGGCGGGCGCGTGAGGAGGGACTCGACCAGATGGTGGCGAAGCCTTTGTCCCGCAGCCGCTCGCCGAGCCTGCGCGCGGCGCCCTCACCCTTGGCGGTGAGCGGAATGTCGGTGCGGCCGGTGTGCCTGCCGCTGGCGCTCCACTCGGTCTCGCCGTGCCGCACCAGGGTAATTTCGGGATAGGGGGTCGCCATTCGTTGCTCTCGCTCACTGCGGCAGGACTATACGAGTATCAACTTGCCACACCATTGCCGAGTCCGTGCTGAAGCAGGCAGGTTGCCGCCATCGAGCGTAAAGGGACAATGGCGGCCACCTTGCCGATCCTCAAACGTTGACAAGCTTCAGGCCCTCTTCGGTGTAGCGCTTGCCGGCGATGGCCTCCTTGGGGATTGCCGCCGCTATGGCGCTGAGTTCCTTTGGAGTCAACGTGACGTCCACGGCGCCGATATTGTCTTCGAGATGCTTGATCTGGCGCACGCCGGGGATCGGCACGATGAAATCGCCCTGATGCAGGATCCAGGCGAGGGCGAGTTGGGCGGCGGTGACGCCCTTGTCGCGAGCGATATCCTCGAGGGTCTCGACCAGTGACAAGTTCGCCTCGATGGCGTCGGTCTGAAACCGTGGCTGCGTTCGGCGCCAGTCGTTTTCGTCAAGCGCCTCGATGGAGCGAATGGCGCCCGCGAGGAAGCCGCGGCCCAGCGGACTGTAGGGCACGAAGCCGATGCCGAGCTCGCGGCAGGCGACGAGGACTTCCGCTTCCGGATCGCGCGTCCATAGCGAGTATTCGCTCTGCACGGCGGCGATCGGATGAACCTTGTGCGCCCGCCGAATGGTCGCGGCACTTGCCTCCGACAGGCCGAGCGCCTTCACCTTGCCTGCCTGGACCAGCTCGGCCATGGCGCCCACCGTATCCTCGATCGGCACCTTGGGATCGACGCGATGCTGGTAATAGAGATCGATCACATCGACGCCCAGCCGCTTCAGCGAGGCCTCGGCGACCTCCTTCACATGCTCGGGCCGGCTGTCGACGCCGGTAATGGGCGAAGGGCCGGTGCGACTTCTGTCGATGGTGAAGCCGAATTTCGTCGCGATCACCACTTTGTCGCGCAGGCCCTCGAGCGCCTTGCCGAGCAGGATCTCGTTGTCGAAGGGGCCGTAGACTTCGGCGGTATCGAAGAAGGTGACGCCGAGATCGACGGCGCGGCGCAGAGTAGCGAGGGATTTCGCTTCCTCCTGGCCACCATAGGCGTAGGTCATGCCCATGCAGCCAAGGCCAATGGCGGAAACGGTCAGGTCGGCGCCGAGCGTGCGGTGTTTCATGGTCTGTCCTCTCGTGAAAGGCCTAGCCCATCTGGGCTCGATCGCTCATGCCGAAGCCGTGCAATCGTGACAGGCTGTTCTATTCTCGTCCGGCGGATCGGTCGAGGGATGTGATGCGCGGGCGATATTCGATCTCGCGCAAGAGCTTGCGGCGCATGGCTTCGGTGAAATCCTCATAGGTCTTCGCCGCCATCACGAAGCTCTCGGGGCCGCTCTGGACATTGCGGCGATAGTAGTCGGCGAGATCTCCGACCTCGTTCTCGATGGCAAGCCCGTTGATCACCACGCCGCGGCTCACCGCCATGGCGCGCGCCTGGTCGACGAGCACGGTGAACTCCCGGGCGACCGACTCGCGGCCGTCGCCCGAGACATCGACGACCTCGCGCGCGGCCGCGATGCCGTTCGCCTCGAGGCTGCGCAAGGCGCTGGCAATGCCCTCACCGATCGCCGTCGCTCCCGTCTGCCGGCGGGGAAAGCCTTCCACCGCGCGGGCGAAACGCTCGGCATCGTCGTCCGAGGCGATGACGAACCAGCCGGTCGTGTCCTTGGGCACTTGCGGCTCGGCCCAGACCAGCAGATTGACCGCGATCGCCCCGGCAGGCCCTGAGCGGATCGCCGTGCGGACGGCGGGATCGCGGAAGCCGGCCGCGATGCCCGCAAGCTGCAGCCCATATTCCGCGTCATTGACGCTGCCCGAGGCGTCGACCGCGAGCACGAGCTCGAGATCGACGACGGACCCGGCGGCCCGGCTTTCCAGAACCAGGCCCAGCCCGAGAAGGAGGATCGCCAACACGCAGCGCATCGCCTGCCGAGCCTACAGGCTGCGTCCGGCTCGGGGCAGGGTTGAAAACTTCTCACCGGTGAGGCGCAGTGCCACCGTTGCGACACCGCCGGGCTTTCGCTAAAAACTTGGGATTATCCCCGTCTTTTCAAGGAAATCTCATGCGCAGTCAGGCTCGTGTTGTCGTTATCGGCGGCGGTGTCGTCGGGGCGTCGGTGCTCTATCACCTCACCAAGCGCGGCTGGACGGATGTCGTGCTCATCGAACGCGACGAATTGACCTCGGGCTCGACCTGGCATGCGGCGGGCGGCTTCCACACGCTGAACGGCGACCCCAATGTCGCGAAGCTGCAGGAATATACGATCAACCTCTACAAGGAGATCGAGCAGATCTCAGGCCAGGCGACAGGCATCCACCTCACCGGCGGCGTCATGCTCGTCTCCAATCGCGACCGCTGGGACTGGCTGAAGATGGCGCATGCGCGCAACCGCTATCTGGGCGTGCCGACCGAGCTCATCCCGGTGAAGGAGGCGAAGAAATACTGGCCCTTGCTCGACGAGAAACAGTTCATCGGCGCGATGTTCCATCCGCTCGAAGGCCATCTCGATCCCGCCGGCACCACCCATGCCTATGCCAAGGCGGCGCGCGTGCAAGGCGCCGAGGTGATCCGCAAGAACAGAGTAACCGACACGACGCAGCGCAAGGACGGCACATGGGACGTCGTCACCGAGCAGGGCACGATCCATGCCGAGCATGTGGTCAATGCCGGCGGCCTGTGGGCGCGCGAGGTGGGCCGGTTCGTCGGCCTCGAGCTGCCCATACTGGCGATGGCGCATCAATATCTGATCACCGAGGAGATCCCCGAGGTCGTCGCCTTCAACAAGGAAAACGGGCACGAGATGCTGCACTGCATCGACTTCGATGGCGAGCTCTATATGCGCCAGGAACGGACCGGCGCCCTTGTCGGCACCTATGAGCCCAATGGCCGGCCATGGTCGCCGAAAGCGGCGCCGTGGGACTTTTCGACCGAACTCCTGCCCCCCGATCTCGATCACATCTCCGATAATCTCGAGCGCGCCTTCCAGCATCACCCGGCGCTCGCCAAGGCGGGCATCAAGAACGTCATCCACGGGCCCTTCACCTTCGCGCCCGACGGCAATCCGCTGGTCGGCCCGATCCGGGGATTGCGCAATTATTGGGTCGCCTGCGGGGTGATGGCGGGCTTCAGCCAGGGCGGCGGCGTCGGCCTCGCTTTGTCGAACTGGATCGTCGACGGCGATCCGGGCTTCGACATCTGGGCCATGGACGTGGCGCGCTACGGCTCCTGGGCCAACATGTCCTACACGTCGAAAAAGGTGATCGAGAATTACGGGCGCCGCTTCCGCATCACCTTCCCGAATGAAGAGCTTCCGGCCGCGCGGCCGCTGCGGACGAGCCCCCTCTATGACCGGTTCAAGGCCTTGGGCGCGTTCTTCGGCGTGAGCTACGGGCTCGAGCAGGCCCTGTGGTTCGCGCCCAAGGGCAAGAAGCCGCAAGAGAAGATCACTTTCCGCCGCTCCAATGCCTTCCCGATCATCGGCGACGAGTGCCGCGCGGTGCGCACTGGGGTCGGTGTGATCGAGATCACCGGCTATGCAAAATACGAGATCGCCGGTCCCGGCGCCGAGACTTGGCTGTCACAGCTCCTCGCCAATCGCATCCCGGCCAAGGGCCATCTCGCCTTGACGCCGATGCTCAACGAGGCAGGCAAGCTCATCGGTGATTTCACCGTCGCCAAGGCGGCCGACGAGCGCTTCTACATCTTCGGATCGGGAGCGGCCGAGAATTATCATATGCGCTGGTTCGAGGCGCATCTGCCGAAGGAGGGCGGCGTCAGCGTGCGACCGCTGACCGTCGAGCTCGGCGGACTCTCGATGGCCGGGCCCAAGTCGCGCGACCTCCTCGCCCGGCTCACCGATCAGGATGTATCCACCCAGGCGCTGCCCTTCATGGCCTTCCGCGAAATGGATCTGGGCCTCGTGCCGGCGAAAGTCGGGCGCGTCTCCTTCACCGGCGATCTCGGCTACGAGATCTGGGTCAGGTCCGATTATCTCACGACCTTGCATGATATGATCGTCGAGGCGGGACGTGACCTGGGCCTCGTCCATTTCGGCGGCAGGGCGCTGATGTCGCTCAGGCTGGAAAAGTCCTGGGGCACCTGGGCGCGCGAATATCGCCCGATCTACGGACCGCTCGAAGCCGGCCTCGGCCGTTTCGTGTCGTTCAAGAAGAACGATTTCATCGGCCGCGACGGCGCGCTCAAGGAGAAGGAGACGGGCGGCAAGCTGAAGCTCGTCACCTTCACGGTCGAGACCAAGGACGTCGACGTCATCGGCGACGAGCCGGTCTGGCATAAGAACAACGTCGTGGGCTGGGTCACCTCCGGCGGCTATGCCCACCATGCCGGTCAGTCGGTGGCGCTCGGCTATGTGCCGAAGGCGATCGCCGGTGAAGACGACGGCTTCGAGATCGAGATCATCGGCAAGCGCTACAGGGCGCGGCCGCAACGCGAGCCGCTCTTCGACCCGAAGGGCGAACGCATGCGGGGCTGAGCATGGCTAGCGCGGCGTCACCGGTGGCGCCGCGCGGCCGTACTCCGCCCATTCGGTCACGAGCAATGCCGCGAGAGCAAGGCCGGCGAAACCCGCGAAGAGGGGCAGCACGGTGCCGTCATAGAGCATCCCGATCGCCGTGCCGGCGCCGACGGCAATGACGGTCGAGGTCGATGCGATGATCGCCGCGGCGACGCCCGCGATATGGCCCATGGGCTCCATGGCGAGCGCGTTGTAGTTGCTGAACAGCATGCCGTTGAAGAAGAACAGCGCGGTCATGAAGCACATGAACAGCCACAAGGGCGGATGGCCATGGAGCAGGACAGTGATCAGGAGGAAGCTCACGGACAGCACGCAGACCGAGCGCAAGGCCCATTTGGACAGGTTGCGCATGCCGAAGCGGATGACGAGGCGGCCATTGATGAGCGAGGCGACGCCGATGCCGGCGGCGAGCAGGCCGAAATAGACGGCGAAGAGCTTGCCGGTGTGATACTGCTCCTGGAAGATCTGCTGCGCGGTGCCGAGATAGCTGATCACCGTGCCGAAAATGAAGCCGGTCGCCAGCGAATAGCCGAGCGTCACGCGGTGGGTGATCGCCGCGCGGGCCGAACGCAGGATGCGGCCGATGGAGAATGGCACGCGATTGGCGGGCTCCAGAGTTTCCGGCCGGCGCCGCGCCAGCCAGATGAGGTCGATGATGCCGGCGATGGCGAGGCCGTAGAAAATGACGCGCCAATCGCCGATGAGCAGGATGAGCTGGCCGATCGAGGGGGCGAGGATGGGAACCAGGATCAGTACCGCCATCACGAAGGACATGATCCGCGCCATGGGAGAGCCCGCATAAAGGTCGCGCACCATCGCGGTGCCGACGATGCGGGGGCCCGCGGCGCCGAATCCCTGCAGCGCGCGGCCGGCGAGCATCATGGTGAAATTCGTCGCCAAGGCGCATATGAGGCCGCCCAGGATGAAGCAGCCGATGCCGGCATACATCGCGGGCTTGCGCCCGGTGCTGTCCGAGATCGGACCATAGAAGAACTGCCCGACCGACAGGCCGGCATAGAAGGCGGCCAGGACCAACTGGCGGTCATTCGGGTCGCTGACGCCGAGATCGGCGGCGATATCGCCGAGCGCCGGCAGCATGCCGTCGATCGACATGGCGATCAGCGAGAATGTCAAGGCCATGAGCGCGATGAACTCGGCGCTGGCGCGGGCCGGAGCGGGTGTCGACATGATGAAGTCCGTTAGCTCGGCGTCACGGCCCGCGCCGGGCGGCCGCGCTCCGCCCATTCGGTGATGACGAGGGCGGCGACCTCCATGGCGGCGAAGCCGGCGATGAGCGGGATGACGGTGCCGTCATAGAGTTGGCCGATCGGCGTGCCGGAGCTGACCGCAACGAGGCTCGACAGCGATCCGACCACCGCGGCGGCAACGCCGGCGATATGGCCCATGGGCTCCATGGCGAGCGCGTTGTAGTTGCCGAACAGGAGGCCGTTGAAGAAGAACAGCACGGTCATGAAGGCGACGAAGGCCCAGAGTGGCGGGTGGCCGTCCAGCAGCCAGGCGACGATGAGGAATGCAAGCGAGAGGATGCAGCCGGATCTCAGCGCCCATTTGGACAAGTTGCGCATGCCGAAGCGCATCACCAGCGTGGCATTGACGATGGAGGCGAGGCCGATGCCGGCGGCGAGGATGCCGAAATAGACGACAAACAGCTTGCCCGTGCCATATTGCTCCTGGAAGATCTGCTGCGAGGTGCCGAGATAGCCGATGAATGAGCCGAAGACGCAGCCGGTCGCCAAAGTATAGCCGAGCGTGAGCCGGTTGGTGACCGCCTCGCGCGCCGACCGCAGGATGTGCCCGGCCGACAGCGGCGCCCGGTCCTTGGGCGCCAGCGTCTCGGGCTGGCGAGTGGCGAGCCACAGGAAGTCGATGATGCCGACGACGACCAGGCCGTAGAAGATGAAACGCCAGTCGGCGACGAGCAGCATGAGCTGGCCGACCGACGGCGCCAGGATGGGCACCAGGATGAATACCGCCATGACGAAGGACATGATCCGCGCCATGGCACGCCCGGCATAGAGATCGCGCACCATGGCCATGGCGACGATGCGCGGTCCCGCCGCGCCGAAGCCTTGCAACACCCGGCCGAGCAGCATGGTGGTGAAGTCATGCGCGAAACCGCAGATCAGGCCGCCGGCGATGAAGCAGCCGATCCCGGCATACATCGCGGGCTTGCGCCCGGTGCTGTCGGAGATCGGGCCATAGACGAACTGGCCCAGCGTCAGACCGGCGAAAAAGGCGGTGAGAACGAGCTGACGGTCATTCGGATCGCCGGCCGCGAGGTCGGTCGCGATGTCGCCCAAAGCGGGCAGCATCGAATCGATCGACATCGCGATCAGCGAGAAGGTGAGCGCCACGAGCGCGATGAATTCCGCGCCCGAGCGGGTGGATCCGGAGACTGTCATGAGGGGACTTTCGCGAATGGTGCGGACAATAGCGGTCGTGGGATCACCTGTCACCCCTGCCACCCATGCGCCAGACGCAACCTCAGGTGACGAAATTCAGCATCCTGAGGACGTCCAGATAGTCGCTGGTCTCGAAACGGATGGTGCGGTCGCCGGCGTGGCTGGCGCCCGGATAGAAGGACATGCGGTAAGCCTGCACCGGATTGGCATAGGTGATCTCGAGCACGAAGCTCGCGGGCAAGGCGATGCGGCTCTTGCCCGGGTCGGTCTTAAGGGCGGCCTCGGCACCCTGACGAATGGCCGCGATGGCGGCCTTGGGCGTCATGGTGACCGTCGACTGGCCGACGCCGCGCTTCACGCCGCAGCGTCCGATATTTGCGTTGGTGGACTTCACCTCATCCATCAGGCCCTCGTCGCCCGAGACGAAGACCGTCGGCACGCCCAGCATGCTGCCGGCCAGCGCATGGATGTAGAATTCCGACGCGGTGCGGCCATTGAGGCGGATGAGATGCGGCTTGAGGGAAAGCGTGTGGGCCAGGGCATTGGCTTCCGAGCCCGCGGCCGCGTGATAGCCGACCATCATCACCGCATCGAAGCTCTTGTCGAGCTCCTGCACCATGCAGAGCGGATGGCCGGCCCAGGAGCGGATCAGGCGGATATTGCCGGGCAGCATCGCGGTTATGAGGTTGCGGCCCGAATCATGCGCGTCCTTCACCCATATCTCCTTGGCGCCGGCCGCCTCGGCGCCTTCGATGGCGGCCACCGCCTCGCGCGTCATCTGCTCGCGGAATTCGGGATAGTCGCGATGCGTCTTTTCGGCTTCGTCCCAATGGGTGATGCCGGCCACGCCCTCGATGTCGACACTGATATAGACTTTCACGGGATGCCCCTCCAGGATTGCGGGCTGGATTAGAACCACATGAAGATCGACAGAACAAGCCGAAGCGTCAGTCTCGATCCGCGCGATCCGGATTTCTTCAACGATCCCTATCCTGCCTACCACGAGTTGCGCAGGGCGGTGCCGGTGTTCAAATGGGAGCAATATGGCCATTGGTGCTTCGCCCGCCACGCGGATGTGGCGGCGCTGCTGCGCGACCGGCGCTTCGGCCGCCAGATCCTGCATGTGATGTCGCGCGAGGAACTCGGCTGGGCCGAGACGCCGCCGCATCTCAAGCCGTTCCATGACGTCGAGCAGCACTCGCTGCTCGAAACGGAGCCGCCGGTCCACACGCGATTGCGCGGGCTGGTCAATCGCGCCTTCCTGTCGCGCACGGTCGAGCGGCTGCGCCCGCGCATCGCGCGGCTCGCGCATGAGCTGATCGACGGCTTCGCGGACAAGCGCGAAACCGATCTCCTCGAAAGTTTCGCGACGCCGATCCCGATCGTCATCATCGCCGAGCTCCTGGGCGTGCCGAGCGCGCATGGGCCGCAGCTTCTGGACTGGTCGCATGACATGGTGGCGATGTATCAGGCGCGCCGCGACGCGGCGGTCGAGCGCAAGGCGGTTGCCGCCACCGTCGCCTTCAGCGATTTCATGCGCGCCTATGTGCGGGAACGGCGTTCGAGACCGGGCGATGATCTCCTGTCGCAGCTCATCGCCGCCGAGACGCAGGGCAATTCGCTCAGCGAGGACGAACTCATCACCACCGCGATCCTGCTCCTCAATGCCGGCCACGAGGCGACGGTGCATGCCATCGCCAATGGCGTGAAGGCGCTGCTGCAGACGGGAAATGCCGGCCCCGAGCTCGGCGACGGCCATGTCGAGGAGCTGCTGCGCTTCGATGCGCCCCTGCATCTCTTTACCCGCTATGCGCTGGAGGATGTCGATCATGACGGGCTCAAGCTGCGCAAGGGGGAAACGGTGGGGCTGCTGCTCGGCGCCGCCAATCGCGATCCCGCCCGCTTCGCGGAGCCCGACCGGTTCGCCCCCGGGCGCGCGCCCAATCCGCATGTGAGCTTCGGCGCCGGCATCCATTTCTGCGTGGGGGCGCCCCTGGCGCGGCTGGAACTCGCCACGGCCTTGCCGATCCTGTTCCAACGCCTGCCGGGCCTGCGGCTGGCAGGGGTGCCGTGCTACCGGGACAGCTACCACTTCCACGGGCTGGAGAGGCTTCACACCATCTGGTGAAAAGTGCGACGCGGTTTTCGGATGAGCCGATGCGAAACACGAAAAGTCGTTTCCGCGCCATGCCAGGGCGGAAATACGCCGTCTCCCGGCCGCTGTTGAGCGTATCACCCGGGTAGGTGAGGTAAATTCAACGGTGTGACGATGTCCGAAGCCCAGACCCTTCCTTCAACCGGCGGCCGCCGCGCCCGCGGCGGCGCCGAGGCCCGGCGGGCGGCGCGCACATCCGGCACCGCCAAGCAGCAGGGCTTCATCCGCCGCGCCACCCCGCTCTATGAGCCCTTCACCACCGAGCAGCTCGAGCTGATCGAGGCCAATGCCGAGACCGTGCTGCAGGAGATCGGCATCGATTTCCGCGATGACGCCGAGGCGCTGTCGATGTGGAAGCAGGCGGGCGCCGACGTAAAGGGCGACCGGGTGCGGTTCCCCAAGGGCCTGGTGCGCGCGCTGCTGAAGACGGCGCCGCGCGAATTCGTGCAATATGCGCGCAACCCCGAGCGTTCGGTCACGGTCGGCGGCAACAGCACCATCTTCGCGCCGGTCTACGGCCCGCCCTTCATCCGCAATTTCGACGAGGGCCGGCGTTATGCCACGATCGAGGATTTCCGTAATTTCGTGAAACTCGCCTATGTGTCGCCGTCGCTGCATCATTCGGGGGGCACGGTGTGCGAGCCGGTCGACATCCCGGTGGCCAAGCGCCATCTCGATATGGTCTACAGCCATATCCGCTACTCCGATAAGCCCTTCATGGGCTCGGTGACGGCGCCGGAACGGGCAGAGGATTCCGTCACCATGGCCAAGATGGTGTTCGGCGACGAATTCGTCGACCAGAACTGCGTGCTGATCAATCTCATCAACGCCAATTCGCCGCTGGTCTTCGACGGCACCATGGTGGGGGCGCTCAAGGTCTATGCCCGCGCCAACCAGGCGACCGTCGTGTCGCCCTTCATCCTGTCGGGCGCCATGTCGGCAGTCACCGTCGTCGGCACGCTGACCCAGATCCTGGCCGAGGCCTCCGTCGGCATGGCCTTCGCGCAGCTCTGCCGGCCGGGCGCGCCGGTGGTATTCGGCACCTTCGCCTCATCGATCTCGATGCAGTCGGGCGCGCCCACCTTCGGCACGCCCGAGCCCGCGCATGTGCTCTTCGGCGCGGCCCAGCTCGCCCGCCGCCTCGGCGTGCCGTTCCGTTCGGGCGGCGGCTTGTGCGCCTCCAAGGTCACCGACGCCCAGGCCGCGCACGAGAGCGCCAACACGCTGTGGCCGGCGCTGCTCGGGGGAGTGAATTTCATGCTGCATGCTGCGGGGTGGCTGGAGGGTGGGCTCGTCAGCTCATACGAAAAATTCGTCATCGACGCCGACCAGCTCACCATGTTCCAACGCTTCGCCGAGGGCGTCGATTTTTCCGACAACGGGCAGGGGCTCTCGGCCATCCGCGAGGTGGGGCCGGGCTCGCATTTCTTGGGCTGCGCCCATACGCAAGCCAATTTCGAGACCGCCTTCTGGCGCTCGATCGTCGCCGACAACAACTCCTTCGAGCAATGGCGCGACGACGGCGGCAAGGACGTGACGCAGCGCGCGAACGAGACCTGGAAGCGAATGCTGCGCGACTACGAGGCGCCGGCGCTCGATCAGGGCCTCGACGAAGCGCTCCAGGCCTTCATGGTCAAGCGCAAAGAGACGCTGCCCGACAGCGTGGCGTGAGAGTGCACCGATTGCCGTCGATCGTCACCTCGGACCGCCAAAGGACTGGGATCTTTGCCGCGTGTCGAGACCCATGAGCGCACGCACGAGATTGCCGACCTCCTTGCGTCGTGGTCCGCGCAGTAGAGGCCTGCGGGCGTAGGAGGGAGCTATCTTGTGCGGGCTCATCGGTGGAGTCAGTGCTTGAGCCGAGTTGTCCTGACCGGTGACGGCAACACCGGCTCCTGCGGCGGCGCCAAGCGGGATGCTGTTGAACTGAAGATTCTTGGCAAACCAGGGATGAGGATTGAGCTTCTGCAATCTTTCGGCCGTCTTGGGTGCCACCTCCTTGATCATGTTGGAATCGTCACTATAGGCTCGGATAGCTTCGGCGATTTTTTCTCGAGGAGCCATAAAGTCTGAGTAGCCGCGCATTTCGGGAGAAAGAAAAGGAGGTCCTTTTCTACCTGTGCTAAGTTCACTGTAGAGTCGGTTCAACTCGTCTTCCAGCCCTTCCGTTGAGATCAAGCCCGCTTTCTGGTCGACAAGATGTCCCAATTCGTGGGCAAGAGTCGTATTGATTTGATCTTGCGGCATATCCCCCCAGAACTTTACTATCGGCGGCTCCTGCATGTAAGTTTGCGCCAAAGTTCCGGGACGGAGTTCGCTTGGAGGAACTGAGAGCAACGTTGCGTCCAAATTCCTGTTCAGGAAAGAATAGAGGTCATCTTCCGAGAGATGTTGTGGCGCCGCATAGATATTTTTCCAGCCGAGGACATGTTCCGCGGTAAGAGGATTGCCGTGCTTGTCCACGAGAAAGTTTCCGGCAGCGTCGACAGGAGCTCCATGTGGATAATCTTGCGAAAAGTGCCGGGGTCGTCTTGGCAAAGGTGGATAGGGAGCTATCCAGGGCGAGGAGCGTTCCCCAGGCCTAGTCGGTACTGTAAAGTCGATATCGTAGATGTCTCTTGTGTCGTGTCCGTTTCCTCTGGCCCGCATAATTGCAGCGTAGTCATCAAATGCGCGACCTGCCTGACGGCGACGTACCGTGTTCAGCAGCGACCTCGTGGGCCTGCCGATAACAAACGGCGCAGCTGCGGCGACACCTGACCAAGCCGCATCCTTGACCCGCCGCTCGGCGGCGGCTCGCGAAGCGTCGTACAAACCAAACAATCCACCCCCGAGGAAGTCCGCATAGTTCATGAGGTTGGTGACGCGGCTCTGCGCTTCGGGCGAGTTGCCGTAAATTCCATAAAGCGCGTCAGCCAATCTGTCGCGAGGAGTCGGCACGTAGCTGCGGTATGATCCCGTAGATGGCTGCCAGTTGGCATTCGGGTACAGCCTAGCGAATTCTTCATCCGTCATTGTCATCACTCCTTTGTCAAGGAGTTTTACGTTTTTAGCGTGATATAGTCAAGTAAAAAACGTACGTCCGAACCCCGGGGAACTCAAAACTCAGGTCCCGGCCGGCGGAGCTTTGGCCGCTCTCGCGTCGGACCAGGCATAGAAGCCGACGCCGAGGAGGATGAGGCCGGTGCCGATGGCGTCGATGAAAGTGAAGACCTCGCCCAGGAAGATCACGGCCAGGATGATGGTGAAGAGCGGCGAGATGGTCGAGATCATCGAGGCGGCCTGCGGGCTGGTGCGGCCCAGCCCGGCATTGATGAGGAAGGACGGCAGCACGGTCGCGAAAAAAGCGCAGCCGGCGACGAGGCCGATATAGTTCCACGACACGGCGGGACCCACGCCATGCGATGTGATGGCGTAGTGGACGAGGCTCGCGAAGCCCGCCGCCGACATGGCGATGGCGGTGAAGAGGGTGCTGCCCAAAACCTTGATCAGGTCCTTGGCGAGAAGCTGATAGAGCGCGAAAGCGAGCGCCGCGGCGAGCACCAGGAGCGAGCCGATGGCGGCGTTCCAGCCTTCGGCGGAAACGCCTTTGGAGAAGATGAGGCCGAGGCCGGCATAGGTGATGGCCGCCCCCATGAGGCCCGGCATGGTGATACGGCCCTTGAAGAACAGCCAGCCCAGGAACATCACGAAGACCGGATAGGTGAAGAGCACCAGCCTTTCGAGCTGGGCGGTGATGTAGGTGAGCCCGGCGAAATCGAGATAGGCGGCGACATAATAGCCGATGAAGCCGTTGACGGCGGCGAAGGCGACGGTGCGCCATTGGGGATAGGGCCGGCCGGCACGGCGATGCAGATAGAGCGCATAGAGGCCGACGGCGAGGAAGAAGGGCAGCGACATCATCATGCGCAGAGCGAGCATGAGAGCGGCGTCGGACTTCTCCAGATAAGCGAGCTTGATGAAGATCGCCTTGGAAGAGAAAAGGGCGGCGCCCAAGGCGGTGAAGGCATAGCCCAGCCAGGGCAGGGGCGCGGCCGCCGGGGAGGCGCTTTCGGCAGCGGTTTCGCTCATGGCGTCCGATTACACGGAAAACCGCCCTTGCGCCTCAAACGGATGGGCATGCCAGCCGCGCCCGTTCCGCAAGGCTGTGCGACCGCCTCAATGCCCCTCGAAGGACACCAGCGTGTGGATCTTGACCCCCTTGTCGCGCAGGAGCCGGCTGCCGCCGATATCGGGAAGGTCGATGACGAAAGCGGCGGCGACGACATCGCCGCCCGATTTGCGGATGAGATCGATCGCGGCATTGGCGGTGCCGCCGGTCGCGACCAGATCGTCGATGAGCAGGATGCGGTCGCCGGCGGCGATCGCATCGGCATGGATCTCGATCGTGTCGACGCCATATTCGAGCGCATAGTCCTGGCCGATTACCTTGTGCGGTAGCTTGCCCTTCTTGCGAATGGGCACGAAGCCGCGGCCGAGCACATGCGCCACGGCACCGCCGAGGATGAAGCCGCGCGCCTCTATGCCGGCGACATAGTCGATGTCGCCCTTGAGGAAGGGCCAGGCGAGCTCGTCCACCGCGGCGCGGAAGGCATGCAGGTTGGCGAGAAGCGTGGTGATGTCGCGGAACAGGATGCCCTGCTTCGGATAGTCTGGGATCGTCCGGATATAGCGCTTGATGTCGAAGCCGTTGCGCAGGTCCATAGTCTCCCTCCGTGGATCAGGGCCATTTCACCTCAGGCGGCAGCGAGGACAGGATGGACTCGACATTGCCGCCGGTCTTGAGGCCGAAGATCGTGCCGCGATCATAGAGCAGGTTGAACTCGACATAACGGCCGCGGCGGACGAGTTGCTCCTCGCGGTCGGCCGCCGTCCAGGCCTCGGCCATATTGGCGCGCACGATCGGCGCATAGGCCGACCGGAAGGCGCGGCCGACCGCCTGGACGAAGGCGAAGTCGGCGTCCCAATCGCCTGAATCGAGATAGTCGAAAAAAATGCCGCCGATGCCGCGCGCTTCATTGCGATGCGGCAGGAAGAAATAGTCGTCGCACCATTTCTTGTATTTCTCATAGTCGGCCACGCCATGTGCATCGCAAGCCTGTTTCATGGCGGCGTGGAAAGCCCGGGTATCGCGATGATCCGGCGTGCGCCGACGTTCCAAGACCGGCGTCAGGTCGGCGCCGCCGCCGAACCAGACCTTGGACGTCACCACCATGCGGGTGTTCATATGGACGGCGGGCACATGGGGATTGCGCGGATGGGCGATGAGCGAGATGCCGGAGGCCCAGAAGCGCGGGTCCTGTTCGGCGCCCGGAATCTGGCCGCGGAACTCGGGCGAGAACTCGCCATGGACGGTCGAGCAGTGGATGCCCGCCTTCTCGAACAGCCGGCCATGGAGCAGGGACATGACGCCGCCCCCGCCCTCGGCGCCGGTGTGGTCCTTGCGGGCCCAGTCCTTGCGGATGAACCGGCCGGGCGGGTCCTTGCCGCCAACGGCGTCCTCGAGCCTTTCGAACTCGGCGCAGAGGTCGTCGCGCAAGGCTTCGAACCAGGCGCGCGCCGCGGCTTGTCTTTTTCCCAAAGTGTCGGTCACGCCGGAACCTTGGCGAAGGACGGGGCCAAAGACAAAGCGATTTCTCGACACACCCCCTCAATTCCGATGACGCTGGCGCTCATGAGCCGGACCTCATTTGCGAAAATCCATCGAGCTGTCGCAAGGCCTCGCCGGTGATCATGGCGCAGGCGAGCGCCACATTGAGCGCGCGCAGACCGGGCCGCATGGGGATGAGGAGGCGGGCATCGGCCGCGTCATGGACCTCGGCCGGGACTCCGGCGCTTTCGCGGCCCATCAGCAGGATATCGTCGGGGCGGAAAGCGAAATCGGTGTAGGGGACCGCCGCCTTGGTCGAGGCCAGGACCAGGCGCCGGCCGTGGATCGCTTCGCGGAAGGCGGCCCAGGAGGCATCGCGCGTCACCAGGGCCTGGTCGAGATAGTCCATGCCGGCCCGCTTCAGCGAAGAATCGGACCAGGTGAAGCCCGCCGGCTCGATGATCCGCACCCTCAGGCCAAAGCAGGCCGCCATGCGCATGATGGTCGCCGCATTGGGCGGGATATCGGGCTTATAGAGGGCGATTTCGATCATGGATATCAGGTCTTTAGCCGCGCCGGCGGGACGGCGCAAAGGATCGTCTCACTGCGACACTTGATGGCTAGACATTCGGGAAACCCGATGCCAAAAACACACCAATTCATGTGTCGGCCCGTTCCCGCGGGCGCTGCCCCATGTCCTTTGCGAGAGGAAACTGCACGTGTCCACAGCCGAACATGCCGATCCGAACCGGCGCGACTTTCTCTATATAGCCACCGGCGCGGCCGGTGCTGTGGGTGCGGCCCTGGTGGCATGGCCCTTCATCGACCAGATGAATCCCGACGCCTCAGTACTGGCCCTGGCTTCGATCGAGGTCGATATCGCGCCGATCGCTGAAGGTCAGAGCATCACCATCAAGTGGCGTGGCAATCCGGTGTTCGTGCGCCACCGCACCGCGAAGGAGATCGAGGACGCCAAGGCGGTGCCGATCGCCGACCTGCCCGATCAGGACGCGCGCAACGCCAATGTGAAAGAGGGCGATCCCGCCACCGACGTCAACCGCGTGGTCGACGGCAAGGAGAAGATCCTGGTCATGATGGGCGTATGCACGCATCTGGGCTGCGTGCCGCTCGGCCAGCAGGGCGATTACGGCGGGTGGTTCTGCCCCTGCCACGGCTCGCACTACGACACGGCCGGCCGCATCCGCAAGGGCCCGGCGCCGCAGAACCTGCCGGTGCCGAAATACACATACATCTCCGATAGCAAGATCAGTATCGGCTAACAGAGGGCACGCGATGGGCGGACATTCGACTTACCAACCCAAGAGCGCCGCGGCCAAATGGCTGCATGAGCGCCTGCCGATCGTCGAGCTGGTCAAGAGCTCGGCTCTCGATTTCCCGACGCCGAAGAACCTGAACTACTGGTGGACCTTCGGCGGCATCCTCGCCCTCATGCTGGTGGTGCAGATCATCACCGGCATCGTGCTGGTCATGCACTACACGCCGCATGCCAGCATGGCCTTCGATTCCGTCGAGCATATCATGCGCGACGTGAACTACGGCTGGCTCATCCGCTACATGCACGCCAACGGCGCGTCGATGTTCTTCATCGCCGTCTACATCCACATCTTCCGCGGCATGTATTACGGTTCCTACAAAGCGCCGCGCGAGGTCCTGTGGATCATCGGCGTCCTCATCTATCTCGTCATGATGGCGACCGCCTTCATGGGCTATGTCCTGCCCTGGGGCCAGATGAGCTTCTGGGGCGCCAAGGTCATCACCAATCTGTTCTCAGCCATCCCCTTCGTCGGCGAGTCGATCACCACCTGGCTGTGGGGCGGCTATGCGGTCGACAATCCGACCCTCAACCGCTTCTTCTCGCTGCACTATCTCCTGCCCTTCGTGCTCGCCGGCCTCGTCGGCCTGCACATCTGGGCGCTGCACGTGCCGGGCAACAACAACCCGACCGGCGTCAGCGTGAAATCGGGTCAGGACACGGTGCCGTTCCATCCCTATTACACGATGAAGGACGCCTTCGCGATCGTGGTGTTCCTCATCCTCTTCGCGCTGTTCCTGTTCTTCTCGCCGAACTATCTCGGCCACGCGATCAACTACGAGCCGGCCAATCCGCTGTCGACGCCGGCCCATATCGTGCCCGAATGGTATTACCTGCCGTTCTACGCCATCCTGCGCGCCATCCCGGACAAGCTCGGCGGCGTCATCGCCATGTTCGGCTCGATCCTGATCCTGTTCGTGCTGCCCTGGCTCGACACCTCGAAAGTGCGCTCCGGCACCTACCGGCCGCTGTTCAAGGTGTTCTTCTGGATCTTTGTCCTGGTCTGTGTCGCGCTCGGCTATCTGGGCTCGAAGCCGCCGGAGGGCTGGTATGTCGTCTTCTCGCAGATCTTCACCTTCTACTACTTCTTCCATTTCCTGGTGATCCTGCCGCTGCTCGGCCTCCTCGAGACGCCAAAACCGCTGCCGTCGTCGATCTCCGATGACGTGCTCGCCAAGAAGAAACCCGCTTTGCCGGACGGCAAGGCCGTGCCCGCCGAGTGATCCGGAGAAAAGACCGATGAAGCTCTTCACGACACTCGCCGCCGCCCTGGCCCTTTTCGCCGCGCCGGCCCTCGCCGCCGAAGGCCAGAAGGACGCCAAGGACATCGCCTTTTCCTTCGAAGGGCCGTTCGGCACCTTCGACAAGGGCGAGCTCCAGCGCGGCTACAAGGTCTACAAGGAAGTCTGCGCGGCCTGCCATTCGATGCGGCTGATCTCCTTCCGCAACCTCGCCGATCACGGCGGCCCGGGCTTCACCGCGGAGCAGGTCAAGGCGCTGGCCGCGACCTTTACCGTGTCGGACGGTCCGGGCGAGGACGGCGAGATGTTCGACCGTCCGGGCATTCCGGCCGACCGCTTCCCGTCGCCCTTCGCAAACGAGCAGGCGGCGCGCAACGCCAATGGCGGAGCGCTTCCGCCCGATCTGTCGCTCATCACCAAGTCGCGGCCCGGCTGGACCGGCACCTTCAACCAGCTCGTCAATGGCATTGGCGGGCCGGACTATGTCTATTCCGTCCTGACCGGCTATGAGCCGGCGCCGGCGGAACTCGCCAAGGAAGCGCCCGAGGGTAAGCACTACAATCCATATTTTGCCGCCGGCCACTGGATCACCATGGCGCCGCCGCTCGTCGACGGCCAGGTGACCTTCGACGATGGCGCGCCCAACAAGGTCGACGACATGGCGCGCGACGTCGCGGCCTTCCTTGCCTGGACCGCCGAGCCCAAGATGGAGGAGCGCAAGTCGACGGGCTTCGCCACCGTCATCTATCTCGCCATCCTCGCGGTGCTGCTCTATCTCGTGAAGCAGAGGATCTGGGCCAGGGTCGACCATTGAGCCCGATATGAGAGTGGATGAAAATGGCCGGGATGCTCTCGGCCATTTTCTTTTTGGGCTTGTGCGGAGCGGCGGGCTTGCGAATATCGTTCTCGCAAACCGGCGGGGGCTGTCATGACCAAATCCGTGCTCGGCATCATCGGCGGGTCGGGCATCTACGACATCGAGATGGAGGAGGCGCGCTGGGAGGCGGTGGCCTCGCCCTGGGGCGAGCCTTCCGATGCCTTGCGATGCGGGAAGATCGCCGGCCTGCCGGTCGTCTTCCTCCCGCGCCATGGCCGCGGCCACCGCTTCTCGCCGACCAGCATCAATTACCGCGCCAATATCGACATATTGAAGCGCGCCGGCGTGACCGACGTGGTGTCGCTGTCGGCCTGCGGCTCGCTGCGCGAGGAGCTGGAGCCCGGACGTTTCGTGCTGGTCGACCAGTTCATCGACCGCACCTTCGCGCGCGAGAAGAGTTTCTTCGGCACTGGCTGTGTGGCGCATGTCTCGCTTGCTTATCCGGTGTCGCCGACGCTCCAGGACCTGGCCGAGGCGGCGCTCAAGGCGGAAGCGATACCCTATGCGCGCGGCGGCACCTATCTGGTGATGGAGGGACCGCAATTCTCGACACTGGCCGAATCACAGCTCTACCGGTCCTGGGGCCTGAGCGTCATCGGCATGACCAACATGCCCGAAGCCAAGCTCGCGCGCGAAGCCGAGCTCACCTATTGCACCGTGGCGATGGTCACCGATTATGATTCATGGCATCCCCATCACGGCGAGGTCGACATCATGTCGATCCTCAAGGTGCTCAAGGGCAACAGCGAGAATGCGCGCCGCTTCGTGACCAGGCTGGCGCGCGATTTCCCACATGAGCACCCGTCCTGCCGGATCGGCTCCGACCGGGCGCTCGAATTTGCGATCATGACTGCGCCGGAAAAACGCGACCCGGAGCTCCTGCGCAAGCTCGACGCGGTGGCCGGGCGGGTGCTCGGAGCATCGGTCGAGACCGCATGAGCTCGCGACGCAGGCTCGCCAAAATAATGCCACCGGACGGCCCAATTCCGCGCGCTCTGCCGCGCTAGTGAACCATCGGACACCCTTGCGCGTTGAGGGCGGGACAGTGGTTTTGTGGACGGAGGGTCGACCTTGACCAGATATATTACGCGGCGTTCATTCTTCGGGCGGACATTCGTGACCGGCGTCGGTCTGGCGCTCGGCGCCGGCGCCGGCCTGGCGCAGGATGCCGGCATGGACACGACCGACGGCACGGTGGATCCGTTTCCGATACCGCAAGTCAATTTGAAGAAGATTCCGCGGGAATTCCATCGCCAGACGGTCGAGTATATGGGCCATGAATGGCCGGGAACCATCGTCGTCGACACCAAGAACCGCTTCCTGTTCAAAATCCTGCCGGGCCAGCAGGCGATCCGTTATGGCGTCGGCGTGGGCCGCGAGGGCTTCTCCTGGTCGGGCGACGCGGAAGTGGGCGCCAAGCAGATGTGGCCGACCTGGAATCCGCCCAAGGAAATGGTGGCGCGTGACCCCAATGCGGCGAAGTGGGCGAATGGGCAGCCGGGCGGGCCGGACAATCCCTTGGGGGCTCGCGCCCTCTACCTTTACCAGGGCGGCAGGGACACGCTGTTCCGCATCCATGGCACCAATGCGCCGAAATCGATCGGCAAGGCCATGTCCTCAGGCTGCATCCGCATGCTCAACCAGGACGTGGTTGAGCTCTATCGCATGACGCCGATCGGCACGCGCGTCACAGTCCTGCCGGCCGACCCGCAGCAGATCTTCGAGGAAGACGAGATCGCCGGGGCCGGGGCGCCGGACGATATCATCCAGCAATAGACACGAGGACCGCGCGCTCTAATTGAACAGCGCCGCCGACTTCTTGCGCTTCTTGGGCGCGAGGCTGGTGGTCTTGACTTTGCCCGGCTTGGAGATCGGCGCCAGCACCATCTTCACGAATGGATGCCTGGCGAGCTTCTTCTGCTCGGCGGCGTCAAAAGCCATGTGCTTGCGGTTGCAGGCCTTCTGGACCTGCTCGCGGATAGCTTGCGCCTTCCGGTCGACCTCGTCGCAATTGCGCCCGCGTAGGGCCTTCACCTTGACCTCGATGTCATGGGCGCAGCCCATCCAGATCGAGCGATGCGTCTCTTCGTGCTGGCGCAGGAAGCTCGAGAATTGCCGCCAGCGGGCGCGGGCGCTGGACGACAGCGACGCCTCGCCGGTGAGCTTCGGCAGGCGGATGATGAAGTCGATGGAATACTGATAGTCGGTGATGCGGCAGCTGTTCTTGAGCTCGAGCTTGCCGCGCTGGGAAGATTCCGCCGAGGTCGCCGCATAGGCCTTCTCGCCCTTCACATGCGGGCCGCGCTTGAGCATCGAGAGATAGACGCCCGCCGCACTGTCGCCGGAGACCTTGTAATAAACGTACTTGGTGGTGAAGGCCGGCGCCGCCAGCGCCTGCTGCGATCCCCACGCCGACAACAAAATGACGGCCCCAACCGCCAGCCTCATGATTGACCGCATCGACGCCTCTCGAAGGTATGGCAGGAAGTTAGGGCAGGGCCGCCGATCCGGCAAGCGCTAAGACGCGTCTTGGTTGCCGTCTCAAAGAGCCTTGCCGAAAAACCGGCCTTGCGCCATAGTCCCGCGCCGGTTTGCAGAAATGCAATCCGGTCGGGCAAAGCATTCGAACCCGGTGAAGACTTCTACGGTCCATGAGAACATGCGTCCGCACCTGCCTTTCCCGTCGTTTTGACGAGCTGTGCCTTCCTGTAATCGGAAATCCATATTCCGTCGCAGGTCAGTCGAGGAAACGGGACAAGGAGCATTCCCCGCATGCGCCAGAATGGCACCATCAAGTTTTTCAATCAGGCCAAAGGCTATGGCTTCGTATCGCCGGAAGGCGGCGGCAAGGACGTCTTCGTGCATATCACTGCCGTTCAGCGCTCGGGCATCCCCGAACTGAACGAGGGCATGCGGATCAGCTTCGAGGTCCAGCCGGACAAACGTGGCCGGGGGCCCCAGGCCGTCGAGCTGCAGCTGCTCTAGGGGACGATTTCCGCAGGCGGCCCGCCTGTGCTATGCTGGCGGCATGGGGTAGGTCGCACATTGCTCTTTGCGGTCACCCTGGCGATGGCCGGGGTGGCTGTGCCTGCCGGAAAAGCCGCGGCGCATAACTGCACCTGTCGGGCCAATGGCCAGGCTTTTGCCCAGGGACAGATTGCGTGCATCCGCGGCAAGCTCTCCCAATGCCAGATGAATCAGAATGTGCCGACATGGCAGATAATCGCCGAGACATGCCCAGAAGCGAAATTCACCCCGCGGTCCGCCGCCGTCGCCGCGCTGGTCTCGCGGCCTGCCTCCTCGCCGCAGCCGGTCTCGCGCTAGCCTCCGCCGCGGCGGCGCGCGGCCCCAATCCCGGCGACTTCGACTACTACGCATTATCGCTGTCCTGGTCGCCGACCTATTGCGGATCGGAGGCCGGCCAGGACGACCGGCAGCAATGTGGTCCCGGCCGCGCCTATGCCTTCGTCGTCCATGGCTTATGGCCGCAATATGAGCGCGGCTGGCCGGAGAACTGCCGCTCGCGCGAGACCTGGGTGCCGGACGCGATCATCGCCGCGATGCTCGACATCATGCCCTCGAAGAAGCTCATCATCCATGAATGGAGGAAGCATGGCGGCTGCTCGGGCCTCAGGATGCAGAGATATTTCCAGCTGACGCGCGATCTCTTCGGCAAGCTGCGCATACCGGCGCGCTACCTGTCGCCCCAGGCGGTGATCATGACGACGCCGGAGGAGCTGGTCAGCGACTTCGTCAAGACCAATCGCGATCTCACCAGCGACATGCTGTCGGTCCAGTGCGGCAACTCGCGCGGGGCGGCGCGGCTCGCCGAATTGCGGGTGTGTTTCGGCAAGGACGGCCGCCTGCAATCCTGCGGCGCCAATGAGAAGCGGCAATGCCGGGCGAAAAGCCTGGTGCTGCCGCCGGTGAGAGGAGGCAACCGGTGAAGCGAGCGCTCGTCCTGCAGCATATGGACCACGACACGCCGGGCCGCTTCGCCGACTTCTTCGTCGCCGACGGCATCCTGCCCAAATCGGTCAGGCTGTGGGCAGGTCAGGAGATCCCGCCGCTCAGGGATTTCGATCTGATGTTCGTCCTGGGCGGGGCCATGGATGTGTGGGAGGTCGAGGAGAATCCCTGGCTTACGGCTGAGACGGAGGCCATCCGCGAATGGGTGGTGGAACGCGGCAAGCCCTATATAGGCCTCTGCCTCGGTCATCAGCTCCTGGCCAAGGCGCTGGGCGGTGAGGTCGGGCCGGCGGAAGAAGGCGAGGTCGGCGTGCATGAGGTCGTGGTGAATGGCGCAGCGCAGGGACATCGCCTGTTCGAGGGGCTCAACGGACACTACAAGGTC
Organism: Parvibaculaceae bacterium; assembly: GCA_050251035.1. Taxonomy (GTDB): domain Bacteria; phylum Pseudomonadota; class Alphaproteobacteria; order Rhizobiales; family Aestuariivirgaceae; genus Taklimakanibacter. Next base: position 57,955 of record JBFWNN010000001.1, read on the forward strand.
ATGCAGTGGCATCATGCGGAAGTGAAAACGCCGCCGAAAGACGCCGTGGTGCTGGCGAGTTCGCCCCGGACCGCGGTGCAGGCGATCGCCGTCGACGATCATGCGCTGGGCCTCCAGTTCCACGCCGAGTTCTCGGCCCAGACGGTGGCCAGCTGGGAATCGCTGCCGAGTTATATCGCCGCCCTCGAGCGCGAGCTTGGCGCCGGGGCTTATGCCAGGGTGAGCGGCGAAGCCTATCCGCTGATGCCGCAAATGGGCGCCATGGCGCAGCGCATCTACGACAATCTCAAATCCGCTTCGGGGCTCGTGCGCTGAAGCCGGCGCGCAGCGCGATCATCACGATGAAGGCCGCGAAGACGGCAGCGATCGTATAAGGAAGGCCGTCCGGCCCGAACCGCTCGATGGCCCAGCCGCCGAGCAGCGCGCCGCCGAGCGCCGCGCCGCCCCACACCGCCGAGAAGGCGGCCGTCCCAGCAACCAGCTCGTGACCGGAGAAGCGTTCCCCCAATTCGGCGAGCGCCAGCGTGTAAATGCCGGCCGAGGCCGCTCCGGCTGCGACCAGCACCGGCCAGATGAGCCAGGTCCCGAAGGCCCAAGGCACCAGCGCGCTGGCCAGTGCGGTCGCGACGGCGCAGACCGACATCATGCCGCGTTTGCTCCAGCGATCGGCGAGCCAGCCGATGGGAAACTGCAGGACGACATTGCCGATGATGAACGCGGTCAGCATCAGCGCCGCGGTCTCCTGGCTCAAGCCCTTCTTGACGCCATAGACCGGCAAGAGACCGAGATTGGCGGCGTCGATGATGGCGAACATGCCGACGGCGGCGATGAGGACCGGTGCGGCGCGGGCGAAGCCGAAGATGGTGAGGGCGCCCGACCTCTCATCGGGTGCGAAGGCCGCCGTCGGGCGATAGGAGAACATCGGCGCGGTGCCGGCCAGCAGGAAGGCGGCACCGATGCCGAACGGCAGGAAGCCATCGATGCCGGTCAGGCTGATGAGCACCGGGCCGAGACCGAAGCTCAGGGACAGGACGCCGGTATAGACAGCCATGATGCGCGAGCGGGCCGGTCCGGCCGCGGCTTCGACCACCCAGGCTTCGCTGACCGAGAACAGGATCGCAACTGCGAAGCCCTGGATGAGGCGCATCGCGAACCAACCCCAGAAGATCGGCAGGAAGGGATAGGTGAGGATCAGCGTCGCGGTGAGGAGGGCGGCGCCGATAGCCACCGGCTTGGTACCGAAGCGGCGCGTCAAGTGCGGCACGATGAAGGCCGCGACCAGCATGCCGAGCGGCTGCATCGCGGTGTTGTAGCCGATGACCTTGGGCGAAACGCCGTTCTTCTCCATGACCAGAGACAGCAGCGGGAACATGAGTCCGAAGGCGAAGCCGAAGACGGTGATCGCGGCGATGGCGGCAAAAAGATTGATCCAGCGCTGCCTATCCATGGCTCGCTCCCTGGACGGCGCCGCGCACGAATCTCCCGCCGGCGAAAACCAAGCATACCAGCAGAAGGATATAGATCGAGAAAATGGTGAGTGGAATGGCGTCGATGCCAAAGGCATCGGTGGCCGCTCCCGCGATCGGGGGGCCCAGCAGGCCGCCGATGCCCCACATGGCGGCGAAGGCGGCGCTGCCGGCGATGAGGTCGGGCCCGGTGAAATTGTCACCGAGTATGGTGAGCCCGATCGTGTAGATGGCGAAAGCCGAGGTGCCGATGACGAGCATGAGCGGCCAGATCAGCCAGGACTGGATCGTCCAGATCATCGCCAAGGCGAGAAGCGCCGTAATCACCGCGGAAACGGTGATGACGCCGATCCGCGACCATCGGTCGGCGAGAAGCCCGATCGGTATCTGCAGCAGCGCGTTGCCGATGATCGAGACGCCAAGGATGAGCGTCACCTGCTCGACCGTGAGGCCCGAGCGCAGGCCGAAGATGGGGAAGAAGGACAGCATCACCGCATCGAAGAAGGTGAGCGTGCCGACGGCGAACAGCAGCATGGGCGCGCGGCGGACGAAAGCGAGGAAGCCAGCACCTTCCTTATGCTGGAAACCCTCTTCCGAGACTTTGAGCAAAGTGAGCGGTATGGCGCTCATCGCCACGCAGGCCATGCCGATCAGCCAGGGCATCCAGCCCTCGAGGCCGGTCAAGGGGATGATGAGCGGGCCGATCGAGAAGGTGATCGCCAGCATGCTGGTATAGAGCCCGCTGACGCGGCCGCGATTGCCGTCATCGGCACCGCTGAGGATCCAGGCTTCGCTCACCGTGAACAGGGTGCCGGCCGCGAGGCCGAAAACGAAGCGTATGGCGAACCACGCCCAGATGCCGGGAAACAGCTTGAACGCGGCCAGCGTCGCGATGATCGCGACGATGCTGACATAGACGACCGGCTTCGAGCCGAAGCGCGAGACGATGCGCGGCAGGAGCGGTCCGCCGAGCATGATGCCGAGCGGCGCCATCGCGGCGTTGAGCCCCATGATCCAGGCGGGAACGCCGCGCTGCTCCATCAGCAAGGGCAGGAGCTGCAGCGTGAGGCCCATCGCAATGTCGCAACTGCCCACCGTCGCCAGGGCGGCGATGATGGTCCCGTAGCGCTGCGCGAATGGCAGAGGCGCCGACATTGCCTGGTTTCCTCAGGAGGAAGGGTTGCTTCACAGGGAATTCCTCTAGCGGTTCCGTCGTGACTTCCGCAAGTGCAGCCCTGTGCCTTGCGCATGGCGCCCGGCGCCGCTATGCACTGCGGCCATGACACGTCCCAAGATCATGATCATTCCGGTAACCCCGTTTCAGCAGAACTGCTCGCTGATCTGGAACGAGGACACGCGCATCGGCGCCGTCGTCGACCCTGGCGGCGATGTCGATCTGATCCGCAAGGCCATCGACCAGACGCAGGTCGCGGTCGAGAAGATCCTGCTGACCCACGGCCATATCGACCATGCGGGTGGGGCGGCGGAGCTGCGCGACAAGCTCAAGGTTCCGATCGAAGGTCCGCATACGGAGGATGAATTTCTCCTCGCCGGACTTGCCGAATCCGGCGCGCAATATGGCTACGCGGCCCGCGCGGTGACATCCGACCGGTGGCTCAAGGAAGGCGACGAGGTAACGGTCGGGGCGCTCGATTTCGCCGTCCTCGAATGCCCCGGCCACACGCCGGGCTCGGTGGTGCTGTTCAACGACGCGAACCGCTTTTGCTTCATGGGGGATGTGCTGTTCCAGGGGTCGGTCGGACGCACCGACTTCCCTTACGGCGATCACGCGACGTTGCTGGCCTCGATCCGCGACAAGCTGCTGCCCTTGGGTGACGACGTCGCCTTCCTGCCCGGCCATGGCCCCGCCAGCACGATCGGCGAGGAGCGTCGCGGAAATCCGTTCCTGGCCGAGCTGCGGTAGGCGAAATCACATGCCCTGCGCCAGCACCACCACGCGCGTGCCGACCGGGCTTCGCCGGTAGAGCTCGATCACATCCTCGTTGATCATGCGGATGCAGCCCGAGGACATTGCCTTGCCGATGCTCGTCGGGGCATTGGTGCCGTGCAGGCGGTAGAGCGTGTCGCGTCCGTTCTGGAAGAGATAAAGCGCCCGCGCGCCCAGGGGATTCTCTGGCCCGCCCGGCATGCCGTCCTTCCATTTGGCGACATTGGGGTCGCGCTCGACCATTTCCCTCGGCGGAGTCCAGCGCGGCCACATGACCTTGCGCTCGACATCGGCGAGACCGGCCCAGCGGAAGCCCTCGCGGCCGACGCCCACGCCATAGCGGATGGCCTGGCGGCCCTCGAGGATGAGATAGAGGTGGCGTTCCGCCGTGTCGACGATGATGGTTCCCGGCCAATGGCGGCCTTCATAAGGCACGATCTGGCGGCGGAATTTCTTCGGGATCTTGGTCAGGTCGGTCGGCGGGAAGGTGATGAGATCATTGTAGTCCCGGCCGGGGCGGAACTGCTCCATCTCGTTCACGGCGTGCGCCCGGCCCATGCCGAGGCCGACGAGGGCGGCTCCGCCGGCCGCCAGGAGGCGGCGCCGATTCATCGCGATTTTCATAATGTCTCCTATATGCCGACGAGGCGCATCTTCCCGGCATGATAGGCATCACCGGTGCTCTTGAATTCGCTGCATTCGGTGGGCTGGCCGGCCAGGCTCTGGCACAGCTGGCCCTCGACCGCCGACCAGGTGCCGCGGCCTTCGCCCTTGACGTCGTCCTGATAGGAGAGGGAGCCGTCGGCATTGTAGGTGACGAAGCCGCTCGAATCGGAACGGGTATACTGCCAGCCCTTGCCGATCAGGGTGGTGCGGATCTCCTCGGCGGACAGCATGCGGATCGGCTGCGCCTGGGGCTGGGCGGCATTGGAGGACGACGTCTGGCCGCCGCTCAGAAACTTGATGGCGCTCTTGTCGGAGGAGCCGCTGCAGCCCGCAATCATCAGGGCGATCCCGACGGCCAGAGCCAATCGCGCGAAATCGGTCATTCTCAGTCCTTCACCCCCATGCCGGGCGCCATGTGTCACAGTTACGCCCGGAGGGCAAGACGGTGGGAGATTGACGTTCGGATAGGGCAAAAACAGGGCAAAGAGCCCTGTCCCGGCCGCATCCCTGTCATCCGATCTGGCGGACGACGTCGAGGAGCTCGCCCAGATGCGTGATATGCCGGTAACGCTGGTTGCCCGTCGGGGCCTCGTCCTGCTCGAGCGCCCAGGTCAGGCTGTGTGGCACATAGACCCCCCAGCAGCCCGCCGCGAGGGCCGGAACGATGTCGGATTTAAGGGAATTGCCGACCATCATGGCGCGTTGCGGACCGTCGGCATGGCGGGCGAAGACCCGGTCATAGACCGCGGCCGATTTGTCGCTGACGATCTCGACGGCGGCGAACAGCTCGCCCAGGCCCGATTGCGCGAGCTTGCGTTCCTGGTCGAACAGGTCGCCCTTGGTGATCAGGATGAGGCGGTAGTCGCCGCTCAGCTGCTCCAGGGCGGCGCGCGCATGCGGCAAAGGCTCGATCGGGTGGCTGAGGAGGTCGCGCCCGGCATCGACGAGCTCGCGGATGACGCCCGCCGGAACGCGGCCTTCGGTCACCTCGATGGCGGTCTCGATCATCGACAGGGTGAAGCCCTTGATGCCGAAGCCATAGGCCTTGATGTTCCGGCGCTCGGCCTCGAGCAGCCGGCGCGACAGGTCATCGGCCTCGGCATAGTCGGCGAGCAGGGCGGTGAAGCGCTTTTCGGTCAGCCGGTAGAACTGCTCGTTCTGCCACAGCGTGTCATCGGCGTCGAAGCCTATGGCTGACAGTCGGGTAGCACCAGACGGCATCCGGACCTCGCTCGGGTTGTCGAAGCCGGGCAGACTATCTCCGGCCGGCGCCTGTGTTCAATATGCGGCGGCTTGGTGAATCGACAAAACTATGGTTGATATGGCCGGTCATCGGGGCAGGGGGGCGGCATGATGAGACGGTGGCTTTTGCTGTTGTGCGTTTTGGCGCTCGTAGGCTGCGCCAAGACACTGCCGGATAATTATTCCGGGCCGACGGCCGTCGTTAAAGACACTTACGCGAATTTCGTCAAAGGCGGTTTCTTGCGGCATGAAAAGGTGGATCTCTTTATCATGCAGACCATGGATGGAAAGCTGATCGACAATGGGCTGCTGGCAACAGCCCGGGCCGGCTTCAAATCGAGTCTCGGCTTTTCAATAAAACCGCAAACCTTTGAGAGGCCCATACCGGCGAGGCCGATGACGGTCACCATTTCAGCGGTCATCAGCTATGCAGCAGGCGGTGTGTATGGCGGTAGCCGGGAACCCGCGACCATGGCAACCCGGAAGATCAGGTTCAATCCGGTGGCAGGTGAGACATACATCGTGCGTGGTCGAATTGCGGAAGATAACTCGGCGGTATGGCTCGAAACAGCCAGCGGTCGGATTGTAAGCGATTAGCTGTCCATCTTAACGTGCGGGGCGGTGAAACGCTTTTCGGTCAGCCGGCAGAACTGCTCGTCCTGCCACCGCGTGTCGTCGGCATCGAAGCCGATGGTCGAAAGGCTGGCCGCTTCGGAAAACATCCGGGGCTTTCATTTTGGGTGTTGCGGAGCTGCAAAGGATAGGCGCAGGCGGCGGGGAGATTCAATCCGCCGCGCCTTGCTTACCCTTGGAAATATGGATAATTGTCAATCTTTGGGGGCTGGGATGAAACGGCGGTTTCTGCTTGTTTGCGCGGTACTACTAGCAGGGTGCAGCAGCGCAAAGCTGGTGCCGGACGACTATACAGGGGCCACGGCGGTAGTCAGGGACAGCAGCGTCAATCCCGCCGGTAGCGGTCAAGCGAGTGCCGGACATTCCCAGTATTTTGTGCTGGCTGCGGTGGATGGGAAGGAAGTCCCGAATTCCTTCAGCCAGACATTCGCCGGCGCCGAGGGACACACTAATTTCCAGGCCCATGAACGGAAAGTCCCGGTCAGGCCTTTGAAAGTCACCTTGCGCGCCGTCGCCTATTTCCCGAATGGCCTCAAAGGCAAGGGTGGGGCTTCCGGCTTGGATGAGATCACCACGGCTGCTACCCAGAAAACCGTGAGTTTCGTGCCTGAGGCAGGGGAGACCTATGTAGTGCGCGGCCAGGCCGATGAGCGAACGGGTTCAGCCTGGATTGAGACCTCCGGCGGTCAACGTGTCACCGATGTCGCTACGATCAGGCAGCCGGGTGCGGCGGCGCAATAGCAGATGAAACGCTCGCTACTGGCCCTAGCGCTGATACTGGCGGGGTGCGCAAGCGATCCGTTGCCGGAGGGCTACACGGAACAGACCGCCATGGTCAAGGATAGCCACGCCAATTATGTCGAGCCCGACGGCATGAAGGCCGAGCATGTCGAGCTCTTCGCCATGACTCATGTCGACGGGAAGCTGATCAAGAATGGTCTCAGCAACACCATGCTGCGACCATGCGAAGCCAAAACGGATTGCTGATCATCGTGGGCGCTGAGCGAAAGGTGCCGATCAAACCTCTGAAAGCCGAGCTTGTGGGTCAGGTCTATTCGAGTTCGTTGCTGGGACCTGCGACTCGCAAGACCCAGAGGACGGTGAGCTTCGCCCCGGTGGCGGACGAAACCTATGTCGTGCGCGGCAGGCTTGGCGAATCTGGCTCCGATGTCTGGATAGAGACGGCAGGCGGCAATAGGGTCACACAATAGTTTGTGAAGGGGACGGTGGATGAAGCGTAGAATATTGATGATTGTTGGTGCGTTGTTCCTGGCGGGCTGCGCTGCAAAATTGGTGCCGGACGATTATGGCGGACCCACGGCCGTGGTCAGGGACAGCAACGCCAACGCTGTCAATGGCGGATTGTTCAAGTCCGATCACGCCGAAATCTTTGCGATGACGGCGGTAGATGGAAAGGGCATCCCGAATGGCTTCAGTTCCACATCGTCGGCCAGCGAGGGGCTCGGCATGGGCATGCGGCTCAAGAACGAGGAGCGGCGCGTGCCGATCAAGCCGATGAAAGTCACGCTCTTTGGGATCGTCTTTTATCCGGCGCCGATCAGCACCTTGTTCAACAAGACCTACGAAACCCGCAAGACGGTGAATTTCCATCCCGTTGCCGGGCAGACCTATATCGTGCGCGGCAAGCTTGGTGACTCTGGTTCCGACGTCTGGATCGAGACGGCAAGCGGGAAACGGGTCACGCAGTAAATTCTTGGTTAGGAGACATGAAGAAGCTTCTTGCTGCTGTCATGGCCGTGCTTGGGCTGGCGCAAAGCGCCGAGGCTGAGCCGCGAATAATGGATCCCGGCGAGGTGCTCTTCTCAATGCCGACAATCGCGAAGGACTTGCCACCGCTCGAGCGACTCAGCGGACCTCCGGCCGCGGATGCATTTGCGTTTCATGAAGACGAGTGGACGCAAAACGAGTTCCTGCCCAAGGCGATGCTGCCCGAAGTCCGCCGCATGCTGAGCGAGTTCAAGGCGTTCGAGGCGCAGAACCGCGAAGGCTCCGGCTGGCGGACATATATGTTCGCGAGATCGATCGCGCGTCGCTGATGCCGGGCAAGGCTGCGCTCGAGCACCTTCAATCCGTGCTGGGGGCAAGAGCCGGCCCAGCTCCGGTCGTGACCAGTGTCGATGGCGTCGCGCGTGTGCGCAACGGCTTCACCATTGAGATTGGTCGCAATGTGTATCTCTACGGCTATGCGGACGAGACCGGCATCCCGATCATCGCCGCCAGTCTGGGCCCGAACCCGGACGATCAAAGGCTCACGGAAACCTTCGTCAAGCTCAATGCGAGCCATGGCCTCGTCTTCGTCGATTGGCGACAGCAAATGCTACTGATATCGACGACGACCGACGGCAAAATCGAAGTCTGGCGCCCGTAGGGCGCTGGCTGCGCGGTAACAGGTGAATTTAGCGGCGGTCTATCTGCCGCTCTTCTTGAACGTCCGTGTACCCGGCCGGCCGCCCTTGGAGGCGGCGCGGCGCATCGGCTTGGGCGAAGGCCAGGACGCGGTCGCGGACTTGATGTTCGACCCGCCGCGGCGCGGCTCGTCCATGGGATCACGCGCCAGGGGATCGTCCATGACGGCGAGCTCGACGTCGCGCAGGCGCTTGACCTCGTCGCGCAGCCGGGCCGCCTCCTCGAATTCGAGATTGGCGGCGGCCTCGCGCATGCGCTTCTCCATGTCGGCGATGACGCGCTCGAGATTGTGCCCGACCAGCGGCGCGCCGTCCTCGGCGAGGCCCGAATCGACGGTGACGTGGTCCTGCTCGTAGACGGAGGACATGATGTCGGCGATGTTCTTCTTGACGCTCGCCGGCGTGATGCCGTTCGCCTCGTTGAAGGCCTGCTGCTTCTCGCGCCGCCGACTGGTCTCGGCCATGGCGCGCTCCATCGAGCCCGTCACATGATCGGCATAGAGGACGACCTTGCCGTCGACATTGCGGGCGGCACGTCCGATCGTCTGGACGAGCGAGGTCTCGGACCTGAGGAACCCTTCCTTGTCGGCGTCGAGAATGGCGACGAGGGCGCATTCGGGAATGTCGAGGCCTTCGCGCAGCAGGTTGATGCCGATCAGTATGTCGAAGACGCCCAGGCGCAGGTCGCGGATGATCTCGATGCGCTCCAGCGTGTCGATGTCGGAATGCATGTAGCGCACGCGCACGCCTTGCTCGTGCATGTATTCGGTGAGGTCCTCGGCCATGCGCTTGGTCAAGACCGTCACCAGCGCGCGGTAGCCCTTCTTCGCCACCTCGCGGCATTCGGCGATGAGGTCGTCGACCTGGTTCTTCACCGGGCGGATCTCGACCGGCGGATCGATGAGCCCAGTCGGGCGGATGACCTGCTCGGTGAAGACGCCGCCGGTGCAGTTCATTTCCCAGGAGCCGGGTGTCGCCGAGACATAGACCGATTGCGGACGCATCGCGTCCCATTCCTCGAAGCGCAAGGGCCGGTTGTCGATGCAGGAGGGCAGGCGGAAGCCGAACTCGGCCAAGGTCGCCTTGCGATTATAGTCGCCGCGGAACATCCCGCCGAGCTGCGGAACGGTCACGTGGCTTTCATCGACGAAGACCAGCGCGTTGTCGGGCAGATACTCGAACAGCGTCGGCGGCGGCTCGCCCGGCTTGCGGCCGGTCAGGTAGCGCGAGTAATTCTCGATGCCGGCGCAGGAGCCGGTCGCCATCATCATCTCGAGATCGAACAGCACCCGCTGCTCGAGGCGCTGGGCTTCGAGCAGCCGGCCCGCCGCGTTGAACTCGGCGAGCCTGAGGCGCAAGTCCTCCTTGATGCGAGAGGCCGCCTGCTCGAGGGTCGGCTTCGGCGTCACATAGTGCGAGTTGGCATAGAGCTTGATCTGCTCGAGCTCGGCCGTCTTGTGGCCGGTCAGGGGATCGAACTCGACGATCGCCTCGATCTCGTCGCCGAACAGCGAGACGCGCCAGGCGCGATCCTCGAGATGCGACGGGAACACTTCGACGGTGTCGCCGCGCACCCGGAAGGCGCCGCGCACGAAATTGCCGTCATTGCGCTTGTAGTGAAGCGCGACGAGGTCGGCGAGAAGCCGGCGCTGGGCGATGCGCTCGTTGCGCTTCACCGTGAAGGTCATGGCGGAATAGGTCTCGACGTCGCCGATGCCGTAGATGCAGGACACCGAGGCGACCACGACGACGTCGTCACGCTCGAGCAGAGCGCGCGTCGCCGAATGGCGCATGCGGTCGATCTGCTCGTTGATCGAGGATTCCTTCTCGATATAGGTGTCGGTGCGCGGAACATAGGCTTCCGGCTGGTAATAGTCGTAATAGGAGACGAAATATTCGACCGCGTTGGCGGGGAAGAAGCTCTTGAACTCGCCATAGAGCTGGGCGGCGAGCGTCTTGTTGGGCGCCAGCACCAAAGCCGGGCGCTGCGTCTCCTCGATGACCTTGGCCATGGTGAAGGTCTTGCCCGAACCGGTGACGCCGAGCAGCACCTGGTCGCGCTCGGCCGACCTGACGCCGGACACGAGATCGCCGATGGCCTGCGGCTGGTCGCCGCGCGGCTCGAAGTCGGACACGATCTTGAGCGCCTGGCCGCCTTCCGATTTCTCGGGCCGCGGCGGGCGATAGGGCGTGAAGACCTCGTTCGGCACGAAATCCGGCCTGAGGCTCTCGAGCCCGGCCCGTGGACCCGACATGTCGGCGCGCGAATCCGGCCGCTGGCGCAAGGCGTCGGCGGTCGGTATTTCGGGGAAGCCTTCAAGGGGCTTCTGCGGGGCTTCCGAGAAACCGCCTTCCTGTCGTGAATGTCCCATGATGACCGACAATATAGTGCGGCGGGGGGCCCGCCGGAAGGGTCGGCGGCGTCATTGCTGACAGCACGATGGCAGGAGGGCGGCGGCCCTGACGACAAGCGGAACCCGACGGGCTAAGCTTCGCGCTGATTCTGGAAGGGGGAATCAGCCCATGTCACTCATCCGCAAGCTCGGCTTTGCCTATTTCGCGCTGTTCGTCATCGTGGCGGCGATGAGCTATGTGCCGCAATTCAAGGACGCCAACGGCATGATGTTCGGGCTGTTCAGCCTCGATCTCTATGACGATGCGCTGCATCTGTTCTCCGGGCTCTGGGCCGGCATCGCCGCCCTGATCTCGACCCGCGCCACGGTCGGCTATTTCAAGTTGTTCGGCACGCTCTATTTCCTCGACGGCGTGCTCGGGCTCATCACCGGCAGCGGCTATCTCGATTTCGGCATCTTCATCAACGGGGTGCTCGATCTCGACCTCACGACCCGCATTCTGGCCAATCTGCCGCATCTCGCCATTGGTGGTTTCGCCGCCTATGTCGGTTTTGTATTGTCGAGACGTCATGGCGAAGCTGCGTAAGACCAAAAGGGCTCTCCTGGCGCTGGCCATCTTCCTGGCCGCGCCGGCGCTCTATATCGGCGTCGGCTGCCGCGGCTCGTCCGATGTCGGCAGCACGGTGACCGTGCCGGTGATCGATCCGGAAGCGCGCGCCAAGGCCGATGGCGTGCCGAATTACCGCTTTCCGGAGGAAAAGTCCTATCTCACCTTCCCGGAATGGTACATCGTCTACACCTCACAGGACTTCGCCGCCTACATCGCCAAGGCCTATCCGAGCGGCTTCGGCTATTTCCGCTCGGCGGCGGAGTTCTGGACAAGCTATTGCGCCGTCAATCAATGGGTCACGCCGCGCTACGAGTTCAATTTCGGCACCCATCTGATGATCTATGTGATCGGCATCAGCCATACGGTCGAGTATGTGTTCAAGGGCATCTATGAGAACACGATCGGGCGCCTGAGCGAGCTCTTCGCGCCGACGCCGCCCGCGCAAGAGGACCTGTTCGCGCGCCAATATGCCCATGACTACGGGCAGTGGCTCGATACCGTCCCGTGGTACGATTTCGCCTTCGGCGAGCGTCTCGCGCAATTCTGGGACAATGTGCCGTTTACCGGGCCAGGCCTCGTCCGCAAGGCCGAGCGGCGCTTCGCGATCTCGGTCGAGCTCGTGGTGAAGGCGGCCTATGGCTGGTTGATCAAGGGCGGGTCGGAAACCGTCTACGCCCCCGCCGAGCTCGAGATCCATGCGCTGATGCGCGGGCTTCCGCTCGATACCGCGCCGATCGACCGGCGCATCATGCTGGTCGAGACGTTCCGCGACGGAACGCAGCTCGTCAAGCTGCCGCGCTACCAGCCGTTCACCGAGATCGTTCAGAAGCTCGGCCAGACCGAGGCGTCCTTCCTCGAGATCGGCGGCAACAGCAACATGCTGATCTCGCTCACGGCGCCCGACGGCTGGACCCCGCCCGAGGGCATGCCGCCGGTCCTGTTCGAGACGCAGACTCTCTCGGGTGCAGGCGGAAAGCGGGTCGGACTTTCCGTGCCGGTTAGCTTGCTGCTCGATATCGTCCGCCAGATCGGGCCGAGTGGAGCGCAACTGGAGCATATCTATGACTATTGAGCGCAAGCGCCCGCTTCGCCGGGGACTGCGCTTTGCCCTGGGCGCGGCGCTGGTGCTCGTCCTGTGGACGATGGTGCTGGCCGGGCTCGCCTTCACCTTGCCGCCCGGGGCGCCGCTCGCCGTCTTCGCGCCCGGACGGGCGCTCGAGACCGTCGCCGCGGCCCATGGCTCCTTCGAAGGTTTCGGCCGCAGCATCGCCGTCACGCGCTCCACCGAATCGGGCTTCGCCGTCCGGCTCTATGCCACGGGCGCCCTCCTGGTTATCGATGCGCGGGTGGTGATGTCCTGCCGCTCGCTGCTCGCCAAGGTGTGATTTTCATTCAAGTGCCCGGTTGTCTATAGCTGGGTTGACATCATCCAGCACCGGCGCTCCAGCCATGTCCGGCACTCTTCGCCAGTCCAAACTCTGGCGTTTCATCCTGGTGACGGCGATCTTCGTCATTCTCGGACCGCCGGCCGGCGGCCTGGTGGCTTGGCTCGCCATGGGCGCTCTCGCCTTCGCGTCGCCCTGGCCCTTCATCCTGAGCTCCTACAGCGAGGGCATCCTGCTGGCTCTCGGCACCGGCATGATCGTGGCCGGAGCGGGCCTGTGGCTCGCCATGACGTCATGGTTCGTCCCGACCCTGGCGACGCTCATCGTCAATGCGATCTTCTTCGTGCTGACGGCAGGCATGGACTTCGCCCAGGCCGACTACCCTTCGGTTCTCCTCAGGGTCGGCCGGGCCTTCCTCCTGCCGTCCCTTGTCGCCGCCTGGCTGTGCTGGCTCGTCACCCGCGAATTGCTGCGGGTTCAAGAGGCGGAAAGCTCCGGCGCATAGGCTTCATAGAAGCCATTGCTGAACAGGCCCTGCGGATCGAAGCGTGTCTTGGCGGCGAAGACCTGCGCGATCATCGGGTAGGCGCGACGCAGCTGCAGCCAGTCATAGTGGCGCTGATAGGGCAGGAAGAAGCGGCCGCCATGCCGATGCGCCAGATCGACGAGATCGCGGGTGAGGCCGCGCATCTTCTCCACGCCGGCCTCGTCGACCGTCTGATTGACATAGAGAACGACGGAAAAGGCTTCCTCGGGCGCATAGTTGAGGGCGATGTCTTCTTTGTGGACGACGCGCACCGAAGCATTGAGGAGCAATGTCGAGCTCTTCTCCATGAGCGCACGCATGTCGTCGACGAAGGCGAGCAGATTGGTGCGCGGCACGAAATACTCGTGCAATATGTCGGTCTCGCCTTTCAGGTCGTTGAAGAGATAGGGCACCGAGTCATGCATGGGCTCATTGCGCGAGACGAGACAGGTTTCTCCCGCCGCCTTGACGATGTCGCTCACGGTGCAGGATTCGAAACGATGCTCGAGCGCCTTCTCGGCATACCATTTGGCCTCGCTGAACAGACTGCCCTGCTTGGCGAGATTGAAGATCAGCCGGCGCATGCCGGCCGAGCTCACCTCCGCCAAGGGCGGCAGGGCGATTCCAGTCAGGTCCTGGCGATGATAGGTGTAGATCAGCATCTCGCGCAGGAAGCTTGATGGGGCGGTCGAGAGATGGCCGTAGAACAGTCCGATCGCGGGGTCGGGCGCAATCTCTCCGGCGAAAATCTTCGGGAACTCGGCGATGTCGATCAACCGGCGCTTGGACCGGTAGATCACATTGTCGGCGATCTCGATCTCGGCATCGAGGATCACGCCGAAGAGGCCGTAGCCGCCGACGACATGACGGTAGAGGTCGGTGTTTTCGTTCCGGCTCGCCGCGACGACCGTGCCGTCGGCCAGCATGATCCGCAAGGCGCGCAGAGTGCGTTCGATGGCGCCGACCCGATGATCCATGCCATGGGCGTTGACGGAGATCGATCCGCCGACGGTGAAGACGTCGGAGGACTGCATCGCCTTGACGGCGAAACGCGGATGCAGGACGTTCTGGATGTCGTGCCAGCGCGCGCCGCTCTGCACCGTCATGGTGCGTTGCGTCTCGTTCACCGTGACCGCGTTGAAGCCGGTCATGTCGAGCACGATCCCGTCGCGCGCGAAAGCGTGCCCACCCATGGAATGAAGGGCGCCGGCCATGGACAGCTTCACATTGTTGGCCCGCGCGAAAGCGAGCGCGGCGGCGATGTCCTTCTCGGTCTTGACCGCCACGACGCCGCGGACGGGCGTGCGCGACAGGCAGCTCACGTCGTTCACGGTGCCGGCGCGCTGCGACCAGGGCAGGCTTTCGCTCTCCGGCAGTGGCGGCATGGCGGTCTCGGGCACGACCGGCCCGCAGTCCTTAGGCGCCGTTGGCGCGGCACCCAGCACATAGGCTTCGCGTCCGGCCAAAGCCGCCGCCGCAAGGCCGATCGTGCCAATGGCCTTTCGGCGCGTGAACCACCTGGTCATGAATCATCCTTTGTCGCGGCGCGGAAGCTAGCCTATTTCCGCAAGGCAGCCTAGAAGCACCGGGCATGAACTATCGCCATGCCTATCACGCCGGCAATCACGCCGATGTCCTGAAGCATATCGTCATGATGCGGGCCTTCGCGCAGCTCAAGAAGAAGGACAAGCCGTTCCTGTTCCTCGATGCGCATGCGGGCATCGGCCTCTATGCGCTATGGGGCGATGAGGCGCTGAAGACGCTCGAATGGCAGGACGGGGTGGGGCGCTTCTATGATCCTTCGGGCAAGCCGGTGCCTCTGGCTCCCGAATGCGAGGCTCTGCTCGCGCCCTGGCGCGAAGCGATCGCCGCCGTCAATGCGACGGGGCAGCCCTTGTCGCACTATCCGGGCTCGCCCGGTTTCGCGCTCGCGAGCCTGCGCGGTACGGATCGCATCCTGCTCAACGAGCTGCACCCCGAGGACCATGGCCGGCTGGCGGGCTTCTCGGCTCGCGATGCGCGGGTGACGGTCGGCGCCGGCGATGCCCAGATCGCTGTCAAGGCGCATCTGCCGCCGCCCGAGCGGCGCGGCTTCATCCTGATCGATCCGCCCTATGAGCAGGATGACGAGGCGCGCCGAGCCATACAGATGCTGCGCGACGGGCACCGGCGCTTCGCCACCGGCGCCTTCGCCTTGTGGTATCCGGTGACCGGCGACGGCTTGTCCGGCCATATCGTCGCCGAGGCCAAGGCGCTCGGCCTCGCCAAGACGATGAGAGCCGAGCTCCTGGTGCGCAAGGCGTCACCCGAGGGCGGTCTTGCAGGCTCGGGCCTCATCCTGGTCAATCCGCCCTGGCCTCTGGCGGACGAGCTCGCGCTGTTCGGACCGGCTCTCAGCGAACGCCTGCGCCAAACCGATGACGCCCGCTGGACGCTCGACTGGCTTACCGCCTGATCATCATGGCGAGATGCGCGAGCGCGCTCAAGGCGGCGCAGATGGCGAGCACCCAGTAGCCGATCATGAAATGATGGTCCTGCAGCGATCCGACCGCTTGCGAGACCGCGGCGCTCACGCCCATTTGCAGGAAGCCGACAAGGCCGGCCGCCGTGCCGACGAGCCTGTGGTCGATGCTGATGGCGCGTATCATTCCGTTGGGAATGGTGAGGCCGTTGCCGAGGGCGCAGAGCAGCATCGGGGAGAAGAGGGCGGCGGGCGTGAGCAGGCCGAGAAGCGCCAGGACGAGGCAGAGCGCTGCCCCGGCAAAGGTGAACGTGTTGCCGAAGAGCACCATGCGATCGTTGCCGATCCGCTCGGAATAGCGCCCCGAGAGGAAATTGCCGATCATGTAGCCGATCGACACCAGGATGAACCACAAGCCGTATTCCATGGCGGATCGGCCCATGATGTTGACGGTCAGGAACGGCGCGAAGGCCAGGAAGGTGAAAAAAGTGGCGCTGGCGAAAGTGAGGCAGGTGGCATAGCCGCGGAACTGCCGGGCCGCGAGGATGCGTCCATAATGCGCGCTCTGCCACAGACGGCCGTCGGTGCTTGGGGCGACATTCGTCTCGTGCAAGGTGAACCAGGCGCCGGCCAGGATCAGGGCGCCGACTATGGCGAGGAGGACGAAGGTCGAGCGGAAACCGGCGATCTGGTCGAGATAGCCGCCGAGCGCCGGTGCAATCATCGGCGCCAGCACCCAGGCCATGGTGATGTAGCCGAGAACGCTCGCCGCTTTCTCACCCTGGTAGAGATCGCGCACGATGGCGCGCGACAGGACGATGCCGGAGGCGCCGCCGATCGCCTGCACCAGGCGCGCCGCGATCAGCATCTCGATCGAGGTCGCCAGCGCCGAAGCGATGCTCGCCAGGACGAACAGCGCAAGGCCGGCCAGCAGCAACGGACGGCGGCCGTAGCGGTCGGAGAGCGGCCCGTAGAAGAGCTGGCATACGGCAAGGCCGATCAGATAGAGCGTCAGCGTGAGCTGCACCGTGCCGTAGGACACGCCGAAGGTGGCCTGCAGCCCGGGCATCGACGGCATGAAGATGTTGAGCGCCAAAGGCCCGATGGCGCTGACCATCACGAGGATCAGGAACGGAGGACGGCGCGCTTGCGTCGCCGCGTGCAATGCGGGTTGTGTGGACTGATCCACCATGCGGGCCTTTCGGGGAATAGAGCTCACCATATAGCCGTAACCGCCATCTGGTCTCAATTGCCCGCGGACACGGGCGACATGAAGCAGGCGCATAGCGCATGACCGGGTCGGATCGGCCCGGTCATGCAGCCGGCTTGACAGGAGGACCGGCGGCGCGAAAATCGCACGAGAGAGGGAAACACCTTGAGCTCACAGCCCGCCAGCGCGCTCAGGCCACGCACGCTCCTGCCCGGCGACGGAAAGGCCTGCGCCCGTTTGATGCGCAAGGTCACGCCGCTCGACGACCAGCTCGACCGCAGCCTGGCCAAGGTCCTCGACAGGCTGCTCGAGGAAGAACGGCTGATCGGCGGGCTGATCGAAGACTATGGCGCGGCCGGGGAGAGGACTGTCGTTGCGGCAACTCTTTCGGCCTTCGTCTCACCCGAGTTCCGTCAGACTTATCTCGACAAACCCTGGCCCTGCCTGACGAACTGGCTGCTGCTGCGCTGCCTGAAAGGGCAAACGGGCCGGTTTCTCGATCGTCCCGCGCAGGCCCAGGGCAATCTCTCAGGCGGGCTCGACCTGGTGATGCTGGATTATATCCAGTCGCCCATGGACTTCACCTCGCCGGAAGGCCGCCGCATCATGACGGTGTTCTTTCCGTTCTTCCTGTCCATCCACCGCGGCTACAATCTCAATTCCATGATCGTGGAGGCCGGCGCCATATACGAGCAGATGGCGCTGAGCGCCGGCTTCAGGCTGTACCGGACGCTGGATCTCGACAGCGATCCGCCGGCCGAGCCGCTGCCCGCCGGTGCCTCGTCCCATCGGGCCGTCTACTGCTTCCGACGCGAGATGGTCGCCGATACGCCGCCTTCGACCCCGGTCTCGGCCGTCTTTACCTATCTGCCGCCGCGCTTCCGCTTCACCGCCGGCGAGCAGCGCATGCTGCTGCGCGCCATCGACGGCCTGACCGACGAGGAGATCGCCGGCACGCTCGATGTGTCGCGCGACGCCGTCAAGCAGACCTGGCGATCGATCTACGATCACGTCATCCAGGTGATGCCGGATCTCGTCGATCGCGGCCAGATGGTCGCCGGAGAGGGCGCGCGCGGCCAGGAGAAGCGGCGGCGCATCGTCGCCTATGTGCGCGACAACGCGCAAGAGCTCAGGCCGCATTACCTGCGCCGCGGCTGACTGGCAAGGATCCCTCATTCCGGGCGTCGGTACCGGAATGAGGGGCCAGGCTACCCCCGGAGGAAGACCGGAGAGTCAGGGAGAATCACGTCTCGCCGTCGCTGCCGGACAGCAACTTAACTGCCGCCACGCCCAAGGCGATCGCGACGGCGATGATGAAGCCCATGAAGGCGAAGAGCGTCACCACGCCCGTGGCCTCATATGCGATGGCGGCGAGACGCGCGCTCGGCCAGATCGCCATGGTCGCGACGATGGCGAAGGAATAGAACGCGAGCTCCTTGAGAGAGGGCGATAAGAGCTCGCGTCCCGCACTCAGCGCTCCGAAGAGCGCCAGGGGCAGGAAAAGCAGGGAACGCCCGCGATGGAACCGCAGGCGAAGAGGCTTTTGCTGCGACAGGCGGATTTGCATATGCAACTCCCGGACGGACGGCGGCCATGACGGTGCCGCAAGGCACCGCCCGGAAGGATTTCCCGGGTCCGTTCATGGAGTTAGTCCGAAAATCTCAGCGGTGACGGATCGTCGGCATGAGCAGACTGACGCGGCCCGCAAGAGGTCACAATCCCTATTTTGGGGAGGCTAAGGAACTTTTGCTTCAAGGCGAACGAGGCCCCGCATGACGAGGCGCCCGATCGTGAGAGCGGACCTCAGTTGACGCCGGTCTCGATATGCTCGGCCAGTTCCTGATATTCCTCGCAGGTGGTGCCGCAGCGGCTGGCGATTTCGCTCAACTGGACCTTGGCCAGGTCGATCCGGCCGGCGGCCACATAGCCCTCGCCCAGATATTCGCGGGCCAGGACGAAATTCGGGTCGACCTCGAGGGCCTTGTGATAATAGCCGAAAGCCTCTTCGAAGCGACCGGCCTTGCGGTGGCTGTAGCCAATGTAGTTCAGGACGCGCGGATCGTTCTGGTTGCCGATCGCGGCCAGCACCTCGAGCGCCCAGTCATATTCGCCGGCAAGCGCCAGGGCGCGTCCCTGCTGGTAGAGCGATTCGTCGGGCAGAACGCCCGAATGGGCTTTCACGCACTTGCCGTTCTTCACCACCTCGCCCTTCTTGCATTTCTTCACCGGTGTGGTGCCGCCGCTGTCGCCGTCGCCCATGGCGAAAGCAGGCGCGAACGACATCGCACCGAAGGTCAAAGCCACTACCGTGGCCAAAGCGAGATGAATTTTCATAATCTGTCCTCCAGCGGAAATACGATACTATTACGTTTCCGGCCCCGGTTAAATTCCCCATCGGCCGATTTCTGACCCGCCTGCGCAAAGGTGATCGCGGCTTCACAGGCATAACGCCGGATTGTGACCGGCTGCCGACCATGAACCGGTGATGAACCCGCCATTCACGCCAGGCTCACGGCGATTTTGCCATTCTCCCGCCATCGATCGGACACGATCACAATTGCTGGAGGTTCCCATGAACAGGTTTTCCAAGGTCTCGCTCGCCGCCCTCGGCGGCGTGACCGTGCTTATGCTGGCTGTCCCGGCGGATGCCGCGGTCGGCCGCTCGAAGTTCCATGCCTCGGTCAACGAACTCCGCCGCTTTTGCGAACGCATCGACGAGCCCTTCTGGAGGCTGAAGCGCAATTATGGCTGCGGCGACGAGATCGTCTGCTCGGGCGGCTCATGCGTGCGCGAGTATTCTCCGCCGCGGCGCCAGCCGCCGCCGCTCTACTCCTTGCGTCGGGGTGACGGCGGCAATGGCGGCGGCGGCAGCACCCGCGGAGGCAACGAGGGTGGTGGTGGCGGCGGTACCTCGAGCGGCCGCGGCTCAGCCGGCGGCCCGAACTGACCTGAAAATCGACTGAAGGGTCCGGATCATTGCCTCAATGATCCGGACCAGCCTATTCGGCGTGGTTGCGGTGATCGAGGATCTTGACCGCCAGGACGGCCAGGAAGACCAGGGCGACGGTCGCGACCAGGAGAGTATCGCCGCTCGGTGTCATGGTGACGAGGTTCTTGGCCTCGGCGGCGAGGAAGCTCGCCTGCGAAGGGACGGCGCTGACGATCATCAGCACGATGATCGCGACAATGAGGCCCACGGCGAAAGCGCCCATCACCAGATGCGTGCGCGCGGCAAAGTCGCGATAGCGATTTATGATCTGTCTTGCCCGCATGCTGGCCGTCCGCTTCCCAATTCCAAATGGTCCGATACTGCTTATATGGAAAAGCTTTGTGCAGGCTTAAGGCCGGGCCTGTGGCGAAATGATGTTATTCCGTTAACGGATCATTAAGCGGGTCGAAACCGTAGATCCAGGCCATGCGGTCGAGAAAGCGGGCCGGATCGATCAGCCGCAAGACTGCGTTCCGGGCGAGACGCAACGGTCCGCCCGCATGATAGGCGCGGCTCAGCCGGAGCGAAGCCTCGACGATGCGCCGGGCGCGGGGTTTCCGCAGCGTCTCATAGGCGCTGAAGGCCTCGGCGATGGTATCGGCCGTTTCAGTGCAGCGCGCCAACACCACCGCGTCTTCGAGCGCCATGGCTGCGCCTTGCGCGAGATAGGGCAAAGCGGCATGGGCGGCGTCGCCGACAAGGGTGGTCCGGTTGCGCGACCAGTTCGGCACAGGCGCCAGATCGGCGGCCGCCCATTTGTGCCAGGGCGAGGAGATCGCCAGGACCTGAAAGAGATCGGGATGGATCTTCTCGAAATGCGCCATGAGCTCCTGTCGGGCCGCGGGCTGCGACCACTCCGCGCTGTCCCAGCGGCCATCCATGGCGGCAACGACATTGAGGGCCCGGCCGCCCTTGACCGGATAGTGGACGATATGGCCGCGCCGGCAGAGCCAGAGGGTGATGGCGGCGAGGTGCTCCGGCATCGGCCGGTCGAACGGTGTCAGTGCCCGGAACAGGATCTGATCGCGCTTCCGGAGGACGTCCTCCTGACCAAGGCCTTGGCGGATGAGCGACCTGATGCCGTCGGCGCCGATGAGAGCCTCGCCGCGCTGCGGCCCGGTCGGGGTCGTGATCTCGACAAAGCCCCCCTTGTCGGTGAAGTCCTTCACCTCGGCATTGGTCACCAGCTCGATCCTCGCATCCGCCCTGGCCCGCTCCACCAGGCCGGTCAGGAGGTCGGCCCGGTGGATGACGCGATAGGGCTCGCCGAAGCGCCGCTCGAACGATGCGCCGAGGGTAATCTCCTGCAGGATCCGGCCGCCATGCCCGTCGCGAACGAGGATCCTGGGCGGGGCGACGCTCGCCGGCGCCACCCTGTCCCAGACATCGAGAGAGCGGAGCGCCCGGACCGCGTTGGGGCCGATCTGGAGCCCGGCGCCGACGGTTTCGAAAGCCCCCGCCTTTTCGAACAGGCGGATCCGGCGGTCGCCGCGGGCGAGGGCGAGGGCGCCGGCAATTCCCGCTATGCCGCCGCCAGCTATGAGAATCGGATGGGTGGGCATGCAGGCCTTTATCGCCGATCGGCTGTGGCTATCCAACGCCGATCTCGGTACATGGTACGGACAATGTGACAGGGCAGGTGAACCATGCAGGCAGCGGAACTCAAGTCTCTCCAGGCTCCCCTCAAGGACCTCTACCGGCAGGACGGCAAGACGGCGCTCGTCACGCTCACGGCGGAGGGACGGATCGGCGACGACGTCACCTGCTCGGTCGCGACGGCGAAAGCGCTGGTCGAGGCGGGGCTTCATCCGGCGACCGGCGGTTCGGGCGTCCATGCCTGTTCCGGGGACATGCTTCTCCAGGCGCTCGTCGCCTGCGCCGGCGTCACCCTCAATGCGGTCGCGACCGCCCTCGGCCTCGAGATCGGCGACGCCACCGTCAAAGCGGAGGGCGATCTCGACTTCCGCGGGACTCTGGGCGTCGCCAAGGAGGTCCCGGTCGGCTTTTGCGACATCCGCCTCACCTTCGACATCAAAGGCAAGCTCGACGACGACCAGAAGGCGAGCCTGATCAAGCTCACCGAGCGCTATTGCGTGGTCTATCAGACGCTGCGCAACCCGCCGCCAATCGCGGTAACCACCCGTTGGGCGTGACCCGTCCGGCCGGAATGTCGCCATGACAATGGGGCCCTTGCGGTCGGGCAGTGGCGGCGCTACCAGATGCCCGCGCCAAAACCAGGGATCATTGGAATGGGCTTTATCTCAGACTCGCTGAACCGCATCCAGCCGTCGGCCACCATCGCCATCTCCAACAAGGCGATGGCGCTCAAGGCCGAGGGCCGCGACATCATCGGACTGTCGGCGGGCGAGCCCGATTTCGACACGCCCGACAACATCAAGGAAGCGGCGATCGCGGCGATCCGCAAGGGGCAGACGAAATACACCAATGTCGACGGCATCCCGGAGCTGAAGAAGGCGATCGCGGCCAAGTTCAAGCGCGAAAACGGGCTCGACTACAAGGTCTCGCAGGTCTCGGTCGGCACGGGTGGAAAGCAGATTCTTTTCAATGCCTTGCTGGCAACCGTGAATCCGGGGGATGAAGTCGTCATCCCGGCCCCCTACTGGGTGAGCTATCCCGATATCGTCATGCTGGCGGGCGGCAAGCCGGTCTTCGTCGAGACCACGATCGAACATGGCTTCAAGCTGCAGCCCGAGCAGCTCGAGCGCGCCATCACACCCAAGACCAAGTGGTTCATCTTCAACTCGCCCTCCAATCCGAGTGGGGCGGCCTATTCGAAGGCCGAGCTCAAGAAGGTCACCGACGTGCTGGTGAGGCATCCGCATGTCTGGGTGCTGACCGACGACATGTATGAGCATCTCGTCTATGACGACTTCGTCTTCGCGACGCCGGCCCAGGTCGAGCCCTCACTCTATGAGCGCACCTTGACCATGAACGGGGTGTCGAAGGCCTATTGCATGACCGGCTGGCGCATCGGCTACGGCGCCGGCCCGGAGCCACTCATCAAGGCGATGTCCAAGCTCCAGTCGCAGTCGACCTCCAATCCGTCCTCGATCGCGCAATGGGCGGCGGTCGAGGCGCTCAACGGGCCGCAGGACTTCATCCCGGCCAACAACAAGGTGTTCAAGGAGCGCCGCGACCTCGTCGTGTCCATGCTCAACCAGGCGAAAGGCCTGTCCTGTCCAACGCCGGAAGGCGCCTTCTATGTCTATCCCTCCTGCAAGGGGGCGATCGGCAAGACGGCGCCATCGGGCAAGGTCATCACGACGGACGAAGACTTCGTGACCGAGCTCCTGGCGGCGGAAGGCGTCGCCGCCGTCCATGGCGCGGCTTTCGGCACATCGCCCTTCTTCCGTATCTCCTATGCGACGGCGACCGAGCTGCTCGAAGACGCCTGCCGGCGCGTCCAGCGGTTCTGCGGCAATCTAAGGTAAGCGCAACGTGATGTACGACGCCTCGATCCCGGTTTTCATTCATTTCCTCAATGGCCTCGCGGCCCTGTTGCGCAAGACCGAGGCGCATGCGCAGGCGAAGAAGCTCGATCCCAACGCCTTCCTCCTCGCCCGCCTGTTTCCCGACATGTTCACCTTCACCAAACAGGTGCAGCTCGCCTGCGATTTCGCCAAGGGCACGAGCGCCAGGCTGGCGGGCATCACCGCGCCCAGCCATCCGGACGACGAAAAGACCTTCGACGAGCTGCATGACCGCATCCGCAAGACCGTCGAGTTCCTGCGCAGCCTGAACAAGGACCAGTTCGCCGAGGCGGCCGAGCGCGCGATCACCTTCAAGGCAGGCGGCAAGGACCTCACCGTCAAGGGCGCCCAGTATCTCTCCAATGTCGGCCTGCCGAATTTCTATTTCCATGTGACGACGGCCTATGGGCTCTTGCGCCATAACGGCATCGAGATCGGCAAGGCGGATTTTCTCGCGCGCGGCCTGTTGAATTAAGTTCTCCGAAAAGCCTTCGGGGTCATGCCGATGACGTCGCGGAAACGGGCATTGAAGGTCGACAGGTCGCCGAAGCCAGAGGCGAAGGCGACCGCGGCCACCGGCGCTGCCGACGTCTTCAGCGCCATTGCGGCGCGGCGCAGGCGCAAGTTGAGAAGCAACTGATAGGGCGTCACGCCCAGCGTGCGCCGGAAGCTGCGCAGGAAGTGGTACCGGCTCATGCGCGCCACTTGCGCCAGGGCGCCGAGGCCCAGCGGCAGATCGGCGCTCTCCTCCATATGACGGAGGGCATCGCTGATGCGCTGGCGATCGCGCGCCGGCGGATCGGCCGTTACGGGAACATGGCCGCCGAGCGCCGCAAGCACGCCCTCAGCCAGCTCGATCGACAGTTCCTCCATCCGTAGCGGACTCTCACCCGGATGGCGCGCTTCCACCCTGATGACAAGCCCTGCGAGCCTCCGCACGGCCGGAAGCATGGCGACCGGGAAGCGGAAGCGGCCGGCGCCCGCGACTGCGTCGGCGATCTCCTCGAAGAGGGGACGGCTGAAATGGAAGGACAGGCAGCGGTCGCCCGTCCCGTGATCATGGCCGCATTCGAAGCAGGCGCCGGCATTGCCGAGCAGCACTGACCCCGGATACAGGACCGAGCGCCCATATTCGCTGCGATAGAGGAATGAGCCCTGGCGCACGATGGCGATCGTCATGTCGTCATGCTGCTCCTCGAAGGCGCGGTCCCGGGGACCGAGGGTGCAGACGACATCGTTGACACGCCAGCCTTCCCCGCCGGCCACGCAATGGGTCGTGGGGACAGGATGGATCTCGGGTCGGTGCCGTGGGGCGGTGGCCATGCATGAAAAATAGCAATTTTCCCCAAGCCCGCCAATCGCGGCGGCGGTTAGATGCCACGCATTGCTGACACGTTCTGACGGAGAGAAACGATGATCGATCATGTCTCGATTGGGGTGCGCGATGTGGCGGCGGCCAAGCGCTTCTATGATGCGGCCCTGAAGCCACTCGGCTATGCCTGTCTCAGCCACAGTCCGGGATCGCTCGGCTATGGCGGCGGCGGCGTGGCCTTGTGGATCAGCGAGAGCGAGCGTCCGGTCCCGGCGGATGAGAAGTCAGGCCTGCATTTCTGCTTCGCGGCGCCGAGCCGCGACAGCGTCCAGGCCTTCCATACAGCGGCCCTGGCCACGGGCGGGCGCGACAATGGCAGGCCGGGGCTGCGCGCCGATTACGGCTCCGACTACTACGCCGCCTTCGTCACCGATCCGGACGGCTACCGGCTCGAAGCCTATTGCAGCAAGCCGGCAGATGGCTGAAGCGATGAGCCAGACGGAGGCCCTGCGCCAGCTCAAGGCGTTGAATGCCCGCTTCATCCACAATTTCGTGACCAATGATGTGCGCTCGCATGACGCCCTCACGCACAGGGATTTCGTCTATGTGTCGACCGGGGGCTTGCGCCGATCGAGGGACGAATATCTGAAACGCTGGGCCACCGGCTTCGATCCGGACGTCATCATCTACTGGGACTATCGCGACGAGCGCATCTCGATGTTCGGTGAAGTGGCGCTTGTCTGGTCGGTCAACAAGCATGTGATCGTCTCGGCCGGCGAGGAAGTCGTGGGAATGACCGGCTATACCGACACCTATGTCCGCGAAGGTGATGATTGGAAATGCATCCAGGCCCAGCTGGTGCCGGTGACCGCGGAAAACTATCCGCCGGATGAGACGATCGTGCGGAAATACATCAGAGGCAAGGTGGAGGCCTGAGGGCAAAATACCGAGTCAATTGAATCCGTTGGGCGCACGTCCTAGCGCGCATCCCGGCGAAGTGGAATCACTTCGCCGAGAAGGATTCGCGCCAGATATGTTGGAGCAAATCCTTATCGCCAAAGTCTTCAACTTTGGCGGGATTTGCTCTAACGGATGGATGATGATCTCGATCGCGCCCGAACAGCCGGAGCAGCGCCCGCACGTGCTGGCGCTCAACCGGCTTGCGTTCGAAGGCGAGGACGAGGCGCGGATCATCGAGGCCTTGAGCCGTGAGGGTCTCTGCGTGCTCTCCCTCGTTGCGGCAGATGGCGCGAAGGTCACTGGCCATATCCTGTTCAGCAGCCTCGATGTCGAGGTAGACGATCGCAAAGTCGAAGCCGTGGCGCTGGCGCCCATGGCGGTGTTGCAGGCCTATCAGGGCAAAGGCATCGGTTCGGCGCTGGTCCGGCGCGGGCTCGAGCTTCTGGCGGCGCAGGACGTCGAGGCGGTCATCGTGGTCGGGCATACGGATTTCTATCCGCGCTTCGGCTTCTCAGCGGAACGGGTGCGCCATATCGCCAGCCCGTTCCAAGGTCGTGACGCCTATATGGGGCTCGAGCTCAAGCCCGCCGCCCTCGTCGGCGAAAGGGGCGAGTGCCGTTATCCGGAGGCTTTCGAGCTCTGAAGCCGCGCCGACCGCCAGCGATAGAAGAGCGGCCCTAGAAAGACCAAAGCGGCGGCGATGAGCAGCGCCAGCGACAGAGGATGGGTGAAGAAGACCGAAGCATCGCCCTGGCTGATGGTCAAGGCGCGGCGGAACTGCGCTTCGGCGAGGCGGCCGAGGATCAGGCCGATGATGCAGGGCGCCACCGGGAAGTCATAGCGGCGCATCAGGAAGCCCAGGATGCCGACCAGGAAGAGCAGGACGAGATCGAAGGTCGAATTGTTGAGGCTGTAGACGCCGAGGGTCGAGAACAGCAGGATGCCGCCATAGAGAAGGGGCTGGGGAATGGCGAGCAGTCTGACCCAGAGGCCGGCGAGCGGCAGGTTGAGCACCAGCAGCATCACATTGCCGATATAGAGACTGGCGATGAGGCCCCACACCAGGGTCGAGGAGGACGAGAACAGCAAGGGGCCGGGCTTCAGATTGTATTGCTCGAAGGCCGCGAGGAGGATGGCGGCGGTCGCCGAGGTGGGCAGGCCCAAGGTGAGGAGCGGCACCAGCACGCCGGCGACGGCGGCATTGTTGGCGGCCTCGGGGCCGGCCACGCCCTCGATGGCGCCCTTGCCGAATTCTTCCGGCTTCTTGGACAGCCGCTTCTCGAGGAAATAGGACAGGAAGGTCGGGATCTCGGTGCCGCCGGCGGGCAGGGCGCCGAAGGGGAAACCCAAGGCGGTGCCGCGCAGCCACGGCTTCCAGGAGCGCCGCCACTCCTCGGCGGTCATGAAGATGGAGCCGCGGATCGGGGTGATCTCGGCGGCGCGCATATCGGGGCGCGAGGCCATATAAAGTGCCTCGCCCACGGCGAAGAGGCCGACCGCCACCACGACGATGTCGATGCCGCGCAACAGGCCCAGTATGTCGAAGGTGAGCCGCGGCTGACCGGTCAGCACATCGGTGCCGACAAGGCCGATGGCCAGCCCGAGCAAGAGGCTGGTGATGCCGCGCGACAGGGACAGGCCCAGCAGCGCCGACACGGTGGTGAAAGCCAGCACCATGAGGGCGAAATATTCGGCCGGCCCGAAAAGCAAGGCGAGCTTGACGAACAGCGGCGCCAGGAAGGTGATGGCGACGGTGCCGAGTGTCCCGGCGACGAAGGACCCGATGGCCGCGGTGGCGAGCGCTGCCGCGCCACGTCCGTTCTTGGCCATCACATTGCCCTCGACCGCGGTGATGATCGAGCCCGACTCGCCCGGTGTGTTGAGCAGGATCGAGGTCGTCGAGCTGCCATACATGGCGCCGTAATAGAGGCCGGCGAACATGATGAAGGCGCCGGTCGGATCGAGCTTGGCGGTGATCGGCAGCAGGAGCGCTATGGTGAGGGCGGGGCCGATGCCCGGCAGTATGCCGATCGCGGTGCCCAACGTCACGCCGAGCAGGCACCAGAGCAGGTTGATCGGCGTGATCGCCGTCTCGAAACCTTGTAGCAGAGAGGCGAGAACATCCATGGCTACAACAGTCCTGCGAGGATGCCGGGCGGCAATTGCAGGCCGAGCCCGTGGGTGAAGCCGAGATAGCTCACGAGCACCAATATCACCGCGACGATGCCGTCACGCAGGAACTTCCGGCTGCCGAAGGCGAAGGCCACGCAGAGGAAGAGGAACACGCCCGAGATCACGAAGCCCAAGGGTTTAAGGATATTGAGATGGATGAGGAGACCCACGCCGATAATGAGCAAAGCGCGCCAATCGGTGGCAAAGCCTTCGGCGACGATCTCGCGCTTGGCGCCCGGCGCCCAGGAGTTCCAGACGAAATAGGCCCCGACGGCGGCGAGGGCCAAGGCGATGAAATAAGGAAAGGCCTGTGGACCGACACGAGCGTAGGTCGGCGGCACCTGCATCTGCATGGAGTCGATGAAGATGATGAGGCCCAGCACGACAAGGCCGAAGCCGATCGCGAGACCGGCTCCGGATCTGAGTGTGTTGCGGTCCACCTTGCGGCCTATTGCACGAGGCCGATGCCTTTCAGGATTTCCGTGACGCGAGCATCCTCCGCGGCAAGGAGCTTGGCGAAGTCATCGCCCGACAGATAGAGGTCGGTCCAGTTCTTGGCGGCGAGCGTCTTCTTCCAGCTCTCGCTCTTGACGGCGGCATCGACCGTGTCGAGCAAAGCCTTCTTCTGCTCGTCGGTGACGCCGGGAGGGGCCACAATGGCGCGCCAGTTGGCGAGGTCTACATCGACGCCCTGCTCCTTGAGGGTGGGCACATCGATGCCGGCGACGCGCTCCGGCGCCGAAATGGCAAGTGCGCGCAATTCGCCCGACTTGATCTGGCCCTCCCATTCGCTGTAGCCCGAGATGCCGGCCGCCACATGGCCGCCCATCACGGCCGCCAGCGCTTCGCCGCCGCCCGAGAAGGGCACGTAATTGAGCTTCGTGACGTCGGCGCCCGATGCCTTGGCGATGAGGCCCGCCAGAATGTGATCGGTGCCGCCGGCCGAGCCGCCGCCCCAGGCGACCGCCCCCGGATCCGCCTTGAGCTTGGCCACGAGGTCGGCGAGCGTCTTGACCTCGGACGAGCCCGGGACGACGATGACCTCATACTCGCCGGTGAGGCGCGCGATCGGCGTGGTGTTCTGCAGCGTGACGGCGGATTTGTTGGTGAGGATGGCGCCGACCATCACCAGGCCGTTGACCATCAGCACGTTGTCCTTGCCGGCTTCCTGGCCGGCGAGCTGGGCGAGGCCCACGGTGCCGCCGGCGCCTGGCACGTTCTCGACGGTGACCGCCTTGACCGCGCCGCCCGATTGCACTGCTTCCTGCATGGCGCGGGCCGTCTGGTCCCAACCGCCGCCCGGCGCAGCCGGGGCTATGATGCGCAGCTCTTCGAGCGCCAGGGCCGGGGTGGATGCGAGGTTCGGACAGACGCCCAGGGCGAGCAACAAGGCCGCAGCGCTGGCGAAAAGGGTTCTGCGTTTCATCGGGTTCCTCCACTTGTGTCGGTGTCGACATGCGGCCATCTTGTCGTGGCCTGGTGTGCTATGCCGGAAGCGCGTTTAAGCTCGAATCCTGTCATGAAGCTGTCATTGCCACAAGCGGTAATAATCGCCTCGAGCGCCGGTCGATGCGCATCCTGATCGTCGAGGACACGCCGGATGTCGGCGAGGCCATTGTCGGCTCCATGTCGCGGCTCGGCTATGCCGTCGACTGGCAGATGACCGGCGAGGACGCGCGGCATGCGCTCAAGGTCCAGACCTACGACCTCATCATCCTCGACGTGATGCTGCCCGATGTCGACGGCTTCACGCTGCTCGGCGAGATACGCGCCCGCAAGATCGATACCGCGGTGCTGGTGCTCACCGCGCGTTCGCAGGTCGACGACCGGGTGAGCGCGCTCGATCTCGGCGCCGATGACTATCTGGTCAAGCCGTTCGATTTCCGCGAGCTCGAAGCCAGGGCGCGGGCGCTCGCCAGGCGCCGCCACGGCGCGACGGTCAACCGCCTTCAGGTCGGCGATGTCGTGCTCGACCAGGCGGCCCGGCAGGTGACGGTCGCGGGCCAGAGGGTAGATCTCACACGACGCGAGGTGGCGCTGCTCGAAGTGCTGATGGCGCGCCCGCAAAGAGTGTTCAGCAAAGCTGAGCTCTTGAACCAGCTCTTCGGCTTCGGCGAGGACGCCGGCGAGAACGCCATCGAGCTCTACGTGGCGCGGCTCAGGCGCAAGCTCGGCTCCGCCAGCATGGAGATCCGGACGCTGCGCGGCCTCGGCTACCAGGCGGGAGCAATCGATGAGAGGTAAATCGTCGCTGTTCTGGCGGCTGGCCGGGCTGATCTCGGGCATCCTGCTCGGCGGCGCCGCGGTGCTCGCCTTCGCCGCGTCCAACTATGCGCAGACCGCCGCGGACGATGCCTATGACCGCGTCCTGTTCGGTGCCGCCCGCCAGATCAGCGAGACGCTCGCGGCCGAGAACGGCGTGGTCGAGGCCAACGTGCCGATGTCGGCGCTCGAGACACTGTCGATCTCGCGCACCGCGCGCATCTATTATCGCATCGCCGCCACCCCGGCGGGTGAAGTCACCGGCTATCCGGATCTGCCCTTGCCGGCCGGCGCCGAGGCGGGCGGCGCCGGACCCTTCGTCGGCACGGCGCAGTTCAAGGGCAGTCCGATCAGGATCGCGGCGGTCGGACGCTATTTCGCCGAAGCCGGCGGCTGGGTGATGACCGTCGTCGGCCAGACGCTCGAAGCGCGCGCCGCGCTCGCCCGCGATCTTACACTCAAGGCCATGGTTCTGGTCGGCATCATGAGCTTCATCGCGCTTGCCGGCATGGTCGTGGCGATCCGGCTCGCCTTGCGGCCGCTGGCGGACATCGAGACCGCGCTCCTCAGCCGCCCGCCCAATGTGCTGACCCCGCTCGACGTCGCCGCCCCCGCCGAGATCGCGACGCTCATCGCCGCGATCAACGGCTTCATGGAGCGTCTGGCGGGCCGGCTCGCGGCAATGCAGCGCTTCATCGCCGATTCGGCGCATCAGATACGCACTCCGCTGACGGCGCTTGCCGGACAGGTCGAGCTGCTGGCAGCCGAGACGAGCCCGGACAGGCGCAGCCATCACATGGAGCGGGTCAAGGCGCGCACCGCCGAGCTTGCGCGCCTCACCAACCAGCTGCTCAGCGACGCGATGATCAGCCACCGCGCCGAAGCCATGGGCCGGTCGGAGGTCGACGTGACGGCACTGGCGCGCGAGGCCTTGGCGAGCGCCGTGCCGGTCGCGCTCGATCGCGACATCACGGTGTCCTTCGATGCGCCGGCGGAGCCCGTCGTTATGCGCGGCGATGCGGTGAGCCTCAGAGAGGCGTTCAAGAATGTCATCGAGAACGCCATCCAGCACGGGGCGCGTTCGGTCCTGCGCGTCAGCCTGCGCCGGAGCGGAGCCGGGATCGAGATCGAAGTCTGCGATGATGGGCCGGGGATCCCAGCCGAGCTGTGGCCGCAAGCGACCGAACGGTTCTTTCGCGGCAAATCCGTCGGCACGGGGTCCGGCCTCGGCCTCGCCATCGCCAGGGAGGTTGCCGTCAGTCACGGCGGTGAGATTCAGTTCGCCGCGCAGAAGGGCATGTTCGCCGTGGTCTTCCGCTTCGCCGGAGCAGCGGCATGACCGGGCGCGGCCTTCCCCTGCTTGCCGCGATCCTCCTTACGGCGATGACCGGCCTCGCCTCGGGCAAGGAGAATTACCGCTTCCCCGCGGCAGGTCAGGAGACCGCCGTCCTCACCATCCACGCCGTCGCCGATCTCAGCGCCATAGAGCCGATGATCCGCGACTTCCAGAAGAGCCAGCCCGGCATAACCGTGGACTACACGGATTATCTCACCAACGAGCTCTATGACCTGCTGGCCGCGCAATGCGCCGCGGGCGAGACCATGGCCGACATCGTCATCTCTTCCTCGGTCGATCACATCATCAAGCTCGCCAATGACGGCTGCGCCCAAGCCTATTCCTCGCTCAACACCAGCCGCATTCCGGATTGGGCGAAATGGCGCGACGAGGTCTTCGGCTTCACCTTCGAGCCGGCGGTGATCGTCTAC
The DNA here is from genome assembly GCA_050251035.1 of Parvibaculaceae bacterium. Taxonomy (GTDB): domain Bacteria; phylum Pseudomonadota; class Alphaproteobacteria; order Rhizobiales; family Aestuariivirgaceae; genus Taklimakanibacter. The sequence goes on from JBFWNN010000001.1 coordinate 89,835, forward strand.
AACCGGAACCTGGTCGCCGCTGCAGATGTCCCACGGACGCATCACGATCTGGTCGAGCTCTTGCGCGCCAAGCCCGATCTCTATGACGGAAAGATCGGCACTTATGACATCGAGCAATCGGGCATCGGCTATCTCTTTGCCTTCTTCGACACGCAGCAGTCCAACATCTTCGGCCGGCTGCTCGAAAGCTTCGGACGCTCGCGCGCGATCCTGCGCTGCTGCACCGGCGAATTGCTGGCGCGCATAGAATCGGGTGAACTGCTGATCGGCTACAATCTGCTGAGCTCCTATGCCTATGGCCGCTACAGAGCGGGGGCGCCGATCGGCATCGTCATGCCGCGCGACTATACGCTGGTGCTCAGCCGCACCGCGATGATCCCCAGGACGGCGGAGCATGCCGATCTTGGCCGCAAATTCCTCGATTATGCGGTGTCGAGCCGCGGTCAGGCGGTGGCGGCGGAGGAGTCCTTCTTCTTCTCCTTCGACCGGCCGGTGCCGCCCGGCGTCGACGCGGTCGATCCAGGCTCGGGCTCCGGCGTCTACCGGCCGATCGTCATCGGTCCGGCCCTGCTCGCCACCCTCGACCAGCAGAATCGCCGCCGCTTCCTCAACGAGTGGAAGGCCTCGCTGCGGCGCGACTAGCCAGCTATGTCGGCCCGCGTTCCTGCGCCTCGCCCGCCTCGGCGCGCGATTTGAGCCAGTAGCCTAAGGCCACGACGAAAGCGGCACCGATGATGGCGGCGACATAGACCATGTTGGAATGCGGCTCGAGGCCGAACCGGTCGGCGATCACGTGGTCGGTGGCGATCATCTCACCGGCGATCCAGCCGAGGAGTGCTGCGCCCGCCCAGACGATGAGCGGAAATTTCTCGATCATCTTCATGATGATCTGCGAGCCCACCATGATGAGCGGAATGGACAAGGCGAGACCGAAGCCGAACAGCCACGGATCGCCTTTCGACACCGCGGCGATGGCCACGACATTGTCGAGGCTCATCACCGCATCGGCGATAGCGATGGTCCATACCGCCTTGTAGAGCTTGTCGGAGGAGGCGATGTTCTTCTCTTCCGCCTCTTCGCCCTTGGCGAGCTTCACCGCGATCCACAGGAGGAGAAGGCCACCCACGACCTTGAGAAAGGGAATGGCGAGGAGATGGGCGATGACCGCGGCGAAAATGATGCGCAGCAGAATGGCGACGGCGGCCCCCAGCACGATGCCCCATTTGCGCAGATGGGGCGGCAGCGAGCGGCAGGCGAGCGCGATGACAACGGCATTGTCGCCCGACAGCAGGAGGTCGATCCAGATGATCTGAAGGATGGCGACGGAGCTGGCCAGCAAATAATCCATGACCCTGCCGATATGAGCGAGTTTTTCTCAGATTCCAAGAGCAAATGGAGGTTAAGCGCGCCTTATCCGGAAATCCTTGAGGACGGCTTGCGCCGCATTGTGGCCGGGAGCGCCGGTGACGCCGCCGCCGGGATGAGTTCCCGAGCCGCACATATAGAGACCCTCGAGAGGGGAGCGATAGTCGGCATGGCCCAGCATCGGGCGGGCGGCGAAGAGCTGGTCCAGCGTCAGGGCGCCGTGGAATATGTCGCCGCCGACGAGGCCGAAGGTACGCTCGAGATCGAGCGGCGAATTGATCTGCCGGGCGATCACGCTCCGGGCGAAGCCCGGCGCGTAGTCGTCCACCGTCCTGATCATCAGGTCGGCGACCTCGTCGCGGTGGTCGTCCCAGGAGGCGCCGTCAGGCAGCTCCGGCGCGACGTGCTGGCAGAACAGGCTCGCCACATGGGCGCCCTTGGGCGCGAGTGAGGGATCGAGCGTCGAGGGAATGAGGACCTCGACGATGGGCTTGCGGCTCCAGCCGAATTCCCGGGCGTCATGATAAGCGCGGTCCATATAGGTGAGCGTCGGCGCAATGATGATGCCAGAGGCATGATGATCGCCGGTCTCGCGGCCGGGCAGGCAGGTGAAGGAGGGCAGCTCGGAAAGCGCCACATTCATGCGGAAGGTGCCGGAGCCGCATTTCCAGCGCCTGATGCGGGCAAGGAATTCCGCGGGCAGCGACGCTGCGGGCACGAGGCTGCCGAAGAGCAGCTTGGGATTGAGGTTGGAGACGACCGCCCTGGCGCGCAAGGCCCGCCCATCGGCGAGAACGACGCCCCGGGCCCGGCCGTTCTCGACAATGATCTCCTCGACACCAGCGCCGGTCTCGATCTCGACACCCTTGTCGCGGCAGGCCTTGGCCATGGCTTGGGTGATGGCGCCCATGCCGCCCAGCGCGTGGCCCCATACGCCTTTCTTGCCGTTGACCTCGCCGAAGCAGTGATGCAGCTGGACATAGGCCGTGCCCGGCGTTTTCGGGCTGGCAAAGGCGCCGACGATCGAATCGAAGCCGAAGACGGCCTTCACACTGTCCGATTCGAACCAGCCATCGAGAAAATCGGCCGCCGACTGGGTGAAGAGATCGTAGAGCATGCGCTTGCGTTCGAGCGGCAGGCGGCCGAGCCGGCGCGCCAGCGCGCCTGCCTTGACGAGCTCCGGCAGGCCCTGGATCAATCCGCCGTCGATGAGATTGGGCGGAGCCTTCAGCACCAGGTCGCGCAGCACGTCGGCGATGGCGTCGATCTCGTCGGAATATTTCGGATAGGCGGCGGCATCATGCGCGGAAAACTTGGCGATCTCGGCCTGCGTGCGGCCAGGCCCGGTCAGCAGATAGCGGCCGTCGGGCTGCGGCAGAAAGTTCGCCGCGCGCCGCTCGACGACAGTCAATCCGTGGGCGGACAGATTCATGTCGGCGATCACCTTCGGATTGAGCAGACTCACCGTATAGGCGGCGACGGAATTCCTGAAGCCGGGATGGAATTCTTCCGTGACGGCGGCGCCACCTACAACCGGGCGCCTTTCCACGATCTTGACTTTCAGCCCTCGAGCGGCGAGGTAGAATGCGCAAACCAAGCCGTTATGTCCCGCGCCGACAATGAGAATATCGCTCGTCATCCATCAATCTCCCGTTCCTGACTTCTGCCTCGCGTCCTCGCGCCGCGTCAATGGTGGGTCGCATTAGGGACACAATCGGCGCTAGGATTCGGCCAGCCTTCAGAGAAAAAGGGAATTATAATGCGTAAGCTCGCTTTGGCCGCCGCTGTCGTGGCAGCGCTCGGCCTCTCCGCTCCGGCGGCAGACGCGAAAACAGGGGTCAAGATCGGGGTGCTGACCTGCTCGGTCGAGGGGGGTGTCGGTCTCATTCTGGTGTCGTCCAAGAAGGTCAATTGCGTCTACCAGCCCTCGGGCGGCGGCCGAGTCGAGCGCTATGAGGGGCGAATCCGCAAGCTGGGCGTGGATATCGGGGTCACCAATCAGACGATCCTGGCCTGGGCCGTGTTCGCGCCAGGCAAGACCAAGCGCGGCGCGCTCGAGGGGACCTATGTCGGAGCGACGGCCGAAGCCACGATCGTGGCGGGACTCGGCGCCAATGTCCTCATCGGCGGTTTCAAGAAAACCATTTCTCTACAGCCGCTTAGCGTCCAAGTCCAAACCGGTCTCAATATCGCGGCCGGCGTCGCCGGCCTCTACCTGGACTTTGTGCGCCGTTAACTCGTTTTCCCAGCGTCAGGCTGTTAATCCTCCGCGAGCCGGTTCGGGTCGCGCGTCCCATCGATGCGCGATGTGATTGTGCTCGTTCGGATTCACACATCGTCGATGATGCTACGCTGGGGGACCGCGGACGATCGCCGGGAGTGATGGCAAATCCGTCGCGCAACCGGGATCGTTCCGCTTCGGATCGACGCAAGAACGCTGCGTTCTCATCGAGATGTCCATATCCGGGACAACGTGGGGACTGCGATTGCCACTTGTCACGACCACAAAACGGCGCAAGCATAGGCGCCTGAGGATCCGCCCCGACGGGGTTTCCTCGCGACAGACGGGCGGTCCCGGACGGCATTGGTGCAGTCAAAAGGGAGGTCCCAAATGAGCGCAAATGGCAGAGAACGTCAGGGTCCCAGGTGCATCGCACTCGTGGGGCCCTATCTGAGCGGCAAGACCACGCTTCTCGAAGCCATCCTGTTCCGTCTCGGCGCCATTCCGCGCCAGGGCAAGGTCGCCGACAAGACGACCATCGGTGACGCCGCCCCCGAGGCCAGAGCGCATGGCATGAGCGTCGAGCTCAATGCCGCCACTGTCCAGTTCATGGAGGAGAGCTTTACCTTCATCGATTGCCCGGGCTCGATCGAGTTCGGCCAGGAAGCGCGCGCCGCGCTCGCCGGCTGCGACGCCGCGGTCGTCGTCTGCGAGCCCGACGACAAGAAAATGCCGGCGCTGCAATTGATCCTCAAGCAGCTCGACGACCTCAAGATTCCCCGCTTCATCTTCCTCAACAAGATCGACCGCAGCGAGGGGCGGCTGCGCGACGTGTTGAACTATATGCAGCCGGCCAGCGCGACACCGCTGCTGCTGCGCCAGATTCCGATCTGGAAGGACGAGATCGTGCGCGGCTTCGTCGATCTGGCCCTCGAGCGTGCCTTCGTCTATCGCGAGCACGCGCCGAGCGAGGTCGTCGACATGCCCACCGACATGCTCGACCTGGAGAAGGAAGCGCGCTTCGCCATGCTCGAAAAGCTCGCCGACTATGACGACGAGCTGATGGAGCAGCTGCTTTCCGACATCGAGCCGCCGCGCGACCGCGTGTTCGGCGACCTGAGCCGCGATCTGGCCGAAGGGCTGGTCACGCCGGTGCTGTTCGGCTCGGCCGAGAACGGCAACGGCATCTTCCGGCTGATGAAGGCATTGCGGCACGAGGCGCCGGGTGTCGGTGCGACCACCAAGCGACTCGGGCTCGCCGGCGCCAATGGCGGGGCCGTCCTGCAGATTCTCAAGACCTTCCATACGCCGCATGGCGGCAAGCTCTCGCTGTCGCGCGTGCTCTCCGGCGTCATCGCCGACGGCGCCACGGTCCATGGCGGCAAGGGCCAGGATGCGCGCATCGCCGGCATGTTCACTCTGATGGGCTCGACGCCGCAGAAGATCGGCAAGGCCGAGACCGGCGAGACGGTGGCCCTCGGCAAGCTCGACGGCATGGCGACGGGCGAGACGATCGCCACCGCCAAGGGCGTGACGACGCAATTGCTCAAGCTCGAAATCGCGCCCGGCGTCTACGGCCTCGCCATCTCCGTCGCCGACCGCAAGGACGAGGTGAAGCTGACGAGCGCCATCGCCAAGCTCGTCGAGGAGGATCCTTCGCTGTCGCTCGAGCAGAACCCGAGCACGCATGAAATGGTTCTGTGGGGGCAGGGGGAGATGCATCTGCGCGTCGCGCTGGAGCGGCTGATGGGCAAATTCGGCGTCCAGGCCCATGCGCGGCCGCGGCGTATCGACTATCGCGAAACCATCCGCAAATCGGTGCAGATCCGCGGCCGTCACAAGAAGCAGTCGGGCGGGCACGGGCAATTCGGCGACATCGTCGTCGAGATCAAGCCGCTGGCACGGGGCTCAGGCTTCACCTTCACCGACACGATCACCGGCGGCGTGGTGCCGAAGCAGTATATCCCCGCGGTCGAGACCGGCATCCGCGACTGGATGGGACAGGGACCCCTGGGCTTCCCGGTGGTGGACTTCACCGTCAACCTCTCGGACGGCTCCTATCACGATGTCGATTCCTCCGAAATGGCGTTCAAGACGGCGGCGCGCATCGCCATGAGCGACGGCATGCCGCAATGCTCGCCGGTGCTGCTCGAGCCCGTCGTCGCGGTCGAGTTGCATGTGCCGAACGATGCGACCTCCAAGGTCAACCAGATCGTCTCGGGCCATCGCGGCCAGCTTCTGGGCTTCGACGGCCGCGAAGGCTGGCCGGGCTGGGACACGGTCAAGGCGCATATGCCGGAAAGCGAGATCGGCTCGCTCATCATCGAGCTCAGATCGGCGACGGCCGGCGTCGGCACCTTCGTGTTCAAGCATGATCACATGTCGGAACTCACCGGCCGGCTCGCCGACCAGGTGGTGACCAACCGCAAGGCGACGCTCGCGGCATGACGACAGCGCCCCGTCTGCCGAACGCGACGCGCGGCAGACGGGGCGGCCATCTTGCCGTTCAGGATGGGCGCTGGCCTAAAGTACCAGCAAGGTTGCCAACCCCAGCATCAGCCCCATGCCGGCGATATCGGTGCCGGTGGTGAGAAAGATGCTCGACGCGGTTGCCGGATCCGCGCCGAACCGCTTCAGGATCAGTGGCACCAGCACACCGAAAACACCCGAGGCCATGCAGGCGCCGGTCATGGCCAGCAAGATTACGAGGCCCAGCATGAGCGCTTCGCTGCCGCTGCTGCCGCCGGAGGTCCAGTACATCGCGAGGCCGGCGACGATGCCCGTCAATATACCGTTCATCGCCCCCAGGATGAGCTCCTTGGCGATCAGCTTGCGCACTGGATAACTGTTCATATCCCCAAGCGTCATGCCGCGCAGCGTGATGGCCAGCGCCTGGCATCCGGTGTTGCCGGTCTGACCGGCAAGAATCGGCAGGAAGGCCGCCAGCGCCACGATCTGGGTGATGGTGCCTTCGAACAGGCTGACCACGGCGCCCGCCAGGAAGGCGGTCAACAGGTTCACCTGCAGCCAGGGATGGCGCATCTTGAAGGCCGGCCAGATTCCCGTGTACAGGCGCTCCTCCTTGTCCACACCGACCATCTGGCCCGACTGCGCGCTGATCTCGATCGCCTGGCGCTCGAACAGGCGCCAGCCGCGCACCACGCCAATGACATGCCGGTCCTGGTCCACGACGGGGTACACCGGATAGTGTCGATGGATCGCCGCCTTGACGGCTTCGGCCAGGTCCATGTCGGTCGTCAGCGCAAACGGCTCGGGCAACATCACCTCGGCCAGCGTCTGATCAGGCTTCGCCAGGATCAGATCGCGAATCACGGTCAGGCCGATGAGCTTGTCCTCCGCATCCGTGACATAGAGATAGGTGATCTGGTGCGGCGTCTCGTGATTTCGCAGATAGGCGATCGCCTCCGCGACGGTGGTGGTCTGCGGCAGCACGGCCAAAGCGGGGTCCATCATCTCGCCGACCGTATTCTCGATAACCTCGGTCAAAGCCGCCGAGGTCTGCAACTGCACTTCGGACGGCAGATAGGCCTTGATGCGCTCGACCATCGCCGGCGGCAATTCCGCCAGGACCGCGGCGATGCGCTCGGGTGTTTCCTTGGCCAGCATTTGGGCCGCGTCCATGGGCACGCGCGCCCGGGCCGCTCGCACCAAGCTGGCAATGTCGTCAGGCTTGTCCATCGAATTCCCCGAATTCCCAGCCAAATCCCTGGCTGTACTGGCTTGATCGCTCGCCTCATGCCGAAGCTACCCGAACCCTATGAGCGATCCCAGACTTTGGCTAGCTTTCCAGGCTTTACTTGGGCCAGCGGGTCGCGAAGGACCGGAACCCGCAAGCCTGGATGGAGACGGCCGAATCGCCGGACCTTGCTCCAAGAGACGGATTATATTGCGCAATTTGTGCGTATAGGGCAGATAGTTGCGCTAGGTCAAAAGCTGGGAATCATCGGATGGCTTATGTAGGACGACTTGCGGGAGCGAGTGTTATTTGTCTTTATGCCTTTACGACACCTCTTCACGCGGCTGCTCCGATTGGGAAAGTCTACGCCAAATCAGGATCCCCGACCGCTTCCGGCCCGGGCGGCAACCGCGCTCTTGCCGCGGGCAGCCCGGTCTATGAAGACGACAAGGTCGTTACCGGCGGCGGCAATGTCCAGATCGTCTTCATCGACAACACCAAGCTGGTCGTCGGGCCGAATTCCACGCTTCTCATCGACCGTTTCCTCATGCGCGGCGGCAACAAAGCTCGCAAATTCTCGATCGATGCACTCAGGGGCACGTTCCGCTTCATCAGCGGAAACAGCGCCAAGAACGCCTATGACATCCAGACCGCCAATGCCACGATCGGCATCCGCGGCACGGCTTTCGATTTCTCCGTCGGTCGGGCGACGCTCGTCGCGGTGCATAACGGCCGGGTCAATCTATGCGCCTATGGCCAATGCGAAAGCGTCGATGACCATTGCGGCGTCGGCCGGGCGGGCGGGGGCGATGTGGACGAACTCGGCGGCCGGGCCAAGGGGCGCGCGGTCAGGAGCCTGCCCTATGTCATCAGCCAGGGCTCGCTGGCGCAACCCTTCCGGGTCGACACGTCGGCCTGCCGGTCGGTCGCGTCCTTGTTCCAGAATTTCTTCGGGGGCGGGAGCCAGAGCAATGGCGGGCGAGGGGGCAATGCCCGCAGCGCGCCCGAAGGCAGCTAAATCTCCGGCGACTGCGGCCCGCCGGTCCGCCGCAACCCTTAGCGGCGGGATCAGATCGTGACGGGAGCGGGCGCGCGCAAGACCTGGGCTGGGGTGGCGACCGGCCTTGCCGTGCTCATCGGCCTCCTGTTCCTGCGCGGCTACGACCCGCCGCTTCTGCAATATCTGCGCAATGCCGGGTTCGACCAGATGCAGCGCATCTGGCCGCGCGAGAGGCTCGATGTGCCGGTGCGCATCATCGACATCGACGAAGCCTCGCTCGCCGCGCTTGGCCAGTGGCCGTGGTCGCGCAAGCAACTGGCCAGACTCGTCGACGAATTGAGCGTATTGGGGGCGGCGGCGATCGCCTTCGACATCGTCTTCCCGGAGCCCGACCGGCTGTCGCCGAGCCGCGTCGCCGACGATCCCGACCTGATTGCCGGTTTGAGTCCCGCGGCGCGCCAAGAGATCACGGCCTCGTTTCCCGACAATGACGAAATTTTTGCCGCGGCGATCAAGGGCCGTCCGGTGGTGCTCGCCTTCTCCAATGCGCCCGGCAACACCCGCAAGACGCCACCCAGAGTCGCGGGCTTCGCCCAGACGGGCAACGATGCCAGCAAGGCGCCGCCGCTGATCCAGAGCGTTGCCGCCAATATCCCCACGCTCGAGGCGGAAGCGGCGGGCTTCGGCGGGATCAATCTCGACCTTGCCCGCGAGCAGGGCATTGCCCGGCAAGTGCCCATGCTGTGGACGGACGGCGCGGGCTTCTATCCGGGCCTGGCACTCGAGGCGCTGCGGGTGGCGCAAGGTGCGGGAACGATCATCGTCAATGCGTCAGAGACGACGGACAATGCCATCGAGACCATCAGGGTGGGCGATTTCGAGCTGCCGGTCGCGGAGGATTCCAGCTTCACCGTGCGCTACCGGCGGAATTCGCCCGATACCTATGTCTCCGCTCATCGGGTGATCTCCGGCGCCGAGCGCGAGGCCCTGGCGCCATTGATCGGCGGCAACATCGTCTTCGTCGGCACCTCGGCGGCGGGCCTTCTCGACGTGCGCACGACCAGCCTCGGCGAGACCGTGCCCGGCGTCCTCATCCATGCCCAGGTCGTCGAGCAGATATTGAGCGGCAATTACCTCATTCGCCCGCAATGGGTCGGCGGCGCCGAGCTCCTGGCCTATGGCCTGCTGGGCGTCATGGTCATCATCATCGTCATGTTCCGCTCGCCGCTCGTCGGCACGGTCGCGGGCGGGGCGATGGTGGCGCTTCTCGCTTTTACGTCCGCCTATGCCTTCAGATCGCTCGGCATACTCATCGATGCCACCTTCCCGGTTCTCGCCATGACCCTGACCTTCCTGGCGACGCTGGCGTTTCGTCTCCTCGTCATGGACAGCGACCGACGCATGCTGCGCAACGCCTTCGGGCATTTCGTATCGCCCGACGTCCTGCATGAGATCGAGCAGAATGCCGATTCACTCGAGCTCGGCGGTGAGGTGAAGGACATCACCGTGCTGTTCGTCGATATCCGCGGCTTCACATCCTTGAGCGAAACGCTGCCACCGGACAATCTCGTGTCGCTCATCAACACGCTGCTCGACCGGTGGAGCAGCGCCATCATCGCCACGGGCGGCACCATCGACAAGTTCATCGGCGACTCGATCATGGCCTTCTGGAACGCGCCGCTGACCAAGACGGATCACCAGTATCACGCGGCGCTCGCCGGCCTCGGCATCCGCCAGGCGACCGCCGAGCTCAATGCCGAGGAGGCCTTCGGCGCCATACTGAAGGAGCGCGCGCGGTGGCCGCTGGAATGCGGCGTCGGCATGTGCACCGGACCGGCCTGCGTCGGCAATATGGGCTCGCAGACGCGCTTCGACTATTCCGCCGTCGGCGAAACCGTCAATATCGCAGCGCGCACCGAGACCGCGAGCAAGCGCGCCAGGTTCGACATCGTCATAGCCGGCGAGCTTGACGGCGCGACGCGCAAGCTGGCGGTGCTGCCGGCGGGCCGCGTCGCCATGGCCGGCCGTTCGACGCAGATGCAGATATGGGCCGTTGTCGGTGACGAGGCCGTGGCGCAGTCCGCGGCCTTCGCGGAGCTGCGCGCCGCGCATGAAACACTGCTGCAGGATCTGGCGCAGAAGCGGAATGAAAAGCTAGCTGAAAATGTGCAAAAATGTTCGATCATGTCCGACTCGATCGAGCCGCGGCTGACGGCATTCTATGCCGCCGTCCCCGACCGCATCGCGGATTTCGCCTGAGCAACATTTACAACGACGTTAAGTAAGCTTGATGGAGGAGAAACTCCTCCGATGAGAGTAATCGGCGCCGCTCGCCAGCCCCGCGTCGCATCACACAGACTTCTCCGTGGGCTGAAGCAATCTGAAACATGTGCGGCGGCCCGACGAAACTTGCTCTTTGCTTCGGGAGAAAAGTTGCGCAAATATGGGCGCGGGACAGGCCGACTCAAATTGACGATCCACCGAAGTTCAACTATCAGCGGTGGTGAATTGGATTTACGGGAGAGGGGCTGTCCCGATGGCAGATACCGAGACGATAACGATTACCTGTCCGCATTGCGGAGCGACTTCGCCCAAGAGTTTCCCATGGGCGATGACGCATTTCACGACACGCTGCACGGAATGCCGGAAGGCCTATCTCATCGATCGTGCTTATCTGCTGCGCACCATTCAGCGTCTCGACATCGCCCTGAAGATGATCACCCAGGATCGCCGCTAGCCTGCCCGCGCAAGCGGCTGCGTGTCAATTTTCCAACCGTGTGCCTGTCGAATTGAACGGATCTTGCGGCGGCGCCGGGTAAATTTTTCTCCATATTCGCTGTAACGCAGACCGCTCCGGCATCGTATCAGTGCCAGTGCAGGGCTTTCAGGCTATCTCAGGACCGTGATCGGGCGTGAGTTGCAATGACCGGTTGCGCGGCCTAGCCTGGGACCACAACCAAGGGCAATGCAGATGCTGATCAAACGCCTGTTCGGATGGGAAATCCCGGAACGCGAAGCGACGCCGGAAGCGGTGTTCCTCGACCGCCGCTCCCTGCTCACAGGGCTCGCCGGCATGGCGGCGACGAGCTTGGCCACGACGGCCCATGCCGAAACGGACCCCTCGCTGGGGCTTTATCCAGCCCCCCTCAATCCCGCCTACAAGGATGCGGGCCGGGCGGCGACGGATGAGAAATACAACACGAACTACAACAATTTCTACGAATTCGGCACCTCCAAGAGCATCGCCGCCGAGGCTGAGAAGCTGCGCATCCGGCCATGGGAGATCGCCGTCGACGGCGAGGTCGACAAGCCTTTCGTGATCGGCATCGACGACCTCCTGAAGAAGGTCGCGCTCGAAGAGCGCGTCTATCGCCATCGCTGCGTCGAAGCCTGGTCGATGGTGGTGCCGTGGTCCGGCTTCCCGATGAAGGCGCTGGTCGAACTCGCCAAGCCCAAGGCGGGCGCCAAATATGTGCGCTTCGAGACCTTCAACGATCCGGAGATGGCCTCGGGCCAGCAGCCGGGTCTCTTCGGCACCATGCCGTGGCCCTATGTCGAAGGCCTCACCATGGCGGAGGCGACGCACGACCTCGCTTTCGTGGTGACCGGCGCCTATGGCAAGCCGGTGGCCAAGTCGATGGGCGCGCCGATCCGCATCCACCTGCCGTGGAAATACGGCTTCAAATCCATCAAGTCGATCGTCAAGGTGAGCTTCGTGACCGAGCGGCCCATCGGCATGTGGGAACAGCTCCAGTCGTCCGAATATGGTTTCTGGGCCAATGTGAACCCGCAAGTGCCGCATCCACGCTGGAGCCAGGCCTCCGAGCAGGTGCTGGGCACCGGCGAGCGCATCGATACGCAGATCTTCAACGGCTATGGCGCGTTCGTGGCGCCGCTCTATGCCGGGCTGGAGAGCGAGAAGCTCTATATGTGATCCCGGCCGGCACGCCCCAAAAAGAAAAGGCCGGACATAACTTTGTCCGGCCAAGATATGGGCTTGTCCCGGTAAAGGGACGCTTCCGGTCCGGGTGAGGGTGGTCCGGAAACATCAGCGGAGCGATACAAGGGGAGGGAGTAACTTCCGCTGCTTGTGCATTCCCAATGAATGCGACGGTGTGAAGATGCGCCAATCGCTTATGTCAGACAAGCTGACACATCTCATGGGTGTCATGCTGGACTCGCATGGCGATGCGGGTGATGAAGTTGGATGGATGTCCAATCAATTTCCGAGCGGGAGAAAATGCCCGAAAATACAGGAGATTTCCGCGATCGGCGCAGCCTTTCCGAATCTGCATTGCATTTCCCGCGATGCTTTCCCGTGGCGCGGTCGGCTCGACAGGATGGAAAAATGCGGCCAGTGTCGCGGCATGAGCTTTGAACTGTTCTGGGCGCTGCTGATCTTCACCTTCGTGATGACCTTTACGCCGGGCCCCAACACGATGATGCTGCTCGCGTCCGGCGTGAATTTCGGCTTTCGCGCCACCGTGCCGCATATGACCGGCATCACGCTCGGCTTCGGGCTGATGACGCTGATCGTCGGCATGGGCCTCGGCGAGATATTCAAGCTCTATCCGCTGCTCTACACCGCGCTCGGCTATGCCGGCGCCGCCTATATGCTCTATCTCGCGTGGAAGATCGCGACGACGCAATCGGTCGGCGAGGGCAAGGCGGGCAGCCGGCCGATGACCTTCCTGCAGGCGGCCGCCTTTCAATGGGTCAATCCGAAAGCCTGGGTCATGGCGGTGACCGCGATCACCACCTATTCCATCCCTAACGCCTACATCTTCTCGGTGCTGCTGCTCACCGGCCTGTTCATGGCGATGAGCGTGCCCGGCTGCTCGGCCTGGATCCTGTTCGGCACGGGCCTCAGGCGCTGGCTCGGCAATCCGAAGCGCTTGCGCATCTTCAACGTGACGATGGCGGTCCTCCTGGTCCTGTCGCTCGTCCCCGCCTATTGGCACGGGTGATTCCGTTCCTGTTGGCGACAACCGCGTTCAGCCATGCGACGGACGGTCGCCGGCGGCCTCTTCGATCACATCGCCCCAGTCGCGGCGGCGGGCCGCTTTGAACAGCGCGCCGTCACGCTTGCTGATGGTGCGCTGGCGCAGCCCGCCGTCGGCGCAGCAGAGCTTCAGATCGATGCGCCCCTTGCCGGCGCGGGGCGGCGCCAGAATGCGCGCCTCGGCCGCAAGACCCGCGCGGCGCGCCGCGGCGATATAGATATATTTCTCATCCTCCCACGGCACATCGGCCGCCTTCGCCAGGCGATGCAGGCGCGAGCGGGCCACGCGGCGCGAGAAATGGCACCAGTCCGGAGCCGCGACCGGGCAAGCCTCGCGATGCGGGCAAGGGGCGACGATATGGGCGCCATGCCCGATCAGGCGGCCGCGGGCGGCAAGGATGCGCTCCCAGCCCTTGGGCGTGCCGGGCTCGACGATGAGCAGCATGTCGCTGGTCAGCGACCACAGGCCGTCGATCAGTCCGGCGCGCCGCTCGCCCGGCAGTTCGCTCAGGACATAAGCGAGGCAGACGAGATCGAGCGGCGGCGCCGACACCAGATCGGTGGTCAGGTCTCCGTCATGCCATCTCACCCGGCCGAGCGAGGCCGATCCGGACAATTTCTCACCCCATCCGCGGATCGCCGAACTCTTCTCGATCAGCACCGCATCGGCGAGGCCGGGCCAGCAATCGGCCGCGGCCCAGAGCGCAGTCCCCGGACCCGCGCCGACATCGAGCAAGGTCGCCGGCTGGAAATCCGGCCGCAGCGCCGCGAGCTTCGCCATCGCATCGCGGATCGCGGCATAGGTGGCGGGAAGCCGTGTCGCGAGATAGGCCCTGGCGGCGAGGTCGTCGGAAAGATGAAGCCGGCCATCCAGCGTCTCGCTGCGGTAGCGCTCGGACAGAAGAGCCGCGGCCCGCGCCAGATCGGCGAGCGGCAGGCCGTCGAGGGCTTCATCTATGCCATGCCGCAGGAGGGGAGGCAGTTCCATGAGGTGACCTGTCGGGTACGCATCGAATATCAGGGAATATCAGGGATTATCAGGGAATTTCGCAGAAAGAATCCCGCTCCAGCAATATCAAGGGCTTGGCGTTCCGAGCAGGGAATTTCGCCGGGACCTTGAAACATGAACGCCCGAGAGCTTTGGCTCACGGGCGCATATGATCCGATCCTGATATTTTCCAAATCGCATGACTTGGCCGCGTAGTCAAGCGTGAGACGAAAGCCGGACCTTCATGCTCAGGCGAGATCGGTGGGAACGACATAGCGCGCCTCTCCGGTCAGCGACGCGATGGCCTTGATGCCATAGACGGAGGCCAGCCTGTCGGGGGCGAGGACGGACGCCGGCGCACCTGCCGCGGCGATCCGGCCGTCCTCGAGGAGGACGAGCCGGTCGCACCAGCGCGCCGCGAGAGTGAGATCGTGGAGCGTGACGATGACGATGGCGCCGGCGCGCGCCGCTTCCCGGAGCAGCCGCATCGTTCGGATCTGATGGGCGGGATCGAGGCCGTCGGCCGGCTCGTCGGCGAGCAGGATGCGCGGCTCCTGCGCCAGGACGCGGGCGATGAGCACGCGGTTCTTCTCGCCGCCCGACAACTCGTCGATCGGGCGATCGGCGAATTCGAGGCAATCGGCATCGCGCATGGTGCGATCGACCGCCTGCCGATCGGCCAACGAGGGCGCCGATGCGACCGAGCGATGGGGCAAGCGGCCCAGCATTACGACCTCGCGGCAGAGCAGCGGCCAGTTCACGACGCGCTCCTGCGGCAAATAGCCGATGGTCCTGGCGCGCATCTGCCCGCTCATCGAGGTGAGGTCCATGCCGCCGACAAGAACCTGGCCGGCAGCCGGCTCGAGCAGTCCGGCGAGCGCGCGCAGCAGCGACGTCTTGCCGGCGCCATTGGGACCCAACAGGCCGAGGACGAGAGGCTCCGCGATATCGAGCTGGATGCCGCGAACGACATCGCGGTCACCCAGGCGAAGAACGAGGTCATGGGCCGTGAGCGACGTCATGAGACGGCCCGCCTCGCCCGCCGCAGCAGGACAATGAAGAAGGGCACGCCGATCAGAGCGGTCACGACGCCGAGCTTCAGATCCTTGTCGGGCAGGATCACGCGGACGGCCGTATCGGCGAGAAGCAGGAGGCAGGCGCCGCCGAGCGCGCTCGCCGGCAGGAGCCGGCTCGGCATGCCGCCGACGAGCGGCCGCAGGATATGAGGCACGATCAGGCCGACAAAGCCGATGGCGCCGCTGACCGCCGTCGCCGCGCCGACGCCCAAGGCCGTGCCGAGCGTCGCCAGGAGCCGGACGCGCTCGAGCCTGATGCCGAGGCTCCGGGCCACGTCCTCGCCCAGAGTGAGCGCGTCGAGACCGCGGGCGCCGGCAAAAAGCATGACCGCCCCCAGGAGGATGAACGGCGCCGCCAGCGCCACATGGACCATGCTGCGGTCGGCGAGCGATCCCATCATCCAGAAGACGATCTCGAGGGCAGCGAAAGGATTGGGCGAGAGATTGAGGGCGAGCGATGTCAGGGCGCCGCTGAGCGTGGCGACGGCGATGCCGGCGAGGATGAGCGAAAGGCTGTCACTCCCGCGCGAAGCCAGAAGCTGAATGAGCGCAACCGCCAGGAGCGCTCCCGCCATCGCGCAGAGCGGCAAGGCATAGGGAAAGATGGCGGCGAGGCCCGAATAGACGGAGATGACGGCGCCGAGCGAAGCGCTGCTGCCGATGCCGAGGAGGCCGGGCTCGGCCAGTGGGTTGCGGAGGAGCCCCTGCAGCACGGCGCCCGACAGACCGAGTATGGCGCCCACCAGCAAGGCCAGCAGCGCGCGCGGCAATCTGATCTCCTGCATCACCAGCACCATGGGATCATCAACGCCCGAGACCAACGCGGCCAGAGCCGGCCGCCAGGCAATGGCCGCCGGGCCGATGACGAGCGACAGCACGAAGGCTGCGGCCAGGAGGAGGGCGAGTCCGCCGAGCAGGATCGCATAGGTGCCGCGCGGCGCCGTCATGGTGCGCCCCGAAGACGATGGCGCGCCAGCGCGTCCGCCGCGCGCAAGGTGAAGGGAGCACCACAGATCCAGTAGCGGCTGTCGATGGTCACCTGGCGCTTGCCGGCGAAAGCGCGGCGCAGAGCCGGATGTACCAGCACCTCCTGGGCAAGGGCCGGGGGATCGTAGTCCTTGTCGCCGAGGATGAGGAGGTCGGGATCATGGAGGATGACCGTCTCGATGGGCAACTGGGCCATGCCGGAATAGCCGAGCTCGGCGGCGAGATTGCGGAAGCCGGCCGCTTCGATGATCTCGTTGGCCAGCGTCCCCCGGCCTACCGTATAGGCGTTGCCGGCGAGGGACAGCGCGCTGGGCCTTGCCGCCGCCGATCCGCGGGGGAGCGCGGCAAGTCTCGCGTCGAACTCACGCACCAGCTCCTGCGCGCGTTCGCGCCGGTCCAGGAGCCCGCCCATGCGCAGGATATTCGTGCGGATGTCGTCGAAATTACTTTCCGGCGCGAACTCCTCGACCCGGATGCCGAGCCGGCGCAGCATCGAAACGGTCGTCCGCGTGGTGAATGTCCCGGCGAAGACGAGGTCGGGCTTCAGCAGGAAGATCTCCTCCGCCAGACCGTGATTGACGGGAATGGCGGAGGCCTCTTCGGCCAGGGCCGAAGCGCGCGGATCCCTCGCCAGATGCGAAACGGAGACGAGCTGCCCTGTCTCACCGATCAGCATGGCCAGCTGATCGGTGCAGACATTCATCGACACGACGCGGCGCGGACCGTCTGCCAGAGCGCCATGACGAGGCATGGCGACGAGCAGGAGAAGGATCGCGAGGATGCGCCAACCGGTCATCGATCAGAACGACGCCGAAATGCCGGTATAGACGGCGAGCCGCGATGTCCCATAGCCGAAAGCCGTCTGATAATGCTCATCGAGCAGGTTCTCGCCGCGCAGATAGGCTGTCAGGTTATCGTTGATATCATAGGACAGCCTGGCATTGAGCAGGAAATAGGACTTAAGCGCGATGTCGCCGGTGTCGACGACGTCCTTCACATATTGCCCGGTCACGTTGATCTGCACGCGCTCGATAGGAGCGATGCCGGCCTGGAGGCCGAAATCGTGCTTGGGGATGCGCACCAGGCGATTGCCGTCGGCATCCCGCGCCTTGATGTAGGTATAGCTGCCGCCCAAAGTGAGCCAGTCGGTCGCCTGCAGGTTCGCTGCGAGCTCGATGCCGTGCCGGGGCGACTTGCCGGGGAGGTTGAAATAGCGGCTGGTGGCGAAGTCGTATTCGATCAGATTGTCGGTATCGAGCTCGAAATAGGTGGCTGAGGCCGAGGCCCGGCCGGAGAGGAAGCTCTGCTCGATGCCGGCGTCCCAGCTGAAGCTTTCCTCGGGCTCGAGGTCGGGATTGCCATAAGTCGGATCATACAGCTCGAACAGGCTCGGCGCCCGGAAACCCGTGCCGACGCTGGCCCTGATCTTGGTGCCCGCGGCGAAGAAATAAGCGGCGGTGGCGCGGTATGTGTCGAACGGTCCGAAGGCGTCATGCTCGTCATTGCGGGCGCCCAGCGTGATGCTGAGATCGTCTATCGGCGATATCAGGAGCTGGGCCCACCCGGCCCATACTTCCGCGGACTCCTTCTCGGAATTGCCGCTGGTTTCCGCCGTCGTTCTCTCCCAATCGCCGCCGCCCATCAACGACAGCCAGCCGGTGACGTCGAACTCCAGCTGGTAGTCGGCCTTGAGACGATCGCCGTCATACCAGCCCGGAAAGGAGCTGTGGTCGTCGCGCTTGAAGCGGGCGGCCTGCAGCGTGGCGGTGTTGCGCAAGCGGCCGTCGAGGAGCGCGAGATTGAAGCCGGTGCGTCCCGCCAGGATCTCGTTGTCGACATGATTGCCGATCAGGTCATCGACGGGGCCGGCGGGAAAGGCATAGTCGTCATATTCCGCCCGGCTGTCGAGATAGCGGCCGCTGGCGAAGAGCGTGAAATTGTCGGCGAGGCGGTATTCGCCGCGCCCCGACAGGGTGACGTTGTCATAGCCATCCTTCTCGTCATTGCCGTTGCGTTCGTCGGCGGAGGAGAAGCCGTCGGAGGTGTAGCTTTGCGCGGTGAGGGCGAAGCTGCCGCGGTCGTTGCGGCCGTCGAGCGTCGAGCTTCCCATGAAGGTGTCGTGAGCGCCATATTCGCCGCCGAAGCGCAGCGACAGACCGTTCTTCTCAGCGCCCTTGGTCGTGATGCTGATGACCCCGCCCACGGCGTCGCCGCCATAGAGCGTGCTCTGCGATCCCTTCAGGACCTCTATACGCTCGACGTCGCGCACCAGCAGCTGGTCGAGCTGCGCCGCGACCTGGGCGCCGGTCGGATCGGAGATGTCGATGCCATCGATGAGGACGGTGACATATCGTTGAAAAGCGCCACGGATGCTGATGGTGGATGTGGTGCCGGGCGGGCCGTTCTGGGAGAAGCTCACGCCCGGCAGCAGCGCCAGATAGTCCTTGACGAAGGTCATGCCCTGGCGCGCGATCTCTTCGCCGGTAATGACATCGACGCTCGAGCCGACCTTCGCCGCCTCGGTCGGCGTACGGTTCGCCGAAATGATGATCTCATCGAGCAACTGGTCCTCGGCGCGTCCGTCCGGCGCCCAGAGCCAGGGGCTCAAACCGACCAACGCGAATGCAATCTTGTTCTTCATCGACGTTTCCTCGTTCCATGGGCCACGGCGCGAGAGGCCGGGCGCGATCCAACCGACCGCACGAGGAAAGTCGCGAAACTGAAGCAGACTCGAACTGCACCCTGTCCATTCGCTGGCTCTCCGATCGCACGGCAACACCTTTCAGATGTCACCGCTACGGAAAGCCGCGCCCTGGCACACCCCGTGCCCGGGAATCGGGTGACGCGCGACGGCAGGTCTCCTGGCTCGCGGGTCAGGGCTTGCATCCGCCTTCCCGGCCTTACGGCGCCGAAGCGCCGGCCAGTGGCATTGTGGATGCGAGCTCGCCGCTCACAGTTGCGGGGGCAGCCGCGGTCTTGGCGTAGAAGGCCTCACCGCGTTCCCTTTTCATCGTGCCCGAGGGCACGAACCGTTGCGGGCGTATTCGTCTCCGAATTGCAACGCCCTGTCAAGCGCCTTGCCCGATACATGCGCCTCTTGCCGCAACCGCTCATGGGTGCGATAGCCTCGCCATGTTTCCCGCCGAACGCATCGTCTGCCTGACCGAAGAGACCGTCGAGACGCTCTATCTGCTGGGCGAGCAGCATCGCATCGTGGGCATATCGGGCTATGTCGTGCGGCCGCCCGAGGCGCGGCGCGAGAAGCCGCGCGTCTCGGCCTTCACCTCGGCCGACATCGAGAAGATCTGCGCTCTCGAGCCCGATCTCGTCCTCACCTTCTCCGATCTCCAGGCCGACATCGCCGCGAGCCTCATCAAGCGCGGCATCGCCGTCCATGCCTTCAATCAGCGCGGCATCTCAGGCATCCTCGATATGATCCGCCTGACCGGCGCCTTCGCCGGCGCGACTGCGAAAGCGGCGCAGCTTGCCGAACGTCTTTCGACCTCGCTGGAGCAGCGGCGCCGCGAAACGGCGCGATGGCCGCGACGGCCGAAGGTCTATTTCGAGGAATGGGACGAGCCGATGATCAGCGGCATCAGATGGGTATCCGAACTCATCGTGATCGCCGGCGGCGATGACGTCTTTCCCGGCAAGGCCGCATGTCCCGCGGCGAAAGACCGGATCGTCACGGCGGAAGAGGTGATCGCCGCGGTGCCCGACATCATCATCGGCTCCTGGTGCGGCAAGAAATTCAGGCCGGAGAAGCTCATGGCGCGGCCGGGTTTCGCGGCGATACCAGCGGTGCGCGGCGGCCAGGTGCATGAGATCAAGTCGCCGATCATCCTGCAGCCGGGACCGGCGGCCCTGACCGACGGCCTCGCGGCGCTGCACGGCATCATGAAGGCGTGGCAAGGCCGGAGGTGAACGACTTTCGGCCGATCAGCCGGCTCGCTGCAGCGTGAGCACAGGAGTGCTGCCATCCCCCGATCGGGTAGTATGATAATTTTATATATACATCATACTCGCCCTTATGTACCTTCGGGCGGCAGGGCAGAGAAAGATGGAGGGCAGGATGCGCATTGGGAGAGTGTTGATCGCAGCGGTCATGCTGGCCACGCTCGCATCGGGCGGGGCGCGCGCCGAATCGTCGCTGGTCTATTCCTGGACATCCAATGTCGGCCCACTGAACCCGCATGCCTATTCGCCGAACCAGATGTTCGCACAGGCGATGCTCTACGAGCCGCTGGTCAAGTATGAGGCCGATGGGACGATCGCGCCCTGGCTGGCGACGGCCTGGAACGTGTCCGGCGACGGGCATGTCTACACATTCACCCTGCGCCAGGACGTCAAGTTCTCGGACGGGACAGTCTTCGACGCAGCCGCCGTCAAGGCCAATTTCGATACGGTGCTCGCGAACCGCGCCCAGCACGACTGGCTGGAGCTCGCCAACCAGGTGCAGAAGACCGAAGCGATCGATGCCGCGACCTTCCGGCTCACATTGAAGGATTCGTATTATCCGGTCCTGCAGGAGCTGGCTCTGATCCGACCGTTCCGTTTCATCTCGCCCGCGGCCATTCCCGCCGAGGGCACCGCCGAAAAGATCATCGCGCCCACCGGCACGGGCCCCTGGAAGCTGGTCGAGACCAAGCTCGGCGAATATGACGTCTTCGCACGGAACGAGAACTACTGGGGACCGAAGCCCGCCTTCGACCGGATCGTGGTGAAGGTCATTCCCGATCCCAACACCCGCGCGGTGGCTTTCGAGACCGGAGACATCGACCTGATCTACGGTGCGGGCCAGGTCTCCCCCGACACCTTCGCCCGCCTGCAGGCGATGTATCCCGGCAAGGCCGCAGTGTCGCAGCCCCTGACGACGGAAGCGGTGGCGCTGAACTCGAAGCGGCTGCCGACCAGCGACCTCGCGGTCCGCAAGGCCATCAACCATGCGGTCGACAAGGACGCCATCGTGAAGGGTGTTCTTTACGGGACGCAGCAGCGCGCCGACACGCTCTTCGCCAGCAACTTCCCCTACACCGATGTCGGGCTGGCACCCTATGGCTATGACCCGGCCAAGGCTGCGGCCCTTCTCGATGCGGCCGGATGGCGGCTGGCGGATGGTGAAAAGATACGGTCCAAGGACGGCGTCCCGCTGCGGATCGAGCTGTGCTTCGTCGGAAACGATGCGCAGCAGAAGGCGATTGCCGAGGTCATCCAGGCCAACCTGCTGGCAATCGGCATCGATGTCGTGCTGGTGGGCGAAGAAGCGAACTCGTTCTACACCCGGCAGCGCGAGGGCGAGTTCGGCATGATTTTCGGCGAGACCTGGGGAGCGCCATACGACCCGCATTCGTTCGTCAGCTCGATGCGCGTTCCCTCGCATGCCGACTATCAGGCGCAACTGGGCTTGCCGATGAAGGCCGACATCGACGCCAAGATCGGCCAGGTTCTGATCACGGTCGATGAAACGAAGCGGCAGCAGCTCTACAAGGATATCCTCACGACCCTGCATGAGCAGGCGGTCTATCTGCCGCTGACCTACAGCACATCCCTGCTGGTGGCCGGACCCAAGGTCGAGCAGGCCGGATTCGGGCCGACGGTCTCCGAGATACCGTTCGAAGCCTACCGGCCGGCGAACTGAGGCCGGGCCCGATGCTGCGCTTCATCGCAGGCCGGATCGCATTGCTGCCGCCGATGCTGCTCGGCGTCTCGGCCATCGTCTTCCTCATGCTCCGCCTCGGGCGCGGCGATCCCGCGCTCGACTATCTGCGGCTGTCGCAAATCCCGCCGACCGACGCGGCGATCGCCAATGCCCGCGAACTGCTCGGGCTGAACCGTCCGCTGCTCGAGCAATATTTCAGCTGGTTGTGGGACGCGCTGCATCTCGATTTCGGGGTGTCCTATGTCACCCGGCGGCCGGTGCTGGACGAGTTCCTCCTGTTCCTGCCGTCGACCCTGCAGCTCGGCGCCTTCGCCCTCTTGATAACGCTGGCCGTCAGCCTGCCACTCGGCATCTGGGCGGCGCGCCATCCCGACAAGCTGCCGGACCAGATGGTGCGGGCGATCGCCTTTGTCGGCGTGTCGATGCCGAATTTCTGGCTCGGCTTCCTGCTGGTCGCCGTCTTTTCGGTGTGGCTCGGATGGCTGCCGCCGCTGGGGAAGGGCGGCATCGAGCACATGCTCATGCCGGCGGTCGCGGTCTCGCTCATGTCGCTGTCCATCAATGCGCGCCTGCTCAGGACGAGCATGCTCGAGACGGTCGGCCAGAGGCATGTGCTCTACGCCCGGCTGCGCGGCCTGCCGGACCGGAAAATCACCCAGAACCACGTCCTGCGCAACGCGATGCTGCCCATCGTCACCGCCGTCGGCATGCATGTCGGCGAGCTGATCGGCGGCACGCTGGTGGTGGAGAACATATTCGGATGGCCAGGGGTCGGCCGCTATGCGGTTTCGGCCATCTACAACCGCGATTTTCCGGTGCTGCAGTGCTTCGTGCTGCTCATGACGCTGATCTTCGTGTTGTGCAACCTGGTGATCGACATCCTCTATGCCTGGCTCGATCCGAGGATAAGGCTGTTCGCGGAGGGGGCACGATGACGACGCTCGACAATGTCCTCGATCGCCCGACGCCATCGGCGCATCGCCGGCGCGTCGGCTGGCAGGTCGGCCTGGCGATGGCCATCATCGCGGCGCTGGCGCTGCTCGCCATCGCGGCGCCAATCCTGTCGTCTTACGATCCGAATGCGGTGGACCTGGCCAGCAGGCTGCAAGGCCCCAGCCTTCAGCACTGGCTCGGCACCGATCATCTCGGCCGGGACATGTTGACCCGGTTGCTCCATGGAACCCGCATCTCGCTGGGCTCGGTCGTGGTCATCCTGGTCCTGATCCTGGCGCTCGGCATCGGCGTGGGCGGGGTGTCGGGCTTCGTGGGCGGGCGTGTCGACCAGGCGATCATGCGGTTCTGCGACATCTTCCTGACCTTTCCGACCTTCGTCCTGGCGATGTTCATGATCGGCGTGCTCGGCACCGGCATGATCAATGTGATCGCCGCGATCGTGCTCTCGCACTGGGCCTGGTATGCCCGTATCGTGCGCGGACTGGTGCTGTCGATGCGCGAGCGCGACTTCGTCCTTGCCGCGCAGGTCGCGGGCGCGGGGCGGCTGCGCATCTTCATCGAGCACATCATGCCCGGCGTCATGGCCCAGCTCACCGTGCTCGCGACGCTCGATATCGGTCACATGATGCTGCATGTCGCGGGCCTGTCCTTCCTGGGCCTCGGAGTCTCGGCGCCCACGCCCGAATGGGGCGTGATGATCAACGACGCCCGGCAGTTCGTCTGGACCCAGCCGCAGCTGATCCTGTGGCCGGGCGTCATGATCCTCATCAGCGTCATGGCCTTCAACCGGCTTGGCGACGCGCTGCGCGACCATCTCGATCCCGCGGTCAAGGCCGGACATTGCTGATGGCGAAACTGCTTTCCATCGAGGGGCTGAGGATCGCGGCACGGCGCCATGCGAGCGCCATCGAGCTCGTGCGCGGCATCGATCTCACCGTTGCCGCCGGCGCGGTCACGGCCCTGGTCGGCGCCAGCGGCTGCGGCAAGTCGCTGACCTGCCTCGGCCTGCAGGACAACCTGCCGCCGGGCGTGACCCGCACGGGAGGCCGCGTGGCGATCGACGGACGGCCGAAGACCGGGGATGAGCTGCGCGGGCGGCTTGTCGCGACGGTCCTGCAGAACCCGCGCAGCGCGTTCAATCCCGTGATGACGATGCGGGCCCATGCCGTAGAGACGCTGAAAGCGGCCGGCCGTCACGGCGCGGACGCTGACGCCAGGATCCTCGCCGCGCTCGACGAGGTCGGCCTCGAAGAGCCGGAGCGGCTCCAGGGGCTTTATCCGTTCCAGATGAGCGGCGGCATGCTGCAGCGGATGATGATCGCGCTGGCGCTGCTGTCCGAGGCCCCGTTCCTCCTCGCCGACGAGCCGACGACCGACCTCGACCTCGTGCTCCAGGCGAGGGTGCTCGACCTGATCGGGCGCCTGGTCGAGAAGCATGGCCTGGGCGTGCTGCTCGTCACCCATGACATGGGTGTGGTCGCCTATGCGGCGGATACGGTCGCGGTGATGGAGGCCGGGCGGATCGTCGAACGCGGCACCGTCGCGGACGTCTTCGGAGGTCCCCGCCACCCCGTGGCGAAAGCGCTGGTGGCGGCGCATCTTTCGCTCTATCCCCGGGAGTCGGCCGCATGAGCCTGATCGCGGCTGAGGCCGTCCGCAAAACCTATCGGTCGGCGGCGCTGCTCGGCGGACCGCCGCCCAAGACGGTGCTGCGCGATGTCGGCCTTACGATCGCCCCCGGCGAATGTGTCGGCCTGCTCGGCCGCAGCGGCTGCGGCAAGAGCACGCTGGCAAGGCTTCTGCTGGGGCTCGAACGTCCCGATTCCGGACAGGTCACGTTCCGCGGCCAGGATGTCGCGCGCCTCGACAGGGACGGCCGGCGCGCCTTCCGCAAGACCGTCCAAATCGTCTTTCAGGATGCGATCAGCGCCGTCAATCCGCGCCACACCGTCGCGAGGATCATCGAGGAGCCTTTGCGGCACCTCACCGAGCTCGACGGCAACGCCCGCCAAGCCCGCGTGGCGGAGCTCCTGGCCGTGGTCGGCCTTCACCGGGACGATGCCGAGAAGCTGCCCGGCCAGATGAGCGGCGGTCAGCTTCAGCGTGTCTCGATCGCCCGCGCGCTCGCCCCGAAGCCTGATCTCATCGTCCTCGACGAGGCGGTCTCGAATCTCGATCTCGTCCTGCAGCTGCAGATCGTGGACATGCTTTCCATGCTGCGCCGGCAGTCCGGAGCGGCGTTCCTGTTCATCACCCATGACCTGCGGCTGGCGCGCCGCCTGTGCGACAGGCTCATCGTCATGGATGGCGGCGCGATCGTCGAGGAGGTGGAGGTCGCCGGCTTCTCCGCCTTTCGCCATGCGGCGGCGCAGGCGCTCAGCGCCGCGGTCCTGCCGGCACATCCGCGCAAGGGCAGGGGTGGCCTTGCTCAAATGCCCGGTGCAAACGGGCAGATCTGAGCGGGCGGCTCATTTGACCTTGATGTGCAGATGCCGGTGCGCCGAAACCTCGCCGTGGCTATGGCTGTGCGATTCCATCTCGACGGGGATCATGACCAGTTGCCCATGGCGCACGCCGCGTTCGGCGATCACATGCTCGGCCGTATGGCGCACCTCGCGCACCGGGCCCTTCAGGACGCTGACCTCCATGCAGTTGTCGTGATCGAGATGGATGTGCATCGTCGAGACCGACAAATCATGATGATCGTGGAAGGCGTTCACCAGCCGCTTGGACAGCTCGCGCGCGGCATGATCGTACACATAGACCAGGGCGGCGACGCAGTTTCCTGTGTTCGGGACATTCATGGCGGCCTCGCGGATGCCGGCGCGCGCCAGATCGCGGATGGCTTCCGACCGGTTCTGGTATCCCTTCATCTCGATGACGCGGTCCAGCTCGGCCATCAGATCGTCATCCAGGGTAACGGTCACGCGTTGCATTGATCGTCCTCGAGGGGTTGGATGCTCAGTTGCCGGTCGTTTTTGATGATAGCACCATCGCGATGATACCATAGCCGCTAACAGCGGCTAACCGGCGGCCGCGGTCTCATTGAATGCCCGGGCCGTGAGAGCTGCGGACAAGTATTCGAATGAAGGCGCGGAAGACCG
Organism: Parvibaculaceae bacterium; assembly: GCA_050251035.1. Taxonomy (GTDB): domain Bacteria; phylum Pseudomonadota; class Alphaproteobacteria; order Rhizobiales; family Aestuariivirgaceae; genus Taklimakanibacter. Next base: position 115,888 of record JBFWNN010000001.1, read on the forward strand.
GCTCGTCCGGTTCAACGCCGGAGTCCATGCGGGCTCATGTGAGCCTCAGAAGCTCCATTCCTTCGCCTTCGACACCAGGAAGTCGCGGAACACGGTGACGCGCTTCGAATCCTTGAGCTCTTCCGGATAGACGAAATAGGTGTCGAACTGCGGCGTCTCGACCGGCAGGTTGACCTGCACTAGGCTCGAATTGTTGCCGACGATGTAGTCGGCCAGCGAGGCGATGCCGACGCCGGCCTCGACCACGCGCCTGAGGCCATAGGCGTTGTTCACGCGCAGGAACGGCCGCCTGATGTCGCCGTCGGCGCGGCCCGCCGTCTCCAGCCAGTTGATCGAGGTGAGATAGCTCGGCGCCTGGCCGAAGGTCACGATGCGGTGGCCGTCGAGATCGTCGACCGATTTCGGCATGCCGAACTTCTTGATGTATTCGGGCGCGGCATAGATGTGGTGATGCACGGTGAACAGCTTGCGCTGGATGAGGTCGGGCTGCACCGGCCGCCTAAGCCTGATCGCGACGTCGGCCTCGCGCATGGCGAGATCGAGCTCGCGGTCGTCGAGCATCAAGGTCACCTGGATCTGCGGATAGAGATCGGTGAACTCGGTGAGATGCGGCGTCAGCCACACCGAGCCCAGCCCCACGGTGGTGGTGATGCGCAATTCGCCCGTCGGCTTGTCCTTCGAATCCATGAGCCGCGTCTGCGCCGCGGCGAGCTTGGCGAAGACGTCATGGGCGGTGCGGTAGAGCACCTCGCCCTGTTCGGTGAGGATGAGGCCGCGCGCATGACGATGGAACAGCGCCACATTCAGATCCTGCTCGAGCGAGCTGATCTGCCGGCTCACCGCCGACTGCGACAGGCCTAGATCGTGGCCCGCATGCGTGAACGACCCCGCCTCCGCGACGGCGTGAAAGATCCTGAGTTTATCCCAATCCATAGCAATGCTGTTTCTTTGATGCGCATTGCCTATCCCCGCAATGCTGTTTCCGTTACTCGGCCGCTTCCCTTATGTGCTCTTGCGCGGCGAGCCATTTTTCAACTTCGAGCGCCGCCATGCAGCCCATGCCGGCGGCGGTGACGGCTTGTCGGTAAATGTCATCGGTCACGTCGCCCGCCGCGTAGACGCCCGGAATGGCGGTCGCGGTCGAGCGGCCCTCGGTGATGATGTAGCCCGACGCGTTCAGCGGCAGCTGATTGACGAACAGCTCGGTCGAGGGCTTATGGCCGATGGCGATGAACACGCCGTCGACGGGAAACGTCCGCACCGCGCCGGTCTTCAGATTGCGGATCCGGGCGCCGGTGACGCCTTTCGGGTCATCCGCCCCCTCGACCTCCTCGAGGACCGAATCCCAGACCACCTTGATCTTCGGATGGGCGAAGAGCCGGTTCTGCAGGATCTTCTCGGCGCGGAAATGATCGCGCCGGTGCACGACAGTGACCTCGCTCGCGAAATTGGTGAGGAAGAGCGCTTCCTCGACCGCGGTGTTGCCGCCGCCAACCACGACCACCTTCTTGTCGCGGTAGAAGAAGCCGTCGCAGGTGGCGCAGGCCGAGACGCCGAACCCCTGGAAGCGGTGCTCGGAGGGCAGCCCCAGCCACTTGGCCTGGGCCCCGGTGGCGATGATCAGCGCATCTGCGGTGTAGACCTGGCCCGAATCGCCCTTGAGCCAGAAGGGACGCTGGTTGAGCCTGACCTCGACGATGTGATCGGAGATGATCTCGGTGCCGACATGGCGCGCCTGCGCCTCCATCTGCTGCATCAGCCAGGGACCCTGGATGACATCGGCGAAGCCCGGATAGTTCTCGACATCCGTGGTGATTGTCATCTGCCCGCCGGGCTGGATCCCCTGAATCATCAGAGGTTTCAGCATGGCGCGGGCGGCATAGATGGCGGCCGTGTATCCGGCCGGGCCTGACCCTAGGATCACGACACGGGCATGACGGTCAGTCATGGCTCACTCCTTAGAACTCTGCCGGATGGACCACCCGGCATGGGACTCGGTTATATATGGTTCGGAACGCTTCCCTACCGCCAGATCCGAGCCCCTTTGGCAGAAAGTGCTCTGGTGATATGACGATACAGCATAGCTTATTTAGGGGCTTTCTCAACCCTTTGACTATCAGTTGTGCATAGCTTGGCGTAACCGCAATGTCTGTTGCGCATTCTTGAAATTTTATTGCTATAGTGCGCCCCCATGACCGTCACGGGGCAGCTCGACGCCATCGACTGGAGGATTCTGCGCACTCTCCAGGACAATGGCCGCATCACCAATGTGGAACTCGCCGAGAAAGTGGGCCTTTCGCCGCCGCCTTGCCTGCGCCGGGTGCGGGCGCTGGAGGAGGCCGGCTATATCGCCGGCTACCGGGCCATGCTCAACGCCGAAAAGCTCGGTTTCGAGGTCATGGTCTTCGCCATGGTGGGCCTGAAGAGCCAGGCGGAGAGCGAGCTCACCCAGTTCATCGAGCGGGTGAAGCGCTGGCCCCTGGTGCGCGAATGCTATGCGGTCTCGGGCGAGGCCGATTTCATGCTCAAATGCGTGGGCCCCAATCTGCACATGATGCAGGATTTCATCATCAAGGACCTGACGGCGGCCGCCAATGTCGACAGCGTGAAGACGACGCTGATCCTGCGCCAGGAAAAATACGAGCCCGGACTGCCGATCACATGAGCGAGGTCGCGAGCACGGCGGGCGGCACCTCCGTCAAGGGCTGGCTCAGCCTGACGTCGGCGGCCCTGACCGCCGTGGTGGTGGGCTTCGCCTCGACCATCCTGCTCATCATGGAAGCGGCCGATGCGGTCGGCGCCAGCCCGGTGGAAAAGGCCTCCTGGGCCGCGGCGCTGTGCATCGGCCAGGCGGTCACCACGCTCATCCTGAGCTGGCGCTACCGGATGCCGATCATCACCGCCTGGTCGACGCCGGGGGCGGCCCTCATCGCCACCAGCGCCGGCGCCGGCATCGATTATCGCAGCGCCCTCGGCGCCTTCATCGCGGCCGGCGTCCTCATGTGCGCCACCGCCTTGTTCAAGCCGGTGGCGCGCGCCATCGAAAAGATCCCGGCGTCGATCGCCGCCGCCATGCTGGCGGGTGTCCTCCTGCGCTATGCGATGGGCGTGCCGGGCGCTGCCATCGAGCTCCCCTGGCAGGTGCTGCCGCTCATCGCGGTCTTTTTCGCCCTGCGCGTGTGGCAGCCCTTCTTCGCCGTGCCCGTGGTCGTCGTCTTGGGTCTCGGGCTCGCTGCCATGACGGGTGCCTTCGCTGCCGGCTGCTGCGCATTCGGCATCACCGAGCCGGTATGGACCACGCCCAGCTTCAACTGGCCGATCATCGTCGGCATCGGCCTGCCGCTCTATCTCGTCACCATGGCGTCGCAGAACCTTCCCGGCTTCGCGGTGCTCAAGGCCTCGGGCTATCAGCCGCCGGTCACCGGCCCACTCTGGGTGACAGGCCTCGGCTCCATCTTCTTGGCACCCTTCGGCGCGCATCAGCTCAATCTCGCGGCCATCACCGCCTCGATCGTCACCGGGCCCGAAGCCCATCCTGATCCGCACAAGCGCTGGCTCGTCGCCTGGCCCTATCTCATCCTCTATATCCTCGTCGGCCTTGCCGCGGCGAGCTTCGTCACCATCCTCGGCAGCCTGCCCAAGCCGCTGATCACGGCGATCGCGGGCCTGGCGCTCTTCGCGCCCTTGCTCGGCAGCGCCACCGCGATGTTCAAGGACAAGGAGCAGATCGAGGCGGCGCTCGCGACCTTCCTGGTCTCGGCCTCGGGCATCACCGTCTATGGCGTGGGCGCGCCCTTCTGGGGCCTGGTGGCGGGCCTCGTCCTCTATGGCGCGCGGCATTTTCGATCGATGAGGCAGTCCAATGGCTAATGCGCATGATTTCGCCTTCACGCGGCTCACCGGCGGGACGCTGCCGCTCAAGGACTTCGCCGGCAAGGCGATCCTTGTCGTCAACACGGCGTCGGAGTGCGGATACACGCCGCAATATGAGGAGCTGGAAAAGCTCTGGCAGGCGATGAAGGACAAGGGCCTCGTGGTGCTGGGCGTGCCGTGCAACCAGTTCGGCGGCCAGGAGCCGGGAACGGAAGCCGAGATCGGCGCCTTCTGCCAGAAGAACTACGGCGTCACCTTCCCGCTGACGGCGAAGAGCGACGTCAAAGGCAAGGACGCGCATCCCTTCTATCAATGGGCGGCCAAGGAGGCGGGCATGCTCGGGCGGCCGAAATGGAATTTCCACAAATATCTCATCGCTGGCGACGGCTCGTTCGCCGGCTCGTTTTCGAGCGCAACGAAGCCGACCGGTCCCAACATCCGCAAGGCGCTGGAGAAGATGCTTTAATCAGCTGGTGCGGTATGAAGCCTGCTTGGCGAGCCTGCCGAAGGTCATGCCGCCGACAAGGCCGGATACGGCGATCAGAGCCAGGAGACCGGCGAAATATTCCGTGGGAGCGGAGCCGTCGTTCCTGAGGACGAGAGCCCATGGCACCATGGCCAGGCCCGCGCCCCATAGACCGAAACTCCATAAGGGCGAACGGCTCACAGGCCGCCATAGACGGGTGATGAGGAAATGTGCCGGCGCGGCGACAAACAGATGCTGGAGCCCGGCGATGATGAAGATACCGGGCCATAGGCCGAGCAGGTGAGGATCTTTCAGAAGCATCGCAGAACCGACACAGAACGTGGCCGTCGCTGACAAGACCGAGCCCAGGCCCGGCGGAAAGCGGTCTCTGTTCCTGTCGATCGGTTGAAGCGTTGTTTCGACGCGGCGCAGCCCGTCGCGCGGCACGAGATCGCCGGGCTGCTTCACGTCATGGGCGAGGCCTACCGCTTTGAGCATGCTGATCAGCCACCAGCCGGGATCAGCCTGGCCATGCTCGACGCCAAGCTTGGCCGAGCCCGGGAACGCATGGTGGTTGCCATGCCAGCTTTCGCCGAAAGTGACGAGGCCCACATATTTGATGTTGTAGCCTTGCACGGCGACATCATCGACGGCCCAGCCCTGATGACCGCGGCGATGGGCGAAATGGCCGATCAGCCAATGGCCGGTGAGCGAGACGCTGACCCTGACCGCGATGCCCCAGACGAGCCAGGGCAGGCCGCCGATCGTGAAGAACAGGAGAGCCCAGGGCAATTGCTGCAGCATCCAGCTCTTATCGAGGAAGCGATAGAATGGATCGTCATGGGCGGAAGGCTCGATGGCGAATTGCGGCGGATGATCGAGCTTCACGGCGCAATGCATCTGCCACCACGCGTCGATGAAGAACGGACGGCGATGGGCATAAAGGTCATGACACCGACGCTGCCGCTGCGCCCAGTCGCGGATGTCGTGGGCGGCGATCATGCCGAAAGGGCCGGCCATGCCGACGAGCGTGCCGAGATAGACCAGGATGCGTTCGAGCCATAAAGGCGCTGCGAAGCTGCGATGGATGAGGAGGCGGTGCATGCCGACCGAATGGCCGGCGCAAAGCGTGACGGCACTGGTGACGACGAAGAGAACAAGGGCGTCCCAGGTGAAGGTAAGTGGTCCGACGATCAGCGCGATCAGCGTGAGCAATCCGGTCCAGATCGATTTGGCGGGAACCCAGACGACCTTTCCCCTGGCCGCGTCGCTCGTCGGAGTGGAGATCATGCGGGCCGTCGAGATGCACGACATGGCGGCTTGCTCCAGTGAATTATTTTGGTAATTCGTTTATGAGCTAATTACTGAATACACGCTTGAAGGTAATTAGGCAATAGGCTAAATACTGCATGGCGATGAACCAGAGGACGAAGCGAGCCACGCATGGACATCCAACGCGTTTTTGAGGCCTTGTCGTCGGTGACGCGGCGCAAGATCCTGGCCTATCTGTCACAGACGGATCTGACCGCCGGCGAGATCGCCAAGCGCTTCGATATCTCGAAGCCGTCGGTGTCGCAGCATCTGTCGATCCTGGAGACAGCGGGACTCGTGGCCAGTGAAAAGCGCGGGCAATATGTTCACTATCGACTGGTGCGCGACAATCTGGTGAACACGCTGAACGGTTATGTTCAGGAAGTCTGCCCAGTGAGCCGGCCGCTCAAGAAGGAGAGCGGAAAGCTGGCCAAGGGCCGCAACGGCTGATCATGCACGGGCACATTTCGGGTCCTGGTTCGCCTGTGTTTGTGGCCGATTTGCCATAGCGCGCAGGAATCACAAGGGACTCCACGGCGCAAGTTGACGGAGTGAGAACCGAGCCTCATAGTCGCGCGATCACGGGAGTCTGAGGGGCTTTGAGATTCATGCGGAAACTGGCTGTCGCGCTGGCTTTGGGATCGGCGCTGAAGGGCGAAACCGATACTTTCGAGGTGGATCGGGAAATCTTCGTCGGCAGGCTCAGTCTGAGCATCAAGCTCAATTAGCCGGCCGATCAGCTCCTGGCGGCCGGGCTATGACGCATTGGCAGAAATATCACGCGGCCTGGTCGAAGCTCGAAGCGCCGCTCAGGCCCAACGCCGAGACGCTGAGCAAGATCCGCAACCTGACCGGGCCCATCACGAGGCCCGTCCTGTTGCTGGGCGTCACGCCCGAGCTCGCGGGCGCCTATGACCAGGTACTCGCCGTCGACAAGAACAAGGCCATGATCGACCATGTCTGGCCGGGCGACACCGCCACCAAGACGGCGCGCCATGGCGACTGGCTGGACCTCCAGGAGCCGAAAAACCACTTTGCCGCCGCGGTCGGTGACGGAAGCCTCAATGCGCTCACCACCCTTCGGGAAATCCGCCAGCTCCTGGAGCGCGTCACCGGCCTCCTGGCGCCAGGCGGGCGTTTCGCCTGCCGGCTCTATGAGCGGCCGGAGCAACCCTTCTCCGAGGACCATCTGCGGCAAATGGGATCGCGCCGGGCAGGGGTCAATTTCCACGCCTTCAAGTGGCAGATCGCCATGCATCTCGCCGAGACGGGCGGCGCGTCGATGCCGGTCGTGCTCATCCGCGAGCGTTTCAACGAGCTCTTCCCCGACCGCGACAAGCTCGCCCGCGACACCGGCTGGCCGAGAGACGTCATCGATATGATCGACATCTATCGGGGATCGCCGACCATCTACACTTTTCCCAATCGCCGCGAATTCCAGGACGCCGTGCCCAAGGGCGTTTCCGAGATCCGTTTCGCGCCTTCAGGCACCTATGATCTTGCCGAATGCTGTCCTATGCTGGCCTTCCGCAAGAACTGAGGCATCGCCCGTCTGAAGATCGTCCCGCAAAAATCCGATGTCGAAGGGGTCGCCTGGCCCCCGATCTCGATCGACGAGAATGCCGCGCTGGCCGCACTTCTCGCCCAGCTCGACGCCACGCAATGGCTGACGCTGCCCGAGCTCGAGGACAACCAGGCGCGCCAGCTCGCGCTCGTCAGCGAGCATCACAAGGCACACACACCCGCTTTCGCGGCGCGCCTCAAGGCCGCGAAGGTGAGCTATGTGAACAGCCTGGAGCGCCTGCGCCATATCGAGCCCCTGTCGCGCCGCGACGCGCAAACCATGGGCGAGCGGTTCTTCGCCAGGCAGGTGCCGCGCCATCATCAACCGCTCGGCACCGCCAAGACCTCAGGCTCGACCGGCGAGCCGGTCACGGTCCGCAAGACCGCCGTCAACCGGTTGTTCTGGTCGGCCCTCACGCTGCGCGACCATCTGTGGAACGGCCGCGCCTTCAGCCTGAGGATGAGCTCCATCCGCGCCAATGTCAGCTCCTACACCGATGCCAAGGACTGGGGGGCGCCGGCCCGCAACCTGTTCAAGACCGGCGCGGCGCAGGGCATCCCGATCACCACCGACATCCGCGAGCAGCTCAGATTGCTGCGCCGCTTCCGTCCCGAGCTGCTGATCGTCTACCCGAACAACCTCAGCGCATTCGTGACCATCTGGGAAAAGGAGGGCTTCGATCTCAAAACCCTCCGCCATCTCAAGACCATCGGCGAGACGGTGCGCGACGATTTGCGGCGGCGCGCGAAGGCGGTCACCGGACTTGCGATCGAGGACAACTACTCCTCGCAGGAGGTGGGCCCGATCGCCATCCAATGCCCGGCGAGCGGGCTCTATCATGTCATGTCGGAAGCACTGATCGTCGAGGTCCTCGACGAGCAGTGGGCGCCGTGCCGGGAAGGGGAGATCGGCCGGGTGGTGGTGAGCGACCTCCTCAATCTGGCGACGCCGCTCATCCGCTATGACATCGGCGATTATGCCGAGGTCGGCCCGCCCTGCAGCTGCGGCCGCGGCCTGCCGACGCTCAAAAGGATTTTGGGCCGCGAACGCAACCTGGTGCAATTGCCCGACGGCTCGCGCAACTGGCCGCTGGTCGGCTTCCATGACTATGACACGGTCGCGCCGATCCGGCAGTATCAGCTGATCCAGCACAAGATCGACGAGATCGAGTTCAAGCTGGTCGCCGACCAGGACCTGACCCCGGACCAGGAAGAGCGGCTCATCAAGATCGTCCAGCAGTCGCTGAACCATCCGTTCAAGATCACGATCACGCAGTCGCGCGACCGGCTGCCGGTGGGGCCGAACGGCAAGCTCGAAGAGTTCATCTGCAAGCTTGCCTGATCACGCGCCGAGCGCGGTCGTTTCCTGCTCGAGGCGGGCGCGGTCGAGAATGGTCAGGCCGCCGCGATGCAGGGCCACGATCTTACGCTTCTTCCAGGCCTGCAATTGCCGGTTCACGCTTTCGCGGCTGGCGCTGACGAGGCCCGCCAGCTGCTCCTGCGAGGAGGGGATCTCGTCGCCGAATTCCTCCGCCAGGGTCAGCACGCGCCGCGCCAGGGCGGCGGCGAGCGGCAGCAAGGCGGTCTCGCCGACGCGCTCCTTGATCTGGCGCAGCTTGCCGCAGAGATAGGCGATCACATGCACCGCGACCTCGGGGTTGGCCTCGATGAAGGCGAGGAAGGCGTTGCGCGGCAGGCGGAAGATCTCGGAGGGTTCGACCACCATGGCGGTCGCCATGCGCGGGCCGCCGTCGAGGAAGCCGACCACGCCGAAGGTGTTCTTCGGTCCGAACAGGTTGAGCGTCATCTCCTTGCCGTCGGACGACACCATCGTGGTGCGCACCCGCCCGGCCTTGATACCGTAAAGCGCATCGCCGGGCTCGCCCATATGGAAGATCACCTCGCCCTTGGCGTAGCGGCGCATGCGGCAGAGGGCGGCCAACGATTGCATATGCGGCGAGCTCAATTCCGAAAAGGGTTCGGTCCGGGAGATGATGGCGAAGACAGGATCGGTCTTGAGCATGAATTTCGAGCTTTTGGCTGACTCCGCGACCACCGACTGTGAGGCGGATCACAGACGCGAGACGCCGCTGCGGGCAGTCTAGCACAAACCGAGCGAGGTCCGACAATGTGCCCGCCGCAAGCCACAAGCCGAATTCCGCAAGCGCCTGCGCCATCGCGAGTCCTCCAGCACCTCGATGAGCGGATGCTGCGCGATATCGGGCTCAGCGAAGAGGAGGTTTCAAGACGTGGATTACGCCGTTATTTTCGCGGACAATGAAGAAAAATCCGGCAAGCGCGCCGAATTCATGAAAGAGCATATCGCTTTTCTCCGCGCGCATGATGGGCTGATTTCAGCAGCCGGGCCGATGAAGGATGCGCAAACCGGATCGCCGGCGGGCGGCCTGTGGCTGGTGAGCGCTGCAAGCGCAGAGGAGGTCGTGGCGCTGGTGAAAGCCGATCCGTTCTGGCCCACCGGCCTCAGGAAGTCATACCAGATCCTCGAATGGAAGAAGGTGCACGCCGTCGCCGCGCGGCCGCCGCCTCAGGCGAGCTTGGACAGGTCCAGCGGCTCCGACGGTCCGAGCCAGATCACGTGATCGGTGTGGTCCTTGATCTCGTCGCCCGACAGCGCATGGGCGAAGATGGTGAAGCCGTCCCGGTTGGCGACGAGCCATTGCATCACATCCGAGAAGTTCTCCGGGCTGACGGTGAGCTGGCAGGAGCCGCGCGGATGCGGGCCGACGGCGCCGTCATGCATCCGGCCCATCGGGATACCGAACCGGTCGCGCAAGGTCTCGCACAGCTGCTGGGCCTCCGCCTTCCGCAGCGGATCGTAATAGACATGAGCATGATAGCCGGTGATCGCGGTCATGGTCGCTTCTCCTCGTCGGCATGAAACATGAAGGCCGGGCGGAGCCCGGCCTCGTCATCTTCCCGCTGTTTGCCCGCTCAGTTGTAGCGGACCTTCACGATCTCGTAGCTCTTGCCGCCGCCGGGTGTCGCGACCTCGACCGAATCGCCGGTGCGCTTGCCGATGATGGCGCGCGCGATGGGGGATGACACCGAGATCATGCCCTTCTTCACATCGGCCTCGAACTCGCCGACGATCTGATAGATGGACTTGTCCTCGGTATCCTCGTCGACGAGGGTGACCTTGGCGCCGAACTTCACCGTGTCGCCCGACAGCTTGGAAATATCGATCACCTCGGCGCGGCTGATCTTATCCTCGAGCTCGGCGACGCGGGCCTCGGTCCAGCCCTGCTGCTCCTTGGCGGCATGATACTCCGCATTCTCCGACAGATCGCCATGCGATCGCGCCTCCTCGATGGCCCGAATGATGCGCGGGCGCTCCACCGATTTCAGGTGCTTGATTTCATCCATCATGGCGGCATGGCCTGCCGCAGTCATCGGAACCTTGTCCATGGCGTCTCAAATCCGTCAGTTCAACTCTCTCCCGCCGGGGCCGAAAGCCCGCGCCGGGGTCAAATGCATCCGTGTGAGCGGAAACCCGCTCCTGGTGGACAGCCCCGTTAGGCGGGCCATCCCCTGGAACAGCCCACAAACATGGCTTAAGCGGATCAGGAATTCAAGAGTCGCGTTAAGCTATTCTGCGGCTTGGCGAATTTCAGTTTCCTGGAGGGGTGGGGGAGGCCGGCGCATGGGTCCTTTGAGCTGCCTCAGCCCGGTCTCGACGAGGTCGCCGGCAAAACTGTCCTTGTCGGCCACGAAGAGCGCGGGGAGGCTCGCCCAGGAGGCCGCCGGGTGGCGGTGATGCACCCGATGCATATTGTGGTTGAGAATGAAGGGCTTCACAAAAGCCGGAACCGACAGATTGTTGGCTGCCCCTGCATCATGCGGGTCGGTGCCGTAATGATAGGCATTGTCGTAGAAGGACACGATCAGCCCGCGCCAGAAGAACAAGAGGACGAAGGGGGTGAGGTCGTGCCAGTTGCACCAGCACTGCAGCGCGATGAAGCCGACGCTCAGCACCGCGTCGAACTGGATGGTCTGCACCATGCGGCGGGTGAACATGTCGAGGATGGTGGCGACCGCCTGGTTCTGGGTGAAGGCCAGGATGACGCGCTTGACTCGCTTCCAGAAGAAGAACAGGAGCGGCGCCAGCACCTCGGACACATAGAGGCCGCCCAGGATGCGGACATAATAGGCCAGCCACCACACGACGAAATGGCGCGTCTCGGTGGGCACGAGCTCGGTGGTGTCGAGCTCGCTCCTGTTGTAGCGGTGATGCGTCATGTGCCCGACCTTGAGGATATGGAACGGGCAGCCGAAGAGGACGCCATGGACGCGGCCCAGCCGGTCATTGGCCTTGCGGTCGTGCAGGAGCTTGTAGTGGATGGCCTCGTGGATAAGGAGCCAGCCCATCACCGTCGCATAGCCATAGACGAGGAGATAGGCGAAGAAAGCCCAGCCGCTCCAGGCCCAGACCACCGGCGTCAGCGCCAGGCCCGCCAGCTGGAACAGGATGGTGAAGGCCGAGAAGGCGATGTTCTGCTTCTGCGGCAGATAGCGCAGGGAGGATTTGTCGGGACTTGAGCCGGACCGTGCGACGACGCGCGTCAGGCCCGGTTCCCCGTCCCCTGACGGGGCGGCGTTCGAGGCGGGGGGCGGGGACTCTATTCCATATGCCATTCTTCACTCATCCGCTTGCGGCGAACCGTTTTAGACCACGCTCTTCGGATTAGAGAATGCCTAGTGAGCCCGATGCCCGGCCGGTCGATCCGTCCCGGCCCCAGCGGCCGACCCTGTCCGCCAGGACGGCGGCATTCAGGATGGCCGTCCGACCGCGGCCGATGTCAGGCATGATAATCTTGCAAGGGGCGCACGTCGAGAGTGCCGGCCTTCTGGGCGGCGATCGCCTTGGTGACCGCGAGGATACCGGGCAGCGTCGTGTAATGCGGGACCTTCTGCAGCAAGGCGGTCTGGCGGATCGGCTTCGAATCCGATTCGGAAGCTTTCGATTCGGTCGTGTTGAGCACCAGCTGGATCTCGCCGTTCTTCAGGGCATCGACGACATTGGGCCGGCCCTCCAGCACCTTGTTGACCTTGGCGCAGTCGAGCCCCTTGCCTTCGAGAAAGCGCTGGGTGCCGCCCGTGGCGCAGATACGGAAGCCGAGATCGATGAGCTTGCGGACGGCCGGCAAGATGCGCGGCTTGTCGGCATCCTTGACCGAGACGAAGACCGTGCCGGCCAGCGGCACGCGCATGCCGGCGCCGAGCTGGCTCTTGGCGAAAGCCATGTCGTAGCTCCTGTCGAGGCCCATGACCTCGCCCGTCGAGCGCATCTCGGGACCCAGGAGAACGTCGACGCCAGGGAAGCGGTTGAAGGGGAAAACCGCTTCCTTTACAGCGACATGACTCAATTTCTTGTGTTTGAGCTTGAAGCTGGCGAGGCTCTCGCCCGCCATGACCCTGGCAGCGATCTTGGCGACCGGCTCGCCGATCACCTTGGCGACGAAGGGCACGGTGCGCGAAGCCCGCGGATTGACCTCGAGGATATAGACCTCGTCGTCCTTGACCGCGAACTGCACATTCATCAGGCCCACGACCTCGAGGGCGAGGGCCAGCTGACGGGCCTGCTTCTCGATCTCGGCGACGATCGGCGCCTTGAGCGAATAAGGCGGCAGCGAGCAGGCGCTGTCGCCCGAATGGATGCCGGCCTCCTCGATATGCTCCATGACGCCGGCGACGAACACGCCCTTGCCGTCGGCAATGACGTCGACATCGACCTCGATGGCGTTCGACAGATAGGAGTCGATCAGCACCGGGCTGTCGCCCGAGACGACGACCGCCTCGGTGATGTAGCGGCCGAGCTGCGCCTCGTCGCGCACGATCTCCATGGCGCGCCCGCCCAGCACATAGGAGGGGCGGATGACGGCCGGGAAGCCGATGGACTTGGCGATCTTGCGGGCCTCGGCGCCGGAGCGGGCGATGCCGTTCCTGGGCTGGCGCAGTTTGAGCTTCTTGAGCAGCCTGGCGAAACGGTCGCGGTCCTCGGCCAGGTCGATGGCGTCTGGCGTCGTGCCGAGGATGGGCACGCCGGCGCTTTCCAGCGCATGGGCGAGGTTGAGCGGCGTCTGGCCGCCGAACTGGACGATGACGCCTTTAAGCCGCCCATTCGACTGCTCGGCGGCGATGATCTCGAGCACGTCCTCGGCGGTCAGAGGCTCGAAATAGAGCCGGTCGGACGTGTCATAGTCGGTCGACACGGTCTCGGGATTGCAGTTGACCATGATCGATTCATAGCCGGCATCATGCAGCGCGAAGCATGCATGGCAGCAGCAATAGTCAAATTCGATGCCCTGGCCGATGCGGTTGGGCCCGCCGCCCAGGATGATGATCTTCTCCTTGGAAGAGGGCCGCGCCTCATTGCCGTCATTGCCGGCGAGGCCCGTCTCATAGGTCGAATACATGTAAGCCGTGGGGGAGGCGAATTCGGCGGCGCAGGTGTCGATGCGCTTGAACACCGGCCGGACACCGAGCTTGTGGCGGTGGGCGCGCACCCGGTCCTCGCCCGCGCGGATGAGCTCGGCCAGGCGACGGTCGGAGAAGCCCATGGCCTTGAGGGCGCGGAAATTGACGGCGTCCCTGGGCAGGCCCTTGTCGCGGATCTTCTCCTCCATCCTCACGATCTGGGCGATCTCGCGGATGAACCAGGGATCGTATTTGCAGGCCGCATGGATCTGGTCGACCGTCGCGCCGAGGCGCAGAGCCTGGGCGACCGTGAGGATGCGGTCGGGGCGGGGTGCTGCGAGGGCGGCGCGAATGGCGTTCTTGTCGTCATCCTCGCCGATGCCAGCGATCGCGACCTCGTTCAGGCCGGTCAGGCCCGTTTCCAGTCCACGCAAGGCCTTCTGCAGCGATTCCTGGAAGGTGCGCCCGATGGCCATGACCTCGCCGACCGATTTCATCGCCGTGGTCAGCGTCGGCTCGGCACCGGGGAACTTCTCGAAGGCGAAACGCGGGATCTTGGTGACGACATAGTCGATGGTCGGCTCGAAGGAGGCGGGCGTCGCACCACCGGTGATGTCATTGGCGAGCTCGTCCAGCGTGTAGCCGACGGCGAGGCGCGCCGCGACCTTGGCGATCGGGAAGCCGGTCGCCTTGGAGGCGAGTGCCGACGAGCGCGACACGCGCGGGTTCATCTCGATGACGACAAGGCGGCCATTGTCCGGATTGACGGCGAACTGCACGTTCGAGCCGCCGGTCTCGACGCCGATCTCGCGCAGGACCGCGATCGAGGCGTTGCGCATGAGCTGATATTCCTTGTCGGTCAAGGTCAGCGCCGGGGCGACGGTGATCGAATCGCCCGTATGCACGCCCATCGGATCGACATTCTCGATCGAGCAGATGATGATGCAGTTGTCGTCGTGGTCGCGCACCACCTCCATCTCATATTCCTTCCAGCCGAGCACCGATTCCTCGATCAGCACTTCGGCGGTTGGGGAGGCGTCGAGGCCGCTCTCGACGATGTCGAAGAACTCCTCGCGGTTGTAGGCGATGCCGCCGCCGGTTCCGCCCAAGGTGAAGGAGGGGCGGATGATGCAGGGCAGGCCGATCTCGAGCATCGCCTCGAAGGCTTCGACGAGCGCCCGGTTGCGGTAGCGCTTGAGCCGTTCGGGCTCGGTCGCGGCCCATTGGCGCTCATAGGCCTCGATATCGCCGCCTTGGGCCTTCAGCCTTTCGACCTCGGCCGCGAACTGCTCGCGGTCGGCCTCCTTGAGAGGGGACGCATTGGCCAGCATGGATTTGGGCGTCGCGAGGCCGATCTTCTGCATCGCCTCGCGGAAGAGCTCGCGGTCCTCGGCCTTGTCGATGACGTCGGCCTTGGCGCCGATCATCTCGACGCCGAATTTCTCCAGCACCCCCATGCGGTTGAGGGAAAGCGCGGTGTTGAGCGCGGTCTGGCCGCCCATGGTCGGGAGCAGCGCGTCCGGGCGCTCCTTCTCGATGATGCGGGCGACGACCTCGGGCGTGATCGGCTCGATATAAGTGGCATCCGCCAGATCGGGATCGGTCATGATCGTGGCCGGATTGGAATTGACCAGGACGACGCGATAGCCCTCGGCCTTCAGGGCCTTGCAGGCCTGGGTGCCGGAATAATCGAACTCGCAGGCCTGGCCGATGATGATCGGTCCCGCCCCGATGATGAGGATGGATTTGATGTCTGTACGTTTTGGCATGCGAGGGGGTTCCCTACACGGGGAATCCCGGGAAGCCAAGCGGATTCAGGGTCGCAAACACCGTCATCGACAGCGTCTCAGGCCCTTGTCTTTCGTGAGGTTACGGTGTCGCGGTGGTGCTTTCGCCGGGGACGGCGGCGACGGCGGATTCGCGCGTGATGCATTTGATCTGGCGGAAGACCTGCGACTTGTCGACCGTGCGCATGCGCTCATAGGTCAGGGCCTCGGCGAAGCCGTTGTCGCGGCACCAGGCGTCGGCCGTGGGCTTGCCGCAGCTCGCCCGGTCGGTCATGCACAACGCCACCGGCTTGCCGAAGACGGCCGGGTTGAAATAGGTGCGCGTCGACGTATCGGCCTTGGCCATCGGGAGGGACAAGGTCAGGGCGGCGGCGATAAGGACAAGACGGCGAGGGAACATTTTCTGACACTCCAGCGTGACGCATTTGCCACAGCGACACAGAAATGACGCTGAACGGGCGGTTCATCCGTCGTTCACCGTTGACGAAACGACAGCGAAGCGGCGATGAAGGACGTGAGAACGCTTCCGGGGGACGGCTCATGCTTTTGAAATCATTGGGATTGGCGGGAATCGCGGTGATCTGCGGGACACTTGCGGCATTTTCGCCCGCGAAGGCCGAGCGCGGCCAGGGCGCCTATTCGGCGGTCAAGACCAATTTCAGCGGCGGCGGCTATTCCTACAAGCTCAATCCGCGCTTCAAGCGCAAGGAAGTCGCCTACGCCTCGGGCGAGACGCCGGGCACCATCGTCATCGAGACGCGCAAGCGCTTCCTCTATCTGGTGCTCGCCAACGGCAAGGCGCTGCGCTACGGCATCGGCGTCGGGCGCGCCGGCTTCACCTGGAAGGGCGCCGAGCGGATCAGCCGCAAGGCGGAATGGCCCGACTGGCGCCCGCCCGCGGAAATGCTGGAGCGCCAGCCCGAGCTGCCGGACTTCATGGAAGGCGGCCCCGGCAATCCCCTGGGCGCCAGGGCCCTCTATCTCGGCGCCACCGAATACCGCATCCATGGCACGGCGCAGCCCTGGACCATCGGCCAGGCCGTTTCGTCGGGCTGCATCCGCCTCACCAATGACGACGTGATCGATCTCTATGGCCGCGCCAGGGTGGGCGCCAAGGTCATCGTGAACTGACGAGCGCCTTCTCCAGCACGGTGAACAGCCGCTGTGAACGCGACTGCGCCACGTTGAAGCGCATGTAGTTCCTGGCCGACTGGCTCGGGCTGAACACATTGCCGGGCGCCAGCACGACGTTCTCGGCCAGAGCGCGGCGCGCCACATCGGCCGAATCGAGGCCGTCGGGCAGCTTCATCCACAGGAACATGCCGCCTTTCGGCTCGTGCCATGGCTCGAGGCCCAAGGCCTTCAGGCGCTCGAGGGTCTCGCCCATGGCCTGGGCCAGGCGCCGGTTGAGCGCCTCGACATGCTTGCGATAGAAGCCGTCGCTCAAGACGGCGAAGACGAGCTCGGCCGAGAAGGGATCGCTGCCGAAGGAGGTGGCGAGCTTCATGTCGATGAGGCCGTCGATCCATTCGGCCCTGGCTGCGATGAAACCCGAGCGCAAGGCGGCGGAAAGCGTCTTGGAGAAGCTGCCGATATGGATGACGCGCTCGAGCCCGTCGAAGGCGGCGAGGCGCTGGCCCGGCTCACGCTCGAAATCCATGAAGATGCCGTCCTCGACGATGGTGAGGCCATGCGCCTCGGCGAGTTTCAGCAGGCGATGGGCGGTGGCGGGCGACAGCGTGGCGCCGGTCGGATTGTGCAGCGCCGAATTGGTGATGTAGAGGCGCGGGCGATGCTCGGCGAGGACCCTGGCGAAGCTCTCCATCTCAGGCCCTGCCGGCGTGTAGGGAACGCTCACGATCCGGGCGCGATGGGCGCGCAGCATGGCGAGGAAGTTGAAATAGCAGGGATCGTCAACCAGCACCGTGTCGCCGGGCTCGATGAGGACACGGCAGGCGAGGTCGATCGCCTGCGTGCCGGAATCGGTGAGCAGGATCTGATCGGGCGGCGCTGCAATACCCTGTTCGGCGAGACGCCGCGACAGCCACTGGCGCAAGGAGGCGAGGCCGCGCGGCTCGCCATAGTCGGTGAGATAGGGGGTGGGACGGCGGCGCGCCAAAGCGCGCATGGCCCGAAGCAGCGCCTCCTGCGGCAGCCAGGACGCGGGCAGCCAGCCGCAACCGGGCTTCAGCATCCGCTCGCCCGCCTCGAGCGACTGGCGCGACACCCAGAGCGGATCGATGGCGCGGTCGAGCTTCGGCCCGATCTCGGCCAAGGTCAGCGGCGGCACGGGACCTGAGACGAAGAAGCCCGAGCCCCGCCGCGAGGCGAGGGTGCCGTCCGCCACCAGCCGGTCATAGGCGTCGACCACCGTCGATTTGGACACGCCCTGCGCCGCGGCGAAGCCGCGGATGGACGGCAGCCGGGCGCCGGGCTTCAGAAGGCGGGCGGCGATGCGGTCGCGGATCGCCTGCATCACCTGCTCGACGCGGGTGGCCGGCATGTCGGCGGAAGGACGATGATCCATCTGTATGGGTCCTGTCGTCAGTACAGTTTGGCGCAATTGTACTCCTCTGTCTCTGGAGCTTCCAGTCCCGGCCCGCCAGAAAGGGCCATGGACAGAACCGCCATCGGCTGGATCAACGGCTTTATCGGCGTCGTGATCTTCTCGGCCTCGCTGCCGGCGACGCGCGCCGCCGTCGCCGATTTCGATCCGGTCTTCCTCACCGTGGCGCGCGCCTCGATCGCGGCGGTGCTCGCGATCCTCGTCCTCCTGGTCTTCCGGCAGGAACGGCCGCAGCGCGCCGACATCGTCCCGCTCCTGATCACCGCCTTCGGCGTGGTCGTCGGCTTCCCGCTGCTGACCGCGTTGGCGCTCCAGCACATCACGGCGGCGCATTCGATCGTGTTCATCGGCCTGCTGCCGCTCGCGACCGCGATCTTCGCGGTGCTGCGCGGCGGCGAACGGCCGCGGCCGGCCTTCTGGCTGTTCTCGACGCTGGGCAGCGCCCTGGTGGTGGGATTCGCGCTGGCGCAAGGTGTCACCGCGGCACCGCTGGGCGACATGCTGATGCTCGGCGCGATCATCGTCTGCGGGCTGGGCTATGCCGAAGGGGCGCGCCTGTCACGCCGGCTCGGCGGCTGGCAGGTGATCTGCTGGGCGCTGGTCATAGCGTTGCCGGTGATGGGCGTTATCGCGGTCTATATGTGGCCCGCGAGCTGGACTGGTATCGGCGTGCCAGCCTGGATCGGCCTCGTCTATGTTTCGGTCTTCAGCATGCTGGTCGGCTTCTTCTTCTGGTACAGCGGCCTGGCGCTGGGCGGCATCGCCGCCGTCGGGCAATTGCAGCTGCTGCAGCCCTTCTTCGGGCTGATGCTGGCGGCCCTTCTGCTTCACGAAGAAGTGAGCGCCGCCATGTTCATCGTCACGTTGGGGATTGTCGCCTGCGTCGCGGGCGCGAAGCGATTCGCCTGATCAGGCCTCGAAGCAGCCGTCATGCGAGCAAGGCTCGAGCGTCGTCGGATGACGGGCCGGCCAGGGCTGGTTCTTGGTCAGCACGGTGATGTTCGCGTCCTTGACCTTGGCGCGCAGATAGGCGCGGTTGTCACTGGCGAAAGCTCCGGCATTGAGCATGAGACCGGCCAGGAGAACGGTCGCAATAGCAGTTTTCATGACGCCCTCTCAAAGGCACTCACAGGTGTGTTGCAATCTTAATGCCACGGCACCCTCGAACCCGGCCTGAATGGGCCGTTCATCTGCCGTTCATCTGGGAACCGTTGTCGGAACAAAAAAGGCCCCCTTTGCAGGGGGCCCAGTTGAGCGGCTCTTCGAGGGGATCGGGGGGACAGTGAGCCGCTGGGGAGGAGGTTCCGGAAAGCAGATACGCTGTCTGCGAGAGGGGCGGGTGTTAGACCGCGCAACCACTTTCCGGAATTGGGGAATTCCGCTTAGCGGAGACTGTGGACGGCCACGGCGATCGCCTCTGCGAGCTGGGCTCCGGGGGCCGGGGATGTGGGCATTTCGTCCTCCAAGTGAGTCTCCTAATGTGAACGAACCTAGCCGACGGCGCCGTAATCGACCCTGAACGGCGCGTTCATCTTGCGTTTAGTTTATTGGACGTTACGTCAGTCGCGCTGCAACCCGATGACGGGGCTGGCCCGTAATGGGGGACATGGCTATTGTGCTCACATTCATGCCTTTTGCCGCGGGGATCATGGATAGCGAACTCAGGCAATTGCTCGCCCAAGTGGCCGAGGCCGACAAAGCTGCCTTCGGGCGGCTCTACGACCTGGTCTCGGGCCGGCTTTTCGGAATCATCGGACGGGTCCTGCCGCGCGCCGAACTGGCCGAGGACGCGCTCCAGGAAACCTTCATGCGCATCTGGCAGAGAGCCAGGACCTATGACGCGACGATCGCCAGTCCCATGGCCTGGATGGCGACGATCGCCCGCAACCAGGCCATCGACCTCAGGCGCCGGGCGGCGGAGAAACTGTCGGCGGCCTCGGGCGAGCTCGACGAATCGCTCGCCGACTCAGCGCCCGATCCGCAAGCGCTGGCCGAGCAGGCGGGCGAGCTCCGGCAGCTCAAGGACTGCATGCAGCGCCTGCCGGAGGAGCGCCAGCACATGGTGCTTCTCGCCTATCGCCAGGGTTTTACGCGCGAAGAGCTTGCCCTGCGGTTCAAGCGGCCGGTCACCACCGTCAAGACCCTGCTGAGGCGCAGCCTCATCGCCCTCAAGGAGTGTCTCGATGGCGCTCGATGAAACCCAGGAGGCGATGGCGGGCGAATATGTGCTGGGCACGCTCGCGGCGGTGGAGCGGCTCGAAGCGCAGACCCTCCTGTCGCAGAACCGCGACTTCGCCGCCGCCGTCGATCAATGGAGCGAGCGTCTGCTGCCGCTGCTGCTCGCAGCCCCCGCCGTCACGCCGCCGCCGCAGCTGCGCGAGCGCATCCTGGCCGGCATCGGCACGCAAGACGCATCCGACACCGTCGTCGCTCTCGCGCGGCGGGTCACCTTCTGGCGCGGCGTCTCGCTCGCGGCCTCGGCCATTGCCGCAGTACTGGCGCTCTTCATCCTGTTCAAGCCCGAGCCGCCAGCGGCGCCCGGCAATTATGTCGCCGTGCTGCAGCCGGAAGGGCCGGGTCCGGCCTTCGTCGCCTCGATCGACATCAAGGACGGCACGATCAGCGTGAAGCGTCTGGGCGCCGAGGCGGAAGCCGGCAAGTCCTACGAGTTGTGGGCGGTCGGTGGCGGGCGCGCCGCGCCGCAATCGCTGGGCGTCATCGATGCGAGCCTCAGGATCCCGGCTGATCAACTGGGCAAGGTCGACCCGGCGACGCTCGGCGAGACGGTCTTCGCCATCAGCCTCGAGCCGCAAGGCGGCTCGCCCACCGGAGCGCCCACCGGGCCCGTGCTCTACACCGGCAAGCTCGTCGCCACCGAATGAGCGGCACTGCGGCCAGATAGCGCGGCCATGTCGCGCCGCGACTTGGTCTAGTGTCCACCTTTCCGATCGAGAGGTGCCCATGGCGGACGAACTCAACTGGCTGAACGCGACCAAGCTCGTGAAGGCCTACAAGAAAAAGAAGCTCTCGCCGGTCGAGGTCGCCCGCGCCTGCCTCGACCAGATCGCCCGGCACGACCGCGCGCTCAACGCCATGTGCCTCGTCGACGAGAAAACGGCCTTGAAACAGGCCAAGCAGAGCGAGGCGCGCTGGCGCAAGGGCAGGCCGCTCGGCGCCGTCGACGGCGTGCCGACGCTGGTCAAGGACCTGATCCTGGTCAAGGGCTGGCCGACTCTGCGCGGCTCGAAGACCGTCGACCGCAACCAGGCCTGGGACCAGGACGGACCCTCCGTCGCCCGCCTGCGCGAGGAGGGGGCCGTCCTCATCGGCCTCACCACCACGCCCGAATTCGGCTGGAAGGGCGTCACCGATTCCCCGCTCACCGGCATCACGCGCAATCCCTGGGACGTGACCAAAACGCCGGGCGGCTCGTCCGGCGGCTCGGCGGCCGCGGTCGCCGCGGGCTATGCTCCCCTGGCGCTCGGCACCGATGGCGGCGGCTCGATCCGCATACCGGCCGGCTTCTCCGGCATCTTCGGCCTGAAGCCGTCCTTCGGCCGCGTGCCAGCCTGGCCGCTGTCGCCCTTCGGCACCGTCGCGCATACCGGGCCGATGACGCGCAGCGTCGCCGATGCGGCTCTCATGCTCAATGTCATCGCCAAGCCCGATGTCCGCGACTGGCATTCGCTGCCCTATGACGGGCGCGACTACACCCGGCGGCTCGACAAGGGCATCAAGGGCCTGCGCGTGGCCTTCAGCCCGGCGCTCGGCCATGCCGAGGTCGATCCGGAAGTCGCCGGCGCGGTGAAGGCG
This sequence comes from Parvibaculaceae bacterium, assembly GCA_050251035.1. Lineage (GTDB taxonomy): Bacteria > Pseudomonadota > Alphaproteobacteria > Rhizobiales > Aestuariivirgaceae > Taklimakanibacter. The sequence continues at coordinate 137,702 of JBFWNN010000001.1, forward strand.
GCGGTCAAGGTGCTGCGCGGCCTCGGCGCCAAGGTCGACACCATCGATCCGGGCTTCACCGATCCCGCGCCCATCTTCCGGGTCCTCTGGTGGTCGGGAGCGCGCGCGCTGTTCGCGAACCTGCCCAAGCGCAAGAAGGCGCTGCTCGATCCGGGCCTCGCCGATGTCGTGAAACAGTCGCTCGAGATCACGCCGGAAGAGTATTTCGACGCGGTGAAGGCGCGCGGCGCGCTCGGCGTCCAGATGCGCCAGTTCATGCAGGACTACGATCTCCTGGTCACGCCCAGCCTGCCGATACCGGCCTTCGAGGCCGGCAAGCTATCGCCGGTCGACGACGGCACCGGCAAATGGGTGAACTGGACGCCGTTCAGCTATCCCTTCAACCTGACCCAGCAGCCGGCGGCGAGCGTGCCCTGCGGCTTCACCAAAGCGGGATTGCCGATCGGGCTTCACATCATCGGCCGGATGTTCGATGATGCAAGCGTGTTGCGTGCCGCTCACGCCTATGAGCAGGCGAGCGATTGGACCAGACGGCGTCCGCCCTTGCCGGGCGCCGCCGCGAAATAGGAGCCAGGCATGAGAGGCGGGAGCTTCCTCAGGGCTTTGCGGCGCGGACGGGCCAGCTGGTCGGTCGCGACCGTCTATCTCCTGTTGCTCCCCATCCTGCTTGGCCTGGTGCCGAAGCCTGCGCCCACGGCGGAATTCCTGCTCCTGCGCGATCTCGCGACGATCGAGATCTGCGCCATGCCGGGCGCCGGCGCCGTGCCCGGCCAGCCGATGCAGCATCAGCCGGAATGCATCCTGTGCGCGACGGCCTGTCCCTTTGCCGGCGCCTCGGCGGCACCGCCGCCGGCCGATGTCGCGGCCGAACCCTTCTTCGTCCGGCTAAGCCTTGCCGTGCCGCAACCCAAGGACTTCGCGCTGCCGGCCTTGCGGCTCTTCATCTCGGACATCCAGGCGCGCGGACCGCCGCGCCTGGCCTGACGGCTTCACAGTCCCGGCGCGTTGAATCGCGCATACAGGCGAAGCCGGAACCTTTTCCATCCGTAGTGATCAAATGACGGACGCAAATCGCGCCGTCTGCCATGTCTCATGGAGAATTTCATGTCCGTCGCCGATTTGCCACGGGAAGCCGTGGTCCCATCGCCGTCTCAGGCGCTGCTCTATCGCGCCATATGGAGATGGCACTTCTATGCGGGGCTCCTGGTCCTGCCGTTCCTCGTCTCGCTCGCCGTCACCGGCAGCCTCTATCTGTTCAAGGACGAGATCAATGCGATCGTCTATGCGCGCGAGCTCTATGTCGCGCCGAGTGAGGCGCCGACGCTGCCCCCCTCCGAGATCGTGAAGCGCGCGCAAGCTGCTTTTCCTGGCGCGCCTTTTCGCTACGCGCCGCCCGAAGCGGCGGATCGCTCCACCGAAGTCGGAATCGAAAGCGAGACGCAGGGCCGGCTGTCGGTCTTCGTCGATCCCTATACGGGAGAGGTCACCGGAAGTTTCGCCGATGCGGGCTCGGCGCGCACGCCGCTGATGGAGATCGTCAAGAAGATCCACAGCCTCGATTATTTCGGCTGGCTGCCCAACCGCATCATCGAGATCGTGGCGGGATGGACACTCATCCTGGTCATCACCGGCTTCTATCTGTGGTGGCCGCGCGGGCAGACGGGCGGCGTCATGAGCGTGCGCGCCACGCCGCAAGCGCGTCTGTTCTGGCGCGATCTCCACGCGGTGACGGGCGCCGTCGTCGGCGCCGTCATCTTCTTCCTCGCCATCACCGGGCTGCCCTGGTCGGGCGTCTGGGGCGCCACTCTCAATAAATATGCCGACCAGTACGGCTTCGGCTATCCGGCGCAGTTCTGGGCGGAGGTGCCGAAGTCGGACGAGCATGCGGGCCATGTCATGACCCAGACCTCGTGGTCGCTCGAAAACACGCCGATGCCGGAAAGCCACATGGCCGCGGGCGCCCCCATCGGCCTCGACAAAGCGGTCGCCATCGTCGACGGGCTCGGCATCCGCAAAGGCTATCTCATCGACCTGCCGCGGGACGGCGCGGGCGTCTATTCCGCCTCCATCTTTCCCGACCAGGTTCGCGACGAGCGCGTCATCCATCTCGACCAGTATACGGGCAAGCCCTTGTTCGACGGCGGCTTCACGGAACTGGGCGCGGTCGGCAAGGCGATCGAGTTCGGCATCAGCGTGCATCAGGGCCAGGAATTCGGGCGCATCAACCAATTCGTCATGCTCGGCGCCTGTCTCGCCATCATCCTGATGGCGGTCGCGGCCGTCGTGATGTGGTGGAAGCGGCGTCCCAAGGGTGCGCTCGGCGCGCCGAACTATCCCGAAGACTATCGCGTGCCGCGCGCCATCCTCGTCATCGCCTGCGCCACGGGCATCGTCTTTCCGCTGGTCGGGCTGACGCTGCTCCTGGCGCTCGTCGCCGATCTCATCCTCCCAGGCCGCCGCAAGGACCAAGCGGCCTGACCTCGCAAAGGATTTTTACGTCATGAAACTCGTCAAGGAACTCATCGTCGCCGCCATGCTGTCCGGTGCGGCCTTCACTGCGATCGCCGCCCATGCGCATGACTACACGGCAGGCGCGCTCGTCATCAGCCACCCCTGGACGCCGAAACCGCCGGCAGGCGCCAAGGTCGCCGCCGGATATCTCAAGATCACCAATGACGGCCAGGCGGACGACCGGCTCGTCGCGGTCAGCTCCGAGATCGCCGGCAAGATCCAGATCCACGGCATGACGGTCGAGAACGGCATCATGAAGATGTTCGAGCTCGCGGACGGCCTTGCCGTCCCGGCCGGCCAATCCGTCGAGCTCAAATCCAAGTCGAGCCATGTGATGTTCATAGACCTCAAGACGCTGCCGCCGGACGGCGAAAGCTTCAAGGCGGTGCTCACCTTCGCGAAGGCGGGCGCAGTACCGGTCGAGTTCGAGGTCGAGCCGATGGGCACGGCCCATGATCACGAGGAGATGTGACATGCTGAGAGGCTTGCGCATCATCCTGTGGACCATCGTCGCCATCGCGGCCGTCGGCGCCGCGGCCTATGTCTATCTCGAGCGGCAGAACGCCGCTGCGGTCGCGCCGGCGGTGGCGATCGGCGGGCCGTTCACACTCGCCGCGTCTTCGGGCGGCGCGGTCGACAGTGCCGGATTGAAGGGCAAGCCCTTCGCGGTGTTCTTCGGTTTCACTCATTGCCCGGAGGTGTGTCCGACGACGCTCTATGAGATGTCGAGCGCGCTCGGCAAGCTTGGCGATGAGGCCAAGGACTTCAAGGTGTTCTTCATCACCGTCGATCCCGAGCGCGACACGACCGAGTTCCTCAAGAGCTATCTGACGAGCTTCGATCCGCGCATCGTGGGCCTCAGGCCGACGCCGGAAGAGCTGGCGCAGGTCGCCAGGAGCTATCGCATCTTCTACGAGAAGGTTGCGACCGAGGGCGGCGACTACACGATGAACCACACGGCGCTCGTCTATCTCATGGACCGCGAGGGCAGGTTCTTCGGCACGCTCGATTACGAGGAGAAGCCCGATGTGCGGCTGGCCAAGCTCAGGCGCCTCCTGAAGGAAGGTTAGCTTCGATCGAGATAGCGCAGGAACAGCCAGGTGCCGGCGGACGAGAGAAGGGCGGCCGCGGTCGCGAACCAGAAGCCGCCATGCACGCCCGACCACGGGATGCCCTCGAGATTCATGCCGAAGAGGCCGCCGACCAGAGTCGGCGGCAGGAACAAGGCAGTGAGGACGGAGAGCCGGTAGAGCTGCCGGTTGGTCTCGGCGGCGAGCTTGGCGTCGATCTCGTCATGGAAGAGCCTGGCCCGCTGCTCGATCTGCTCGAACTCCTGGTCGAGATGGAGATGGAGGTCGAGAAGCTCGGACAGGTCGGCCGGGAAGGCAGGCGTGCCGCGCTGGGCCTCGATCAGCACGCGCCGCAAGGAACGCTGCTGGCGGTGCAGCATGGCGGCCTCGCGGCGCACGATCACCGCGCGCCGGCGCTCGTCGCTGACGCGCTCGTCGAGCACGCGGTCCTCGATGAGCTCGATCTCGGCGGCGAGCTCGTGCAGCACCGATTCGATGCCTTGCGCATAATGCGAGAAGAAGGCGAGGAGCAGTTGCGCCGGCGCATCGAAGCGGCGGCCGGCATCGAGCTGGCGGCGGATCAACTCGGCCGAGCGCACCGGCTTGGCGCGCAAAGTGACGAGCACGCCTTGGGCCAGGAGGAACTGCAGGCGGCAGGTCTCATGCGTCTCGCCGGTGAAGTCGCGGCGCAATTCGGCGACGCTGCCGACCGTCTCCTGGTCGAGGCACTCGATCGCCTGATAGGCCGGGACATGCTCGAGGAAATCGATGGCGAGCGCCGACAGCCTGCCCGAGCGCGCCAGCCAGCGGGCGCAACGCTGGTCGATGAAATTGAGATGCAGCCACAGAAACGCGCCGTCCGGCACGGTGAGCAGGGGATCGATGTCGGCTTCCGCGAGCTTGGTCGCCCTGCCGTCACGCGCGAAGCGATAGGCGCAGACGAAGCCCGGAACGGCATCGGGAGAGAAAAGCTGCGCTGCGGCCTCGGACATCGCCTGTGAAAGGCACGCGAATATGACAGTCGTGTGAAGGTCATCGTACCTCACACCAGCCATCGAAGTGCTGCGGGTTTTCTTTCAACTCGTCATGGCCGCCCTTGAGGCGGCCATCCAGCTATCCATGCGACGACCTTACGCTGTCGGGCCTGGATGGCCGGGTCGAAGCCCGGCCATGACGACGTAAGAGAGTTGGATTGCTCGTCAGCCCTTCGCCTTGTCCATCTGCTCGACGAAGCGCTTGAACAGATAGTGGCTGTCCTGCGGGCCGGGCGAGGCTTCGGGGTGATATTGCACCGAGAAGATCGGCTTGCCTTCGACGGCGATGCCGCAATTGGAGCCGTCGAAGAGCGAGACATGGGTCTCGACGATGCCCTCGGGCAGCGTCTCACGGTCGACGGTGAAGCCGTGATTCATCGAGGTGATCTCGACCTTGCCGGTGGTGAAGTCCTTGACCGGATGATTGGCGCCGTGATGGCCCTGATGCATCTTGCGCGTCCTGGCGCCGAGGGCAAGCGCCAGCATCTGATGGCCGAGGCAGATGCCGAAGACGGGCTTGCCGGAGGCGATCAGCTTCTTGATCTCGGGCACCGCATATTCGCCCGTCGCCGCGGGGTCCCCTGGGCCGTTTGACAGGAAGATGCCGTCGGGGTCCATTGCCAATATGTCGTCCGCCTGGGCGGTGGCGGGGACCACCGTCACCTCGCAGCCCGCGCTGGTGAGGCAGCGCAGGATATTGCGCTTGAGGCCATAGTCGACGGCGACGACCTTGTGCAGCGCGCCGTTGCGCCGGCCATAGCCGCCGTTCCAGTCCCAGGTCGTCTCGTCCCAGTCCATGCGCTGGGCGAGCGACACGTCCTTGGCGAGGTCCATGCCGACGAGGCCCGGCCATTTGGCGGCCATCGCCTTCAGCTTTTTCAGGTCGAACTGGCCCTTGGCGTGATGGGCAATGACGCCGTTGGGCATGCCTCTCTCGCGGATAAAGTTGGTGAGCGCCCTGGTGTCGATGCCGGACAGGCCGACGATGCCGCGCACCTTCAACCACTGGCTGAAATGGCGGTGGCTCCTGTAATTGGCGGGATCGGTGACGGCCGCTTTGACGACGCAGCCGCGCACGCCCGACGTTGCGGCAAGATTGGTCGTCTCGATGTCGTCCTCATTGGTGCCGACATTGCCGATATGGGGGAAGGTGAAGGTGACGATCTGGCCGGCATAGGAGGGGTCGGTCAGGATCTCCTGATAGCCGGTCATCGCGGTGTTGAAGCACACCTCGCCCACCGCCTCGCCTTCCGCGCCTAAGCCCACGCCCTCGATGACGGTGCCGTCGGCCAGCACCAAAAGGCCGGTGACGCGCGGGGCCTCCCAGTCGGAAAAGGACGGGCGCGCAGGCTTCTTCGCCGCCCTCGGCTTCGCCGGCCGGGCAGGGGCTTTCTTGGCCATGGACTCAATTCTCCTGAATTTGCGTTCTCTTATGGGGCCTGCCCTGGGCCGTCAAGGTTGCGCTCAAGGCTGTCCCGGCGTATCTCAACCCCTTCACCGACAAGGATATTCCCATGGGCCTGCGCGACCAGATCAATGACAGCCTGAAAGAGGCGATGAAATCGGGCGACAAGAGGCGCGTCTCGACGCTGCGCCTGGTCAATTCCGCCATCAAGGATCGCGATATCCTGAACCGTACCGCCGGACCCGATGCCGGGGTGACCGACGCACAGATCGTCGAGGTCCTGGCCAAGATGGTGAAGCAGCGCCAGGAAAGCCTCGAGATCTACGAGAAGGCCGGCCGCGACGAGCTCGCCACGCAGGAGCGCGAGGAGATCCAGATCATCCAGAACTACATGCCGAAGCAGCTTTCCGACGAGGAAGTGAAGTCGGTCATCGCCGCGGTGATCAAGGACGTCGGCGCCACCTCGGTCAAGGACATGGGCAAGGTCATGGGTGCGCTCAAGGCCAAATATTCCGGGCAGATGGATTTCGGCAAGGCCGGCGGCGTGATCAAGGGGCTTTTGGGGAGCTGAATTCGACGCGAGAGAGGCGTTGTTGACACCAACGGCACCGTTCGGTATTCGCACGTCATGACCAAGACCCTCGTCACCTCGGGAATGTATTACCGGCCGCTCCATTAGCGGCGGGGTGCTTTGTTGTCCTTCAACCGCTGCTTGGCCAGCGGTTGTGATCCGGTAGACAGCTCTGGCTTCGCAGCCTGTCCGCGGAGTTCTCGGAAATGCCTACCCTCGAAGATGTTCCCCATCGGCCTCGCCGCCTCCTGTCCCTTGGCCTCATCGGCTTCGGCGCCTTTGGACGTCTGGCAGCTGGCCACCTTTCGCGCCATTTCGCTCTCCATGTTTTCGATCCAGCCTTCGACGGCAGCGCGGGACTGGCCGAGACGGCCGCGTGCCAGATTGTGGTGATCGCCGTTCCCGTTGCGCAGATGGCGGAAACGCTGAGGGCCATCGCGCCGCATGTCAGACCGGGAGCGCTGGTCGTCGATGTCGGGTCCGTGAAGGTTGAACCTGCGCGGCTCATGCGGGAGCTGCTTCCTCCGCATGTCGACATCGTTGCGACGCACCCGCTCTTCGGACCGCAAAGTGCCCGCGATGGCGTGCGGGGCCTCAAGATCGCGCTCTGCCCTGTCAGGGGAAACCGTCACCGGCTTATTGCCGCTTTCCTGCGGATCGCACTCGGACTCAAAGTGATCATAACAACGCCCGATGCGCATGATCGGGACGCCGCGCTGTCGCAAGGGCTGACCCACCTCATAGCGAAGGTGCTCGTGAAAATGGAGCCGCTGCCGGATCTGATCACCACGCGCAGCTTCGATCTGCTTTATGAGGCTGTCGAGATGGTGCGCCACGACCCGCCCGAGCTCTTCAATGCGATCGAACGCCTGAATCCATATGCCCCGGAGGTCCGGCGCCGCTTCTTCGCCCTGGCCTCGGCTCTCGATGCCGACCTGCGTCAAGGCGTCGGGCGCCGTCAGGCTTTGGCGAAGGCCAGCGATGACCCTCGCGCGTTGGGCGGCGTGTCGGGAAGCATCAGCCCGCCGCCGGCATGAGCACAGGCCGCCGGCGCGGTCATTGCAGGTTCGTATGACGATGCAACATGGTCTTGTGCGCATCCGGCATTTCCCGGGCGAGGCCCAGGACGACGCCGTCGAGGAGCAGGAGACAGGACTGTTCGAAGAGGCTGCCGCCGAACTGTTCGGTGGTCTCAACCGGAACCGGGAGCACGATGTCGGCGATGCCGGCGAGCGCGGCCTTGGGCTTGTGGGTCAGCGTCACCACCGTGGCGCCTTCCTGCTTCGCGATACGGGCGAAGCCGACGCTGACCGGCGTTTCGCCCGAGCCCGATATGACGAGCAGCGCGTCGCCTGTGCGGATCGATGGCGCCGACACCTCGCCGACGAAATGCACGTTGCGGCCAATATGCATGAAACGCATCGCCGCCATCTGGGCGACGAGGCCGGAGCGGCCCTGGCCGGAAAAGAACCAGCGCCGACTTCGATCGTCGAAAGCGGCGACGACCTCGGTGAAGGCTACCGGGTCGATGCGGGCGAGAAGCTCTGTTATTTCCTGTCCCACGGCCAGCCACGGCCGGGCTCGGGCAGCCTGTCGCGAATCCATTGTGACACCTCTTTCGGATCGGGATCCTCGGTGATGGCGCTGCCGACGACGACGACCTCGGGGCCGGCGGCGATCACCTGATCGAGCGTCCTGGGGCCGATGCCGCCGGCGAGCGAGACGCGGAAGCCGCGCCGGCGCATCTCCTTCACCGCATCGATATGCGCGCTCGACCGGTCGCCGGCGAGGCGCGCATCGGTCGGGGAATGGACGGCGACATAGCCGAAGCTCGCCGGGAACGACGCATCCTTGGGCAGGAGCTCGGCCTTGCCGGATTCGGTGATGGTGTCGACGATGACGGTGGCGCCATAGGCTTCGGCGCGCCGGCCCACCGTCGCATGCGTCGCCTTCGAGGCGCAGGACAGGACCGTCATGAAGGCAGCACCGGCGCCGAACACCATGTCGGCCTCGAGCGCGCCGGCATCGACGGTCTTGGTGTCGGCCAGGATGCGGACATCGGGGCAGAGTTCACGCGCCGTCGCGATGGCCGAGAGGCCGAAGCGCTTCAGAACCGGCGTGCCGATCTCGATGATGTCGGCGAAGGGCTTCACCAATGGCAGGAGGGCCAGGTGCTCCGGTTTGTCGAAGGCGATTTGCAAGAGCACGGCGTTTTCCTGAACTGCAAGTGGCGGAGCCTCTTTGTCTGATCAGGTAAACCCTTTCTCCAGCTTGCGGGAGAAAGGGTTTTCGAGACTCCGTGACGATCACACGACCTTCGTCGTGACCTCGACATTGCCCTTGATGGAATGGCTGTAGGGACACACCACATGGGCTTTCTTGACGAGGTCCTCGGCCTTCGCCTTGTCGATGCCGGGCAGGCTGACCTCGAGGGCCACGGCGAGCCCAAAGCCCTGCTTGTCGTCGCGCTCGCCGATGGTGACATTGGCCGACACCTTGGCGTCGTCGGAAACCTTGACCTTCTCCTTGCCGGCGACGAATTTGAGGGCGCCCAGATAGCAGGCGGAATAGCCCACCGAGAAGAGCTGCTCCGGATTGGTGCCGGTGCCGGTGCCGCCCATTTCCTTGGGCACCGACAAGGTGACGTCGACCTTGCCGTCGTCGGTGCGGCCCTTGCCGTCGCGGCCGCCGGTGGCGCTTCCATGAGCGGTGTACATTGCTTTCATCTTACAAGCCTCCTTGGATATTGGGGGGTGAACTATCTCACGCCGCCTTGCGGCTCGCAATCGCGACGCCTGCCGCGGCGACAGCCATGCCGAGCCAGGCATAGGGCGACATGGTCTCGCCGAGGACCGGCCAGGCCATCAAGGTGGCGACCGGCGGCACGAGATAGAACAGCGACGACACGCGCGACACCTCGCCCACGCGGATCATCGCCAGGAGCAAGGTCATCGAGATCACCGAATTGCCGATGACGAGATAAGCGAGCGCCGCCATGAGCTCCGGCGACGTCCAGTCGACCGTGAGGCTTTCGGTGGCGAGGCTGAGGGGCAGGATGACGGCGAGGCCGACGACGAATTGGATCATGTTCGACATGATCGGATGATGATTGGTGCCGAAGCGCTTCTCCCACAAGGTGCCGCCGGCAATGCCGAGAAGGGCGCCGACGGCGTAGAGCACGCCGAGCGCCGTCTCGGCCGCAATCGCGGACTGGGCGAGGATCACGATCGCGGCTCCCGCGAGCCCCAGAACGAGCCCCAGCCAGCGCAGGGCGCTGACCCGCTCGCGCGCGAAATAAGGCGCCGCCAGGCCGACCAGGATCGGCTGCAGGCAGACGATGATGGCGACCGTGCCGGACGACGCCTTGGCATGAAAGGCGAGATAGCACATGCCGAAATAGATGCCCTGGATCAGGAAGCCCACCATCGCGATGTGGAACCACTCGCGGGCCGTGCGCGGCCATCGGGGCCTCATGGCGATGGCGAAGGGAGCCAGGATGATGAGCACGAGGACATAGCGAAGGGCGAGGAAGGTCAAGGGCTCGGCATGCCTTATCCCGAGCTTGGCCACGCTGAAGCCGCCCGACCATAGGACGAGGAAGATCGCGGGCGCGAGCACAAGCCACAGCGGCCGGCCGGATGGCGATGCCGGATTGTTCATTGCGGACGCGGCTTCCGCGCCAGATAGTCGGCATAGACGCCGTTCGAATATTCAGCCGACAGGAGATCGAAGCCGGCCTGGGTGATAAGGCCTTCCATGATCCAGCCATAGGTCGAATGCTCGTCACGCAGATGGCAGGCGACGGTGGCGCGGTCATAGCCGGTATTGGCGAGCATCCAGGCGATCCAGGCCTCGGCCGTCGTGGGCAGGTCGGCCGGGTGGCAGGAAAAGACGACGTCACGGATGAAGAGGATGCCGCCGGGCTTCAGCGCCTTGGCCATGCGGTCGAGCGCCACGCCTTTCCACTGGTCGGGGAGATGATGCAGCGCGAATTTCGTGGTGACGAGATCGAGGCTCGCTTGGGGAAGAGCGAAGGACAGGAAGCCCGCCTGCTGGGGCGTGATATTGACCAGCCCGAGCGCGGCGGCGCGCCGTCCGGTGGCCGCGAGCATGGGCGCCGAAATATCGATGGCATGGACGGCACGGCAGAGCTTTGCCGCCGCGCAGGCGAGGCGGCCGGTGCCGCAGCCGATATCGGCCAGCGTGTCCGAGGCCGCGAGGCCGAGCCTCGCGAGCAGGACATCGTCTTCAGCCGTGTCACTCTGGCGCTCGTCGTAGGTCGCGACCTCGCGGGCGTCGGTGAAATCGGTGCCGATCTGCTTCAGATCGTCATAATACCAGTCGGGTTTCTCCATAGGCGCGATGGTCGCAGACCGGTCGCGGCGGCGCCAGAGCGCGGCCGGAGCAGATACCATGCGCCAAGTGCATGGCGCTCGTACGCAAGGGGGCTCGCTCGACAGGCGTGACAACAGCCGCGCTTTGCCGGTAGTGCTACGGTACCGGCTCAGCGGAAAAGGGAGAAAACTCGACTGTGACGAACACGTTCACTGCGGCATCGCCGGTCGAACGGCTCTACGCCCTCGACGGCGGCATTGCGGAAGTCGCCGATGCCTCGATCTATGCGCCCGGCATCGATGTCGGCAAGCCGGTGAGCCTGAGCTGCAACGCCTATCTCATTCGCCGCGCCGGGCAATGGCTGCTCTGGGACACGGGGACGGGCGACGAACTGGCCGAAGTGCCGGGCGGCCGGATCATCGCCCATGGCATTCGCGGCACCGTGCAGCGGACGCTGCATTCCCAGTTGGCCGAGATCGGCGTCGACCCGGGCGACGTCGCGACGCTGCTCCTGTCGCATGCGCATTTCGACCATGCCGGCAACACGCGGCTGTTCCGAAGGCGAAATGGATCGTGCAACGCAAGGAGCATGCGGCGATGTTCGGCCCCGATTTCGCCGAGCATGGCTATTCGCCCGAGCTCTATGACACCCTGCGCGGCAACCCGACCGAGATCGTCGACGGCGACCATGACGTGTTCGGCGACGGGTCGATCCGCCTCGTCTCGACGCCCGGGCATACGCCCGGCCACTGCTCGCTTCTGGTCCGTCTGCCGCGATCGGGCGCGGTCATTTTGAGCGGCGACGTCGCGCATTTCGAAAGGAACTTCGTCCATCGACGCGTGCCCGCCTTCAACTTCGACGCCGGGCAGACCAGGGCTTCGATGGACAAGATCGAGGGGCTCATCAGGTCGGAAAATGCGCGCCTGTGGATCAATCACGACACGCAGCAGAACGCCTCGATCCCGCACGCGCCGCAATGGGTCGAGTAGGGCGGTTTCGGGGGCAGGCGTGCACTTTGGCGCAGGACACACTATATTATCCTTCCGGATTTGGTGAGGAGCGATGGCCATGACGCCGTTTGATCTTGCTATGTCGATCGCGCTGGGCGTCGGGCTGGCGGCGGCCACGGGTTTCCGCATCTTCCTGCCGCTGCTCGTCACCAGCGTCGCCACCTATGGCGGCTATATTCCGGTGAGCGACGGCTTCGCCTGGATCGGCGCGCCGGCCGCCGTCATCATGCTCAGCGTGGCGGCGCTCGCCGAGGTGCTGGCCTATTACATTCCAGGCGTCGACAATTTGCTCGACACGATCGCGACACCGGCGGCGCTCGTCGCCGGCACGCTGGTCTCGGCCGCCGTGATGGCCGACCTGCCGCCGCTCATCAAATGGGCGGCCGCCATCATCGCGGGCGGCGGTGCCGCCGGCATGACGCAGGGCGTCACCACTCTGATCCGGGCGAATTCGACCGTGTTCACCGGCGGGCTCGGCAATCCCGTCATCGCCACGGGTGAGCTCGGCGGCGCGACCCTCGTCTCGCTGCTGGCGCTGTCGGTGCCCTTCGTCGCCGTGGGTCTCGTCGCCTTGTTCTGCTGGTTCGCGGTCCGGACCATCCGGCGGCTGCTCCGGCGCACGCCCAAGCCTGAGCCCCAGGGAACCAGCTGATTTACCTACAAATCATTCCGTCACCCCGGCGAAAGCCGGGGCCCATTAAAATCGTGACGCGCGATCAGTCAGGGGGCCCGGCTTTCGCCGGGGTGACGAGTTTGGTGGCAGCCCGTCGCGATTTCACCACCAGTGGCGGCTATTAATCTGTTGAAAGGCTGTGCACTGGGCGATTCGCTGTGTGATTCGCCGGTACCTTTATGGTTGGTAGGCCGGCAATGAGATTTCCGCCCACATTCCTCGATGAGATCCGCGCCCGCGTGTCGGCCTCGTCGGTCGTCGGGCGGCAGGTGCAATGGGATCGGCGCAAATCCAATCCGGGCCGCGGCGATTTCTGGGCCTGCTGCCCCTTCCATAACGAAAAGACGCCGTCCTTCCATGTCGACGATCGCAAGGGCCGCTATCACTGCTTCGGCTGCAAGGCCTCGGGCGACATCTTCACCTTCCTGACCGAGAAGGAGGGTTTGGGCTTTCCCGAAGCGGTCGAGCGCCTGGCCCAGGAGGCGGGCCTGCCGATGCCGCAGGTCTCCGAAGAGGACGAGCGGCGCGAGAAGCTCAGGACCACACTCTATGACGTGATGGAGCTCGCCGCGAAGTTCTTCGAGGAGATGCTGCAGACGGCCAAGGGCGCCAAGGCGCGCGGCTATCTGGCCGACCGCGGCCTCTCGGTCGCCATCCAGCAGGAGTTCCGCCTGGGCTTCGCGCCGGACGACCGCTCGGCCCTGCGCACGCGGCTGGCGGACAAGGGCGTCACCGTCGAACAGATGGCGGAAGCGGGGCTCGTCATCAGCGGCGCCGACATTCCCGTCGCCTATGACCGGTTCCGCGACCGGGTGATGTTCCCGATCCGCGATCCGCGCGGACGGGTGATCGCCTTCGGCGGCCGGGCGCTGTCCAAGGACGCTCTCGCCAAATATTTGAATTCTCCCGAGACGCCACTCTTTCATAAGGGCTTCGTGCTCTACAACCTCGACAAGGCGCGAGGGCCAGCGCATCAGGCGGGCGAGATCGTCGCGGTCGAGGGCTATATGGATGCAATCGCGCTGCATCGCGCCGGGCTGGGGCATGTGGTGGCGCCGCTCGGCACGGCCCTGACCTCAGACCAGCTCGCCCTCCTGTGGCGCATCGCGCCCGCGCCGACGCTCTGCTTCGACGGCGATGCGGCCGGACTCAAGGCCGCCTATCGCGCCCTCGACCTGGCCCTGCCGCTGCTCAAGCCCGGCCATTCGCTCAAATTCGCGCTGCTGCCCGAGGGGCAGGACCCGGACGACCTCCTCAAGACCGAGGGGCCCGACGCGGTCAAGGCGGTGATCGCCGAGGCGCGGCCCTTGGCCGACATATTGTGGAACCGCGAGGCCGACCAGGCGCGCATCGACACGCCGGACGGGCGGGCCTCCTTCGAGGTCAGGCTCTCGAGCCTGGTGCGCGAGATCGGCGACGAGACGGTGCGGCGCTATTATGGGGAGGATTTCAAGGCCAGGCTCGCCCGGCATCTGGCCCCGCAAGGGGGGCCGTCCCTGCGCGGCTTCGGCCGCGGGCGGAGCCGGTTCACCCCCGCCAAGCCGATGATCAAGGCGCGGCGCGGGCCCCGGGCCCGGCCCCTGCCGCATGACTTCACCGCACCTCCCAGCCAGGCGCTCCGGGCGAGCCCCCTGGCGCAGCGCAGCCGCCAGCAGGAGCAGGAGCGCCGCGAGCGGCTTTTACTCCTAGGTATCGTCAACCACCCCGAACTCGTGCACGATTTTCTGGACGATTTTGCCGCAGCGGAGTTCACCTCCCACGAGCTTGACTCGCTCAAGCGGCAAATCATAGATATGGCCGCCTTGGCGGAGGGTCTTGACGGATCGGCTGTCAAGGACCACTTGAACGATCAAGGATTTGGGCCGGTTTTGGCCCGACTTGAAGACCAGGCGGCACGTCTGAACGAATGGTTCCTGAACCCCGGTGCTGCGTCTGCGGACGCCCGGACAGCGCTTCGTCAGATGTTCGCCCTGCATAGGAAAAGCGTTACTCTGGATCGGGAGCTGCAAGCTGCCGAGGCCCAATTCGCCGCCGATCCGACGGAGGAAAAGCTCAGCGTGCTCAATCAGATACGCGAAGAGCTTGCATCCCACGCCGGAATGGAAGCCCATGTCGAGGGCTTTGGCGAAGCCTCGGGGCGCGACGCGACCCCACTGTGATGGATAGCGCTTACGGTTAGTAACGGGTTAAGGGGCCGGCGGATACAACCGCAGACGGCCCCCGAATCAGTTGAGACGAGAAGGATAGGCGACGCATGGCCCGAGCCCAGATGCGCGAACCCCAGACCGAAGAGAACGAAGCCCCGCCGCAGGCCGAGGAGCAGGAAGCCCAGGAGACTCCAGGCGAGGGTCAGGATTCCCCCGTTCTCGATCTGACGGATGCGGCCGTCAAGCGCATGATCAGGGCCGCCAAGCAGCGCGGCTATGTGACCCTCGACGAGCTCAATTCCGTCCTCCCCTCGGATGAGACGAGCCCGGAGCAGATCGAAGACATCATGTCGATGCTCAACGAGATGGGCATCAATGTCGTCGAGAGCGAGGAAGAGGGCAACGACACCGCCAAGACCGCCAAGGAGGAAGACGCCGAGCCCTCCGAGAACCTCCCGATCAAGGTCGAGGCCGAGAAGACGCCGGCCGACCGCACTGACGATCCGGTGCGCATGTATCTGCGCGAGATGGGTCAGGTCGAGCTCCTGTCGCGCGAGGGCGAGATCGCCATCGCCAAGCGCATCGAGGCCGGCCGCGAGGCGATGATCCAGGGCTTGTGCGAAAGCCCGCTGACCTTCCAGGCGATCATCATCTGGCGCGACGAGCTGAACGAAGGCAAGATCCTGCTGCGCGACATCATCGACCTCGAAGCGACCTATGCCGGTCCCGATGCCAAGAACAAGCAGCCGGTGATGTCGGACGAGAAGCTCGCCGAGCCGAAGAAGCCGGAGCCCATCAAGAAGCCCGAGCCGCGCCGCGCCATGCGTCGCGACGACGAATATGGCGACGTGCTGTCGCCTGAGGATTTCGACAAGCCGCAGGTCGAGGAAGAGGACGACGAGGGGGACGACGATCCGGGCGTGTCGCTCTCGGCCATGGAAGCCGAGCTCAAGCCGCAGGTGCTCGAGACCTTCGACCGCATTGCCAAGACCTACAAGTCGCTGCGCAAGCTGCAAGATCAAGAAGTGGGCGACAAGACCGCTTTGTCGCCGTCGCAGGAGCGCCGCTACAAGAAGCTGCGCGACGAGATCATCGTCGATGTGAAGTCGCTGTCGCTCAACAATGCGCGCATCGAGGCGCTGGTCGACCAGCTCTATGACATCAACAAGCGCCTCAACGCGCTCGAAGGCCGGCTGATGCGCCTCGCCGAGACCTACAAGGTGCCGCGCGACGTGTTCCTCAAGGAATATCAGGGCGAGGAGCTCAATCCGGAATGGCTGCGCCGCGTCGGCCGCCTGGCCAAGTTCGGCTGGAAGAAATTCGCCAATGACGAGAAGGAATCGATCCGCGTCATCCGCGAGGAGATCCACGAGCTCGCCACCGCCACCGGCCTGCAGATCCCGGAATTCCGCCGTATCGTCGCCATGGTGCAGAAGGGCGAGCGGGAAGCCCGCATCGCCAAGAAGGAGATGGTCGAGGCGAACCTGCGTCTGGTGATCTCCATCGCCAAGAAATACACCAATCGCGGCCTGCAGTTCCTCGATCTCATCCAGGAAGGCAATATCGGCCTGATGAAGGCGGTCGACAAATTCGAATACCGCCGCGGCTACAAGTTCTCGACCTATGCCACCTGGTGGATCCGGCAGGCGATCACCCGCTCGATCGCCGACCAGGCGCGCACCATCCGCATCCCCGTGCACATGATCGAGACGATCAACAAGATCGTGCGCACCTCGCGCCAGATGATGCATGAGATCGGCCGCGAGCCGACACCGGAGGAGCTGGCCGAAAAGCTCTCGATGCCGCTCGAGAAAGTGCGCAAGGTGATGAAGATCGCCAAGGAGCCGATCTCGCTCGAGACGCCGGTGGGCGATGAAGAGGATTCGCATCTCGGCGACTTCATTGAGGACAAGAACGCCATCCTGCCGATCGACGCCGCGATCCAGGCGAATTTGCGCGAGACGACGACGCGCGTGCTCGCCTCGCTCACCCCGCGCGAGGAACGCGTCCTGCGCATGCGCTTCGGCATCGGTATGAACACCGACCATACGCTCGAGGAAGTCGGCCAGCAGTTCTCGGTGACGCGCGAACGCATCCGCCAGATCGAAGCCAAGGCGCTGCGCAAGCTCAAGCATCCGAGCCGGTCAAGGAAGCTCAGGAGCTTCTTGGATAATTGATCGCAAAAGGCCGGCTCATGCCGGCCTTTTTGTTGACTCATGATCACGACAAGTTGGGTGTTGCCACTCTCCTCGTCATGGCCGGGCATGACCCGGCCATCCAGCCTATCCATTGGGCTCAGAAGCTCAAATAGAGATCCTCCCATTCCGGATTCATCGTCTCGATCAGATCCAATTTCCACTTGCGTGGCCAGCGCTTGAGCGAGGTCTCGCGCTGGATCGCATCTGCAACGGACAGATAGGTTTCATACCAGACCAACATCTTGAGCCCGTATTTGCGCGTAAACGTGCTGCCGCGTCCTTCCTTGTGCTCATAGACGCGGCCTGCAAGGCTGCTCGTGACACCGATATAGATCGTGCCATTGCGCTTGTTGGCCATGATGTAGACGTGCCTTCCCTCATACAATGATGGTCGGCACGACTGGATGGCCGGGTCAAGCCCGGCCATGACGAGAGAGGGGAGAGTGCTTGAGAAAAATATTGCACAGAAGCGCCATTGTTAGATAGCGCATGAGAAATCTAATGCAGAAGCAAGCTCACTGTTCTATCCGCTTGAAGGCGTCATAGGCCGCGACGATCGGATGGGGCGGTGAGAATTTACCATAATAATAGACATCGCGCTCGAAAGGCTCGAGCTCGCCTGCGCCGGCGCCAAAAGCCAGCCAGGCGACCTTGGCGGCGAGCAGGAACAGTTTGGGAATATCGCTCGAGAATTCCGTCGCCTTGCGCGAACTCAGATCGATGGCCGCGGAATGGAGCCGCCGCGCCAGCTCCTGGCCCCTTGGGCGCAGGCCGTCGCGGGCCGCGAGCCCGGCCGCGCCGAATTCCAGGAGAAAGCGCTCGCCTTCGGCCGCAATGTCGTCCGTCATCGGGCCATGCTCGTGGTTTCGCAAGGTGATTGCAAGGAGGCCGCCGGTGGTCCAATCTGCGCGCCGGTAAAAGTTAAGAGGAATCCCCATGTCCTTTCTGAAATCGCTCTTCGGCCTCGGCGGCAGCAAGGAGGAGGCGGCCGCCGGGCCGGCCGCCACGGCCAAGGAAGCCGAGCACAAGGGCTTCGTCATCCGCGCCACGCCCTACAAGGACGGCGGCCAATATCAGACCGCGGGCACGATCGTGAAGGAGATCGACGGCGAGACGAAGGAATACAAATTCGTCCGCGCCGACCGGTTCTCGACCCTCGAGGAAGCCGCCGATCTCTCGCTGTCGAAAGGCCGCCAGATCGTCGACGAGCAGGGCGAACGGATGTTCAGCAAGGGATAGCGCGCCCCGAGCCGGGACGCGTCGAGGTCAGCCGTCGCAAGGAGGCGTTCATGACTGCCCAGCATTTCTCGCGTCTTGCCGCCGTCGTCTTCGCCATCATCGCGCTCCTGCAGCTGTGGCGCGCCATCACCGGCTTCGAGATCGCGGTGGGCGGCGAGATCATGCCGGTCTGGCCGAGCTGGATCGCCGCCATCGTCGCGGGCTTCCTCGCTTATCTCGGCTTCACCGCCGGGGGCCGGCAGCAGGTGTGAGGGTTCGGCTTACAGCATCTCTTGCGGCGACACCCTCCCCGCGCGTGCCGCGCGGCGGAGGGAGGATTTCGCGCTCATACGCTAAGCCGCTTCCAGCGCCTGGCTCAGCGCGAGGCCGAGCTTCACGAGGTTCATATTGGTGAAGTCCTTGGGCACTTCGGCGACCACCGCCTTGCGCAGCTCATCGTTCATGGCCTTGCGCAGCGTGCCGAGGGCCGCGGGCGCCGCGGCCACCACCAGGCTCGAGAATTTCTGCTCGCGCAGATCCTCGGCAAGGCTGGCTGCCACGTCTGCCATGAGCCGGTCCTCTTCCTGCCGATGGAGATCGGTCGGCTCCATGGCGGCGCGTCCCGGCCCCACGCTCGCATGGGCGCGGCCGGGCTTGTCGGTGCCGAGCTCGCGCGTCGGCGGCACGTCCTGGTCGTATTTGCGCAAGACCGTCAGCCTGGGCTCATCCGTCGTTCCGTCATTGCGCATGATCAAGGCTCGTCCGCCATCGGTGGCCAGAATCCAATCGTTATGTCTGAGACGGTCAACCGCCATTCATGTCCTCCTCTTTGCTTGTCGCCTGTCAATGATATAACCGATGGCGACAGCAATGGTTTCCCACATGCGTCAGGCGCAGCACGAGATCACGATCGCGACGAAAGGGCAGGGGCTCCATGAGATCACCCGCGAGGTGCTGCGCTTCACCGCCGCAAGCGGGATCGTCCTGGGCCAACTCACGCTCTTCGTGCAGCACACCTCGGCCTCGCTCCTGATCCAGGAGAATGCCGATCCCGATGTGCGCCGCGACCTCCTGGAATTCTTCCGCCGCGTCGCGCCGGAGAATGCTCCGTGGTTCACCCACGGGAGCGAAGGCCCCGACGACATGCCGGCCCATATCCGGACGGCGCTCACGCAAGTGTCGCTCACAATTCCCGTTGCGGGCGGGCAACCGGTGCTCGGCACCTGGCAGGGCATCTATCTGTTCGAGCACCGCAGCCGGCCGCATCGGCGCACGGTCGTCCTGCATCTGATCGGTGATTAGCTCAGGCGGCGAGGGCAGAGCTCCTGGCCGCGCGGGCGATGAGGCGGAGATCGTGGACGAACTTGCGATACTCGAGCCGCCGTGCCGCAGCGTCGGGCACGCGCAGCAGATAGGACGGATGGACCGTGACGAAGCCTTTGTGCCCCATGAGATCGATCGGCGTGCCGCGCAGCTTGCCGATGGTCAGCGCCTTGCCGCTCAAGGCGCGCGCTGCGGTGGCACCCAGGGCGACGACGAGCTTCGGCCGGATCAGCGCGATCTCGGCCCTGAGCCACCAGCGGCAGGCCTCGATCTCACCGCGGTCGGGCCGCTTGTGCAGGCGCTTCTGGCCGCGCGGCTCGAATTTGAAATGCTTGACCGCGTTGGTGACATAGACGTCCTTACGGGCGATGCCGGCTTCTTCCAAAGCACGGTCGAAGACCTTGCCGGCCGGGCCGACAAAAGGCCGGCCCTTCAGGTCTTCCTGGTCGCCCGGCTGCTCGCCGACGAAGACCAGCACCGCATGGGCGCCGCCTTCGCCGAAGACGGTCTGGGTGGCGTTCCGGTAGAGGGGACAGCGGCGGCAGTCGGCCGCCTCGCGGCGCAATTGCGCCAGCGTCGAAGCGTCGGAATATGCGTCTTCGGTGGCGGATGTCTTCGCCATGAACAGACAACGCCGCCCGCGGCGATTTGTGCCGGGACGGCGCTGTCAAACCGCACTGGGGGATCAGGCGGCGACGGCGGCATCGAGACGGGGACTTCTCGATGCCAAGGCCAGGGCATTGACCCGGTCCGTCGCCGTCTTCAACGCGGCGTCAGTGGCCTCCGGGCCCATGGCGACTCCTTCCACGCGGATCACCTCGACATCGGTCAGGCCGATGAAGCCGAGCATGGTGCGCAGATAGGGAACGGCATGGTCAAGCTGCACGGCCGGACCTTCCGAATAGACGCCGCCCGAGGCGAGCACGACATAGACCTTCCTGCCGGTCAGGAGGCCCTTGGGACCGTCCTTGCCGTAGGAGAAGGTGCGGCCGGCGCGGGCGACATGGTCGATCCAGGATTTGAGGGTCGAGGAAATGTTGAAGTTGATGAGACCGGTGGCGATGATGATCGTGTCGGCGGCGAACAATTCGTCGACCGCCTCGTCCGACGCGCCGACCAGCTCCGTCTGGCGCGGATTGCGCTGCTCGGGCGGCGTGTAGATGCCGGCCGAATAATCGGAATCGATATGCGGCAAGGGCTTGGCGGCGAGGTCGCGGACGAGAAGGGTTGCTTCGGGGTCCGCGGCCGCGATTTTCCGAGCAAGCTCGGTCGCGATCCGGGTCGAGTGGGAGGCCGAGCCGCGCGGGCTCGAGGTGATGAGGAGGATGGACATGGGTGAATTCCGCGTTGAGTTGTCTGACGCGGGTGAATATGTGCCTGTCCATCCATAGTAAAAACTGGCATAATATCGATTTGTTCCATCTATCTTATGGATAGGTCATGCAGCCCAACCCGACCCTCGACCAGCTCCAGGTCCTCCTCGCCGTCGCCGAGACGGGGAGCTTCTCGGCCGCCGGACGCAAGCTCAACCGGGCCCAGTCGGTGATCAGCTACACAATCGCCAACCTCGAGGCACAGCTCGGAGTGAAGCTGTTCGAGCGGGACGGGACGCGCGAGCCGCAGCTCACCGAGATGGGCAAGGCGGTGCTGGAAGAGGCGCGGCGCATGACCGGCGTGCTGCAGCGCCTGCGCGCGCGCGTCGAGAGCCACGCCCGAGGACTTGAAAGCGAAGTGGCGCTGTCGATCGACGTGGCGCTGCCGGCGCCGGTCCTGATCAATGTGCTCAAGGCCTTCGAGGCCGAGTTCCCGACGGTCGCGCTGCGTCTCAGCGTCGGCACGCTGGGGCTCATCGTCGATCAGGTGGCGAAGGACGAGGCCGATATCGGCGTCGGCGGCATTACGGATGCCGATGTGCGTCTCATCGAGCTCGGCGATGTGTCGCTGGTGCCGGTGGCGGCGCCCGGCCATCCGCTGGCCCGCCTCTCGCGCGCGGTGACACAGGAGGACTTGCGCGACCATATCCAGCTCGTCGTCACCGACCCGTCGCGACGCACGGAAGGCAAGGATTTCGGCGTCTTCGCCTATCGCACCTGGCGCCTGACCGACATGCACACCAAACATCTGATGCTGCGCGAGGGGATCGGCTGGGGCAACCTGCCGCCCTGGATGATCGCCGAGGACCTGGCGCAGGGGCGGCTGGTCAAGCTCGCGCTCGAATCCTTCAGCCGGGCGCGCGGGCCGCTCTATGCCATGCATCGCAACGACCGCAATCCAGGCCCCGCGGCGACATGGCTGATCGCCGAGTTCAAACGGCATCTCGGCTGCTTCAACGAATATGCGCCGGACGGCATGGTTTCCATGGAACATTCGCCTTTCGCCGCGCGATAGGTTATGGACCGGCAAAATCTGGAGGACAGTCATGAAATACAGCGGTGGATGTCACTGCGGCAGGATCGCCTTCGACTTCGAGACGGAAGCGCCGGTCGCGGAAGTGATCGAGTGCAATTGCTCGCTCTGCGCCAAGCGCGCGCATCTCCTGGCCTTCGTGCCGCGCGACAAGCTCACTTTGAAGACGCCGGAGAAGGATCTCGCCACCTACACCTTCAACACCCATCGCATCCGTCATCATTTCTGCCCGAAATGCGGCATCGGGCCGTTCGGAGAAGGCAAGGCGCCGAACGGCGCCACCATGGCCTCGATCAATATGCGCTGCGTCGACGGCTTCGAGCCCGGCCAGGTGAAGATCAAGGCATTTGACGGCCGCAGCAAATAAGTCGCCAAAGATGAACGTGCCGGTTCTGGAGACCGAGCGCCTCAGAATGCGGGCGCACAGTGTCGACGACTTCCCCGCCCTCATGGCCATGTGGTCGGAAGAGGCGGTGACGCATTATATCGGCGGCAAGCCAATGCGGCCCGATGAATGCTGGACCAGGCTCTTGCGCTATCGCGGCCTGTGGCCGTTGCTCGGCTATGGCTATTGGGCGGTCGAGGAGAAGGCGTCCGGCCGCTTCGCCGGCGATGTCGGCTTTGCCGATTTCCACCGCATGATCGAGCCCTCTATCCGCGGCGTGCCGGAAGTGGGCTGGATCCTGGGGCCCGGCTTCCATGGCAAGGGCTATGCTTCGGAAGCGGTCGCGGCGGCGCTCGCCTGGCTCGATGGGGAGAAGTGCCGACGCAGCGTCTGCATCATCGATCCCGCCAACATGCCCTCGCTCCGGCTTGCCGCCAAGAACGGCTTCCGCGAATTCACCCGCACGGTGTTCATGGGCGATGAGGTGATGCTGTTCGAACGTGTGAGCGGTTAAGACGCCGCAGGCCGTGCACCCTTCCGGAGGGCGCCGCTTTTTGCTTATGCTTGGTCCATGTCCAAGCTCTTCCCGCATCTCTTCACCCCCTACCAGGTCAAGACAACCGAGTTCCGCAACCGGATCTTCTCGACCGGCCACGACACCTATCTGCCGGAGAAATACCTGCCGTCGGATGCGCTCATCGCCTATCACGTGGCGCGCGCCAAAGGCGGGGCGGGGCTCATCGTCGTGCAGGTGACGGGGGTGCATGAATCGGCGCGCTACACCTCCGACCTGCTGATGGGCACCGACGATGCCTGCATCAAGCCCTTCGCCCGGATGATCGAGGCCATCCACCGGGAAGGGACCAAGGTATTCGTCCAGCTCTTCCATCCCGGCCGCGAGCTCCTGGGCCGGCCGGAAGGCGTCGCGCAGGCCGCCTTCGCGCCGTCCTTCTCGCCTTCTGAGCGCTTCCGCACCGCGCCCCGGCCGATGTCGCTCGCCATGGTCGAGGAGATCATCGCGGGCTTCGGCGAGGCGGCGCGGCGCATGGCCGAAGCGGGCGCCGACGGCGTCGAGATCGTCGGCAGCCACGGCTATCTGCCGGCACAGTTCCTCAATCCGCGCGTCAACCGCCGCGACGACCGTTTCGGCGGCGCGCTCGAGAACCGCATCCGCTTCATCCGCGAGGCGGCGCAGGCGGCGCGCAAGAAGGTGCCGGAGGATTTTATCGTCGGCCTCAGGCTCTCGGGCGACGAACTCGATGCCGACGGGCTGCAGGAGGACGAGACGCTCGCCGCCTGCCGCCTGCTCAAGGACGATCTCGATTATTTCAACGTCATCGCCGGCACCTCGGCCTCGCAAGGCGGCGCCATCCATATCGTGCCGCCGATGCTGATCGAGAACGCCTATGTGGCGCCCTATGCGCGCAAGCTCAAGCAGGCGATCGGCAAGCCGGTCTTCGTGGCGGGGCGCATCAACCAACCGCATGAGGCGGAGAAGGTGATCGCCGAAGGGGCCGCCGACATGTGCGGCATGACGCGGGCGATGATCTGCGATCCCGCCATGGCCAACAAGGCGAAAGCCGGGGCGACTGACGACATCCGCGCCTGCATCGCCTGCAACCAGGCCTGCATCGGCCATTTCCAGCTCGGGCTGTCGATCTCCTGCATCCAATATCCCGAGACCGGGCGCGAGCTCGACTATGGCGACAAACCCAAGACGACGACGGCCAAACGCGTGATGGTGGTGGGCGGCGGGCCCGGCGGCCTCAAGGCAGCGACGGTCGCCGCCGAGCGCGGCCATCAGGTGACGCTCTATGAGAAGGACACGCAGCTCGGCGGCCAGGCGCGGTTGGCCCAGCTCCTGCCGGCCCGCGCCGAGTTCGGCGGCATCATCACCAACCTCACGCGCGAGGCCGAGCGGGCGCATGTGCGCATCGTCAAGGGCAAGACGGTGACGCCGGACTTCCTCGCAAGCGAGGCGCCGGACGCGGTCATCCTCGCCTGCGGGTCGCTGCCGCAGCGCCCGCCAGCCGAGATCGGCGATGACGCGCATGTGATGCACGCCGTCGACGTGCTGAAGGGCGAGAAGACCGGCAGCCGGGTGGTGATCTATGACTGGCTCGCCGACTGGATCGGCCTCGGCGTCGCCGAGCGGCTGGCGAGCGAGGGCGTCGACGTGCGCCTCGCCGTCAACGGGCTCAGTCCCGGCATGGCGATCCAGAACTATACGCGCGATGCCCATCTGGCGCGCTTGCATCGGCTGGGCGTCAAGGTCATCCCGCTGATGCGACTCTACGGGGCGGATGCGACGACCGCCTATTTTCTCCACACCGCGGCGCAGGAACCGGTGGTGCTGGAGGAGGTCGACACGATCGTGCTCGCCTGTCCCAACGCGCCGGAAGATTCGCTGACGGCGGCGGCGCAGGCATTCGAGCATTATCTCATCGGCGACTGCCTTGCGGCGCGCACCGCCGAGGAGGCCGTCTATGAAGGCCTCAAGGCAGGAATGGCGGTGTGAATCTCAACCAGATCAGCCTGCCGGCGCGCGACCTTGCCGCCTCGATCGCCTTCTACCAGGCGCTGGGCCTCACCCCCATCGTCCGGACCGCGATCTATGCGCGCTTCGAGCTGCCGGACGGCGAGGCGACGCTGTCGCTGCACCAGACCGATGCGAAGCTCGGTGACGAGGGCGTCTATGTCTATTTCGAATGCGACGATCTCGATCGGCGCGTGCGCGACTTGCAGGTGAAGGGCATCGCCTTCGCCAGCGAGCCGGAAGACAAGCGCTGGCTGTGGCGCGAGGCGTGGCTCACCGATCCCGCCGGCAACCGTCTGTGCCTGTTCACGGCGGGAGCCAACCGCAAGAACCCGCCCTGGCGGCTCGGTGCAAGCAATAGCGCGCGGCGGAGGGAGGATATCGGCTCTTGCCGGAATGACTTCGAACCGTCCTAATCGCCCGCGGGCACCCGCGGCGCATAGGTGCCGAAGCACCAGACCTGGCCTTCGGGATCCCTGCAGATGAAGTCGCGGCTGCCATAGGGCTGGTCGGTCAGCTCCATGACGATCTCGGCGCCCGCCGCCTTGGCCGTGGCGAAAACGGCGTCGGCATCGGGGACCGCGACATAGACGGCCTGCGTCGTGCCGCCGACATCCGCGGGCGGGCGCACCAGCTTGCCGAACGCCGTGTCGTCCTTGGCGCTGCCCATCATCAGGAGACGGTTGCCCAGAGCCAGCTCCGCATGGATGACCTTGCCGTCCTCGGCTGTGTAGGCGACGTGTTTCCTGAAGCCGAAAGCGCGTTGCAGCCAGTCGAGCATCTTGCCGGCATCACGATAGGTCATGGTGGGATAGAGAATGGGGGCCTGGGTGGTCGGCATGTCGGCCATGATCAGTCTCCTTCATAAGATGAAGCGATCATCGCACCCCGGAGTTCCGGCGTATTGAAGAAATGTGACCTAGCCCGGGAGCCGCTGGCTGGCCGGGTCAAGCCCGGCCATGAACTTCGAGCACGCCGGTTTCCGCTCCGTCGCGGCGCAAGAGATCGCCCGGCGAGAGGCCGGAGAGCTCCCTGAACTCGCGCGCGAGATGCGCCTGATCGGCATAACCCGCGGCATAAGCGATATCGGCCCAGCCCTGGCGCGGCACGGTCGTGGCCATGTGGCGCGCATGCTCGAAACGCAGGATGCGCGCCATGATCTTCGGCGTAGCGCCGATCTCGGCCCGGAACAGCTTGGCGAGGTGGCGACGGCTGACGCCCGCATCCGCGGCGAGGCCGGCGATGGAGGCGGCACCGTTGCTCTGTCGCAGCCGGTGCCAGACCGCGCGCACCATGTCATGCGGCGCTCGCGTCCGTTCGATGCGCCGGGCGATGACATGGTCGAGCAAAGTGAAACGCTCCCGCCAACCGGCAGCGTCCCGCAACTCCTCGATCAGCAGATCGGCACCCGAGCCCAGGAGGTCGACCAGCGGCAAGGTGCGGCGGGCGATCTCCGACTGCGCCACACCGAAGAACCGCAGCGCGCCCAGAGGCGTGAAATTCACCTGCAGGCAAAAGGCGCTGCCCGGCGAGCCGACGATCACCGGCCCGTCATACAGGCCGGCGGCGAAGCTCGCATAGGGTGTAGCGGTCATGCGCTCGTCGTGCAAGGTGAAGGGCGCGCCGAAATTGATGATCAAGGGGATGAAGCTGCAGGGGAGCTCACGTCGCCACACGGGCTTGCCGTCCGCCTCGCGATAGCCGGAATAGTCGATCACATGGGGCTCGAGCGCCGCATGCGGCAGGCCGCGCACGATCTCCCAGCTCCCCGCTTCGCCCTCATAAGCGAGGCGGGTGATCTTGCGGTCCGGTCCGGCAATTTCATGCACCATTCCGGTATTCTAGCGCCGGCGCGCGATTGACGCCACCCATGGCCCGTGCCAGCGTCGCGGGATGCGCCAGCTCTTCCATTTCGAATCGAAGGCCCAGCCGCTCGCCGCGCCCCGGAGCTTCGCGCTGCGGCTGATGGGCAACGCCTTGTGGAGCGCCGGCTTCATCCTCGTCTGGCTCGTCATCGGCATGGCCGGATATGGCGGCTTCGAAGGCATGAGCATGATCGATGCCTTCGTCAATGCGGCGATGATCCTGTCCGGCATGGGACCGGTCGAGCCGCTCAACACGACGGGCGGCAAGCTCTTCGCCGGCCTCTATGCGATCATCTCCGGCATCGTCATCTTCGGCATCGCCGGCGTCGCGCTGGCGCCGCTCTTTCACCGCATGATGCACAAATTCCATCTCCAGGACGACGAGCAAGCGGCGAAAGGCAGGAAGAAGACGTGAGCCGGACCATTCTCGCCGTCCTCTGGCTCATCCTCGCCACGCCGGCGGCCCTGGCCAATGGCGCCATCGCCGAGCGCAAGACGGGCGGCCTGGTCTTCAAGCAGTCCGACACCGTATCGATCCTCAGCGAAGACCTCGCCGTGTCGTTGACCAAGATCACCGTCGACTACCTCTACAAGTCGGAAGCCGATGCGGCGCAGACCGTCACCATCGCCTTTCCGATGGCGGCCGTTCCGGTCAATGACGATCCGGGCTCCTTGCGGGAAATACTGGATGGATCAACCGACGGCGCGACGCCGGAAAACTACATGAGGTTCAAGGTCGTGGTCGACGGCCAGGACGTCGAAGCGGAGCCCTTCGCCCGCGCCCTGGTGAAGGACAAGGACATTACCGAGAAAATCACCAAGGCCGGGCTGCCGCTCCATATGCTGGTCGACGACGCCAATGCGCTGCTCAAGAAACTGCCGAAGGCCCGGCTCGATGAGCTTATCGCGCTCGGCGCCATCGGCCAGGGCGAAAGCTATGGCGAGCCCACCTACTGGCCGCAATGGGACTATCAGGTCTTCTTCGAATGGCGGCAGGCGTTCCGCCCCGGCGAGACGAAGGTGTCGATTTCCTATGTGCCGCTCGCGGGCTTCCCGGCCGATGTCGGCGATGCCTATGAGGTGGGCGAGTGGGCGGATGCGGCCTGCGTCGATGCGGTGGTGCGCGCGGCGATCGCCAAGCGCAAGGCCAAGGGCAATGCCTATTACGAGGTGGCGACGGTGGGCTATGTGCTGACCACCGCCAAATACTGGAAGGGCCCCATCCGCAGCTTCAATCTCAGCGTCGAAAAGCCGGACGACAAGACGCTCGCCGCCTTCTGTCCGCCCGAGGAGAAGAAGGTCTCGCCGACCCGTTTCGAATGGCATGCCACGGATTTCGTGCCCGAGGCCGATCTCAGCGTCATCTTCTATACATTCCAGGAGCCGGAATAACGATCAGCCGCTCGGATCGAACGCCTCCCGGATGACACCCGCGAGATCATGCAGCAGGCGGTTGCAGGCGCCGGCATAAGACGAACCATGCATGACGGCGAGCATGCGGGGCTCGAGAGCGGCGAGAGAGCTGAGGATGCCCGCCGTCTGGCTGGTATAGGGCATGTAGCCGGCGAGCGGGCCCTGCGCCAATCGGCCCATGGCCGCCCGCGTCGGTCCGATGAGGTCGGAGGTCGTCAAGGGCGCGCCGTCGCCGAAATGGTGGAAGAGATCGGAGCAGAACAAGGTCTTGGCCGTCTCCTCGAACAGCACGCCCGCGTCCCAGCCATGCGGGATGTGGGGCGAGCGATAGAAGCGATAGCGATACCTGCCTGTTTCCAGGACGTCGTCCGGCATCATGCCGCGCGCCGGCCGGAGCGCGAAATCATCGACATTCACGATCTTGCCGACCATGGTGCAGGCAGGCACGGCGTGCGGCGCAAGGGCGAGCCAGTCATTAAGTCCGCCGCATTCGTCGGATTCGAAATGGCTCCAGGCGATATGGCGAAGCTTGGCAGGATCGATGAGACGACCGACCGCCTCGCGCAGCTCCGGAAACATGCCCTTGAGTCCGGCGTGGAACAGCAAGGGCTCGTCGTCGCGCACCAGAAAATGACCGAACTGCATGTCGAGCTCGGGGACATAGACCGAGATCCGGTAGAGATCGGGAGCGATTTCATCCACAGAGGCCATGGCGACAACCCGCATATGATCGTTCGGGATCATCGCATGGTTTCGGTTGGGATTCCATCACGCCGGCTTATGGGCCGCGGCCGCCTTGCGGGCGGGCAGTGTCATGGCGACGACGCCCGCGACGACACAGATGAGCCCGATCCAGGCCGTCTCGCTCAGGCGTTCCGAGAGGAACCAGGCGCCGATGGCGACGCCGACCGGCACGCGCAGATAGGCCTGCGCGGTTGTGCCGACCGAGCCCAGCGTATGGAGGAGACGGAAGAAGATGCAAAAGGCGAGGGCGGTGGAGAAGACGGCCAGCCCGCCGAGAGCCAGGAGCGACTGGGACGAGGGGGCGAGCGTCCAGGGCCGGTCGATGAGGAGGCTCAAGGGGATGAGCACCAGTGCACCCGCGAGCATCGAGCCCGCCGCCGGCATCATCGGATCCATATGCTTGAAATTGCGCCCGAAGATCGAGGCGCCGGCATAGCTGACGGTGGCGAGGATGATGGCGAGCTGCGCGGCGAGCTCGCGCCCGAGGCCGTTCAGCGCCTCGACCCCGACGATGAGGCAGATGCCGGCCATGCCGGCGATCACGCCGAAGCCCTTGCGCCAGGTGGTGAGCTCGTGCCGGGTGATGGCGATGGTGATGAGGAAGGTGAAGATCGGCGTGGTCGAATTGAGGATGGCGGCGAGGCCCGCATCGACGGTGAGCTCGGCCCAGGCGATGAGGGTGAAGGGGAGCACGCTGTTGATCGCGGCCTGGGTGGCGAAGAGGCGCCAGCTCGCGCGGTCGCGCGGCATGGAGAGGCCGCGCAGCCGCAACACCAGCAGCAGCAGGAGGGCGGCGATGAGGGTGCGCCCGGCAATGAAGGTGATCGGCGGGATGGTCTCGACGCCGATCTTGATGAAGGTGTAGGAGGCGCCCCAGAGTGTCGCCAGCGCGGCGAGAAGCGCCAGCTCGAAAGCGAGTGAACGGGATTGAGCGGAGGTGGTCATGGCGGTCAACCTAAGGGCTGCGATGGCTCCATCTGTGACATGGGGGCTTGACACAGTCGCGTGCCAACGTTTCGGCCGGGGCCGAAGCGTTCGCTGCTGACCCGGGCGCCCACGCGGCCTATAGTCAGGGCCATGACGAATTTCGTTTCCGGCAACAGCCTGGCCGAGGTCGCGGCGCTGATCGGCGACCCGGCGCGCGCCAATATCCTGCAGGCGCTGGCCGACGGGCGGGCGCTCACCGCGGGCGAGCTCGCCTGGCATGCGGGGGTGAGCGCGCAAACCACCAGCGGCCATCTGGCCAAGCTCGCCGAGGCGCAGCTGATCGCGCTCGAGAAGCAGGGCCGTCACCGTTATTTCCGCCTGGCCTCGCCGCACGTCGCCGAGGCCATGGAGGCCCTGATGCTGGTCGCGGCCAGCGGACCCAAGCGTCATCGCCCGACGGGACCACGCGACGAGGCGATGCGCACCGCGCGGACCTGCTACGACCATCTGGCCGGCAGGCTGGCCGTCGCCCTGGCCGACCGGCTGAGCGCCCGGCGGTTCATCATCCTGTCCGACGGGGCGGCCGCCATCACCGAGGAGGGCCACCGCTTCTTCCGCGATTTTGGCCTCGATCTCGAAGGCGACGGCAAGGGCACCCGGCCGCTCTGCCGCACCTGTCTCGATTGGAGCGAACGGCGCTCGCATCTCGCGGGCCGGCTCGGCGCGGCGCTCTGCCAAAAATGCCTCGATCTCGGCTGGATCAAGCGCGGCAAGGACAGCCGCGCCGTCACCTTCACGCCCAAGGGCATCGAAGGCTTCCGGGAGACCTTCGGCGTCACGTTGTCTTGGGCTGCGCGAGGTCGTCCGAGCGCGCTCGGCGATTAGACAATCTCATCCCGCCTTAGTCTAAATGGTGGATTTTGCGGGCAGAACAATCCAGTCCTGTGAACGGATGCGCATTCTGACCTGGGTTCCAGGGCGGGAACAGATCTCGCGCTCGGCCCGCTCGAAGATTGTGAAGCTTCCTTCCGCCGTTCTAACCAAAAGATGGTTGTCGGCCCCGACATGCACGGCATCGACGACGGTTCCGGTCAAAAATGTCGAGTCCTGATCCGACATGTCTTCGGAAACGATCTCGATCCGCTCCGGGCGCGCACATAGGTCGGCCGTTGACGCGCCAGACGCGCCAGTCTTGACGATCGTGCCGGCGCCGGTGCGGAAGCTGTCGAAACCGCCGGCGCTTTCCACGAGCGTCGCCGTCTCGATCCAGTTCGACTTGCCGAGAAATTCCGCCACGAAACGGGATCTGGGCCGGAAGTAGAGATCGGTCGACGAGCCTTCTTGCTCCACACGCCCGTGCTGCATGACCAGGATGCGATCGGCGAAGGTCATGGCCTCTTCCTGGTCATGGGTAACGAGCAGCACCGTCGCCGATACGGCGCCGAGAATTTCCTTCAGCTCGATGCGTAGCGCCTGGCGCAGCTGGGCGTCGAGCGCCGACAGCGGCTCGTCGAGAAGGACGATGTCGGGACTGGTGGCGAGCGCGCGCGCCAGGGCGACACGCTGCTGCTGGCCGCCGCTCAGCTCCCCGGGCCAGCGCCCTCCCATGGTGTCCAGCCGGACGAGACGCAGCATCTCCTCGACGCGCGCCGCTCGTTCCGCCCGCGGCCATCCGCGATGGCGCAGGCCATAGCCGATATTGCCGGCGACCGTCATATGCGGGAACAGCGCATATTGCTGGAACAGGATGCCGACGCTGCGTTCGTATGGGCGGTGGCCGGCGACGTCGCGACCGGCGATGCGTATGCGCCCCTCGCTCGGCTGTTCGAAGCCCGCAATCATGCGCAGGATCGTGGTCTTGCCGCAGCCGGAAGGCCCCAGGAGGGCAGCGCATTCACCCTTGCGAATGCTGATCGAAACATCGTCCGTCGCGACCACCTTGTCGAATCGCTTGGTGACGCCGAGGAGTTCGACCGCGTCGTCCACTTCCCCTCCGCTATCTCTGATGGGTGCTTCTGAAGG
Organism: Parvibaculaceae bacterium; assembly: GCA_050251035.1. Taxonomy (GTDB): domain Bacteria; phylum Pseudomonadota; class Alphaproteobacteria; order Rhizobiales; family Aestuariivirgaceae; genus Taklimakanibacter. The sequence goes on from JBFWNN010000001.1 coordinate 169,496, forward strand.
CATTGGTGATACCTGTGGTACGATCGATGACGAGCATCAGGACTGCGACGATTGCCATGAAGACGACGGTAGCGGCGGCGATCGTCAGGTCGAAGTTGGCGCGCATGGCGGAAACCAGCGCGACAGGCAGCGTGTAGGTCCGCGAATCGGTCAGAAACATGGAGACCGCGACGTCGTCCATCGAGACCGCGAAGCTGAAAATCGCGCCGGCCGCGATCCCGCTGCGTGCAAGCGGCAGCGTTACCGTCCAGAATGCCGCGCGCTCCGAGGCGCCGAGGCTCATGGCTGCATCGGCATAGATGGGATTGACCGCCGCGAGGCTGGTAACGCTGGCACGCACCACATAGGGAATGGCTAGGATGAGATGGCCGCACAGGAGACGTACGAAGCCGTCGACCGCGCCGATCGAAGACAGGTAGAGCAGCAGCCCGAAGCCGATCACGACCGGCGGCACGACCAGCGGCGAGAGCAGGAAGGACAGGATCAGTTCTCTGCCCCGAAAGCGGAAGCTGGTCAGCACGATGGAAATGGCGACTCCCGCCGCGGTGGCGACCGTCGTCACCAAGGCGGCGAGCAGAAGGCTTGTCTTCAATCCTTGCAGAAGGACCGGATCAGAGAAAAAACGCTCATACCATTGGAACGAGAGAGACGGCGGCGGAAGGGGGCCGAGGAACGTGCGCGAATCGAAGGAGAGCAGTGCGGTAACCGCCAGCGGCGCGACGAGAAAGACGAGGCTGAGACCCATCGCCAAAAGGACGAGCGCGCGCCACGCCGTATCCTGAAGGCGCTTGCTCATACATGCAGCCTCAGGCTCGTCCAGCGCCGCGCCAGGGCCGAAAGCAGTGCGACGATGGCGAGCGCCAGCACCAGCAGGCCGATCGATATGGCTGCGCCGCTGGGATAGTTCGCGATTTCGCTGAAACGGGTGTAGACGAGGCTGGAGACGAAATTGACGCGGCCGCTGCCCAAGATCATGGGGATGACGAACGCGGACAGCGAGAAGGTGAAGGAGAACAGGAAGGCGGTCAGGATGCCCGGCGCGCATAGCGGCAGGGTGATCGTCGCATGCGCCATCCAGGCGGAGGCGCCGAGTGACTGCGCGCTTTCATGCAGGTTCGGATGGATGGAGCGGAGTGGTCCGATCAGGGTCAGCACGCTCATCGGCAGAATATAGTGGAGAAGGCCGGCGCCCACGACGAATTCGATGTAGGCCCTGCTGGTCGGGGCGATGCCGAGCGACAGGAGAACGGGCCGCATGGGACCAACGGCGCCCAGCGTGAGCTGAAGCGCATAGGCCCTGACCAGGACGCCGAGGAACATGAGCAGCACGAAAAGGCCGATCAGCAATGCCGTCAATCTCGCGGACGAGCTGCGCGCGCAGACATGGGCAAGCGGCAGCGCGAGGATGACGCTGGCAAGCGACGCCAGCAGGCCGATTCGCAAGGTCGTCCCCAGTGCGGCCGAGAAAGATCCACTGAGCAGTCCTACGTAATTTTCAAGGGTGAAGCCGGCATCGGGCCGCCCCCCGACGAAACCCGGTTCGAAGGGGCGCAGGCTCTCGATGAAGAGAACCGCCAGCGGCAACAGGAAAAGCCCGAAATAGATGGCGCCCGCTGGCAACGACAGAGCAAACCGGGCAATGGGGCGCTCGTCTTGGCGTACCATCAATCTGTGCTGCTCTCCTTGTCCGGTCGCTTCTGGATATCAGAGAAGCGGAGCGATCTCATCTTCCCAGCGCTTGGCCCACTCGTCCTGCTTGGCCAGCACGACCGAGAAATCGGGAATATAGACGAACTCGTCCATTTCGGCAGCAGTGAAAGCCAAGTGCTTGAGTGCGTCTGGCGCCTGCGCCTTGACGTTGAGCGGCGCCTCACCCGCCACGCTAGCGTAGAGCGCATTCATCTCCGGCGTGATGCAGAAGTCGATGAACTTCAGCGTAGCGGCCTTGTTCGACCGGTTCTTCAGAACACCGAAGCCGCTCTGGTACAGGAAGGCGGGAATGCCCTTCTGCTTGGTCAGCCTCACCACCTCGAAGTTCTTGGCAACCGCGCCCCATGCGGGCTCGGCGAAGCAGCCGACCGCCGTCTCCCCGCTGCTGATCGAGTTCGAGAACTCAATGTCGGCTGTCGCCACGCGGCCGATATTGCCCGCCTTGGCGAGCTCCTTCATGAGCTTCCAGCCAGGCTCCATGTCGTTCTCGCTGCCGCCCGCATGAAGCGCCAGCGCCACGATCTGGAGCATCATGCACTGCGTGGGGCCAGGCCAGCAGATGAGTCCCTTCAGGGACGGGCTGAACAGATCGTCCAGGCTCTTCACCTCGACCGGCGATGTGTCCTTGCGATAGCCGAAATAGATGCCGCCCACGGCGCGGGGCACGGCCTTCCATGCTCCGGTCGCATCCTTGATGATGACCTTTTCCGGGATGTCCGCGATGTTGGGAACATCCGCCGGGGTGATCGTCTCCAGCCAGCCCTCGTTGATCATGGTCTGAAACGACCCTTCCCAGCCGGCGACGTAGTCGAATTCCGGTGCGGGCCAAGACGCCTTGATCTTGGGCAGGATCGATGCAGCGCCCCCCTGCAGCAAGGTCCAGTTGACCGTGACGTCGGACTGTTTGGCCGTGATTTCCTTCATGGCGGCCACGACGTCGCCACCCCATTCCACCGCGGAGATGCCGGTCGCCGCGAAGGCCCGCAGGTCGGACAAGCAGGCAAGGGAAACCATCGACCCCACAAGGGCGGACCGTTGCAGAAGGATGCGTCTGTTGATCATTGTTCCACTCCCCTTGAAAGTTTTTTTGTCAGGCCACTTCACTCGTTGTCTTGTTCTGCGTTCTAGATGATCGGCAACTTCGGCTCGTTGGCGAGCGTCAGGTACTCGTATCCGGTTTCCGTGACGCAGATCGAATCCTCGATTTGAACGCCCCACTTGTCCGTGATGTAGATCGCCGGTTCGACCGAAAGGGTCATGCCCGGCTGGAGCGCGGTGTCGTCACCCTCCTTGAGGTCCGGCGCCTCGGCGATATCGAGGCCGACACCGCGGCCGAGGCGGTGCTCTATGTGTTCGCCGTAGCCCGCATCATAGATGATCTCGCGCACGATCTTGTCCAGGTAGCTCGCCTTGACACCCGGCTTCACTTCGGAGAGCGCGGTCTGCTGGGCGTGATACAGTAGGTCGTAGACCTTGTGCATCTCGTCGGTAGCCTCTCCGAGCACGAAGTTGCGGGAGAAACCGACCCTGTAGCCCTTGAACTGATTGGTCATGCAGAAGCACATCGCGACCATGTCGCCCCTGCGCATGCGGTTAGGCGAACCCCTGCCGTGCGAGATCGAGGAGCGCGCGCCGGACTGGATGAGCTGCACGCCGTCGGTGATCGGCGAGTGATTGACGTCCTCCGGATCGAGAAGATTTGCCGCCATGTCCGTAGCCGCCATGCGTGCAGCCTGCGCGACCTCGTACTCGCGCAGGCCGGGCTTGGCGGCATTCAGCGAGGCGTTCCAGGCTGCGACGGCGACCTTTCCCGACTTCTTGAGGAGATCAATTTCATAAGGCGACTTGACCATGCGCAGGTCGCGGAGGATCCCGGAGGCGTCGCGGAAGCGCGTGCCGGCCGGCAGCGCGGCCTCGATTCGGCGAAATTCGCCAAGCGGGAGAGCTGCCTCCTCGATGCCGATCAATCCACCGCCGAGCTTCTTCTCCCGCACGACCTGCGCCAGAAGGTCGTAGGGATTCTGGTGCTTGCCGGCCTCGGGAAATTCCGTGTAGTAACGAACGTCGTCGATCCAGCTGGTCTTCTCGGCGTATTCGTGTTCGTTCTTCGACACCATGAAGACGCAGCCGCCGTCCGCGGGAACCAGGACCGATTCCATGCGGATGGCAATGAACTCCCAGAAGCCGCTGACATACCAGACATTGGTGGGGGATGTGACCAGCAGCGCGTCCAGGCCCGCCTCGCGTATCTTCGCCTGAATGCGGCTGGCGCGCCCCTGAAACTCGTTGATCCGCGCGGTGGTGCGGTCGATATTCATCAATATCCTCAATAAGTGCTCAAAGTTTTGGCACGAATATTTTCCGGGCTGTCGTGCTGACCGTACCCGAGCTCCCCTTCCAGCCAGCGTGAAGAGCCGGTCGGGACGCTGTGTGATCAGAGCTTGGTTCAACAGAGACCGCTTGGCCAACGAATCTTCTTGAAGAATTCAGATAAATAATTCTTATAAGACGATGACGCTGACGCCTGAACCGGACCTGCTGCGCGCCTTCGTGGAGATCGTCGAAAACGGCAGCTTCACGCTGGCGGCAAGGCGCGTCCATCGTACCCAGGCGGCTGTCAGCATGCAGATCAAGCGGCTGGAGTCGGCTCTTGGCTGCAAGCTGTTTGAACGAAGCGGGAGGGGCGTGCGTCTGACCGCGGAAGGCGAAGCCTTTTACGATCATGCGCGACGTATCCTGCGCTCCTATAGCGAGGCTCTCGCAGCGTTCTCGGATCGCCAGATCACCGGCGAAATCGCCATCGGTCTGCCGGACGATCTCGCGCTCAGTCATCTGCCGGCAATCATCCAGCGCTGCTTTGCCCGCTTTCCCGCCGTGCGGATCAGCGTGGTCAGCGAGCCATCGCGGCGCCTCCTCGGCTATCTGGCGGAAGGCAGCATCGACATTGCCCTTGTCACGGAAGGAGAAGGCGCCGCCGCCGGCGTGCTACTGCGCCGTAGCCGGCCGATTTGGGTTTGCGGCGCGCGCTCGCATGTTTACGACGGCAACCCGGTGCCGCTCGCCATTTTCCATACGGGGGACATATTTCGCCGCTCGGCCATCGAACGGCTGGAAGCACTCGGGCGGACGGCCCAGGTCTGCATCTCGAGCGCCAGCTTTGCCGGTGTGCGGGCAGCCGTGCAGGCCGGTGTCTCGGTTGCCGTCGTGTTTCCCGAAAATGTCGAGAGCGGCTGGCGCATCCTCAGCTCCGAGGACGGCTATCCCGACCTGCCGGAGCTGGGGGTACTCCTGGTGCAACTCGATCGGACTTCCGTCCTCACCCAGGAGGTCTCGGCCGAGATCGTGCGGTACTTCCAGACGTCATCGGCCCTGTCGGGGCTCATCGTCGGTCCATGAGGGCGGCGGCGAGATGAACGATCCCGCATCTCGTGGGCCGGCCGGGCGGACCGCACGTTGTCTTGACGGGAGCGCCGGGCTACACGGTCGGCCCTCATCAGAAGGAGATTCCCGTGACTGCCGCCCAGACCCGCAAGCTCGTCCAGACCTATTACGATGCCTTCAACCGGCAGGATGTCGAGGCCATGCTCGCCTGCCTGGGCCCGGGCTTCGTCCATGAGGTGAGCCAGGGCGAAAGGCGCAAGGGCAAGGCACTGTTCAAGGACTTCCTCACCCATATGAACAAGAGCTACCGCGAGAAGCTCGCCAATATCGCCGTCATGACGGATGCTTCGGGCGCGCGGGCCGCGGCCGAATTCGATCTCAAGGGCAAATATCTCGCGACCGATCCCGGCCTGCCGAAAGCCAAGGGACAAGGCTACAAACTCCGCGTGGGCGCCTTTTTCGAGATCAGGAACGGCAAAATCACGCGCGTTTCTACCCATTACAATCTCAAAGACTGGACGCGCCAGGTGCTGGGCGCCTGAACTTCGCAAAATGATTCAGGATCGGCGGCTAAGATACTGAAATCAGATTCGAAAGCGGCTTCGTCAAATCGACATCGTCCTGTCGTGAAAAGCGGCGATGATGGCGCAAGTTTAAAGAGAGCCCTCGTTTCTCAGGCGGCGTTGCGTAAGCCTGCGAAATGAGGGGCAGGATCGGAAGGCGTTCCTCCCCGGCGCGCATCCCGGCGAAGTGGCTTCACTTCGCCGTAAGGATTCGCGCCAATCAATATCTGGAGCAAATCCTTATCGCCAAAGTCTGCAACTTTGGCGGGATTTGCTCTAAGGGAAGGGCGCCTTCTTTTTTCTGTGCAGGAGGCCTCCTTTTGCTATAGCTCGCCGCAAGACAATGGGCGGGATCACCACCGAAATATTGACCGGCTCCGGCTTCGACGCGGGCCTCGACGCCGTGGCGCGGCTGCGCATCGAGGTGTTCCGCAGCTTTCCCTATCTTTACAAGGGCTCGCTCGATTATGAGCGGCGCTATCTGCGCAAGCTCAAGGACGCCCGTGGCGCCGTCATCATCGTCGCGCGGGAGGGCTCGCGGATCGTCGGCGCCTCGACCGGCCTGCCGCTCGCTGAAGAGCATGACGAGTTCAAGGCGCCCTTCCTGGCCCAGGGCTTCGACACCTCCGCGATCTTCTACTGCGCCGAATCCGTACTGGCCGCGCCCTATCGCGGGCAGGGCCTGGGGCATGCCTTCTTCGATGCCCGCGAAGCCCATGCGCTGGGCCTCGGTCTCGCGCAGTCGACCTTCTGCGCGGTGGTCAGGGCGCCGGACGACCCGCGCCGGCCGCCCGATTACCGCCCTCTCGACGAGTTCTGGACAAAGCGGCGATACCGGCCCTTAAAGGGGGTCACCGCCACCTATTCATGGGCCGAGATCGGCGACGGGGAGGACGAGACCGATCACGTGCTGCAATTCTGGATGAGGGATCTATGAGCCGAAACCTGACGATCGCCGCCGCGCAATATCCGCTCGATGCCTATGCCGCGATGGACGCCTATGAGGCGAAACTCGAGCGCTGGGTCAGTGAAGCGGCCAAGCAGGGCGCCGAACTCCTGGTCTTTCCCGAATATGGCGCCATGGAGCTCGCGGCCCTCGACGGCCCGGCGGCCGGGCTCGATCTCGAGCGCTCCATCGATGCGGTGTCGCGCCGTCTGCCGGAGATCGACCAGATCCATTCGCGGCTGGCGCGCCAGCTTGGCGTTTCGATCGTGGCGGCAAGCGCCCCCGAGCGCCAGGCCGACGGCTCGACCCTCAATGTGGCGCGCATCTTCGGGCCTTCCGGCCGGAAAGGCCGCTATGCCAAGCTGATGATGACACCCTGGGAGCGCGATCCCTGGAGGATCGCGGCCGGGAACGAGTTGCTCGTCTTCGATATCGGCCCGGCCAAGATCGGCCTCCTCATCTGCTACGACATCGAATTCCCGCTGCTGTCGCGGGCGCTGGCGGAAGCGGGCGCCGACATCATCCTGGCGCCCTCCAACACCGAGACCGAGCACGGCTATTGGCGCGTGCGTGTCGGTGCCATGGCGCGGGCGCTCGAGAACCAGGTCTATACCGTCCATGCGCCGACCGTGGGGCCGGCACCCTTCTGCGCTGCGGTCGAGACCAATTGCGGTGCCGCCGGCATCTTCGCCCCCTCCGACAAGGGTTTTCCGCCGGGCGGCGTGGTGGCGCTGGGCGAGATGAACCGGCCGCAATGGGTGACGGCCAAGCTCGATCTGACGCTCCTGAAAGCGGTGCGCGAGGCGGGGGGCGTGCAGACCTTCCGGCATTGGCGCGAGCAGCCGGGCGCCGGGCCGTTGCCCAAGGCGACGCTCGTCGATCTCACCGGCAAGCAAGCGGAGGCGGCGGCATGAGCATTCCTTTCCCAAAACGCCTCCTCGAGGGCTATGCCAGCTTCCGCTCGGGGCGCTATGCCGCCGAGACCGAGCGCTATCTGAAGCTGGGGCAGGGTCAGCAGAAGCCTTCGATCATGATGATCGCCTGCTGCGACTCGCGCGCCGCGCCCGAGACGATCTTCGATGCGGGGCCGGGCGAGATCTTCGTCGTGCGCAATGTCGCCAATCTGGTGCCGCCCTATGCGCCCGACGGCCGACACCATTCGACCAGCGCCGCGCTCGAATTCGCCGTGCTGCAACTCGGCGTCCAGCATGTCGTCATCATGGGCCACGGGCGCTGCGGCGGCATCAAGGCGATCATCGAGCCGGGCGACCCCTTGAGCACCGGCGACTTCATCGGCAAATGGCTCGCCGGCGTGCGCGACGTCGCGGCGATCGTCGAGGACGACCACAGTCCGGCCGAGCGGCTGACGGCGGTCGAGCAGGCCTCGGTCGAGCATTCGCTCGCCAATCTGCGCACCTTCCCGTGGATCAGGGTGCGCGAGGGCAAGGGCCAGCTCACGCTGCATGGCGCTTGGTTCGACATCTCGCAAGGCGAGCTCAATGTCTATGTCGAGGCGGAGCGCCGTTGGACGGTGGTGTAGCAGCTTTCCGTCATCCCAGGATGACGAGCGGGAAAATAGCGATGATCCTCGAACACGCGCTCTTGCAGGTGAAGCCCGGCCTTGAACAGGCTTTCGAGCAGGCGATGGGCGACGCGCTGCCGCTCATCGCGGCGACGCCGGGCTTCCTTACGCTCGAGGTCCGCCCGTGCATCGAAGCCAAGGGGAAATATCTGCTGCTGGTCGCCTGGGCGACGCTCGACGCGCATATCCAGGGCTTCCGTGGGTCAGAGCGCTATGGCGAATGGAAGCGCCTGCTGCATCATTTCTACGAGCCGTTCCCGCTGGTCGAACATTACAGCGCGCCGGTCGCCAGCGCATAGGGCAGGGCGCCTTCGGGCCAGAGCAGGTCGTCGGGCGCGAAGCCTTGAGCGATGCGGCGGCGCGCGGCGAAGCCCGCCTCCAGATCATGGGTGTTGATGATGGCGAGGCGGAAGCCGCCCGGCGGCGCGGCATGATCTTCCGGCGGCTTGGTCTCGTGAAAGGTGATCTGCAGACTTTCAACGCCCGGCATGGCGCGCACGGCGCGCTGCAAGTCCGCCGGTGGATGGCGATAGTGCCGGCCGTGCCGGCCGAAGAGGACGACGGAATAGCCGTCGCGGCGGGAGGTTTCCTCGGGAAAATACCAGCGACCCTCGGCATAGAGCCGGACGAGCGCCTCGACCCAGCCTTTGCCGTAGAGATCGGGCCACTGATCGGCGAAGCGCAGATGCGCCTCGATGATGCGCCCGTCCAGTGTCTCGACATTGAGCATGCCGGTATAGTGATCGAGATACCGGCGTACCCATGCGCCGACATAGTCCTCGAGCGCGGGGCGGGGCGCGGCATGAACGATCCAGTAGTCGAACATGCCGTTCGGCCCGAACGGCCTGCCGGTCGTATGGCGCCACCAGCGCACGACGCCGTCGACGATGGCGCAATCGGTCGACAGATGCTCGCCGGTGAGCAGTTCGGTCCAGAAATGCCCCGGCGTGTAGCTCGCCTCATATTCGGCGAGCGAGTGCAAGGCGCCGCTGCCGACGCCCATGCCCTTCAGGTTGACGATCGGCTTGGAGAAGACCGGGAAGCGCTGCGGCACGATGCCATGCGGGCCGCAGTCGAGGCCCTGGCTCTGGGCGATGCGCAGCTTGTCATAGATCCAGTTGGCGCGCGGATACCACGCCCAAGCGTCGCAATCCTCGGTCGGTATCATGACATCGGCCGGGCAGGGGACGGCGTCGAAATACTGCAAGCGCCAGGGGTCCGCTTCACAGACGGGCATCTCAAGACTCTAGCATCGTTGCACGAGGCCCGCGAGGTACACCATTCTGCTGACAATACGAGTCAGCAACCGCCTTGGTTACAGCTCATGTCGATTCCTTGTAGACAACGCGACGGCATGAGCTATAGTTGACGCGTCTCGGCAGCACTGCCGGAAAATCACGGCTTTGAAGCCCCCATCAGCAGATCCTCAAAGATCTCGGTGGGGGCTTTTGTTTTTTGCATTTGGGCTTGCCCCACATGCAGCGCGTCTTGTCGTGCCTGAACCAAAAACAGCTCGAGGGAACGCTTATGACAGACAATCAGCAGGGGTTTCGCCCCTCATCTCTGACCCAGCTCGAGGCGGAAGCCGATCATCTTCTGGGTGAAGAATACGAGCACACGCCGGTGCCGGCGAAAGCGCGGCGCAGCCTGTTCTCGGTCACCATGGTGTGGATCGGCTTCCCGATGATCATCACCGGGGCCATGACCGGGTCGATCCTGGTGCTCGGCATGGGCTTCGCCAATGCGCTCACGGCGATGATCATCGGCAATCTCATCATGTTCGCCTATGTCGGGCTTCTGGGCCTGCTCGGCACGGACCGCGGCATGAATTTCGCGCTCCTCACCAGCATCGTGTTCGGCCGCAAAGGCTATGTCTTCGCCTCGGGCCTGTTGTCGACGCTGCTGCTCGGCTGGTATGCGGTGCAGACCGGCATCACCGGTGCGCTCATCAGTTCCACCTACAATCTCAACTATGTGGCGATGACGATCGTCGCCGGCATCCTTTATATCGCGATCACCTTCATCGGGGTGCGCGGCCTGCACTGGATCGGCCTCATCTCGGTGCCGCTCTTCGTCGTCCTCGGGCTTTGGGTCGCTTTCGATGCCGCGAGCACGACGACCTGGGATGCCATCATGGCCTATCCCGGCAATAACGGCGTCGCCACGATGTCCATGGGCGTCGGCCTCACCATCGTGCTCACTCTCTTCGTCGATGCCGGCACGGTGACCGCCGACTTCAACCGCTGGGCGGCCGACCGCACCAGCTCGCTGGTCGCCACCTTCTCGGCCTTCCCCTTCGCCAATCTCGTCGCCATGCTGGTCGGCGGCATCATGACGGCGGCGCTGGCGGTGCCCAATGCCAACCCGTTCGGCGTCGACAACATGTTCGGCTACATGAACGGCAAGCAGGCGGTGTGGCTGTCGGTGCTCGCCTTCCTCTTCCTCTACTGCAATCTGGGCTCGGTCTGCGCCCACTGCCTCTACAATGCGGCCACCGGCTGGTCGCGCATCCTCTCAAGCAACATGCGGCTCATGGCCATCATCCTCGGCGCCATCGGCATCCTGGTGGCGGCCGGCAATATCTGGGCCTTCTTCATCGAATGGCTGTCGCTGCTCGGCATCCTGGTGCCGCCGATCGGCGCCATCATCCTGGTCGACCAGTACATCATCCGCAAGAATTCCGAAGCCTCGACGGATTGGCGGGCCTCCGCCTTCATCGCCTGGGCGGCGGGATCGGCAGTCGCCCTCCTGGTCGAATTCAACGCGCCGCAATGGTCGACCGCGATCTCGGCCTTCATCGTCGCGGCGATCGTTTATTTTGCCATTTCCAAGGTGATGCGCGAAGCATAAGAATCTTTGCAAGAACAGGGATCGACGAGGAGAGGCCAGGATGCTGGCCTCTCCGCTATTCAGGGAGAGATGAGTCATGCCACAAGACTATTCGATCTATGATGCCGGCACTGTCGTGCTGCAGTCGGGCGCGGCGCTCAGGGACTGCAAGCTCGCTTACAAGACCTTCGGCAAGCTCAATGCCAAGAAGGACAATGTCATCGTCTATCCCACCTGGTATTCCGGCCAGCATTACGACAATGAATGGCTGGTCGGCGAGGGCATGGGGCTCGACCCCGGCAAATATTTCATCATCATCCCCAACATGCTGGGCAACGGGCTCTCGTCGTCGCCGAGCAACATGCCCGAGCCCTACAATGCGGCGCGCTTCCCGCAGGTGACGCCCTATGACAATGTCAAACTGCAGCACCGGCTGGTGCATGACGAGCTCGGCATAGATCGCGTCAAGCTGGTCATCGGCTGGTCCATGGGCGCGCTGCAGACCTTCCACTGGGGTTGCCTCTTCCCCGACATGGTCGAGCGCATCCTGCCTTTCTGCGGCTCGGCCAAATGCTCCAGGCACAATTTCGTCTTCCTCGAAGGCGTCAAGGCGGCGCTCACGGCGGATGCCGCCTTCAACAATGGCTGGTACAAGGAAAAACCGGCCAAGGGCCTGCGCGCGGCGGCGCGCGTTTATGCCGGCTGGGGCTTCTCGCAGAGCTTCTATCGCGAGGAACTCGACCTCAAGGCGCTCGGCTTCTCATCGCTCGAGGACTTCCTCGTCGCCTTCTGGGAAGGCTTCTTCCTGCCCAAGGACGCCAACAACCTGCTCACCATGCTGTGGACCTGGCAGAATGGCGACCTGAGCAAAAACGAGCTCTACAAGGGCGATTTCGCCAAGGCGCTCGGCGCCATCAAGGCCCGGGCTTATGTGATGCCCGGCCAGACGGATCTCTATTTCCCGCCCGAGGACAGCGAGATCGAGGTGTCCCACATGCCGAACGCCAAGCTCATCCCCATGCCCTCGATCTGGGGCCATTTCGCCGGCGGCCCCGGGACGAACCCCGAGGATGTGAAGTTCCTCGACAAATATGTGAAGGAGCTCCTCGACACGCCGGTGTGAGGAGGGGATAGCGCCCGCGACCGGGGGCCGGCGCTATCAGTCCCACCTGCGGAAGCCGCGGCCGTATTTGCCGCAATAGGCCGGCAACCGGCCGTAGACGTTGTAATAAAACAGGCAGTCGTCGGTCCAGCCGGCATTGGGCTCGCCAAGCAAGGGCGCGCGGAAGTTCTTCTTCACCCGCGGCTCGTGGTATTGGACGACGGGCTTTTTCTTTTTCTTCTTCTTGACGACGGTCTGGGCCGCTTCGGCCGTGTCGGTCGCCATGAGCGGCATGACGGCCGGCGCGAAGCCCGCCAGCATGCCGGCGATGATCAGATGACGCAAACCCATGATCCATACTCTCCTTCAAAAACCAGCGGAGCACGCCTCTGCCGTTCGAGAGTCAAATCAACGGCTTACGGCCGTTATTTGATCTCCCACGCGATGTTCACGTCGATCGCCACGGTCTGCTCGCCTTCGGCGATCGGCACGCTCTGCGCGCTGTCGGCCCTGACCGCCTTGCCATAATAGACCGGCTGCGGCGGCTGATAGTTGCCCTCGCTCAAGGACATGATCTGGCCGAGGGAGATACGCGTCGTCTCGGCATAGAGTTTCGCCTTGCGCTCGGCATCGGCGACCGCGAGCTTGCGCGCCTCGTCCTTGAGCTTCTCGTCATCGGCAATGGCGAACATCACGCCATTGATCTGGTTCGAGCCTTCGCTCACGACCGTGTCGAGCACGGCGCCCAAAGTGTCGAGCTTGCGCACCGAGACGGTCACCGTGTTCGACACGTCATAGCCTATTACGCGCGGCGGCTGCGCGTTATTCTGGTCATACTGATAACGCGGATTGACCATGAAGTTGGAGGTCTGGATGTCCTTGGCCTCGATGCCGGAGGCCTTGAGGCTGGCAAAGACCTTCTCCATCGCCTGGGTGTTCTGGGTCAGGGCTTCGCGCGCCGTCTGCGCCTGAGTCAGGACGCCGACATTGACGACCGCCATGTCGGGCTTGGCTTTCACCTCGCCATGACCGTTGAGAGAGAGAAGGCGCGGCATAGACTTGGACTCCTGAGCTAAAGAGGGGGTGGCGAGGGCGGCCGCGGCCAGGCCGGTAAGGCCCAGAGCGGCGAGAGAACGGCGGTCCATCAAAGAACTCCCAGTGGAAAACCGGTCCTCACATGGGAGCCGATTGCGGCGACGCTGTGGCAGGAAACAATTGGTCAAGATGCGACGGTTTCGATCGCCGCTTTGCCAAGATGCTGCCCCTTTCGGTAGCCGGGCCAGGGGTCGCGCTTTCCTGCCTTCAGGCGTTTGAGAACGGCAACGGTGTCGAAGGCGGCGGCGCTCGTGAGCCGCGAAAGCTCGTTCCAGCCGACCGGCACCGCGACCGGGGCGCCTTTGCGGGCGCGCGGCGAATAAGGCAGGATGGCGGTGGCGCCCCGTTCATTGCGCAGCCAGTCGATGAAGATGCGCCCCTTGCGCTTGGCCTTGCTGGCGGTGGCGACGAACCGGTCGGGATCACGGTCGGCAAAGCTCCTGGCAAGGCCTGAGACAAAGGTCTTGACCTCCTCCCAGTCGTTGCGGCCGGAGAGGGGGGCGATCACATGGATGCCCTTGCCGCCGGTGACCATGGCAAAGCTCTGAAGGCCCGCCGCCTCGAGGACCGAACGCAGGTCGCCCGCCGCCGCCTTGACCTCGGCGAAGGCCACGCTGGCATCGGGATCGAGGTCGAAGACCATGCGGTCGGGATGCTCGAGATCGTCATTGGGAGCGCCCCAGACATGCAGTTCGAGCGCGCCGATCTGGGCCGCGGCGACGATGCCAGAGGCATCCTCGACATAGAGATAGTCGGCCTTGCCGCCATCCTTCTCCCTTATGCTCACCGTCTTGAAGCTCTTGGGCATGCTGGCGGTCAGATGCTTCTGGAAGAAACATTTGTCGCCGATGCCGTCCGGGCAGCGCACCAGGCTCAAGGGATGCTTCGCCGCGAAAGGCAGCATGTGCCTGGCCACGCCGGCGAGGTAGTTTGCGAGCGCGCGCTTGGTCAGGCCCTGATCGGGATAGAGGACCTTGTCCGGATGGGTCAGCCTGACGCCCGCGACCTCGTCCTCCTCCGTCTTGCTCATGCGACACTCTCCATCCGGTCGGCCCCCGTCACCGCGCGGGCGCGCTTGTCCTGACGCAGCCCGAGGAAGACCGGATGGCGCAGGATACCGTCGCGGGTCCGTTCGGTGAAGGCGATCTCGGCCACGAGCTCGGGCGTCACCCAGCGCGCCCGGCCACGGATGGCGCGTGGCACGTCCTTGAACGGCGACCTGTCGACTTCGCGGGCCCTGAGCTCGGCGCCCAGCGAGCGCAGGACCGCATCGTCATAACCGGTGCCGACACGGCCCTTGTAGATCAGGTCGCCCTTGTGAAACTCGCCGATGAGGAGTGAGGCGAAGCTGCGGCCTTTCTTGTCGGAAGGCCTGAAGCCGCCAATGACGAATTCGGAACGGCCCAGGCATTTGCTCTTGATCCAGGTCGCGGCGCGTCCCGACATATAGGCGCTGGTCTTGTCCTTGGAGACGAGGCCTTCGATGCCGAGCCGGCAGGCTTCCTTCAGGACCTTGTCGCTGTCGCCCGCAAGGTGGCCGCCATAGGTCAGTGGGGTTTTCATCCTGCCGAAGAGCGCCTTCAGCCGCTTCTTGCGCTCGACCAGCGGCCGTTTGCGCAAGTCCGCGCCGGCGAGCATGAGCAGGTCGAAAGCGACATAGCGCAGATCAGCCTTGCGCTTTTCCGACAAGGCTTCCTGCAAGGCCTGGAAACTGGTGCGTCCACCCGCTTCGAAGACGACCACTTCGCCATCGATCAGAGCGGCGAGGCCCAGTTTCTCGAAAGCATCGGCAATGGGGCGGAATTTCTCCGTCCAGTCCTGGCCGCTCCTGGTATAGAGCCGCACCGTCCTGCCGGCCACGGCGGCGAGCACGCGATAGCCGTCATATTTGATCTCATGGATCCAGTTCGCGCCTTCCGGCGGATGGTCCTTGAGGAAGGCGAGCTGCGGCGGGACGAAGGGCGGCAAGGATGCCTTGCGCGCTGTCATCGCTTGCGCCCTTCCGCCCTGGCGATGCCCGCCATGCTGCGCCGTGAGACCACGCTGCGCTGCCAGGCCTCGATGGGATCGATCGCGGCGCTCGCTTGCCTGTCGCGCTGCTTGATCAGGAGCCAGTTCTCGCGCGCCGACGCGCCGCGCCTGTCCTTGCGCATGCGCAGCAAGGTAAAGCCGCCCTTGAGGCGCTTGCCCTTCAAGGTGAAGCTGAGCTTACCCTTCTTCAGGCCCTCATGCGGGTCGTCCTCGGGCTCCCATTCGCCCCTGTCCCACAGCATCACGGTGCCGCCGCCATATTGGCCCTTGGGGATAGTGCCTTCGAAGCCGCCATAGTCGAGGGGGTGGTCCTCGACCCTGACCGCCAGACGCTTCTCGCTCGGATCGAGGCTCGGGCCTCGGGTCACCGCCCAGCTCTTGAGCACGCCGTCGAGCTCGAGGCGGAAATCGAAATGCAGCCGCGAGGCGTCGTGCTTCTGGATGACGAAGGAGCGGCCTTTCCGCTTCGCGACGCGACCTTTGGGCTCCGGCGTGGCGATGAAATTACGCTTACGGCGGTAAGAAGTGAGGGCATCACGCGACAGGGAGGGCATGATCAAGCCCGTCTTTTCTTCTTGGCCGCCTTACGCGGTTTGGCGGCGTTCCGGGCCTTGCCGCTGACGCTCTTCTTCAGCGCCTCCATCAAGTCGATGACATTGTCGCCCTTGGGCCGCGCCGCTTCCTCCTCCTCGGCCTCGGTGACTTTGCCCTTCTTGCGCTTCTCGGCCACCAGCGCCCTGAGCGCGTCGCCATAATGATCTTTGAACACGCCCGGCTTGAATGGCCCCGACTTGCGCTCGATCAGCTCCGTGGCGAGTTCGATCATGTCCTTTTTCGGCCGCTTCTTCGGGATATCGGCGAAGATCTTGTCGGATTCGCGCAATTCGTTGTTGTAGCGCAGCGTCTCGAGGAGGAGCCCGTTGCCGCAGGGTTTGACCGCCACCAAGCTTTCCTTGCCGCGCATGGTCATTTGCCCGATCCCGGCCTTCTTGGCGCTCCTCAGCGCCTCGCGGATGACGACATAGCCTTCGGCCGATACATCATCGCCGGGGACCAGATAATAGGGCCGCTCGAAATAGCGCGGATCGATGTCGTCATAGTCGACGAACTGCCCCAGATCGATCGTGTGCCTGGTCTCGAGCTTGATCTTTTCGAGCTCGTCAGGCGTCAGAATGACATGCTTGCCGGAACCGAGCTCGTAGCCCTTGACGATATTGTCGTCGGCGACCTTGCCCTTGCCGGGCACGATCTTTTCATAGCGGATGCGTTTGCCGGATTTTTTGTCGATCTGATGCAGACCGGGCCGCGCGGAGGATTCGGTCGCCACATGCAGCTCGACCGCGATCGCCACCAGCGACAGGCGCAAATGTCCCTTCCAATACGCGCGCATGCAGGAAAACGGCGAGACGGGCCGATGGTTCCCCGGCCGCTCCCGCCCTGACCAGTCAAGCGGAAACGGTCACCGGAAGGGCGGTTCGTCGAAGCTCCTGAGCTTGCGCGAATGGAGCTGCTTGAGCTCGCGGCGCAAGAGATCGATGGCGGCGAGGCCGATCATCAGATGCTCGCCGACGGCGCGGTCATAGAAGGCGTTGGCGGCCCCGGGCAGCTTGATCTCGCCATGCAGGGGCTTGTCGGAGACGCAGAGCAGGGTGCCGTAGGGCACGCGCAACCGGTACCCTTGGGCGGCCACGGTGCCTGATTCCATGTCGACGGCGATGGCGCGCGACAGGTTGATGCGCCGGCGCTCCTGCGACCAGCGCAGTTCCCAATTGCGGTCGTCATTGGTGACGACGGTGCCGGTGCGCAAGCGTGCTTTCAGCGCCTCGCGGCGGTCGCCGGTCACGTTGGCGGCGGCCTCCTGCAAGGCGACCTGGACCTCGGCCAGCGCCGGTATCGGGATATCGGGCGGCACGGCGCCGTCGAGGATGCGGTCCTGGCGGAAATAGGCATGCGCCAGCACATAGTCGCCGATGCGCTGCGACTGGCGCAGCCCGCCGCAATGGCCGATCATCAGCCAGCAATGCGGGCGCAGCACCGCAAGGTGATCGGTGATGTTCTTGGCGTTGGACGAACCGACGCCGATATTGACGAGACTGACGCCGCCGGCGCCGTCCTTGCGCAGCAAATGATAGGCCGGCATCTGGAAGCGGTGCCAGGGCGAGGAGGTGACGGCGGTCTCCCAGTCCCCGATCGCGATGCCTTCGCGGCCGATGGCGACGCCGCCCGGCAGCACCAGCGCGTCATAGGGACCGTCGCTGCGGATCTGCTCGACCCCCCAGGTCACGAACTGGTCGACATAGCGGTGATAGTTGGTGAGCAGGATCCAGGGCTGCACGTGGCGCCAGTCGGTGCCGGTGTAATGGACGATGCGCTTCAGGGAATAGTCGGTGCGGGTCGCATCGAACAGAGCGAGCGGCATGGGCTCGCCCTTGGGCGGCGTCCACAGGCCGTCGGCGATCTCGTCGCCGACCGCGGAGAGCACCGGGGCCGGGAAGTGGCGGGCAAGATCGGCGGCCGAGATATTGTCGCGTCCGAGCTCGTCGCCCTTGTCGAGGACGTAAGGGTAGGGGATGTCCTGGTCGCTGCGGCTGACCGCGACGGTGGTCGGATAGTCGGCGACCAGGAGCTCGAGCTGCTCGACGAGATAGTCGCGGAAGGCGCGCGGCTGGGTGATCGTCGTCGCATAGATGCCGGGGCTTTCGAACTTGGCATAGGCGCGCGACAGCGAGGGCTGCGCCTGGCCCGAGCCATAGACGAGGCGCAATTCGGGATAACGGAAGCGGGCGCGCTCCTTGGACGAAGGCGGGATACCCTCGGTGAAGAAACGCTCGAGCGCCTGGCGCAGCGCCTCCACCGCCTCCTCATGCAGCGCGACCAGGCGCTCGACGGCGGCCATGGGCGTCAAGGAATCCGTCGTTGCGAGGGGTTCGGGGCGATTCATGCAGGATGCTATAGCATGGACGCCCGAATCCCAGTAGCTCGACTCATCCGTGTGACCAGCATGCCGAAGCTGCCCGAAAGCGCCCCCGAAGCCCTCTTGCGCGAGGCCGATATCGCCACGGAGAAATTCGTGGCGGCGGCGCGCATGCTGGTGGCCGTGACCTTGTTTCTCGCAGTCGAATTCGCCTTCTCGCGCGGGCCCATGCTCGATGTCGGGGTGATCGAGGCGCGCATGGGCGCCCGGATCATCATCGGCATATTGTTCCTGACCGGTGCGGTGACCTATGCGTTGCTCTATTTCGGCTTCTGGTCGCGCTGGATCGCCTATGTCACCGTCACCGTCGATATCATGGTCATCGGCCTGTCGATCGCCGGCGACCTCGTCGAGGACGGCATCTCCGGGCGCTTCACCGCAGCACTCCCGGCGTCGGTCGCGGCCCTGCTGGTGCTCGCGGTCGGATCCTTGCGCCTCAGGCCCGCCGTCCAGCTCTACAGCCTCGTCCTCATGCTGGTCTTCCTGGCCGTGGCGCTCAGCGTCGACGGCATGACGCCCGGCAGCGAGCACGACACCGTTGGCTTGAGCATCTATCAATTCTTCGGGCCGGCCGCCAATACCGCCAGGCTCGCGATGTTCGTCCTCTTCGGTCTGGTGCTGATCGTGGCGGCGGCCCGCGGGCAGCGCCTCTTGCGCGGCGGCATAGAAGAGGCGGCACGGCGCAGCAATCTCGTGCGCTACCTGCCGACCGAGCTTGCGCCCATGCTGGCGTCGGGCAATGTCAGCGAGCTCAAATCCGGCCGGCGCGCCCGGGTGGCGCTGCTCTTCATCGACATCCGCAATTCGGTCGCCATGGAAGAAGCGCTCGATCCGGCTAGGCTCGCCGCGGTGATGAGCCAATTCCGCACGCGCATCCGCATGGCGGCGGAGAGACATCGCGGCATCGTCGACAAGTTCATCGGCGACGGCGCCTTCCTGGTGTTCGGCATCCCCGAGCCGGGCGGCGACGATGCGCGGCGCGCCATCGCCTGCGCCAAGACGATCCTGACACTTTTGGCGGAATGGAACGACGTGCGCCGGGCGGCGGGCGAGGATGCGATCGCGGTCGGCATCGGCGTGCATGAGGGCGAGGCCTTCATCGGCGCCGTCGGCGACGATACACGGCTCGAATTCACGGTGCTGGGCGACACGGTCAATATCGCCAACCGGCTGGAGCAGGCGACGAAGATCCACGACGTCGCGCTCATCGCCTCGGCCGACACGCTGACGGCGGCAGGCGAAGATCCGGCACTCTGGCGCGACCTGGGCTTCGCCGAATTGCGGGGCAGGGCCGAGCCGCTCCATATCATGGGCTACGCGCCGGCAGCCGACGCTAGCCGGTCCTGAGGATCAGGAGGAGGAAGGCCGCAAAGGTGAGGAGGGCGCTGGCCGCATGCGAATATTCCCAAGTGGCGCGCAGCACCTCCCAATTGTCCGGAAGCTTCGTCCAGTTCTCCGTCGCCCGATTGGCTGGAAACGTGTAGGTCCAGAAGACGGCTTGGGTGGCAGCGAGGCAGAGAAAGGCCAGAAGTGCGAGAAGAGCGGGTTCGCCTATGCGATAGAGCACGAAAGCGAGCGTCAGGGTCGACAGCAAGGCGCCGGCAATGACGATGCCGAACAAGCTCCAACCGTCATAGGCGCGCTGAGCCACGAGATATCCGGTCTTGTCTAGACGCATCTTGTTGAGCAGTGAGAAAAGATGGGCACCGGCCGGCACGAGGGCCAACACCACGAAAACGAGGCTGGCCAATCTCAGAAGGTAGATCATCGCTGCTCTCGTCCATCTTTTCCTTGGCAACTGGAAGGTGTGTGGCCGGTTCCTAATGGCCGCGTCGGCGGTGTCGGCGTTGACAGGCTGGAGCGGGCGACCTAGGCTTTCCCACAAAGACGTTGCGGCAATGATGCCGCGAACATCAGGCAAAAAAGCCCCCAAGATCGATCGTCCGCCGGTCGAGCTTGGGGGTTTTTTAGTTTCCGGAATGCGCCTGACCGAGGGAGAGAACCATGCAGCTGAACGAGATTGGCCGAACCGATGCCGTGGCGCTGGCCCGGATGATCCGCAAGAAAAAGATCTCGGCCAAGGAGGTGACCGAGGCGGTGCTCGCCCGCATGGAGAAGCTCGAGCCCCATATCCATGCCTTCTGCACGCCCACCCCCGATCTGGCGCGCAAGACGGCGCGGGACATCGACCGGCGCCTCGCCAAGGGCGAGGAGGTGGGCCCGCTCGCCGGCGTGCCGATCGGCATCAAGGACCTCGTCTGCACCAAGGGCATCAGGACCGTCTCGGGTTCGATCGCCTACAAGGACTTTGTGCCCGACGAAGACGATATCGTGGTTGAACGCCTGAAGGCGGCGGGCGCCGTCATCATCGGCAAGACCAATGTGCCCGAATTCGGCTATAGCGGCGTCGGGCACAATCCTGTCTTCGAAACGACGCGCAATCCGTGGGATCTCGCACTGACGCCCGGCGGGTCGAGCGCCGGATCAGGTGCGGCCGTCGCATCGGGCGTCGGGCCCTTCGCCATCGCCAGCGACGGCGGCGGCTCGATCCGCATACCGGCGGCGCATTCGGGGCTCGTCGGCGTCAAGGCGTCGATGGGACGCGTGCCGCTCTATCCCGGCACCAAGGACGAGCGTTATCCGGGCGTGTCGAGTTGGGAGAGCCTGGAGCATATCGGACCGGTCAGCCGCACCGTGGCCGACAGCGCCTTGATGCTGTCGGTGATCTCAGGCCCCGATGCGCGTGACCGCTATAGCCTGCCCAAGGCCGATTTCGACTGGATGAGGGTGCTGAAAGGCGGCATCAAGGGATTGCGTGTCGCCTACAGCTCGGACTGGGGCTATGCCAAGGTCGATCCCGAAGTGCGGCGCGTCGTGGGCGCGGCGGTCAAGGTGTTCGAGCGCGACCTCGGCTGCAAGGTCGAGGAGGCCCATCCCGGCTTCGAGGATCCTTACGGCGCCTTCTGGGCCATCGTCGCGCTGGAGAGCGATCTGCGCGGCATGCGCGAGATGGTGGCGAAGCATGGAGCCCAGATGACGCCGCATCTCGTCGACTTCATCATGCGGCCGTGGACGGCGGAGGATTTCACCAACGCCATCATGACGCGCAAGGCGGTTGCCAACAAGATGTGGCGCTTCATGGCGAAATACGACCTCTTGCTGACGCCGACGCTGGCCGTGCCGCCTTTCCCGGTCCACATCCAGGGGCCGGAGAAGATCGACGGCCATATCGTGCATCCGTTCCGCTGGCTGATGTTCACCTTCCCGTTCAATTTCACCGGCCAGCCGGCGGCCACCGTGCCGGCGGGCTTCAGCCGCGACGGACTGCCGATCGGGTTGCAGATCGTCGGCCGCCATCTCGACGACCCGACGGTGCTCAGGGCCGCCACCGCCTTCGAGGCGGCCAAGCCCTGGCGCGACGCCTGGCCGCCGCTCCTGGACAAGCTCGGCCTGTAACTTGCGGAAATCACCGGTCAATCTGGCGCTGGCATTGCCGGGCGAATTGCTGTAGCCATCCGCCCCGAGTGGGGCCTGTAGCTCAATGGTTAGAGCTGACGGCTCATAACCGTCTGGTTGGGGGTTCGAGTCCCTCCGGGCCCACCAATAACTTGTTTTCGTTGTGAAAAATTGAACCATCCGGGACGCGCTCCTGGTCGATAGGCATATCGACGAAGCGGCTCTGCCGGAATCCTCGACCGTCACAAGCCGCCGGCGCGCATCAACGCGTATGACTGCTTGTTGTCGGCGCTGATGGATTCCAGGCACGCTTTCATGTGACCTGCGAACATGGTCGCCGCTGTCGGAAGCGTCCGGTCCCTGAGCTTCGCCAGCACCAAAGGCAGGCAGCTCATCGGATCGACGATCGGCCGCATGACCAGTCCGCGTTCTTCCAGCGCGGACGCGCAGATTTCCACCTCGAAGGCAATCGCCTCGCTGGTGCGCACAAAGTTGCGGATGAGCTCGATGGAGTTCGACACCAGCGACAGGTCCACGGTTTCCTTGCACGAGGCCAGACTTTCCTCGACGATCCGCCGGCCGCCGAAATCGACATCCGTGAGGGCCAGCGGGAAACCCAGACATTGCTTCAGACTCACCTGCGACAGGACCGCCAGCGGATGCCTGGCCGCCATCACCGCCACCAGCCGCTGGTCGAACGAGGCCAGCGGATCCAGGTGCCGCGAGCCGCTCGGTCGAAACGTCAATGTCAGATCGGTTTCGAACTCGATCAGCGAGCGCAGGGCCGTCTCGTGGTCCTGCACGACGACATGAAAGGTCACCAATGGGAATTGCGCGCGAAACTGCATGATGGCACCCGGCAGGATGCTTTGCATCAAGGCCTGGCTGCAAGCGATGCGAACTTGCCCGTGACGCAACTGGTCGACATCGTTGACGCGGGCGAGCACGAGGTCGAGCTCGGCAAACTGCATCTTGATCCAGCGCAGGAACAATTCTCCTGTCGTGGTCAGCCGGACGCCCTGGCTCGTTCGCTCGAATATCGGCGCCTGGAGGTCGTCTTCGATGTCCTGGATGCGGCGTTGGACGGCGGACGGTGTCAGATAGAGCACTTCCGCCGCACGGCGGAACGATCCCGCTCTGGCGACCTCCTCAACGTAGCGAAATATCCTCAGATGTCGCAGCATCCAGGCGCCTCCCAACAACACGGCCGGCGCGACCGGCAGCATGCGCTGCGGATGGCCAGCCAAAGCCGAGCCAGCTTACACAGGACCGCCTCAGGGCGGCACCAGAAAAATCAGGAGGGTTGGCGGGCGAACCGGCAGCGTGCATGACACTGCCGGGATTTTCCCAAGGAGCGTTCAGCGCCCAAGCGATTTCATCGTACGGGCGACCAGGTCTTCTCCGATGGATTGCGAAAACTGAGGGTAGAGCTTATGGACTTCGACAACCAATTTGTCGACATCCTTGAGAACATGGAGGCTCGCACCCTTCGCTTTTGCCTGCTCCAGGCTGCTCTGCGCCGCCGCCCACTCCTTCTCACGATGGAAGAGGGCGGCGCGCTTGGCGGCGTCCTGGACGATGACCTGAAGGTCTTCCGGCAGCTTCTCCCAAAAGCGAGCGCTCATGAGGTAGACGCCCGGCATGAGCGAGTGGTTTGTCGCTATCCAGTTCGGCGCGACTTCGTAGAAGCGATAAGTGAAGTAGGCTGAAGCCGTGTTCTCGGCGCCGTCGACAATGCCTTGCTGAAGCGCCGAATACAGCTCGCCGAAGGCGATCGGCGTCGGCAGGGCTCCCATGGCTTGCACGGTCCCCAAATAGACCGGTGACCCGGGCACCCTGATCTTCAGGCCCTTCAACGCATCGAGGTTGTCGGCCGGACGATTGGCAAACAGCGACCGGAAACTCGCCTCGCTGAAAGCCAATCCCTTGATGTTGATCTTGTTCAATCCGCTCAGCAGTTCGCTGCCGATCTCACCTTCGAGCAACGGTCCGACCTCGCCTCGATCCACAACCAGATAGGGAAGGTCGAAGAGGCCGAATTCGGGAGCGAAGGTGACGAGATGGGTCGAGGAAAAGAAGGCGGCCTCGGTGACTCCGGATTGCAGGGCCTGAATGATCTCGCGCGCCTCGCCGAGTTGTCCCCCCGGAAACACCTCGACGTTGATGCGACCTTTCGAACGCTCCTCGACGTCCTTGGCAAAAAGTTCGATCGCCTCATGGGCGGGGTCGGTGACGGGAGCCGGATGAGCGAACTTGAGTACATATTCCGAAGCGTCGGCGCGCGTCCACGCAAGTGCTGCAACGAAGAAAATGAGTGATCTCAATATAGACGATTTCATGCGAACCCTCCCTTTTTTCTGCTGTTTTTGGAATTGAACCTCGCGGACTCCTTCTCGGACCTCTGCGTTCCTATGGGTCAGCATCATATCGTCAAAAGGCGTTTCCCTGGCGTGTGATTTTTGTAACGCCGTGTAGACAGGCGGGCTACGCTCGGCTTTGCGGACGATCCTGAGCATCGCCGTCGACCGGGCCTCCCGTTTTGCCGATCGAGCAATGCCGGGATCTCGGGCGATGGAAAGGGAATGGTTGAGCGGCACGTCCGCCGCTACTCGAAGGTGATGTCCTGCGCTCCTTCCCACAGAACCAGCCGTTCAATGGTGCGAAGCAGGTCGAGGCCTTCGACGACGGTCATGGTATGATTGCCGGCAAGCGGCCCGACCTTGCTGGAAAAGGATGCGCCGCCACAGGGGAGAAGGATCTCCCGCTCGCTCTTGTTGCCGGTATAGATCAGGATTTCGCCGGGCGCCGGCTGGCTGGTGGCATTCTCGTAGCCGACGGGAATATCGTCATTGCCCAGCGGCACCCAGCATGCTTCGCCGCTCCATCGTACATGGATCAGCTTGCCCTTGAACGGCAGCATCTGCCTGAACCAATGACAGGTTCGGGGGGTCAGTTGGTGCTCGAACCGAGCAACCAGCCTATGGTTTGCGATCTGTATCTGGACAGGATTCACGTTCCGCTCCTCCAAAAAATCCCGCGACCTTGTTATCCGGAGATCCCCATCTGCCGGCGCACCTCCGGTAGAAGTTCGCCATCCCGCGCGACCAGCCTGCCGCCCTTGATGACCGCCCTTCGCCCGCGTTGGTAGCAGATCACCTCGGCCGCCGACGTTCCGTCGAACAGGACAAGGTCGGCAACGCATCCGCGAGCAACGCCGTAGTCCTTCAGGTTCATGGCGCGAGCGGCGTTGTAGGTCGCCATGGTCATGATCTCGTCGTAGTCCTCGTCGGTACACAGATGAGTGACCAGCGACAGGAGCCACATCGTCATGACCTGGTCACCCACCCCGGTGCGCGTATAGATGCCCATGACCTCATCGCTGCCGACGAACACATTAACCCCGGCATCCAGGAGCTTCCGCACAGGCGCCACTTCGATGCGGGTCGGCTGAACACCGACATGCAGCCGGGCCTGCGCGGCCAAGCGGATGGTCTGATCGGCCAGATGAGGAGGAACGAGCCTCAAGGAAGCCACGTGCCCAACGGTGACGCGGCCTTCATAGCCGTGCTCCAGCGTTTTCTTTGCGACGTAAGGCAACGAGAATGTTGCGGCATTGTCGGAATTATCGACGTGAGCATCGACTCCACGGTCATACTTCTTGGCGATCTCGAAGATCCGATCGACTTGCGCATCGGGATCCGAAGGCCAAAGGCCGCGATTGACGTTGCCGCCGACGAGATCGATTCCCCTCCCGATGGCTTCTTCAACAAACGGCTCGCAACCCGCTTCCAGGGTCCCGTCCGTCGAAAACCAACCATCCTGTGGAAAGGCGATGGTCTGCAGCTCCATAAGCCCCTTGAGATCGTCGCGAAGCCGCAGTGAAGCATCAACGGCCTTCATTTCAAAGAATGGATCGGCCTCGACATTGGTGCGCATGGCCACCGTGCCCCGCGCAAGGCCTTCGAGCGCGCCACGCCGCATGCGACTATGGACATCGTCTACCGTGCACTCCTTCTTCAAACGACGCATGATGTGGATCATTTCGTCGAGGGTCTGAATGCGCTCGTTGCATCGATCGGTCAGCATCCCCTTGTCGAGATGAACGTGCGCATCGACCAGACCAGGACAGGCCAGCGCACCCTTGCCGTCGATCTCGACTTTGCCGCGGGCTGCAAGTGAGCGGCCCACGGCCTCGATCCTGTCCTTGCGGATGCCTATGTCTTGCCGCCCGCCGGCTTGCCTGAAGATCCGCACATCCCGCACGATCAGGTCATAACCATCCTGTCCGTCATGGTCGGTCCCATTCGTTGCCCGTTTGTCGGAAGCCTTGCGTCCCACTGTCTATCTCCTCATTGCCTTCAAGCTGCTTGTTCTTGTCTCAGATTAGCCCGAACAGTCGCGGCAAAACGGTCACCGTCCATGGCACGTAGGCGATCAGAAGGATCGAGCCCATGATCACGGCGAGATAGGGAAGGGACGTGACGGTCACCGCTTCGATTGAAACCCTCCCTACCTTGCATGCGACGAACAGGCCGGCACCCACGGGTGGGGTGAACAGTCCAATGCCGGTTGTCGCGACGATCACGATGCCCATGTGAAAGGGGTCGAGCCCGACAAGCGCAAACACCGGCAGCAGGACCGGAACAGCCATGATCATCGCCGGGATCCCATCCATGAACGCGCCCAGGAGCAGAAAGAGCAGAATCACGATCATGATGACGACCGACGCGGATATCCCGTTCTCGACCACCCAGGCGACCACGGATTGCGGCACTTGCTGCACGACCAGGAACCAGCCGAACACATTCGACGCGCCGATCAGGAGCATGACGACGCCGGTCATGGTGGCGGTTCGCACCAGCACCTGGCCAAACTCCGCGAGATCGAGCTGGCGGTAGACGCAGGTGCCGACAAACAAGGCGTAGAAGGTGGCGGCCACGCCGGCTTCGGTGGCGGTGAAAACGCCCGAAAGAATGCCGCCGAACACGATGACGGGCATCAGCAGCACCCATCCCGCCTGCTTGATCGCCGCCTTGATTTCCCGCCAGTCGGCGCGTTCCTTGACCGGTATTCCCGCCCGCCTGGCATCCAGGTAGACCAGGGCCATGATGCCGGCGCACGAGATCGCCGCAGGCAGAAAGCCAGCGACGAACAACGCCGCGATCGATACATTCGCGAGCGCGCCATAAACTATGAGCGAAATGGATGGCGGCACGAGCATACCGGCCGCGCAGGCTCCGCAAACGATGCCGGCGGCCTTTTCCCGCGAATAGCCGTTTTCCTCCAGGGCGGGAATTGCGACCGAGCCGACCGCGGCGGCATCGGCGACGGTCGAGCCGGAAATTCCCGAGAAAAGATACTCGGTTGCGACGACAACCTGCCCGAGGCCGCCGCGCATATGACCGACCAGTGCCACGGCAATTCGCATCAACCTCACCGTTATTCCCGTGACGAACATCAATTCGCCCGCGAGCACAAAGAACGGGATGGCCAACAGCGTGAAGAAATCCATGCCGGCAAACAGGCGCTGCGGAATGATGGTCGGACTGAACCCGCCTTCGATCAGGGGAATCAGCGCCGAGAGGACAAGAATAAACGCGATCGGTACACCAAGGATGAGGAGAACTGACAGTGCAATCAGAAGCAGCGCAAGCATGTTTCAGCACCTCGTATTCTATTTCCCTGTTGCCCGATGCACGTGTTCTCTTCGGCGCCAGGACTATGGCCCGGTGGATTGCGGGACGCGGTTCAGGCAGATGCGATTGATGATGTGGACGAGCACGTGAAGCAGCATCAATGCCGCGCCGACCGGAATAGCGGCGTAGAACCATTGCATCGAGACGGGCAGCGCCATCGCCGAATGCCGCGTCTCGAGCACGACGACCGTGCCATACACCAGGAGAACGCAAATGAAGGTGAGCGATGCGACGTAGCTGAACACCTCAATGAACACTTTCGGCCAGCCCGAGATTCGCTCGATGATGAATTCGATACCAAAATGATCGCGCGCGGCGACGCCGATAGCGGCCCCGATGAACGCTACCCATATGAAGAGGTAGCGAGCGAGCTCTTCCGACCACGGCAATGGAAGATGCAGGAGATAGCGGAAAACCACCTGCGCGAACGTGACGACGAGGAGCGCCGCCACAAAGATCTGGGCGGCCAGTTTCTCGCCGGCCAGCACATGATGTTCGACGCGGACCGCCAATTTCCTTATTGCGAAAACTATGTCCATGATGCGCTCCGTTGACGGTGGGACGTGTCCGACCGGATCGGCGATGACGAAAATCTGAGGTCGTCTTCCTTTGCTATCCGAAGCGCATGAGGGCCATCCTATCGCTGCGATCTCGCCTGCATGTCCGGCATGCGGCAATTGAACCGCTTCGCCAACTTCAGCAGATCCTTTTCGATGCCATGTGGGATTTCGATCCCTTCGCGCGTCCGTGTCTGAGCGCGGCTGTGGGCACGTTCCCCGGGAAAATACAGCCTGTCGTGACCCGGCGCCGTTTCGGCGGTGCGTATCCGCTGAAGCCAATCCTTCACATCCCCTTCGAACTGCTTGGGATCGACAAAGTGCTCGATGTTGATGGCCACGATGAGGATTCCGAAGCCGTTGGGCCGCGGAAAATACCAGGTGGTGTCGTAAGAGCGATCATCTGCACCGACCAGCGGTCCCGCAAGCAGGCCGAGGGTGAAAGCCAGACCGTAGCCCTTGTGCCCGGCGAAAGGCAGCAGCGAGCCAAGCAGGCCGGCGTTCGGATCGTC
Source organism: Parvibaculaceae bacterium (assembly GCA_050251035.1). Classification (GTDB taxonomy): domain Bacteria; phylum Pseudomonadota; class Alphaproteobacteria; order Rhizobiales; family Aestuariivirgaceae; genus Taklimakanibacter. The sequence continues at coordinate 197,930 of JBFWNN010000001.1, forward strand.
GGTGGGCTTCCCATGCTCGTCGACTGCCCAATCGAGGGGGATCTTCGTCCCATTCTTGGCAGCCATGATGAGATTGGCTCGCGCGACGTTGCTGCACGCGATATCGAGAAGGATCGGGATCTCTCCCGTCGGAATGCCGATGGCAAAGGGACTGTTGCCGACCAGCGCCTTGACCCCGCCAGGAGGGGTAAGATGGGGTGCGGTGTTCTGAAGCGCGAAGCCGATTTGGCCCTTTTCCACCGCGCGAAGAGGATAGTAGCCCGCGGCCCCGAAACTGCCAGAGTTCCGGATGCCGACATAGCCGACACCGAACTTGCTGGCACGTTCGCTGGCGAGATCCATTGCCGTGACGCCGGCGCGCTGTCCGAGCGCGCGGTTCGCGTTCATCACCACAGTCGGCCCGGAATCGCGGACGATCTCCAACTGGCCGTGCGGATTGAGGAAGCCGTCGTCGATCCACTCCACATACATCGGGAGATGCACCAGCCCATGAGATTCGACCCCGCGCAATTCTGCATCAATAAGACAGTCTGACAACAGCCTTGCGTCCTCGGCGCGCAGGCCCGCCGCCACGCCGATGCTCTGACAAAGCGCGCGAAGGCTCGCCACTGAATAGGTCGTTGCCACTGCAGGTCCTCTTGATTGATTGGTTTGCGGGGCGCTCGGCAGCTCTGTTCGGCCGCAACCCCAGTTGGTGCGTCATGGTTTCGTGGACGGTTAGTTGCGTGCCGGCTTTTGCAGCGTTCCCCAGCCGGCCGGCCCGATGATCACCCCATCCGCCATGACCGGGCGGCCGCGGACGATGGTCATGACCGGCTTGCCGCGCAGCTTGCGTCCGGCAAAAGGGTCCCATTTCGGCTTGGTTTCCAGCTTGGCGTTGTCAACCACCCATTCCTTGTCGAGATCGACAACGGTAAGGTCGGCGTCCGCGCCCGGTCGCAGATGGCCTTTGTGAGGAAAGCCGAGGATCTCCGCCGGCTTCTGCGAGGTAAGTTCGACCATCCGGGCGAGGCTGAGCTTTCCCGCCGCCACCTTGTCGAGCAGCAAGCCCAGATAGGTCTCGATGCTCGTCACACCGGGCGCGGCATCCCAGATATTCTTCCAACCCACCTCTTTCTCTTCTTTGGTGTGCGGCGCGTGGTCGGTTCCGATCGTGTCGATGCCACGGTCGAGCAGCTGCGTCCAATAGGCGTCGATCTGGTCCTGCGGCTTGGATACCGGAACCGCGTACGGACCAAGCTTCGCGGCGTCGTCGTAGGAGAGGAAAAGGTAGGGCGCTATCACCTCGACGGTCACGGGCACACCCTTCTGCTTGGCCGACCGGGCAAGCTCAACCGAAGCAGGGTTGGGCGCGTGAGCGATATGGATGCGGGTACCGACCTTCTGGGAGAACAGAAGCACCTTCTGGGTTGCTTCCTCCATCGCGATGGTTTCCCAGGGTTCCATATAGTCGAGTGCGCTGTTGCGCCCCTCGGCGACCAACTTCTGACGCAAGCGTTCGGAGATCGCCTGATTGTCCAGGTGGATCATCAGCGGAAGCCCCGTCTTCTCCACGGCGCGGAAGATATCGTATAGCTGGCCGTCGTCCTCGACGAATACGCCACGGTGATGCGGCGTGCCTTTCATCGCCGACGTGTGCATGTAAATCTTGTAGCCGATGGCTCCTTCTGCTGCGATATTGCCGATCTCGTCAGTGTCGACGCCACCTCCCCAGATGGAATAGTCCACATAGACTTGCGGCTCGGCCAGGGCGATCTTCTCGCGATACCGCTGCGCCGTCGTGGTCGGAGGCACGCAGTTCGGCATGTCGCAGACAAGGGTCACACCTCCGGCCGCCGCGGCGCGCGTGGCGGTGGTGAAAGTCTCCTTATAGGCGTGGTCCAGATCCCGGCAGTGGACGTGCATGTCGATTACGCCGGGCAGGATGACGCGGCCATGCGCGTCGATTTCCTGCTTGGCGTCCGGCATGCCTCCGTCGCTGGTGGTCACGGCGACGATTTTTTCGTTGCGAATGCCAATATGGCCTTCGATCAGCCTACCCTCGATGAAAATCTTGCCGCCACGCAGCGCCAGATCCAGTTTCGGCATCACCTTCCCCTTGATCGTTTGCGGATAAGCTCGTCTTGGTCAGGTAGCAGTCGTGCGCTTAGCCGCTATGGATGGAGCAAAGGTATTTTCAAAAGACGGTGCCTAGAAGTGCTAGTTTGAAGCAGGCGCGTGTACCGAAACGCAACGCGCGTTCGAGCCTGCGACGATCAGCGGGCAACTCGCTGCATGGCAGAATGGCGGACCGGCCACGCGATTCGCCTGCCGGTTGCAGCGTTCTGGCGTCCGCCTTGGCTGGCGACTAGCGCTCTTCCTTCCGCGCCATCGAGCCTGATGAACCAAGTTCGCTTCGATTGACAAAATGGCCGAGAAATTTCCGGGTTTCCTCGGAGCGTGGCGAGCTGAAAACCTGCCGCGGCGGCCCGGATTCGACAATAGCGCCGTCTTTCAGGAACAAGACGCGATCGGCGATCTGCTGGGCAAAGTGCAATTCATGCGTAACGATCATCATCGTCATGCCTTCTCGGGCCAGTATTCTCATCACTTCGAGCACTTCGTTGACCAGTTCGGGATCAAGCGCGGAAGTCGGCTCGTCGAACAGCATGATAGAAGGACGCATCGACAGCGCTCGCGCTATTGCCACGCGCTGCTGCTGACCACCCGAAAGCTGTGAGGGCCGCTTGCCCTTGTGCTGACCCATGAAGACGCGCTCGAGATCTTGCGCCGCCCTGTCGCGGGCTTCACTCGCGGTCAATCCGAGCACCAGGCGGGGCCCGATGGCGACGTTGTCCAACGCCGTCAGATGCGAGAATAGATTGAAGCGCTGAAAGACGAAGCCGAAGCGGCGGCGCTGCCGTGCCAGCGTCTTTTCCGAGACCGGCTTGACGACCTGATTGACCTTTCGAGCACCGATCAGTTCGTCACCGAGCCATATTTCCCCGCTCGTAGGCGTTTCGATGAAGTTCAGGCAGCGCAGCACGGTGGTCTTGCCGGATCCTGAAGGTCCTATCAAAACCACGACCTCGCGTTCGGCGACATCGAAGGAAACGCCTTTGACGATTTCCTTGTCGCCGAAGCTCTTGCACAGGTCGCGCACGCTCAGCAGCGGGGGAGGCGGAGCGTCGGGGCTGGCCAAGGCTGTTGTCACGATCGGGCTCCCTCACCACACCGGAAGCTTGCGTTCGACGTACCGGGATAGAAAAGCCAGCGCGGACACGATCGCATAATAGTAGATCGCGATCAGCGCATAGATTTCAAATGGCACGAAGTAGGTCGTTATGATGCTCTGACCGGCTCGCGTCAGCTCGTAGACGGCGATGACCGACAGGAGCGACGAGTTCTTGACCAGGCTTATCAATTCGTTGGTCATGGGCGGCAACATCGGGCGCAGGGCCTGTGGCAGAAGAATATGATAGATGATCTGGCCGCGCGTCATGCCGATCGACTTGGCGGCTTCGCTCTGGCCCAGCTCGACCGAGCCGACGGTCGCCCGCACGATTTCGGCGACATAGCCGGCGCAATTGAGCGACAGCGCGATGATGCCTGACCATGTCTCGTTGAGCGTATGCCGAGCACAGGGAGAGCGAAGAACACCAGGAATATCTGGACGAGAAGGGGGGTACCGCGAATGAAGTCGACATAGGCCCGCACGAACCAGCGTGCGGGCCCCCATGAGCCGAGGGCCAGCATGCCGAGACCAACTCCCGCCGCGGTTCCGATAACGATGGCGCACGCCGATATCTGAAGTGTCGTCACCGCGCCCTGGGCCAGCAGCGGAACGGCCATTTCGACAACGGTCCAATCGATAGCCATCTTGTCAGCCCCGACTTTCGGTGTTTCAGAAGGTGGGAACGGCGTCCGGCAGTTCCATGCGCAAGCCGAACCACTTTTCCTGCAGGGCGTAGATCTCGCCGCTCGCCTTGATGGCGCGCATCTGCTCGTCGAGATAAGCGATCAGGTCGGTGTTTTCCTTGCGGGTGGCGATGCCGGCCCAGCTGTCCTTGTTGACTCCCCTGACCACCGCGAATTTGCCCGGTTGGTCCTTCAACACGATGGCGAGCGTGGTGAGCGTGTTGAACACGCCGTCGACCGATCCCTGCGACAATGCAAGATAGGATGCGGGATAGTCGTCATAGATGCGGACGCCGGCGAAGCCTTGGCCGCCATTCGCGGACCATTCGTCATTCAGCTTCTTCTGCAGGATCTCGCCGGGTGAGCCCAGTTGGACTCCGATCGTCCGGCCGACCATGTCCTTGGTCGACTTTATCTTCTCCGCATCCTCGGCCCTGATCAACATGGCGAGGCTCGCATCGACATAGGGGATGGCGAAGCCGACTTTCTCGAGTCGTTCCTTTGTATAGGTCATCTGACTGACGATGATGTCGAAGCGGCCGGCATAGAGAGCCGGGATGATTCCGGCCCACGCCGTGTCCACCATCTCGACCTTGACGCCGAGCGGCTTGGCCAGGAGCGTCGCCACGTCGACATCATAGCCCACGATCGTGCCCTGGTCGCGAAACGTGAAAGGCGGCAGCACGGCTTCGCAGCCGCACCTCATTGCACCAGCCGCCTTGATGGCGTCCAGGGTTGGCTGCTGCGCGGCCAAAGCGGGGCAAACCGCACTGGCAGCGGCCGCTCCCCCCATGATTTGAAGAGCGGCTCGGCGGGTAATTCCAGATGAGAACATTTTTTTCCTCCCTGACTGAATTTCAAACAGTCGCCATTGAACCGTACTCTCCGCCACAAAGGCTCGCAATATTTTTGTTCTTTGAATGCATTTTATTTTTACACATTATGTTCAATTAGTTATGAGCAAATAAATCTTCCCTACCAGAAGCTTGCGCTGGCGATATTCGGCCCATGTCGATGGGCGGAGAATGGTCAAGATCACACGCTCGCCCGGGCCCTTTCCCAAAGATTTTCTGCGGCTTTCTGCGCGTCCCGCATGATGTGGTGCTTGTTCACCAGCAACGGTTCACCACCGCTGACGACGAGACGCCCGTCGACAAACACGCAGTCCACATCGCGGCCCTGTGCCGTATGGACGACATTTCCCAGCGGTTCGATGACGGGGACGAGATGCGGCCGTTTGAAATCGAGGATCACGATGTCGGCTTTCTTGCCGGTTTCGATCGACCCGATCTCACTTTCGAGGCCCATCGCACGGGCGCCCCCCAGCGTAGCCATTTCGAACACGTGCTTGGGCTGCCAGAAATCCGTGACACGTCCCTCCTGCAGCCTGCCGGAGTTCAATGCCCATCGCATTACCTCGATCATATCGGCGTGCATGTTGTCGGTGCCGAGCGCGAAGCCAGCTCCCGAATGGCGCAGGCCGGTGGTCGGCGCGACGGTCCCTCCGGTTTGATTGCCCTTGGCGATGTGGGCCACATGGACACGCGCTTGGCCGATGCGCCGGATGTCGTCCGCATCGATATGAATGCAGTGCGCAGCCAGAAGACGGTCATCGAGAAGCCCGACATCGGCGTAGAGCTGCGGCGGGCTCATGCCGTCCCGCTCGCGGATGCGCGCGACTTCGAGTTTGCTTTGCGACATATGCGATTGAACTCGCACCCCGAGCCTGTCGCGTTCGTCGCGAATGCGCTCGAGCAACCGGCGCGAGCAGGTATCGGGCGCGTGCGCGGCAAGCTGGACGCCAAGTCGGCCGTCTTCGCGACCATGGAAGCTCTGGTGGAGCTCCACCGCCATCGCCAGGGTCGCTTCGCCGATTTCCGGACGATGCTCCCACTGCGCCAGATGGACCCGGGAAAAATCCACATCATGGATCCGCCCCGATCCCCAGACCCGCAAACCCGTTTCGGCCATCGCCGGCATCGTCAGATGCTGATGGACATAAGTATCGTTGATCAGGGTGGAGCCGAACAGCAACGCTTCGAGCGCGCCCAACCGGGCGAGCGCCACGGCTTCTTCTTCCGTCACCTCATGACCATGCGGCACTCCGGGCGTATAGGCAGGGGCAAAACCCATGTCTTCGGCCACGCCGCGGACCATGGTGAGAATGGCGTGTGTATGGATATTGACGAAGCCCGGCGTGACCACCTTGCCGGCGGCCCGGATAACTTTCGTGTGGGCGTCCACGGCGCCGCCGACATAGTTTTGGCCGACTTCGGCGATCCGGTTGCCGGTGATGCGTATGAAGCCGTCCCGAATGAGGGGACGGTTCGCGTCGCCAGTCAGGATCGTCGCGTCGCAGATCACGGTGTCGGGCATGGCAACCTCTGAAGGGCACGCTGGTTATGATGCCAGGCACCGCCAAGCGGTATTCAGCCTGCATCCAAAGTCGGGAGCTTGCAACTATTTTTTGATTATAAAATACAATTATTGATAATATCCTGAAACAGCTACATAATGTGGTTGCGCTGCTGGCGATTTATAGGAAATAGACGTGGTCAGCGCTGCAACTCGGAGTTGGACGGATGGATGCTAAGCCCAAGAGGCCGCGTGGACGACCCAGGATCAAGCTGCCGTCCGACTTGGCGCGCAAGCGGGTGACCCATCATGCTTTGCATAAGCAAGCGCTCAATGAGCTGCGCGAGATGATCGTCCGCGGCGATCTCAAGGCGGGTGAGAAGATCGCCGAGGCGTCGGTTTGCGAAATGCTGGGCATTTCGCGCACGCCATTGCGGGAAGCGCTGAAGCTCTTGTCGGCGGAGGGGCTCATCGAGTTGCGGCCCAATCGCGGTGCGGCGATCGCGCCGCTGCGGGTCGAAGAATTGACCTCCTTGTTCGAGGTGGTCGCCGGGATCGAGCGTCTGGCAGCGGAGTTGGCCGCGCTGCGGCTCACGCCGGATGACATCGGCCGGCTGCGCGCGCTCCAGGAAGAGATGGAACGTTATTTTGGCCATGGCGACCGCAAGGACTATTTTCGGCTGAACCAGGAAGTCCACGGCCTGATCGTTTCCGGCGCCAAGAACGAAGTCCTGAGTGCAACCCATGCCTGGCTCTTCGCGAGAGCCGAGCGGGCACGGTATCTGGCCCTCGATGTGCGGGGAAGGTGGCTGGAATCGGTCGATGAGCATCGCGCCATTCTCGAAGCCCTCGAAGCGCGGGACGCGGAAAAAGCAGGCCGCCTCCTGGAAACGCACATCAAGCATACCGGTACTGCCGTTCTTGCGGCGCTCGCGCGCAAGGAGTCCGATGGACCGTAATGGTCATAAGACGCGGGGACTTGCGATTTTGCCACAGGAAAGGCTTTGACGTGCACATTCTTCTTCTCAACCCAAATACCTCGGCCGGCGTGACCCAGCTCATCGATCAGGCCGGCAGGGCCGTTGCGCAGAGCGGAACGCGTATCACATCGATCACCGCCAAACGGGGCGTGCCCTATATCGCGACCCGTGCCGAAGCGCTCATCGGCGGAGCCGTAGCGTTGGAGATGTTGGCCGAGATACATCACGAATATGACGCGGCCGTCATTGCGGCTTTCGGTGATCCTGGGCTGGGAGGCGCCCGAGAGCTCTTTCCCTTGCCGATCGTCGGCCTTGCCGAAGCCGGGATGTTGACCGCCTGCATGCTGGGACGCCGCTTCTCGATCGTGACCTTCGCCCAGGCTCTTACCCCTTGGTACGAGGAATGCGTCGCTTGGCATGGCCTCAGCGAACGTTGCGGTGGTGTAAGTTCGCTCGACGGCGCGTTTGGAGCGATCGACGACGTCCAGGACGAGACAGAGGATCTGCTGGTCGAGCTCGCGAACAAGGCGATCGCCCGCGACAACTCCGATGTCGTCATCCTGGCCGGAGCGCCGCTGGCAGG
>JBFWNN010000002.1:0-54730 GCA_050251035.1 Parvibaculaceae bacterium
GGCACGGCCATAGACGATGTCCTTCGGAACAGAAATGAACGAAATCACACGAACTTATTAAGAACTAGCACAGAAACGTGATTTATCAAACAAGACGACGCAGAAATAAAGTAATTTACTGTGTTAGCATGTTGCGATATGTTTGTTTTCGGACATAATTGAACGGTCATTCAATGAACCAGCTCCTGGGCGCGGACCTTTCGGGCAAAACCGCCATCGTGACCGGCGGCGCCACCGGCATCGGCAGAGCCATCGCCGGCGCACTGGCGGCCCACGGCGTCAGGATCGCGATCGCCGATCTCAATGCCGAAGCGGCCAGAGAGACCGCGGCCACGCTCGGCAAGGGATCGGCAGGCTTCGCCATCGATGTCAGCCGCCGCGCCGAGGTCGCGAAGGCCTTCGCCGAGATCGAAGCCGCCTTCGGCGGCTATGACATACTGATCGCCAATGCCGGCGTGTCGACGATGAACCGTGTCGTCGACCTGACCGATGAGGAATGGGACTTCAACTTCGCCGTCAATATCAAGGGCGTCTTCCTCACCAACCAGGCGGCGGTCCGCTATTTCCTGAGCGGCGGGAAGAAGGGCGTGATCGTCAATACGGCATCGCTCGCCGCCAAGGTCGGGGCACCGCTGCTCGCGCATTACTCCGCCAGCAAATTCGCCGTGCTCGGCTGGACGCAGGCGCTGGCGCGCGAGGTGGCGGCGGACGGCATCCGCGTGAACGCGGTCTGCCCCGGCTTCGTCAAGACCTCGATGCAGGAGCGCGAGGTCGCGTGGGAGGCCAAGCTGCGCAACCTCACGCCCGAGCACGTGATCAAGGACTATGTCGCGCAGACACCGCTCGGCCGGCTGGAAGAACCCGAAGACATCGCCGGCCTCGCCGTCTTTCTGTGTTCCGATGCCGCCCGCTTCATGACCGGACAAGGCATCAATGTGACGGGCGGCGTCTATATGGGCTGACCATCGAATTACTCATGCGGGCAAAACCCGGCCTCGAGAAGCCAGCCCGGAGGAACCACCAGAGGAAGGAGACAGACTATGAAGTCGATTTCGCAGACCACACTCTCACGCCGGTCGGTGCTCAAGGCGAGCGCCGCTCTCGCCGGCACCGCAAGCCTCGGCGGCATCACACGCGGCGCTCGCGCCCAGGACAAGACCTTGCGCGTGCTGCTCGCCGGCGATCCCTTCTATTACGCCATCGAGGGCCTGGCCAAACAGTTCCAGGAGGCGAGCGGCATCACCTTGCAGATCGAGAGCATCTCGCTCGAGGCGCTGCAGGCGCGCCTGACCTCCTCCTTCATCAGCAACGAGCCCGACGCCGACGTCATCTCGGTCGACCAGATGTGGCTCGGCCAATATCTCGAAAGCAAATGGATCCTGCCGCTCAACGAGTTCATCAAGGCGGACAAGGACAGCGCCATCGGCGACTATGTTCCGCAGGTGCTCTATTCGATGAACACCTGGCGCGGCCAGGTCGGCACGCTGCCCGTCGCCACCTATGGGCAGACCGTCCTTTACTACAAGGACTATGTCGAGCAGGCCGGCGTCAAGATACCCACCGACGGCAGCTGGAGCTGGGCCGATTATCTCGCCATCGTCGAGAAGCTGAACGGCAAGGAGTTCTCCGGCGCCAAGATGGCGGGCACTGTCGTCTCGGGCCAGCAGCCGGCGCCCGTCGTGCACATGTTCACTCAGCTCGCCGCCAGCATGGGCACCAGATGGTTCAAGAATTTCCCGACCGGCAAATGGGACTTCGAGCCGACCATCGACACGCCGGAAACGGTCGAAGCGCTCAAGACCTTCCTCGCGCTCTACAAGAACTCGCCGCCGGAAGCGGTCGGCTACAACTGGTTCGACGCCGGCATGCGCTTCGCCAAGGGCGATATCGGCATCTTCTACTGGTGGACGCCCTACGCCTATCTGTGCAAGAAGGACGGCTACATGACGGGCAAGGATTCCGTCATCGCCGACAAGATCGGCATCGCACGATTGCCGACGGCGCCCGGCAAGCAGCAGGTCGTGAGCATCGGCGGCCATAGTCTCGGCATCGCCGGCAACACCCAGAACCGCGACGCCGCCTGGCAGTTCATCAAATGGGCGACGTCGGCCAAGACCCAGAAGGAGATGGCCCTCTACACCAAGTTCGGTTACCAGTTCTCGGACTTCGCCAGGCCGTCCCTCTACAAGGATCCCGATCTCATCAAGATCTATCCGCACCTTCCCGGCCAGCTCGCCGATCTCGCGGAAGGCAACGGCAAGATCGTACGCCCGCCCTGCCCGGTCTACACCACGCTCGAAGGCATCTATGGGCTCAATCTCAACAAGGTGCTGTCGGGCGAACTGACGCCCGAGCAGGCGCTCAAGGAAACCTCGCTGTTCTTCCAGACGATCCTCAAGGGCAATTTCCTCATTCCCTACCAGCAGGCCTCCTATGACGACACGCTGGACGCCACCAAGTCCCTGATGGCGTCGCTCGCCTGAAGACGACGGCGCGCGCGGGCGGGAGCCTCCGCGCGCCTCAACCATCGGATCGCCGCATGCCGACCACCAGCACATTGCCGCGCAGCACCCGCCGCCTGCCGTCCTATGTCCCCTGGCTGCTGATCAGCCCGTCGATCATCCTGCTGGTGGCGCTCATCGCCTTCCCGCTCATCTTCGCCCTCAAGAGCAGCTTCTATTTCTGGAACCTGCAGATGAGCCCGACACCCATGGGCTTCATCGGCTGGGACAATTACAAGATGGCGCTCTCAGGCGGCTTTTTCCTCGGCGCTCTCTACAACACGCTCCTCATCACCGTCGTCGGCACGGCGATCGAGTTCGTCCTCGGCCTCGCCATCGCGCTCTTCCTGGTGCACAAGCTGCCGGGCATGAATGTGACGCGGGCCCTCCTCATCATGCCGACCACCATCGCGCCGATCGTGGTCGGTTTCCTCTTCCGCTACATGTACGATCCCAATGGCGGCCTCGTCCCGTGGCTCCTTTCTTCACTCGGCATCCCGCTGCCGGCGGAAGGCCTGCTCGGATCGGGCACCACCGCGCTGTGGGCGGTGCTGTTCGCCGACATCTGGCAGTGGACGCCGTTCTTCGCCATCGTGCTCTATGCCGGGCTCCTGTCGATTCCACCCGACATCATCGAGGCGGCACGCATCGACCGGGCGTCGCCCTTCGCCATGCTGATGAAGATCAAGATACCGCTCATCAAGAAGACCGCGATGATCGTGATCATGCTGCGCGTCATGCAGCTCTTCAACACCTTCGACCTCGTCCTGGTGCTGACCAAAGGTGGCCCCGGCGCCTCGACCCGCACCCTGGGCTACAGCCTCTATCAATATGGGCTGGTCGATTTCAACATCGGCCTCGCCAGCGCCATGACCTGGCTCATGGTCGTCGTCGTCAACGCGATCATCGCCCTTCTGGTCTTCTTCGCCTTCAAGGAGCTGGATTGATGGCCGCGAAGGACCATTCCGGCAGGAAGACCGCGGCGCTATATGCCGTCATGCTGCTGCTGCTTCTGATCTTCATCGGGCCGATCCTCTGGTTCGTGCTGCTCGCCATCCGACCGGCCGACACGTTCTTCGCCATGCCGCCGGTTCTCATCTTCACCCCGAGCCTCGAGTCGATCAACTACACGTTCGGCGATCCCGGCAACAACCTGCCGCAGCTCTTCAACAGTCTGGTGGTGGCAGCCGGCGCCGTCGTGCTCAATTTGCCCTTCTCGCTGCCCGCCGCCTATGCCCTGTCGCGCTTCCGCGTCAAGGGCCGCAAGCATCTGATGATGTGGTATCTGGGCCTGTTGATGGCGCCGCCCGTCGCCTTCCTCATCCCCTATTCGATCCTCGCGGCCGCCCTCGGCATCAAGGGCAGCTATTTCTCCATGATCCTCATCCTGCAGACGCTGACCATCCCGTTCTCGATCTGGCTTCTGCGCAGCTTCATCGACGAGGTGCCGATCGAGATCGAGGAGGCGGCGCGGGTCGACGGCGCCTCGACGGCCACCATCCTCACGCGCATCGTGCTGCCGCTCATCCTGCCGGGCCTCATCGTCACCTCGATGTTCGCCTTCGTCTTTTCCTGGAACAACGCCGCCTTCCCGCTGGTCCTGAGCAATCGCGCCACCGCCACCTTGCCGGTCGGCACGCTGCGTTATTTCGGCACCGCCGGCGTCACCTGGGGCTTCATCGCCGCGGCCGCGGTCGCGGCGATGATCCCGCCCATGCTCATCTTCCTGGCGCTCGACCGCTATGTCGTGCGCGGGCTCACCTTCGGTTCAGTAAAGGGCTGACATGACCGCACCTTCCAAGACATCGAAAGACAAAACCCCCTTCGGCGTGGTCGGCGCGGGCTTATGGGGTTCCTTCCATTGCAAGACCCTCAATGCGCTGCCGGGTGCCGAGCTCGCCGCGGTCTGCGACCTCGATCCGAAACGGGCGCAAGCGATGCAGGAGCAGTTCGGCGCGCGCAAGGCCTATACGGATTACCGCGAGCTCGTCGCCGATCCCGACGTCGCGGCCGTCACCGTGGCGACGCCCGATTTCGCCCATGCCGACATCGTCATGGCGGCGCTCAAGGCCGGCAAGCACGTCCTGAGCGAGAAGCCGCTCGCCACCACGCTCGGCGAAGTCGAGGAGATCGCCAAGCTCGCGGCCAAGAGCAAGGCCAAGGTCATGGTCGACTTCCACAACCGGGTCAATCCGGCGGTCCACGCGGTCAGGGAGGCGATCCGCGGAGGCGAGATCGGGCTGCCGCTCCATGCCTCGGCCCGGCTCTCCAACACGCTCTTCGTGCCCTTCGAACTCTTGAGCTGGGCCGCCAAATCCTCGGCGTTATGGTTCCTCGGCAGCCATGCGGTCGATGCCCTGCGCTTCGCGCTCGATGCCGAGGTTACCCGCGTGCAGGCCATGAAGCGGCACGGCTTCCTCGCCGGTCAGGGCGTCGATACCGCGGACGTGCATCTGGCGCTGCTCGAGTTCGACAACGGCGTGGTGGCCTCGCTCGAGAACAGCTGGGTGCTGCCGCGCGACCTGCCGCTCGTCTTCGACTTCAAGGCCGAGATCGTCGGCGAAAAAGGCTCGGTGCAGATCGACACGGCGCAGAACGGCACGTTCAAGAAATATACCGGCGCCGGCTTGCGTGGTGGCGACATGCTGGGGGTCACACCGGCCGCCGGCGGACGCATCGGCGGCTTCGTCATGGAAGCGATCGCGCGCTTCGTCGATGCAGTGACGCAGGACCTGCCGGTGCTCGCCGATGCCGAGGACGGGCTGCAGGTGACACGGGTCCTGACCGCCATAGAGGAAGCGGCCAGGACCGGTGAGAGCGTCAAGCTGCCGAAGCGGGCGCGCTGATGGCGTCCTTGAGCTTCGCTTCGGTCGGCAAGCGCTTCGGCGACGGGACACTCGCTCTGTCGCGCGTCGATCTCGACGTCAAGGACGGCGAATTCCTGGTGCTCGTCGGTCCCTCGGGCTGCGGCAAGTCGACATTGCTGCGCAGCGCCGCCGGGCTCGAGACCCTGACCCAAGGCCGCATCGCCATCGGCGGCAAGGATGTCACCGATCTCGGCCCCGGCGATCGCGACATCGCCATGGTGTTCCAGAACTACGCGCTCTATCCGCATATGGACGTGTTCGAGAACATGGCCTTCGGCCTCGGGCAAAGGAAAGTGCCGAAGGACGTGATCAGGCAGAAGGTCGAGCAGGCGGCGCGCACCCTCGACCTCATGCCCTATTTGCGCAAGAAGCCGGGATCGCTGTCGGGCGGGCAACGCCAGCGCGTGGCCATGGGCCGGGCGATCGTGCGTGACCCGCAATGCTTCCTGATGGACGAGCCCCTGTCCAATCTCGATGCCAAATTGCGCGTGCAGATGCGCGCCGAGCTGAAGCTGCTCAATGCCCGCCTCGGCGTCACGACACTTTATGTAACGCATGACCAGGTCGAGGCGATGACCATGGGTGACCGGGTCGCGGTGCTCAAGCCCGTCGCGCAGGAGAGCGAGAGCAATCTGCAACAATGCGCGGCACCGCGAGAGCTCTATGAGAACCCGGTCAATCTGTTCGTCGCCGGCTTCATCGGCTCCCCGGCGATGAATTTCCTCACCATAAAACCGGTGCGCAAGGATGGCGCGCTCGGCTGCGCCGTCGCTGGCACCGACATGGTGCTGCCGCTCACCGCGGCGCAAGCGGCGGCGCGCCCCTATCTCGACAAGCGGCCCGAGCGCGAGATCATATTGGGGGTGCGGCCCGAGGCTTTCGTCTATCCGGCGCCCTCGTCAGCGGGCTTGCGCAGCGACGTGCTGATGACCGAGATGACCGGCGCCGATGCCTATGTCTTCTTCGAGATCGGCGGCGGTCAGCCCGTCCGCATCACCGCGCGCATCGACCCGCGCCACGTGCCCGAGCGCGGCGCGCCGCTCATCATCGGCGTCGACATGGACCGCGCGCATTTCTTCGATCCGGCGACGGGACTGGCCTTGCGAAGGCCGGGTCAGAACTGGCCCGATCGCGCGTAAGCCTCGGAAATTACGGTCGCGGAATTCACGACCGCCGGCGCCATTTCCGCACGCACACGATCCAAGGTGAAGTTGCTGGTCTTCATCGACAGGTTGACCGATGCGACCGGCCTGCCGAGATTGCCGGTGATGGGAGACGCGACCGTGATCTCGCCCAGGAGGCACTCTTCCACCGCGATGGTGAAACCATCGCTGCGGGCTAGGGCTATGCGTTCCAGGATGGCGCCGCGATCGACGATCGTGTGACGTGTCAATTGCTGGCGCGGCGCAGCGGCGAGGATCTCATCGACTTCGGCAGGATCGAGCCGTGACATGATGGCGCGTCCCGAGGCCGTGCAGAACGCCGGCGCCCGATCGCCGACCACCGGACCGACCAGACGCGCCCGACGGCTGGGAATGCGCGAGACATAGATCACTTCGGCACCGACGAGCCGTCCCAGATTCGTCGCCTGTCCGGTCTCCTCGACCATGGCAAGGAGCGCCGGCGCGGCGATCACGATCAACGGGTCCGAATATTGGTAGATGAGCGCCCAGTCGAGCATCTTCGGCGAGCAATGATAGCGCCGGGTGCGCTCGTCCTTCTGCAGATAGCCGAGCGCCTGCCACGTATATACGAAACGCTGGACCGCGCTCATGTCGAGGCCGGTCTTGCGCGCCACCTCGGCCAAGCCGAGCGCGCGCTCGCCCATGAAGGCGTTCATGACGCGAATGCCCTTCTCGATCGAGGTCACATAGAGCGAATTCTGGGCTTCAGCCGTCGCGGACGGAGCGGTCAGCAGGGCCGGCGCGGTGCCCTCCATGGGCGCAAGGGGACCGGTTCCCATCAATTCATCCTGTCATTCATGGCACTTGATCGAAAAAAGGGTGATGATATTGTAATAAAGTAGAAGATATTACAATGCAATAGCCGAGCACCAGGGACGCGGCATGCTCTGTACCGTCAGAGGAGAGGCATATTTACAGTGAACGCCGCGCAGCGCCGGGACACTCGCAGATGGAGCGTCCGTCAGACCACGCCGATGTGATGCGTTTCGGAGGCTGAGGACGTGGACCGCTTCCGCTTCGTCTTCACCAGACCCTTGCAGCTCGTGCCGGTCCTCGTCGGCATCAGCATCATCACCTTTTTGCTGGTGCGCTCGATCCCCGGCGACCCGGCCCGCACCCTTCTCGGCACGCGGGCGACACCCGAAGCGGTTGCCCGCATCCGCGCCCAGTTCGGCCTCGATGAGCCGCTATGGCTGCAATATTTCTACTTCATCAAGAACCTGTTCAAGGGTGAGATGGGCAAATCGATCCTCTATCGCGTCGATGTTCTCGACCTCATCGTCGAACGCCTGGCACCGACAGCGCTCCTGGTGCTGGGCAGCGTGGTCCTGGCGGTCATCATCGCCATCCCCCTGGCGAGCTTCGCCGCCAGCACGCGCGGAAGGATCGTCGACCATGCGATCCGGCTCGTCTCGACCGCAGGCCTCGGCTTCCCGGCCTTCTGGCTCGGCATCATGCTGATCATCGTCTTCAGCGTGAAGCTCGGCTGGTTCCCCGTGTCGGGCTATGGCGAGAACGCCTTGGACAAACTGCACCACATGGTGCTGCCCTGCGTCACCGTGGCGCTGGCGCTGTCGGCGGTGCTGACGCGCAACCTGCGCGCCAGCATATTGGCCGAGATGTCGTCGGACCACGCGCTGGCGGCGCGGGCCCGCGCCTTGCCCGAGCATGTGATCTTCTTCCGCCATGTCCTGCCGAACTCGCTCGTCCCCACCATCAATCTCCTCGCCGTCAACATCGGCTGGCTGATCGGCGGCACGGTGGTGGTCGAAACGGTGTTCTCGCTGCCGGGGCTCGGCCAGCTCCTGGTGCGCGGGATCTTCACTCGCGACTTCATGGTGGTGCAGGGCGTCGCCATGGCCTTCGCCATAGCGAGCGTCGCCGTCAACTTCCTCGCCGACGTCCTCACCGTCGCCGCCGACCCGCGGGTGCGACTGTGAGCGTCGCCTGGACCACATCGCGGCGCGCCGACCTGCCCTTGCCGCTGGTCATCGGCATGTCCGTCATCGCGGCGGCGATCCTCATCGCCGTCGCGGCGCCTTGGCTCGCGCCTTTCGATCCGATCGTCCAGGACACGCCCAATGCGCTGCAACCTCCGAGCCTCGCCCATCTCTTCGGCACCGACAATTTCGGCCGCGACGTCTTCTCGCGCGTCATCTGGGCGATCCGCGTCGACTTGCAGATCGGCTTTTTCGGCGTCCTGTTCCCCTTCGTCATCGGCACCGTCATCGGGCTCATGTCGGGCTATGCCGGCGGGTTGATCGACACCATCTTCATGCGCATCGTCGACATCGTCCTGGCCTTCCCCTTCCTCGTCCTGATGCTGGCGATCATCGCCTTTCTCGGCCCCGGCCTCCTCAGCTTCTACATCGCGATCGCGCTCGTCGGCTGGGTGTCCTATGCCCGCATGGTGCGCGCCCAGGTGCTCATCCTCAAGCACAGCGACTTCGTCACCGCCGCCAGGAGCCTCGGCTTCAGCCATGTGCGTATCATGCTGCGCCACATCCTGCCCAATGCGCTCGTCGCCTCCATCGTATTCTCCATGTCGGACATCGTGCTCGTCATCCTGAGCGGCGCCGCGGTGAGCTATCTGGGGCTCGGCGTCCAGCCGCCCACCGCCGAATGGGGCATCATGATCGCCGAAGGCCAGAACTTCATCACCACCGCCTGGTGGATCACCACCTTTCCGGGGCTTGCGCTGGTCGTCCTCGCTTTCGGCTTCAGCCTGGCCGCCGACGGCCTCGGCGAGCTGCTGGGGGTGCGCGAATGAGCGTCCCGCTGCTCGACGTCCGTGGCCTGAGCATCGCCGCCATCCGGCATGGGCTCGTCCAGTCCATCGTCGACAGGGTCAGCTTCACGGTGGACCGCGGCGAGATCTTAGGCATGGTCGGCGAGAGTGGCTCCGGCAAGACGGTCACCTGCCGGGCGCTGATGCGGCTCTTCCCGACCAGCAACCTCGCGATCACCGAGGGTGAGATCCGGCTCGCCGGCAGCGACATCGCCAAGGCGCCGGAGGCCGAGCTGCGGCGGATCCGCGGCCGGCGCATCGGCATGATCTTCCAAAACCCCTCGAGCCATCTCGATCCTATCATGAGCATCGGCCGGCAGATCGGCGAAACGCTCGAGGTCCACAAGCAGATCACGGCGCGCGAGGCGCGGGCTCTCGCCGTCGAGCTTCTGCGCCAGGTCGGCATCCCCGATCCGCAGCAGCGCGTCGACAATTATCCCTTCGAGTTTTCCGGCGGCATGCGGCAACGCGCCATGATCGCGCTGGCGCTCGCCTGCGATCCGGACCTGCTGATCGCCGATGAGCCGACGACGGCCCTCGATGTGACGATCCAGGCGCAGATCCTGCGCCTCCTGCTCGAGCTACGCGACAAACGCGGTCTGGGCGCGATCCTGATCACCCATGATCTCGCGGTGGTGGCGCAGACCTGCGACCGGGTGGCGGTGATGTATGCCGGACGCTTGTGCGAAAGCGGCCCGAAGCGCGAGTTGCTGAAGGCGCCACGCCATCCCTATACGCAGAAGCTCCTCGCCTGCCAGCCGGCACGCGCCGCGCCGCAGGAGCGCACATTCGATACGATCCCCGGCCAGCCGCCCTCGGTCTCGGCCTATCCCGAGGGTTGCCGCTTCCATCCCCGCTGCGCCCGGGCCATGGCGAAATGCCGGGAGGACGCGCCGGCGCTGGTGCCGGTCGAGCGCCGCCACAGTGTCGCCTGCCATGCCATTGCCGGCGAGGAGGCGGCGTGACGATGCCGACGCTCCTCGCCGTCGATCGCCTCAGCGTGCAGTTTTCCGCCGGCGGCTTCCTGTCCGGGCGCAAGGCCGTCGCGGCGGTCACCGACGTGTCGCTGACGCTCCAGCCCGGCGAAACCCTAGGCCTGGTCGGTGAATCCGGTTGCGGCAAGACGACGCTCGCGCGCTCGATCCTCGCCCTCACCCATCGCAGCGCCGGCAGCGTCAGCTTCGCCGGCCGGACCGTCGACCCCGGCAAGCCCGGCAGCCTGCGCGATCTTCGCCGCGAGACGGCGATGATCTTCCAGGATCCGCACAATGCGTTCAATCCGCGCATGACGATCGGCAATGCCATCGCCGAGGTTCTCCTGGTCCACGGCAAGGCGACGCGCCGGACCGTGCAAGCCCGGGTCGAGGAGCTTCTCGCTCTCGTCGGGCTCCCCGCCGAGCATGCGGCGCGCAAGCCCGCGACGCTGTCCGGCGGCCAATGCCAGAGGGCCGGCATCGCCCGGGCGCTGGCGGTCGAACCCAGGCTGATCGTCGCCGATGAATGCCTGTCCGCCCTCGACGTCTCGATCCAGGCGCAGATCATCAACCTGCTTGCCGACCTGCGCACGCGGTTCGACCTGGCGATGATCTTCATCACCCATGACCTGGCCGTGGTCCGGCGGCTGTGCGACCGGGTCGCGGTGATGTATCTCGGCCGCATCGTCGAGGAGGGGCCGACCCATGAGATTTTCGCCAGCCCCAAGCATCCTTATGCGCAGGCCCTGATCCGCTCGGTCCCCGACATCGATCCCGACAATCCCGTGCCCACAGCCATCCTCGCCGGCGAACCGCCGAGCCCGCTCAACCTTCCCGCGGGCTGCAGCTTTCATCCGCGCTGTCCGAGCGTGATGGACCTCTGCCGATCGGGCGCTTCACCCTCATTGCGGCGCGTTGCCGGACGACGCGCCGCGTGCCTGCTTTATGACGAAGCCACGCAGTAACCAAGGGAGACGATCACATGCCGAAAGCAAGAAAACTGATCACCGCCTCAGCCCTGCTTCTCGCCGGCACCATCGCCGCGACGAGTTTCGCCGATGCCGCGGGCACGCTGTCCGTCGGCCGGCGCGAGGATTCGACGAATTTCGACCCCACCCGAACGGCGCTCAACGTGGATTTCTGGGTCATCGCCAACATGTATGACGTGCTGGTGCGGGTCGACAAGACCGGCAGCACGCTGGAGCCCGGCCTGGCCGAGAGCTGGGAAATCTCGCCGGACGGCTACACCTACACATTCAAGCTGCGCGACGCCAAGTTCGAGGACGGCTCGCCCATCACCGCCAAGGACGCCGTGTTCTCAATTGTGCGGCTGCGCGACAATCCGGCGTCGGTGCTGAAGGACTCCTTCAAGATGATCAAGACGGCCGAGGCCAAGGACGACAAGACGCTGGTGGTCACGCTCGATCAGCCGATCACCTCGTTCCTGTCGCTGCTCGCCATGCCGAGCGTCTCGATCCTGTCGCAAAAAGCCGTCGAGGCCGCCGGCGACGAAGGCTACGCCGAGAAACCCATGGCCTCGGGCGCCTTCAGCCTGGCGGAGTGGCGGCGCGGCGACCGCGTCATCCTGAAGAAGAACCCGAACTTCTGGCAGGCCGACAAGGTGAAGCTCGACGGCATCGAGTGGATCTCGCTCGTCGACGACAATACGCGCATGCTGAAGCTCCAGGCGGGCGAGATCGACTGCTCGATCTTCGTGCCGTTTTCGAAAGAGGCCGAGCTCAAGAAGGACGCCAACCTCAACATCATGGTCACGCAGTCGACGCGCGAGGACGCGCTGCTGATCAATCACGAGAAGGGCGCCTTGGCAAAGAAAGAGGTGCGCGAAGCGCTCGATCACGCCATCGACAAGAAGGCGATCGTCGATACCGTGACCTTCGGCCTTGGCCAGGTGGCGAATTCCTACATCCCGGCGGGCGCCCTCTATCACAACGAGAACAACCTGGCGCGTCCCTATGATCCCGAGAAGGCGAAGCAGCTCCTGAAGGATGCCGGCGCCGAGGGCCTCAGCCTGAGCTACCTGGCGCAGGCCGGCGATGTCGTCGACGAGCAGATCGCCATCCTGCTGCAGCAGCAGCTCGCCAAGGCCGGCGTCACCGTCACCATCCAGAAGATGGATGCGAGCCAGATCTGGCAGACGCTGGTCGACGGCAATTACGAGCTCGCGACCAACTACTGGACCAACGACATTCTCGATCCCGACCAGAAGACCACATTCGTGCTCGGGCACGACTCCAACATGAACTACATGACCCGCTACAAGAACGACAAGGTCAAGGAGCTGGTGGAGAAGGCGCGCGTCGAACTCGATGCCGAGAAGCGGAAGGGCATGTATGTCGAGCTCCAGGCCATGGCCAAGGCCGATGTGAACTGGATCGATCTCTATTACAGCCCGTTCATCAACGGCTGCCGGAAGAACGTGACCGGCTTTCACCAGAACCCGCTGGGCCGGTTCTTCTTCGAGGACACGGACAAGTAGGGAGGAGCCGTGGAGGAGGGCTCAGCCCTCCTCCACCGTCCAGGAATGGGTGATCTTCGCGGTCTTGGCCAGCATGATCGATGCCGAGCAGTATTTCTCGGCCGAGAGGTCGATGGCGCGCTTCACCGCTGCTTCCTTGAGATTGCGGCCCTTCACCTTGTAGGTGAGATGGATGGCGGTGAACACCTTGGGCTCCGCCGGGGCGCGCTCGGCGGTCGCCTCGACGTCGCAGGCGGTGACCGCCTCGCGGCCCTTCTCCAGAATATGAACCACATCGAAGGCGGTGCAGCCGGCGAGCCCGACGAGCAGCATCTCCATCGGCCTGATGCCGAGATTGCGGCCCCCCGCCTCGGGCGCTCCGTCCATGACGACGGCATGGCCGCTGCCCGATTCGCCCACAAAAGCCCTGCCCTCAAGCCACTGAACCCGCGCCCGCATCATCTCGCTCTCTCGAAATTCGACGCTCAGCCTATAGCCGCATCATCGGCCATTGGCGAGGGCCGCGCCGATCACGCCGGCCCGGCTCTCGAGCCGCGCCTTGAGGATCTGCACGTTCTTGGCCGGGCGATGCCAGATGGCGAGGCGTGCCGTCTCGCCGAGCGCCCGCCAATAGGGACCATCGAGACTGGCCAGGCCGCCGCCAACCACCACCTTTTGCGGGTCGAGCATGTTCACCAGGAGCGCAATGGCGTTGCCGAGGACCTGACCGCCGCGCTCCAGCACGCCGATGGCTTGCCGGTCGCCCTCTTCCGCTGCGGCCAGCAGCTCGGCGGCGGTATCGAACGCAAGCCCGGCCTCACGCGCTTCGCGCACGAGGCCGGCCCCTCCGGCACGGTCCTCGATGACATGCGGCGCGCTGCCGACCGCACCATTGGCGAGATCGATCGGGCTCATGCCGAGGCAGATGGCCCAGCCATGAGCGCCATTGTAGCAATCCTCGCCCTTCATGAGCACGCTCGATATGCCGGTGCCGGCATTCACATAAACCCACTGCTTCAGGTCCCGGCCGGCGCCGAAACGGGCTTCGGCGAGAGCCGCCGCGTGGACATCGGATTCGATCACCACCGCGGCGAAATCGCCGAAGGCCGCGTGCACCTGCGCTTCGTTCATCTTCACGCGATGCGCGCTGACGATCCGGCCGTCATTGTCGACGAGCTCGCATATGCCGATGCCGACCTTCACCACATCGGTGCCGGCGCGCAGCCGCGTCACGCTCTCCTTGATGCAAGCGAGGTACGCTTCGCCCGTCGCGCCGAGCGCCGGCGTGTCGAAGACCTCCTCGCGCAGCACATTGCCCTTGTCGAGATCGATGAGACCCACGGCGGTCTTGCTGCCGCCGATGTCGACGCCGATGGCCTGGTGCGCGTTTCTCATGCCGGTGCCCCGTAATGCGGCGCCACGCCGAAGACGAAGACCGCGGGCTCCTTGCCCATGTTCCAATATTGATGCTGCGTCCTGGCGGGCACGAAGAAGCCGTCCTTGGGATGGACCTCGAACCATGTCTGACCGTCCTTTTCGGGCACGAGCACGTTGAGCGTGCCGGAGAGAAGATAGAGACACTCATCGCCGTCATGGCCGTGCAACGACGAGACGCGCCCCGGCGCGACCATGCCGCGGCCAACCGTCAGATGCTCCGTCGCCGCGTAGAGGCCGGTGAGGACGCCCTGATCCTTGCCGTCCAGCTCCCACAGGAGATCGGCATCGCGCATCACCCGCATGGTCGCCGACTGGCGCTGCTCCGCGTGCGCCATCGGCCAGCGGCCGAGGAAATCGTCTTGCCGGTATTTCGACGTCTCGACATAGGGCCTGGTGCGGGCATAGGGCCCGGACGTTCCGGTGGACGGCGGGGGCGCGAAATATTCGAGCACGCGCAAGGGCTCGGCCGACAGGCTGAAGCCGTGATGCCAGGTGTTCTTGCGGAAGAAGACCGCCTCGCCCGCCTGCGCGACATGGACCTCACCCGTCTCCGGATTGGCCGATCCCAAAGTGCCCTCCAGCACATAGAGGACCTCATCGGCCCCAAAGACCGTCGGACGGTCCTTGGAGTGGCGGAAGGCGCCATAGGGCGGGAGGCCGAAAACCAGCTGATGGATCTTGTCGGTCGAGGCATAGATCCAGTCATCGACGAAGCCCGCCGTCTCGTCCCCCCACAGGAAGCGCGTGACGCCGGCATAGGGAATATGCGTCGCGGCTGTGAAAACGGGGCGCGGCGAGGACTTGTAGGCCATGAACACTCCGTCAGGATGAAGGCTCTTGATTTGTACTGACCAGACGGTATATTGAAACCATGGGGAAAGGCAAGACCAAGCGGAATACCCGCGATCTCATTCTCGATGCGGCTGAGATCATCGTCGATCGGGACGGCGTGAATGCCCTGACTTTCGACGCGCTGGCGGCGGAAGCCGGGGTGAGCAAGGGGACGACCCTCTATCATTTCGACTGCAAGGAGGCGCTCACCTCCGCCATGATCGAGCGCTTCGTCGCGCGCTTCGACACGGCCTGGGCGGACGCCATCCATGAGGACAAGGAGCCGCTCGGGCGCAAGATCCGCGCCTATGTGATGGCGACCTTCCATGGCGAGGCGATCACCGGCAAGACCTTCGACAAGGTCAATGGCGCCATCACCGCGGCCCTCACCAATTTCCCGGAACGGGTCGAGCCGGTGCGCCAGCAGGGGCAGCGGCACCAGGCCGCCATCCAGGCGGACGGCCTCGATCCGGTCTTCGCCTCGATCATCCGCATGGCCAATGACGGCCTGTGGTTCGCCGAGAGCTTCAACCTCATGAGATACGATCCGAAGCTGAAGCAGGCGGTCGCCGAAAGGCTTCTCGCCTGGACGCGATTGGAGAACCTGCCCACGACCGAGCAGCGCGGCGCGCCTTCGCCAGAGGGCCAGGCCGCCGATGGCGCGCTACGCGGCGTCACCGAGTGACGGAAGCCTCCGGCGCGCCGGCATTCTCCGAAGTCTCCTGACCGGCCTCGGCCAGAATCCAGTCCCTGAACAATTGCGTCTTGCGCGGCAAGCGATTGGCCCGCGGATAGACCAGATAATAGCTGAAACCGGTCGAGGCCATCACCGCGAAAGGCTGCACGAGCTTGCCGGTCGTGATCTCCTCGGCGACGAAACCCGGATGGACCAGAGCCAGCCCATGGCCGGCGACAGCCAGCACCGCCGCCATCTGCTGCGTCTCCACGTCGACGCCGGGCCGGCTCAAGGCCGCGGGCGGCTGCAAGCCGGCGGCGGCGAACCAGATCGGCCACCATTCGTCGCGCGGGCCGATGAAAATACAGTCGGTGAGCTCCGCCGGCGATGTCGGCCGGCCGATGCGCTCATAATAGGCCGGGCTGCAGACGATGGTGAAATTGCCGCCGCCGATGAGATGGCTGTGCAGTCCCGGCCAATCGCCCTTGCCCGATCTGATGCCGGCATCGACACGATCGCGCTCGAAATCGACGAGATGGTTGGAGACGTCGAGGCGGACGGCGATATCGGGATTGGCCATCTGGAAATTGCCGATGCGCGGGGCGAGCCAGTTCGATGCAAATGTCTGCATGGTCGAGACCACCAGGAGATTGGCGGTCTCGGCCTTGGCCGACTGGAAGGCCTGGCTCAGATCATTCAGGGCCCGACGCACCAGCGGCGCCACCGCCTGGCCTTGCTCGCTCAAGGCGACGCCGCGCGCCTGGCGCAGGAACAGGGGCGTGCCGATGAAGCTCTCGAGGAGCTTGACCTGGTAGCTGACCGCCGACTGGGTCATGTTCAACTCGTCCGCTGCCTTGGTGAAATTCATGTGGCGGGCGACGGCGTCAAAGACCTTCACGGCCTGCAGGGGAGGGATTTCAGCCATTGTGAGCCATAAACCAGTTTGATGCCTAATAGCAGATTTCGCGTTGGAAACCAAAGAAAACAGGGCTCATATTCATTATCAATTCGATGGCTTACAGCACAAAAGAGGCCCGCCATGACACTGACAACCCGTCTTTTCCGGCTGTTCTCGCTGGTCAACGGCCACGGCACGTCCGGCCGCGCCAGGGTTCCCCGGCTCGACAGCCTGCGCTTGAGCAATCACGATCTGGCAGATCTCAATTTGCCGCCCTATTACCGGGCGAAGCTCGACGCCGACCGCGCCCTGATGCTCCCCGACCAGCACCGCTGATCAGGATCACACCGGGTCGGAGCGAGAAGATCCGGCCCGCTCCGCGCTTTCAGCGCTTGCGCTTCAATCCCGTCTCTTCGAGAAGGCCCTTGCGCTTGGCGACATAATAATAGCCGCTGCGGTAATAGCGCGCCGCCTTGTCGGCATTGCCGCCGGAGACCAGATAGGCGCCGGCAAGGTATTTCACGCCATATTTGAGGTTGGCATCGACATCGAGGAGACCCTTGGGCTTGCCGCGATAGCCCATGCTGCGCGCGGTGTCGTATCTGATCTGCATCAGGCCGTAATGACCGCGATTATAGGCCTTGGGATTATACTTGCTTTCGCGCTTGACGATGCGATGCACGAGTTCCTCCGGCAGGCCATAGATGGCGG
Source organism: Parvibaculaceae bacterium (assembly GCA_050251035.1). Taxonomy (GTDB): domain Bacteria; phylum Pseudomonadota; class Alphaproteobacteria; order Rhizobiales; family Aestuariivirgaceae; genus Taklimakanibacter. The sequence goes on from JBFWNN010000002.1 coordinate 17,344, forward strand.
CATAGCCGGCGATCGCCGCTTTCACCTCGAGCGCGTTCTCGGCCCGCGCGACGCCGGGTAAGCCCAGCATGAACGCCATGGCCAGAATGACGGCCTTCTTCGACAATATTGCCCCTCTTGCGAACCGGATCTTCTCGAAGAGATACAAAGAACCGGCACGGCCAGCAAGCACCTCTTCGGCGCTCTGCTTCAGCCGCCGCGATAGCCGAATTTCACGATCCCGGCACGCATCAGACCATACATCACGGCGAACACGGTGAAGACCAGCCCGTTGGTCAGAGCCGCGAGCGCGAAGAGCTCGGGACCAAGGCCGAAACGCAGCGAGCCCCAGGCCACCGAGGGCAAGGTCGGTATGGCGCCGAGATTGTAGAAGGAGATTTCGAGATTGTTGAACGCTAATATGAAGCTGATGAGAAACGCGCCGAGAAGGCTCGGCCAGATCGTCGGCAATGTCACTTCCCAGAAGCAGCGCAAGGGGCTGGCGCCGAACACCATGGCGGCGTCGTCCATCTGCCAGTCATAGCGCACGAGCTGGGCGAGGACGATCAGGAAGGCGAAGGCCGTGCCCTCTACCGCATTGGCGGCAATGGCGGAGGCGAGATTGCCGGGCAGGCCCAGGACGCGCGCGTTGAAGGCGAGCGAGGAAATGCCGATCAGCAGTTCGGCGACGAAGAGCGGCGCCAGGAAGACGATCAGCACCGCAACGCGCCGCCGCGAGGGAAAGCGCAGGATGCCGATGACGCCCGCCGTCGCGAGCAGCGTGGACAGCATACCGCTGCCGAGGCCGATCAGGAGGCTGTTGCCGAGAGCATCGCCATAGAGCGCGTTGTCGAACAGCTCCGCATAGGCATCGGTGGTGAAGGACGGCGGGAAGGGCCAGACGATGTCGCGCGAGAAGGAGGCGTAGATCACATAGAGGATCGGCGCATAGAGGAAGATGTAGAGCAGCAGGAGAAGACCGCCCATGCCCAAACGGCGCAGCCCGTTCGCCCGGTCGCCGACCGATGTCATCTGGTCCCCATGCCGGTGAACCCGCTGCGCTTGAGGTTGATCGTGAACCCCATCACCACGATGACGATGAGGCAGACGGCGAAGAGGACGACACCCATGGCCGAGCCCAGCGCCCATGTGCCGGTCTCGCCGAACTGCTGGCCGAGGCTCATGCCGAAGGAGGTGGCGTTCGGTCCGCCGAGGAAGCGCGGCGTGACCGCCGAAGCGAGGCAGGGAATGAAGACGAGCGCCAGGCCGATTGCGGTTCCGATCCAGTTGAGCGGCCATGTCACCTCGATGAAGGCCCTGAACGGACCGGCGCCGTTGATCTTGGCCGTCTCGAGCAGGTCGAAGTTGAAGTTGACCAGCGAAAGATAGATCGCGGTGACCATGAAGGGGATGAAGAGATAGACATGGCCGATGGTCGCGGCGGTCTGGGTGTACATGAGCGCCGCCAGCGGCTGGAAGCCCAGCGTGGCCAGCGTCATGTTGATCAGCCCGCCGGGGCCAAGTATGCCCTGCAGGGCCGCGATCCTGAGGATGAGGCCGGTGAAGAACGGAGCGGCGAAGAGAAGGACCAGCAGCAGGCGATATCTGCCGCCATGGCGGGCAATGAAATAGGCCACCGGCCAGGCGAGGACGAGGCAGATCAGCGACGTCGCGAGCGCGCTCACGACCGAGCGCAGCAGGAATGTGCGATAGGCCGGCTCGCCGAGCAGGATGCGATAATTGTCGAGGTTCCAATCGGCATAGAGCTCGTAGCTCTCGGTACGCCAGAAGCTGAAGACGAAGATGGCGAGCAGCGGCAGGAGCAGCGTCACCAGGATGAAGAGCACGCCCGGTCCGGCCAGCATGAGCAATGGCGACGCGCGGCGCGGCACGCGCTAGGTCCTGAAGCACATGCCGGCCGTTTCCGGCCAGCGGATGAAGACGGCCTCGCCGATCCTGACTTTCTGGTCGCGCGACGATGCGCTGGCGATGATCTCGCTGCCGTCCTCCATGCTGACGATGTAATTCGCCGTCTGGCCCTTGAAGATGACGTCGCGCAGACGGCCGGCGAGACGATTGTCCTCGCCATGGTCGCCAGCGGCCTGCCGTCCCGCCGCCTGGACCTCGACGTCCTCGTATTTGATGAGAAAGCGGACTTCATCTCCCGCCGAAATGCCGCCTCGATGCGGCAGGCGGAGCGTCTCGCCATGCCGGCGCATGGCCAGCGCATGGCCGTTGACCGCCTCGGCTCGCCCGGTCATCTGGTTCGACTGGCCGACGAAAGTGGCGACGAAGGCGGTCGCGGGCTTGCGATAGACGTCGTTGCGCGCGCCCACTTGCTCGAAGACGCCATTGCGCATGACGGCGATCCGGTCGCTCATGGTGAGCGCTTCTTCCTGGTTGTGCGTGACATAGACGAAGGGGATGCGGAGCTCCTTCTGATAGCGGCGGATCTCGACCTCCATCTCGGCGCGAAGCTCACGATCGAGATTGGCCAGAGGCTCGTCGAGCAGAAGCAGAGCGGGCCGCGCGATCAGGCCGCGCGCCAGCGACACGCGCTGCTGCTGGCCGCCGGAAAGCTCGTTGGGATACCTTTCGGCGAGCCCTTCGAGGCGCAAGAGCTGCATGGCCCAGCGCAGTCTATCGTCGCGCGCGGCACGTTCGACCCGCTGCATGCGCAAGGGAAAGACGATGTTCTCCGCCACCGTCTTGTGCGGGAACAGAAGGAAATTCTGGAACACCATGCCGATGCGCCGGCGATAGGGCGGCATCTCGGTCACGTCACGGCCCGCCACCCGGACGCGCCCCGCCGTGGGCCGCTCCAGCCCGGCAATGATCCGCAACAGCGTGGTCTTGCCGGATCCGCTGGGGCCAAGGAGCGAGAAGAACTCATCCTGGCCGATCTCGAGATCGATGCCGTCGACGGCCTTTATCGGACCAAAATGCCGCGAGACGGCGTGAAGCGACAGCGATGCCGGCGGCCCAGAGGATGTCGTCATCGCTTCTCCTCGTCACGACCTCGCCGCTTCAGGAGGCCTCCACATCCGACCAGATGCGCTCCCATTTCTCCGGCGAGGAGGGCTGGTCGAACATATGCAGCTGGCTCGCCTCGGCGCTGCGGTTCTGGAAATAGAGCGCGATCTCATCTTCCGACATCAGCGTGCGCACATCAACCACGCCGCCATAGCCGGTCGAGCGCACCACCCGGACATAGTTCTCCTTCTCGAGGAAGAGATTGATCCAGGCATGGGCGAGCTCGGTCCGCTCGGAATCGGCCTCGGCGCTCACCATCCAGGTATCGACCCAGCCGAGCCCGCCTTCCTTGGGCTTCAGCACATGCTCGACGTCGAAATCGATCTTGCCTTCGCGGCGCAGGACCGTGAGCTTACGGTAGCTCTCGGCGAATTCGGGCGCGGCCCAGACCGATTTGGCGCGCATGAGACGCTCGAGCGCGTCATAGTCCTGATAGCGGGTCAACAGCAGCTTCTTCTGCTCGATCAGGAGCCGCTTGGTCTCGGCGAGCTCGTCGTCGGTGAGCTGATAGGGGTTGAAGGGATTTCCGTCCGGACGCGCGCCGTCCTTGGTGCCGAGCTTCGTCGCCGCCAATATGCCCATCAGCGCGATATTCTCCTCGAAGCGCGAATTGGTGGAGAAATGGCCGGCATATTTGCTGTTGAGGAGCAGCTCGATCGAGCCCACATCCTCCTTGGCGATCTCGGAGCTGTTGATGGTGATGCCGTAGCCGCCCCAGCAATTGGGCGCCGCCACCTTGTTCTTGCCCTCGGCATCCGCCAGGAGGACGAACTTGTCGGGCAGGAAGTCGGAAAAGACCCCGCTCATATTGGCGATCCTGCCGTAATCCAGCGCCTTGGTCAGACCCTGGCGGAAATAGAGGCGCGGCCAGAAGCCGTCCGCCATCACCATGTCGAAATCCCTGGTGCCGCCCACTTTCAGCTTGTTGAAGGCTTCCGAGTTGCCGTCGAAGAAGGTCGGCGCGAACTTCGCCTTGAACGCGGTTTCGAACGCCGCGATCGTCTCCTTGATCGCATAGGGCTGCCACATCAGCAGCCGCAAAGTCGGCGTCGCAGCCTCGGCATTGCCGATGAACGGGCCCGGACGGCCCAGGATCAATGCGCCCAATGCCGTTGTGGCACCGGCCTTCAACACGCCGCGCCGCGATAGGCCTCGGCGAGGGCTCGCCTTCACTGTCGTCATGTCCGTTCCCTCCAGGGTGATGTTGCTTGTTATTATCTGCACAAATTACAACATTATTGCTATATATCGCAAGAAAATGCTATAAATGCCACATCTTTCGCTATAGAGAAAATTCTTCAATCTTTTCAAATGACTGGGAGGCCGGCGTGCTTGCGGAGGAGCGTCAGAACCACATTCTCGCTTTGGTGAAAGCGCATCGGTCGATCTCGATCACCGAAATCCAGCGCACGCTCAATGTCTCGCGCGAGACCATCCGCCGCGATCTTCTCACGCTCGCCGAACAGCGCAAGCTGCGCAAGACGCATGGCGGCGCCATCTCGCTCGAATCGCGCGAGCCCGACATCGCGGTGCGCCAGACCACCAATGTGACCGGCAAGCAGGCCATCGGCCTCCTGGCGGCGAGCATGATCCCCGACGGCGCCTCGATCCTGCTGTCCGCTGGCACCACGGTGCAGAGCGCGTCCGATCATCTGGCCAAGCGTCAGCGGCTCACCGTCTTCACCAACTGCATCGCCACGGCGCTGAAGCTCAGCGGGCGCAACAACAACAGGGTGCATCTCCTCGGCGGCGAGATCCAGCCGCAGAACCAGGCCTGTCTCGGCCGCGACGCCACCCAGATGCTGACCAACTATTTCGCCGACTTCGCCCTCATCGGCGCCGGCGCCATATCGCCGCGCGGCACCCTCATGGATTTCAGCCGCGAGGAGGCCGAGCTGCACAATGTCATGCTGCAATCGGCGCAGACCGTCATCGTCGTCGCCGACCATCAGAAATTCGGCCGCTATGCCCCCGTGCAGGTGCAGAGCCTCGATCGAGTGCACTATCTGGTGACCGATCGCGAGCCCGAGGCCGAGATGGCGGAAGCGCTCTCGCCGCTGGCGGTGGAAGTGCTGATCGCCGCCGCCGAGACCAAATAGACGCGCAGCCAACCGACGCCCGGGAGATCGAGATGAAGCACCAAGCCCTTCGCCGCGAGATGATCGCGACCTGCATCTACATGAACGACAAAGGCATCAATCAGGGGACGTCGGGCAATATCAGCGCGCGTGTCGAAGGCGGTTTCCTGATCACGCCGTCAGGCGTGCCCTATCACGAGATGACGCCGGAAGACATCGTCTTCATGAAGCTCGATGCGTCGCATCAGGGGCCGCGCAAGCCCTCGACCGAATGGCGCTTCCATCGCGACATCATGGCGAAGAAGCCCGACGTCGGCGCGGTCATCCATCTGCATTCGATGTTCTGCACGTCCTTGTCGATCCTGCGCCGCGAGATCCCGGCCGTGCATTACATGATCGCCGCCGCCGGCGGCCCCACCGTGCCCTGCGTTCCCTATGTCACCTGGGGCACGCAGGAGCTTGCCGACTACATCGTCGGCGCGCTCGAGAACCGCCATGCCTGCCTGCTCGCCAATCACGGCATGGTCTGCGTCGGTCCCAATCTCAAGAAGGCGGCATGGCTCGCGGTCGAGATCGAAGCGCTCGCCGCGCAATATTGGCGCGCCCTGCAAGTGGGGGTACCCCATGTCCTGCCGGACGACGAGATCGCGCGGGTCATGGAGAAGTTCAAGAGCTACGGCCAGACGGGCGAGAAGCGCGCGCCGAACTGCTGCTAGGCGGCACCGGTGCTCATCGGCGTCGACATCGGAACGCAAAGCCTCAAAGCGGCGGTGACCGATGCCGCGCTTGCCCTGAAAGGCGAAGGCAGCCGTTCCTATCGTCCGTCCTTTCCAGGACCCGGCCGGGCCGAGCAGGATCCCAGGCTGTGGGAACAGGCCTTGCGTCCCACCATCGCCGATGCGCTCGCGAAGGCCGGAATCACGGAACGGCAGGTGCTCGGCCTCGCCGTCTGCGGTCAACTCGACGGCTGCATTCCGGTCGACGGCCGCGGCGAATTGCGCGGCCCGTGCCTCACCTGGATGGACCGCCGCGCCGGCGCGGAGCTCGGCGACATCGACAAGGACCGTCTGCGCACCGTCACCGGCATCGTCGCCGATGCCAGCCATCTCGCCGCCAAGATTCGCTGGCTGAAGCGGCATAGCGATGCTGCGACCCGGGCGGCGCGCTATCATCAGCCGGTCTCGTACATGGTCGAGCGCCTGACCGGCGCTGCCGTGATCGATCACGCGCTCGCCTCGACCAGCATGCTCTATGATCTCAAGGCGCAAGACTATGACGCAGCGCTGCTCTCGGCTTTCGGCGTGAGCAAAGCCGAGCTGCCATGTCTCGCCTGGTCGGGCGACTGTGCCGGCAAGCTCACGCCGACGGGTGCTGATCTCACCGGACTCCCAGCCGGCATCCCGGTCGCGGTCGGGACCGGCGATGATTTCTCGACACCGCTGGGCGCCGGCCTGACGGAAGCCGGAGAAGTCTCGGTCGCCATCGGCACCGGCGAGGTGGTCGGCGCGCTCTTCGGCGAGCCTGTCATCGATCCCGACGGCCTGGTCGAGACCCATGCCTATCCGGCGGGCGGCTATTTCGTCGAGAATCCCGGCTGGCTCGCCGGCGGCGCGGTCACCTGGCTCAAGGACCTCCTGGGCATAGCGGATTATGAAAGCTTCGATGTGATCGCGGCGCAGGCTCCGGCGGGCGCCGACGGCGTGATCTTCCTGCCCGCGCTTACCGGCGCCATGGCGCCGGAATGGATCGCCGGCGCGCGCGGCTGCTTCTATGGCCTGACGCCGGCGCATGGCGCGCCTCATCTCGCCCGCGCGCTGCTCGAAGGCTGCGGCTTCGCCATGCGCGACGTCCTCACGCGCCTTGCGATGCTCGGCGCCCGGCCGGCTTCGATCAGGCTGTTGGCGGGCGGCTCGCAGAGCAGGCTCACCGCACAATTGCGCGCCGATATCGCCGGCCTGCCGGTTGTTCCGCCGCATCATCCTCATAGCTCGGTCGTGGGTGCCGCGATGCTCGCCGGCGTCGCGGCCGGAATGTTTACGGATATCAAGCAAGCCGCGGCACAGCTCGCTCCGCCCGCGCGACGTCTCATGCCCGATGCCGCCACCACAGCCATGCTCGACCACTCTTATCAACGCTACCGGCAACTCTTCGCGGCCGTCAAATCCCTCACCTCATCATCCTGTCATACCCATGCCGACCACGGATAAGATCATCCAGCTTCTCGACGGCACCTATGAAGACCCCGACGGCCTCGGCCGGCAAGGCGTCACCACGCAGGCACTCGTCATCGCGCCGACCCTCGATGGCATGGAGCGCGATCTCGTCAAGAACCTCGACTTCGACCGCCATGTCGCGATCGTGAGCGACCAGACGACCCATGCGGTGCTCGGCAGGCGCATCGAGCGGGCGCTCTTCGGCTCATATCATGTGCAGAGCATCGTGCTGCCAGAAGCGCCGCATGCCGATGACCCAACCGTCGCCGAGCTGCACAAGGCGACACGGACGGCGAGCGCACTGATCGCGGTCGGCTCGGGAACCATCAACGACCTGTGCAAGTTCGTCAGCGCCCGCGACGGCAAGCCCTATGCGGTCTTCGCGACCGCGCCCTCGATGAACGGCTACACCTCGCTCAACGCCGCGATCACCGAGCATGGGCACAAGAAGTCCCTGCCCGCCCAGGCGCCCTTGGGCGCCTTCTTCGACCTCGCCATCCTGGCCGCGGCGCCACCCCGCCTGATCCGCTCGGGGCTCGGCGACAGCCTCTGCCGGGCCACCTCGCAGGCCGATTGGCTCCTGGCGCATCTCCTTCTCGACCAGCCCTACCGGCAGCTGCCCTATGCGCTGCTGGCGGATGACGAAGCGCCGCTCTTCGAGCAATCGGCGGCATTGATGGCGGGTGACATCGCGGCGATGGAGCGGCTGGTCCGCACGCTCGTGCTGTCAGGGTTCGGCACGGCGATCCATGGATCGAGCGCGCCCGCGAGCCAGGGCGAGCATCTGATCAGCCATTATATCGACATGCTCGGCGCGCCTCGGCCGCTCATCTATCATGGCGAGCAGATCGGCGTGACGACCCTGTCGATGGCCCGCCTGCAGCACAAGATGCTGCGCACGCCGCCGATGCTCAGGGCGGATGAGGAAACGCTGGCGGATTTCATCGCGCGCTATGGCGATGCGCTGGGACAATCCTGCTGGAGCGATTTCGCACGCAAGCGTCTGGCGCGCGAGAAGGTGGAGATGCTCAATGACCGCCTTGCCGGCTCGTGGCCCAAGATCGCCGAGCGCATCGCCGCCATCTCGCTCTCGCCCGACCATCTGAGCCGCGTGCTCGAGGCCGCCGGCGCGCCGATCACGTCGCAAGAGCTGCATCTGCCCCGCCCCTTCTATGAACAAGCCTTGCTGCGCTGCCGGGAGATCCGCGACCGCTTCACCTTCCTCGATCTCGCGGCGAACAGCGGCCGGCTCCGGCCCTCGCTCTCCACTCTTTGACCGGCCTGACCCGCGAGATGTCGAGAGAGACCCTAAAATGCGGGTGAAGGCCTCTCGTTTGCCGAGACGACGATCTTCGAATAAAGAGCCTCTTCCGGCGCTCTGCGCCACCTTCTTCCCCGCTGCACGGCGGAGGAGCGCCAAGCAAGAGACCATCATGACCCTCCGTCCCGACCGCATCAAGCTCGCGCCAGACCTCGAGATCAGCCGCCTCCTCTGCGGCCTCTGGCAGATCGCCGACATGGAAAAGGACGGCCGCACGCTCGACCCCGTGCCTCTGGCGCGCGAAATGAAGGCCTACGCCGAAGCGGGCTTCGACACTTTCGACATGGCGGACCACTATGGCAGCGCCGAGATCATCGCCGGCCATTTCCACGATCTCCATCGCCGGGGCGAGGTGAAATCGCCGGCGCCCGCTCTCTTCACCAAGTGGTGCCCGACGCCCGGACCGATGACGCGCGACGTCGTGCGCGCCGCGGTCGAGCGGGCGCGCGAGCGCCTGCGCGTTGAGAAGGTCGATCTCCTCCAGTTCCATTGGTGGATGTTCCAGCATCCGGCCTATGTCGATGCGCTGAAGGAACTGGCACTCCTCAAGGAAGAAGGCCTGATCGGCCATCTGGGCCTGACCAATTTCGACACCGGCCATATGCGCCTGCTGCATGAGCACGGCATCCCGCTCGTCACCAATCAAGTGTGCTTCTCGCTCCTCGACCGGCGCGCCCAGGGCGAGATGAGCGCCTTCTGCGCCAAGTCCGGCATCAGGCTTCTCGCCTATGGCACGCTCGCCGGCGGGCTGCTCACCGAGAAGTGGCTCGGCAAGGCACGGCCCGCCGCGGTCGCCGACTGGAGCACGATGAAATATCTGCGCTTCGTCGAGGCGATCGGCGGCTGGGACGTGCTGCAAGCGATCCTCGCCGCCGCCGCCAAGGTCGCCGGCAAGCACGGCGTCTCGATCGGCAATGTCGCGACGCGCTGGGTGCTCGAGCAGAAGGCGGTGGCCGGCGTCATCATCGGCGCCAGGCTCGGCGAACGCGAGCACCGCGCCGACAATCTCAAGATCTTCGATTTCGCCCTCGATACGGAAGACCATCATATCCTCGATCAGGCCCTGGCGCAGAGCATGCCGCTCGCCGGCGATTGCGGCGACGAATATCGCAAACCCCCGTTCCTCACCGCCTCGGGCGATCTGAGCCACCATCTCAAGGCCTTCCCGAAAGTCTATCAGGCGCAAGCCATGCCGGCGCGGCCGGAGCGCTTGCGCATCGATACCGGCAGCGTCTGGGAGCCGCTTGCCGGCTACAGCCGCGCGGTGCGCGTCGGCGAGCGTATCCTGGTGTCGGGCACGACCGCCACCCATGGCGCTGGTGAAGTCATCGCGCCAGGTAGCCCGGCGAGCCAGACCGTCTATATTCTCGACAAGATCCGCGCCAGCATCGAGGCGCTGGGGGCTGAGATGGAGGATGTGGTGCGCACCCGCGTCTATTTGCGCGACCGGAACGACTGGGACGAGGTGTCGAAGGCCCATGGCCGGGTCTTCGGCGACATCAGGCCGGCCAACACGCTGCTCGCGGCGGGCGGCCTCATCGGCGACTATGCCGTCGAGATCGATGCGGAGGCGATCGTCGGCCCATGAAGACGCGCAGCGAGTTTCCCCGCGCCATCCGCCTCATCGAGCATGCCGAGATCGAGCTTGCGGACGGCGTCAAGCTGTCGGCGATGATCTGGCTGCCGAAGGATGCTGAGGAGAAGCCTGTGCCGGCGATCCTCGAATATCTGCCCTACCGCAAGCGCGACGGCACGACCGAACGCGATGCCTTGAACCATCCTTATTTCGCCGGCCACGGCTATGCCGCGATCCGCGTCGACATGCGCGGGGCGGGCGATTCGGAAGGCGTGCTCAAGGGCGAATATCTCAAGCAGGAGCAGGACGACGCGCTCGAGGTGCTGCGCTGGATCGCCCGGCAAGCCTGGTCGACGGGCGCGGTCGGCATGATCGGCATCTCCTGGGGCGGCTTCAACGGCCTGCAGATCGCGGCGCTGAGGCCGCCCGAGCTCAAGGCGGTCATCTCGCTATGCTCGACCGACGACCGCTATGCCGACGACATCCATTTCATGGGCGGCTGCCTGCTCGTCGACAAGTTCGCCTGGGGCTCGACGATGTTCAGCATCAATGCGACGCCGCCCGATCCCGCGCTCGTCGGCGACAAATGGCGCGAGCTGTGGCTGGGCCGGTTGAAGGACTCGGGCTTCTGGCTCGAGGAATGGCACCGGCGGCAGAGGCGCGACGAGTTCTACAAACACGGCTCGATCTGCGAGAATTATGGCGCGATCCAATGCCCGGTCTATCTCGTCGGCGGCTGGATGGACGGCTATTCCAATCCGATCTTCCGCATGATGGAGCATCTCGAGTGCCCGAAGAAGGCGCTGATCGGCCCGTGGGCGCATAAATATCCGAACTTCGCCGAACCCGGCCCGCGCATCGGCTTCCTGCAGGAGAGCCTGCGCTGGTGGGACAAGTGGCTGAAAGGCGTCGAGACCGGCATCATGGAAGAGCCGGCCATGAGAGCATGGCTTCAAGATCCGGCGCCACCCCGCCGGCACTATAAGGAGCGCTCCGGCCGCTGGGTGGCGGAAGCAATCTGGCCGATCAAAGGCGGCAAGCCGCTCACGCTCGCGCTCGGCGCGCATGGCCTGACCGAAATCCCGGACAATATCGAAGGGTTGCGGTCGGTCTGCTCGCCGCAAACGGTCGGGCTCGGGGCCGGCAAATGGTGCCCCTATGGGCTCGAGGCGGACGGGCCCGGCGACCAGCGCGAAGAAGCGGGCGGCTCGCTCGTCTTCGACAGCGACCCCTTCGAGCGGCCGCTCGATCTTCTGGGCGCGCCGGTGCTCCATCTCGATGTCGCGGCCGACCGGCCCAATGCCTTCGTCGCGGCAACGCTCTCGGAAGTCCTGCCCGACGGCTCGGCGACGCGGCTGTCCTATGGCCTGCTCAATCTCACCCATCGCGACGGCCATGTGGACCTGAAGCCGGTCGAGCCCGGCAAGCGCTATCGCGTGGCCATCCGCATGAATGAATGCGGGCAGCGCGTCGGCGCCGGCAACCGCCTGCGTCTCGCCCTCTCCACCGCCTATTGGCCGATCGTGTGGCCGTCGCCTGAGCCCGTGACACTCACCATTGCCACGGGCGTCAGCCATCTGGATCTGCCGGCAAGGCGCGAGCGCCCCGAGGACACCGCGCTCAGGCCCTTCGAGCCCGCCGAGAACGCGCCGGCCTTGCGCAAGACATCCCTGCGCCAGGGCACCAGCGCCTTCACCATCACCCGCGACCTCAACACCGGCGATGTCGAGATGTATCGCCTGCAGGATGACGGGCTCACCCAGGTCGATGCCTTCAACTGGACCTATGGGGTGAGGTCTGAACGCCGCTATCGCATCCATCCAGACGACCCGCTGTCGGCGACTGCCGAAACGAAGTGGCGCAAGGAATATGCTCGCGACGGATTCCACATCGCGATCGAAGCCCAGACCGCGATGAGTGTCACGCGGACGGAGCTCGTGCTCTCCGGCAGGCTCATCGCCCGCGAGGGCGAGGACGTTCCCTTCTCGCGCGAATGGTCCTACCGCATCCCGCGCGATCATCTCTGATGTTCCTTCCCCCCTGCGGGAGGTAGTTGCCAAGCTCGGCGCAATGAGCGCATGCTGCCTCCCGTAATCACACAGGGAGCGGTTCATGAGCAGGCTCAGTCTAAACCGACGCCAGATTCTCGCCGCAATGACGGCAGCTGGCCTTTCACCGGCCTTCTATCAGAAGGCTGCCTTGTCGGCCGACGGCAAGATCCTGCGCGTCAGGTCCTATGCCGATATCCAGAATCTCGATCCGGCATTCCGCAAGGGCGCGCCGGAAGACGATGTGATGCGCAACATCTTCATCGGCCTCGCCGACATGACGCCCGGCGATATTTGGCAATGGAGGAAGGATGGCGCCGCCCGCCTCGAGCAGGTCGATCCGACCCACATCGAATTCACGCTCATGGACGGACTTGTCTGGAGCGACGGCCATGGGCCGGTCACGGCCGACGACGTCAAGTTCTCCTTCGAGCGCATGGCCGATCCCAAGCTCGATTCACCTTACAAGGGCGACTGGGAAGTGCTCGACCATGTCGAGGTGAAGGATGACAAATCCGGCACCATCGTACTCAAGGCGCCGTTCCCCCCTTTGTGGAATGTCGGTCTGGTCTTCGGCTCGGGAAAAATCGTTTCGCGCAAGGCGGTGGAAGCCGCGGGCGGGCGCTTCGACACCAAGCCGCCGGCGCAATGCGGCCGTTATCTGCTCAAGGAATGGCTGCCCAAGCAGAAGGTCGTGCTGGCGCGCAATCCCGATTGGAAGGGCGAGGCGCCCTATTTCGACGAGATCCATGTCATTCCGATCGAAGATGCCAAGACCGCCGAGCTTGGGCTCGAGGCGGGAGATATCGATTACACGTGGCTGGAGGCAAGTTCGATCCCCCGCTTCAAGCAGACGCCCCCAAAAGGCGGCAAGCTCGCCGTGAAGCCGTCGCTCGCTTATGTATGGCTCGGCATGAATGTGGAAGCGCCGCCCTTCGACAAGCTCGAGGTGAGGCGCGCCGTCCAGCAGGCGATCGACGTGCCGAGTGTGCTCGAGGCCGCCTATTTCGGCGCGGCGGAGCCGGCGACCGGCATCATCGCGCCCGGCCTGATCGGCCATCGCCAGAAGGCCCTCTACGGCTACAATCCCGATGCGGCGCGCGAGCTTCTGAAGAAAGCGGGCGTGGGCGACTTCGAATGCACGCTCGCCATCCTGAACACGACCGAGTTCACCAGCGCCGCCCAGGCGGTGCAGGCCAATCTCGCCGAGCTCGGAATCACGGTGACGATCCAGCAGCACGACTCGGGCACCTTCTGGAGCCTCGGAGACCAGAAATCGGGCGATGCCTGGAAGAAACTCCAACTGATCATCAATCGCTTCTCGATGCAGCCCGACCCATCCTTCGCCACCGACTGGTTCACGCCCGAGCAGATCGGTGTGTGGAACTGGGAACGCTGGAACAGTCCGGAATTCGGCGAGCTCAACAAGCAAGCCAAGATCGAGCTCGATGAGAAGAAGCGGGGTGAAATGTATGCGCGCATGCAGGACCTGATGGAGGAGTCGGGCGCCTATGTCTTCCTCACCCATGGCGCGGTCGGCGTCGGATACAGCGAGAAGATCGCGCCGTCGCTCATGCCCAATGGCAACCCGATCTTCCATGCGTTCAAGGCGGGGGCGTGAGGGTTTACGACCTCTCCAGTTTTCCCCCTCTCCCACTTGCGGGAGAGGGTGCCCGAAGGGCGGGTGAGGGTATCTCTCAACGATCGGAGAATGCTGACCATCTGTTGACCGCCACCCTCATCCGGCGCTTCGCGCCACCTTCTCCCGCCAGCGGGAGAAGGGGAATGTGTGCAGTGGCTGGGTGAGCTCGAGCCATGCTCGCTTATGCCCTGAAGCGCATCGGCCTTGCCGTCGTCATCACGGCCATCTCGCTGATCCTGCTCATCAGCATGATCCAGTTCATTCCCGGCGATCCGGCCGCCGTGCTGCTGGGTCCGCTCGCCTCGCCCGGGATGCGCGAGGCCTTCCGTCAGCAAATGGGTCTCGACCAGCCGGCCATCATCCAGATCGCGCGTTTCTTCGGCCGCGTGCTCAGCGGTGATCTCGGCACCGACGTGCTCACCAACCGGTCGGTGCTCGTCACAGTCGTCGAGCAGCTGCCCTACACGCTGGCGCTCATCGCCACCAGCATCGGCTGGTCGGCCGTGCTCGGCATCCCGCTCGGCTGCTTCGCCGCCGTTTACAGGGGTTCGCTCGCCGACCGGATCGTCGGCGTGCTGTCGGTGAGCTCGATCGCGCTGCCCGCCTTCGTCGTCGCCATCTACAGCCTGCTCCTGTTCTCGGTGAAGCTCGGCTGGTTCCCGACCATCGGTGCCGGCGATGCCGGCTCGCCCCTCGACCAGCTCTATCATCTCATCCTGCCATCGCTCGCGGTGGGCCTGGGCTGGGTCGGCTATCTCGCCCGCATGGTGCGCGCCTCGATGCTCGAAGTGCTGTCCGAGAATCACATACGGATGGCCCGCGCCTTCGGACTGGAAGAGCGGACCATCACCTACAGATACGCGCTCAAGATCGCGCTCATCCCGACCGTCGTCGTTCTCGGCATGGGCGTCGGCAATATGATCTCGAGCGCCGTCTTCGCCGAGATCGTCTTCGCGCGACCCGGCGTCGGCAAGCTGATCTTCGATTCGATCAGCACGCGCAATTATCCCGTGGTCATGGGCGCCGTCATGATCACCACCGGCTTCTACGTGCTCTCGACCCTCATCGCCGACCTCATCGCCGCAGGCCTGGATCCCCGTGTCAGATCAGCTCTTTGACCGCAGGCAGGAAACTCTCGGGAAGCGCTGGCGCGACAGCACCCTCCGGCGCATCATCCGCGAGCCCATGGGCGCGCTCGGCATCGTCCTGGTCGCGCTCATCGTGCTCGGCGCGCTCTCGGCCGATCTCACCGGCTACAACCCGGCCAAGCTCGCGACGCGCGAACGCTTTCTCGATCCGAGCCTCGACCACCTTCTCGGCACCGATCATCTCGGCCGCGACCTCTTCACCCGCGTCCTCCATGGCGCCCGCATCGCCCTCGGCGTCGCCTTCCTTGCCACCGGCATCTCCTTCGTCGGCGGCCTGGTGCTCGGGATGATCGCGGGCTATGGGCCGCGCTGGCTCGATTCGATCCTGCTCCTCGTCTTAGATTCGCTCCGGTCCTTTCCGACCGTGATGCTGGCTCTGGCATTGGTGACCTTGACCGGACCCAGCCTCGGCGCCGTCATCCTCGTCGTCGTCATCGCCAACCTGCCGAGCTATGCGCGGGTGGTGCGGGCGCAGACCATGTCGCTCAAGGCGACGGAATTCGTGCTCTCGGCGCGGAGCCTCGGCGCCCGCCCCTGGCGCATCCTCGCCGTCCATATCATGCCCAATCTCGTGGGCCCCCTCCTCATCATCGTCGCCATGGACATTCCCGTGGTCATCACCATCGAGGCCGGCATGAGCTTTCTCGGACTCGGAGTCCGGCCGCCGACGCCGTCCTGGGGCTCGATCCTCAACGACGGCTACGCCTTCATCCGCGAAAGCTCGTGGCCCGCCATCGCCGGAGGCCTGCCCATCGTCATCGCGACCCTGGGCTTCACCTTTCTCGGCGAGACCCTGCGCGATCATCTCGACCCGCGCCTGCGCCAGGACGGCTGAGCATGACCACCCCGCTTCTCGATATTTCCGGACTTTCCGTCGCCTTCCGCACCCGGCGCGGCACGCTGCGGGCCGTGCGCAACGTCTCGCTCACCGTCGGCAAGAGCGAGATCGTCGGGATCATCGGCGAATCGGGCTGCGGGAAATCGACGCTGATCAACGCGATCATCGGCCTCCTGCCCGCCAATGCCGAAAAGCCCTCCGGCCATATAAGCTTCGCCGGCCAGGAGATCGTCGGCATGCCGGAGGCCGGGCTGCGACAGCTGCGCGGCGAGCGCATCACCACCATCTTCCAGGATCCGATGACGGCGCTTAACCCGGTGCTCACCATCGGCGCGCAAATGACCGCCATCCAATACCGGCGCTCCGGCAGCGCCCGCGAAAAGCGGCGGCGCGCCCTCGCGTTCCTCGAAAAGGTGCGTATGCCGGACGCCGAGAAGCGGCTCGATCATTATCCGCATCAATTCTCCGGCGGCATGCGCCAGCGCATCTGCATCGCCATGGCGCTTCTGACCAAACCCGACCTGCTCATCGCCGACGAGCCGACGACGGCGCTCGACGCCACGCTCGAGGTCCAGGTCATCCGCCTCATCAAGGAGCTGCAGCGCGACATCGGCTGCTCGGTGCTGTTCATCTCGCATCATCTGGGGGCCGTCGCCGAGCTGTGCGAGCGCGTCGCCATCATGTATGCCGGCGAAGTGGTCGAGCAGGGCCCGGTGCGCCGGATCTTCCACGATCCGCGCCATCCCTATACACGCAAGCTCCTCGACTGCGATCCGGGCCGCGCGCTCGAGCCCTTGGCCAGGCTCCCGACCATCGGCGGCGAATTGCCGGATCTCGTCCGGCTTCCGCAAGGCTGCATCTTCGAAGGACGCTGCCCCGAGCGGTTCGCGCCCTGCCGGGAGAGGCCGCCGGTCACGATCGTCGGCGCCGGCCATGAGGCGGCCTGCTATAAAGCACGTGAGCTCGGACAGCCATGAGCCCCTTGCTCGAGGTGAAGGACGTCAGCATCCGCTTTTCCACCGGAAGCCGGATCGCGGCGCAGCTCTCCGGCCAGCCCCGTTCCATCGAAGCCGTGTCGCAGGTTTCCCTCGCGCTCGAGGCGGGAAAGACCTACGCGCTTGTCGGTGAATCGGGATCGGGCAAGACCACGCTGGCGCGTTCGATCATCGGCCTCGTACCGCTGCACCAAGGCCGGATTACCTTCGCGGGACAGGCCATCTCGGGCTTGAGCGAATCCCGCCTGCGCCAGGTGCGGCGCGAGATCGCCATGATCTTTCAGGACCCGGTGGGCTCGCTGAGCCCCCGGCTCAAAGTGCGCGCGATCCTGGCGGAACCCTTCAAGGTCCATGGCGAAACGGCCGATCTCGAAAGGAAGATTGCAGGCCTTCTCGCCGATGTCGGCTTGCCTGCGCATTTCGCCGAGCGTTATCCGCATCAGCTGTCGGGCGGCCAGGCCCGCCGCATCAGCGTGGCGCGGTCGCTGGCCCTGCGGCCCAAGCTGGTGATCGCGGACGAACCGACCGCCGGCCTCGACGTCTCGGTCCAGGGCGAGATCCTCAATCTCATGCGCGACCTGCAGGCGCGCTATGGCATGGCCTTCCTGATGATCACCCACAATCTCAATATCGTGCGCCATGTGGCCGAGCGCATGGCGGTCATGTATCTGGGGCGTATCGTCGAGGAAGGGCGGGCGGCGACGATCTTCAAGGCGCCTCGGCACCGCTACACGGCCGCGCTGCTCTCGGCCAATCTCAAGCCCGATCCCGATGCGGCGGCAAGCATCATCGAAGCCGAGGGCGAGACGCCGAGCCTCATCAACCGTCCCTCCGGCTGCGAGTTCCATCCGCGCTGCTCATTCAAGCTTCCGATCTGCCGGAGCGAAGCCCCGCAGGGGCAATACGCGGCCGATCACCGTTTCACCTGCCACAATCCGGCGTGATCACCGCAGATCGGCCAGTGCTTGAGCGCCGTCACGATAGGCCTGTCGAGAAACGGAAAACCAGCGGAAGCGCGTGATCGAAGAAAGGCCGGATCAAGGAAAACTGGACCAAAAATCCAGATCACCGCGAAGACCTGGGGCGGCAATCCTGCCATTAAGGCTCACCTGGTTCCACAAGCACGGCGGTACATGATCCACGAGTCCGACAGCTTTCATCCCCTCGAGCCCAAGCGCGCCGAAATGCTCAAGCTCGGGCAAGACATCCTCGACCGCGCCTTGGCCTACATCGACGGCATGGGCGAGCGCCCGGTCGTGCCGGCCGGTGACGCGCCTGAAGGCTTCATCAGCGCAATGCTGGCCCCACCGCCGGAAGAGCCGGGCGATCTCGCACGCCTGCTCGACCGGGTCGACACGGCGATCACCCATGCCATCGAGCCGAGCTCGCCCGGCTTCATGGCCTATGTGCCGCCGGGCGGGCTCTATGTGGCGGCGCTCGCTGATTTCTATGCGCGCGTCACCAACCGCTTCGTCGGCATGGCGGCCATATCGCCGGCGCTCACCGCGCTCGAGGACAGCGTCGTGCGCTGGCTCGCCGGCCTGTGCGGACTGCCGGCGGGCAGCGGCGGCGTCCTGCTGACCGGCGGGTCGATGGCGAATTTCTCGGCCATCATCGCCGCGCGGCACGATAGGCTCGGCGAGCGCTTCCAGGACGGCACGCTCTATGTGAGCGCGCAGACGCATCATTCCGTCGCCAAGGCCGCGCGGCTCGCCGGCTTTCCGGCGGGCGCCATCAGGATCGTGGCGCATGATCGCGATCTCGCCCTCGACGCTGAGGCGCTCACACGGGCGATCGGGGAAGACCGGGCCCGCGGCGCCCGGCCCTTTCTCATCGTCGGCACCGCCGGCACCACCAACAGCGGCGCCATCGATCCCTTGCCGGAAATCGCCGCCATCGCCGCCAAGGAAGACCTCTGGTTCCATATCGACGCCGCCTATGGCGGCATGTTCCGGCTGACGGAAAGAGGCCGGAAGCATCTCCACGGAATGGAACTGGCTCAGTCCATCACGCTCGATCCGCACAAGGGCCTGTTCCTGCCCATGGGAACGGGCGCGCTCGTCATGCGCGACCCGGCTCGTCTCGCCGCCGCCCATACGGTGGAGGGCGACTATCTGCACGACATGCGCAGCGGCCGGATCTTCGGCGGCGAACATCTGCCGAACTTCGCCGAGCTCGGGCCAGAGCTCACCCGCGAGATGCGCGGCTTGCGCGCTTGGCTGCCGCTTCATCTCCACGGCGTCGCGGCCTTCCGCAACCAGCTCGACGAGAAGCTCGATCTCGCCGCCTATGCCTATGACCGGCTCCGCGCCGCGCCGGCCTTGGAGGTGCCCTGGGCGCCTCGCCTCAGCACCATGGCTTTTCGCATCCATCCGCGCGGCGATGCGCCGGACCAGATCCGGGAGGCCGACGCCGCGACCCGGCAGCTGCTCGACCGCATCAATGGCGAGGGTCGCTATCTGCTCTCCAGCACGGTGATCGACGGCCTATTCATGATCCGGCTGTGCATCCTCAATTTCCGCACCCATGCCGAGCGGGTGGCGGAAGCGCTCGACACCATCACGCGCGCGGCCCGTGACATCGGATCCCGGCTGGCTTGATGTCAGCCCTCGCTCAGGAAGCGCCCGACCTCGTCGCGGAATTTGGGCCAGCCGGGGTCGGTCTCGAGGATGAGATGGTTGCGGCCCTCCAGCGCCACGAAACGGGCGCCGGGAATGCCGGCGGCGATGAACATGCCTTCGGAAAAAGGCTGCACCGCATCGTCCTTGCAGTGGAGCACGAGGGTCGGCGCCTTGACCTGCGCCAGGAGGTTGCTGACATCGAGCGTGTCGGAGACGAAGCGCATCCGGACCGCATTGTTGGGCGATGTCGTCGTCCTCTGCAGGTCGTTGAACCACTGCATCTGCTCGGGCGTGCCGCCGGGCAGGAACATGGAGGTGAAAACCTGGCGGAAGGCCGGATTCTCCTGGCCCCAACCGGTACGCATCAGCGTGATCAGCGCTTCCGCCTGCTCTATGTCGTCGAGCGTGCCACGGATGCGCCGGCCGCGGGCGAAGCCGCCATAGAGCACGAGATGACTGACGCGCTCGGGATATTTGGCGGCATAGGCAATGCAGACGGCAACCCCTTGCGAGATGCCGAACAAGGCGAAGCGCTCGACGCCCGACGCATCGGCGACGCTTTCGAGATCGCGCACATAGGCATCGAAGGAGATGTCGTTGACGTTCCAATCGGACAAGCCGTTGCCGCGGGCATCGTAGCGGATGAGCTGGCGCTCCGATGCCAGCCATTTCAGGAGATGGCTCCAGACCGGGCTCTTCCAGTCATATTCGAGATGATTGAGCCAGTTTCCCGCCTTCAGCACCGGCCGGCCTTCGCCCGCCAGAGCATAGGCGATGCGCACCGCATCGGCGGTGGTGCAGAAGCGGATCGCCTGGTCGGAGACGATCTCGTCGGCGGCGGGCTTCGGCTTTGCGCCGCTGCCGGCCGTCTCGCTGACCTCGCCGACGAAGCGGAAGCCTTTGCGCTGTATGGTGCGGATGAGCTTCTGCGCGGCACCGCTGTCGCCGATCGCCGAGCGGGCGGCATTGATGCGGCTGGCGACGGTGGACAGGGAGACGATCTTGCCCGACCAGATCTGATCCAGAAGCTCGCTCTGGCTCACCACGCGGTTGCGATGCGAGATCAGATAGACGAGCAGATCGAAGACCTGGGGCTCGACCTTGACCGCCTCGGTGCCGCGCTTGAGCTCGAACACGTCCGTATCTATCTGGTATTCACCAAACCGATAGATCACTCCAACCCCCAGAAGAAGATGCCGGCCCGCCCTGGTGGCCGTGATAGTCCAAAATCGGTCCGCGTTCAAACCACGGAGTCGACCCATCAGTGCCCGCCACCATGCCCACTCGCACAGTGAAATCTTCGTGAGGCCGCAGCGAAGCCCAGCCCCCAGCTCGTTCCTCGGCGGCCGATTCCTGCCTAATTTTTAGTCACGGCCTTCGCCAAATCGGCATCGTGGCCGGCGCGCAGCACTTTGAGCTTGCGGGTGAGTGCTTCCCCCAGCCGCTTGGCATAGTCCTCGCCGTCCGGGGAGGACTGCCAGTCGTTCTCGATGAAGCGCGCATCGGCCCGGCCGGTCCCGGTCATCTCGACCTTCTCGGCGGCATAGCTCTGCGCCGCCTTGGCGAGGTCGGCGAGGAAGGTCTTGTCGTCGACGCCGCTATAGGGCTTGCCCGTGCCATCGGTCACATTGAGGAAGAACATCTCCTCGTCGAAAGCGGTAAAGCCGTTGCCGAGGGCCGGGTTGATCTTGGCCGCATGCTGGAAGAACGCGTCCGCCTCGGGCCCCGAAAGGGCGTGATCGAACGTGATGACGCCATAGGCCGTGTCGCCGGGGCCTTCGGGCGCGAAGTCGGTCACCAGGACGCTCCATTGCCGGAAGGTGTAGCCGAGGGCCGCGGCGAAGAGGTCGGCCGTCTTGTCGTCGACCTCGAAGGCGGATTGCAAGGAGGCATTGGTCTCGAGCTTGTAGCCGCCCGGCATCATCAGTGTCGCGATCTTGTCGCCCGGCAGATCAAGGACCGCCAGGATCTGGGGAAGCTCGTCCTGCAATGCCGCTTGCGTGAGCTCGGCGCGCCGCGCGAAGGGAAGCTTGGCCGGGTCGATCTTATGGACGTCGAAATTCAACACCTCGTAGGAGAAGAGAAGCGACGGACGCGGCTCCTCGCCCTCAGCCAAAGACATGGCGGCGGCGAGAAAAACAAGGCTGAAGGCGGCGAGCTTGAGCAGTTTCTGCAGGGTCATCTGATCGCTCCACATAGGCATTGATGACGGCCGGCGGGCCGTTGTTATTCCGCACGGCATCCTTTTCCCAGACGGCCTGTCCCATAGGGGCACGATTCTGCGAATTCCACAATGTCCCGATACATTTTCCATCCGCATAGCCGCCGCAGGCTGGGGAATAGCCGAGACGATGCGCCGTACGTCACGAGACACGCTCTCACCGCGGCATGTGGAATTGCACCATGACATTATCCGCCCTCGGACTATTCGCCGGCGCGATCCTGGCGCTCGCTCTTTCACCCGGACCGACAGCGGTGGCTCTGGTGGCGCGGGTGGTCACCCATGGCGGGCGGAGCGTCCTGCCCTTCACCTTTGCTTTGTGGATCGGCGAGGCTTTGTGGCTGACCATCGCCATTCTCGGCCTTTCGGTCTTCCTGCAGCAATTCGGCTGGGCCCTTGCCGCGGTCAAGTGGGCGGGCGTGCTGTTCCTTGTCCTCATGGCCGGCAGAATGTGGTTCAGTTTCGAAACGAACGCCGGACGCCCGCCTCCCGATGCGACGTCATGCATGCGGCTGTTCCTCGCCGGGCTCGCCGTCACCTTCACCAATCCCAAGATCATTGCCTTCTACCTGGCGCTCCTGCCGGCGGTGATGGATCTGCGCCGGGTCTCGTTCAGCGACTGGGCCGCACTCACCTTGACGCTCGTCGTCATGCTGGCCGCGATCGACGGTCTCTATATTGTCCTCGCCGAGACCGCGCGCCGGCGCGTGCGCGCTATCGGCGCGCCGCGGCTCGTCCAGCGCTGCGGCGCCGTGGCCATGGGCGCTGCTGCCATGATGATCGCCCTGCGCTGAGATCCTTGTCCCGGAATGACAAGGGCGACTTTTTCTCACCAGACAACGTCAAAGATAACTCAAGGAAAAATCAAGGCCGCGTTCAAGCAATCCCGGATCGTCTTCCTCATACTGCAGGAGACGGCTTCTTGTCCTGCGAGACAGGTCAAATGTACTGACGAGATACATCTCCGATGCAATGTCCGGTGAAGCGGTGATCCGCTGAGACCCGGCCTCCTTCACATCATGAGCATAGGGCAGCCAGCATTGAGCCAGTGCTGCCACAACCGTCCTGAAAAGGGTTTTCCGATGCATGTCGCCTATGAGACCAACTGGAACAGCGCCGCCACCTTGCCCGCCATGGCGAGGCCGTTCGGACCGGCGGCGCCGAGCCCCCAGCGCGGCTATGCCGACGCGACCATCGTCGCCGAGCTGCCGACGCTGAAGAGATACGCTCTGCGTCTCACCAAATGCGCCCATCTGGCCGAAGACCTGGTGCAGGATTGCTTGGCGCGCGCCTTGAGCCGGCGTCACCTCTTCAACAACGACGCCAATATCCGGCCATGGCTGTTCACCGTCATGCACAATCTCCATGTCAGCAATTGCCGGCAGGCGACGGTGCGCAGCACCTATGCCAAAGGCCAGATGGCGACCGCCTGCGAAGGCCGCGAGGCGGCGCAGGAGCATGTCACCGATCTGAACCGGGTCTATCGCGCCATCACCAGCCTGCCCAAGGAGCAACGCGACGTGGTCGTCCTCGTCACGCTGCAAGAGCTGAGCTACCAGGAAGCCGCGACCGTGCTCGCCATACCGATCGGCACGGTCATGTCGCGGCTGGCCCGCGGCCGGGACAAGATCCGCGCCATGCTCAGGTTCGAATCCTGATTCCCTGGAAATAATTCATATTAGCATATAATTCGACCGGGGGCCCGGCGCCGGCGCGAAGCAGAACCCTTGCCCGGGGCGAATTATCAGATAATTTATCGTCTTGCCAAGGCGGTTGAAATCCGCGTAACCGAAAACATGGCCAGACACCCAAGGTTGGCGCTCGGGCGGGCGCAAAAACGCAATCTCTTCGCCCATGTCGTTGAGGAGCTCGGCACCCGCGTCATCCGCGGCGACCTCAAGCCCGACAACCCCTTTCCGATCGAGGCCGATCTCGGACGCGAATTCGGCGCCAGCCGCTCGGTGATCCGCGAAGCGGTCAAGTCGCTGGCGGCGCGCGGCCTCATCGAATCGAAGACCAGGACCGGCATAAGGGTGATGCCGCCGACCCATTGGAACCTGCTCGATCCCGAAGTGCTGAGCTGGCGTTACAGCGTGATGCCGCCGGCGCAGTTCTACAGCGAGCTCTTCGAGATCCGCCTGATGATCGAGCCGCAGGCGGCGGCGCTGGCGGCGAGCCGCGCCACCCAGGCCGACATCGCCGAGATGACCGAGGCCTTCGCCGAAATGTCGAAGGTGCGGGAGACCGGCACCGCCGCGGTCGAGGCCGATCTCAGGTTCCACCGCGCCATCCTGGCGGCGGGCAAGAACGCGCTCCTCCATCAGATGGGACATCTGATCGCCGTCGGCCTCTATATCAGCCACCAGACGTCGAGCGATTCCTTCATCGTGTTCCTGCCGCAGCATGGCCAGGTGCTCGCCGCCATCCGCGCCCGTGACCCGCAGAGCGCCCGGCGCGCGATGGAGAAGCTCCTCAACGAGACGCGCGACTTCATCACCGGCCACATGAAGAACGCGAAAAGACGCGCGCGGTGAAGTTTGCCTAGCCCAGCGACCAGCCGCCATCGATCAGGAGATTGGCGCCGGTGATCAGCGATGAAGCGGGCGAGGCCAGGAAGATCACCGCCCCCACCACGTCGATCGGCTCGCCGATGCGCCCCAGCGGTATGTGGCCCAGCACCTGGGTCTCGTTCCGGGGCTCGCTCAGATAAGGACGGGTGCCGTCGGTCCAGATGAAGGTCGGGGCCACGCTGTTCACATTGATCTTGTGCACCGCCCATTCGAAGGCAAGGCAGCGCGTGAGGTGATTGATCGCCGCCTTGGTCATGCAATAGATCGATTCCGTGCGCAAAGCGACGGTGCCGGCCTGCGAGCTGACATTGACGATGCGGCCGCCGCCCTGGGCGATCATCAGCCGTCCGACCGTCTGCGACATGAAGAAGGTGCCCTTGAGATTGACATTGACGGTCTGATCGAAATCCGCCTCCTTCACCTCCTCGGCCGGAGCTTCCGGACCGATCCCGACATTGTTGACCAGCACGTCGATGCGCCCCATGGCCTTGTGCCCTTCCGCGACGCCGGCCCGGATCTGAGCGAGATCGCCGATATCCATCCTGACGGCGAGGGCGCGACGGCCCGCGGCCCAGGCGTCGCGCACGATGTCGGCGACATTGGCGGGGTCACGCACCCCGAGCACGAGATCGGCCCCGGCGCGCCAGCAGCCCTGCGCGATGGCCCGGCCGATGCCGCGCGAGGCGCCGGTGACGAGCACCGTCCTGCCGGCAAGGCTGAAATCGGGTCGATGCGGATCCTCCGCCATGATGTCCCTCCGGCGAGATTGAATGATAAATATATTATTATATGATAATATCTACGCGAGCAAGGCTTGGACGCAACCAACCGCTCATCCCCGCGCCGCCCGCAGGATGAGCTCGGCCGCCCTCTCGCCGATCATCACCGCCGGGGCATGGGTGTTGCCCGAGACGATCGTCGGCATGATCGAGGCGTCGGCGACACGCAGGCGCTCGGCACCGTTGAGGCGCAGCTCCGGATCGACGACCGCCTCGGCGTCGCTGCCCATGCGCGCGGTACCGACCGGATGGAAGATCGTCGTCGCGATATCGCCCGCAGCGCGCATGAGGTCCTCGGGCGCGGTGATCTCGGGACCGGGCTTGAACTCGACCGGCCGATAGGTCGCTAGGCGCTTCGTCGCCATCAGGCGGCGGGCCGCGAGGATCGACTCCACCGCCACCAAACGGTCATTCTCGGTCGCGAGGTAATTGGGCGCGATCTCGGGATGCTGGCGGGGATCGGGGGATGTGATGCGCACCGACCCGCGTGATTC
This sequence comes from Parvibaculaceae bacterium, assembly GCA_050251035.1. GTDB lineage: Bacteria > Pseudomonadota > Alphaproteobacteria > Rhizobiales > Aestuariivirgaceae > Taklimakanibacter. The sequence goes on from JBFWNN010000002.1 coordinate 42,900, forward strand.
GGGCCGGAGATTGCACACCGAGACCGTGATCGCCGGAAAGTCATGCAAGGGCTCGCCGAAGCGGTCGAGCGAGAGCGGCTGCACGTGGAATTCGATATTGGCGGTCGCGTAGCGCGGATCGGAGCGCATGAAGATGCCGAGCTGGCTCGGCGCCATCGACATCGGGCCCGAGCGGCGGAGCGCATATTCGAGAGCGATCCGGGTTTTGCCGCGCCAGGTCGCCTGCAGCTCGTTGAGCGTGCCGGCGCCCGATATCTTGAAGATGGTGCGGATCTGCAAATGGTCCTGGAGATTATCGCCGACGCCCGGCATGTCCTGAACAGGCGCGATCCCATGCTGCTTGAGGAGACCGGCCGGGCCAACCCCTGAGAGCTGCAGAAGCTGCGGCGTGCCGATGGCGCCCGCCGAGAGGATGAGCTCGCCTGCGATATCGACATGCGCCGGTACGCCATCGAGCGTGAGATCGAGACCGGTGACGCGCCGGTCCGCGAAGCAGATCCGCTCGGCATGGGCGCCGGTCAGCACCTGCAGATTCCGCCGGTGGCGCACCGGCCGTAAAAAGGCGCGCACCGAATTGAAGCGGAAGCCGTTCTTCTGATTGACCTCGAAATAGGACGAGCCTTCATTGTCGCCGCCGTTGAAGTCGTCGATCTTGGGCACGCCCAATTCCAGGGCGGCGTCACGCACGGCATCGAGGATCGGCCAGGACAGGCGCTGCTTTTCCACCCGCAGCTCGCCACCCTGGCCGTGAAACGGGCCGGCGAGACGGTGATGGTCCTCGGACTTGCGGAAGAGCGGCAGGACATCGTCCCAGCCCCAGCCCGGATTGCCGAGCTGGCGCCAGTGATCATAATCCCGCGCCTGGCCACGCATATAGATCATGCCGTTGATCGAGGAGCAGCCGCCCAGGAGCTTGCCGCGCGGATAGCCGAGGGCGCGACCGTTCAGCCCTGCCTCCTCCCGGGTGCGATAACCCCAGTCGGTGCGCGGATTGCCCATGCAATAGAGATAGCCGACCGGGATATGGACCCAGTGATAATTGTCCGAGCCGCCGGCCTCGAGCAGGAGCACACGGATCTTCGGATCGGCGCTCAGGCGGTTGGCGATGACGCAGCCGGAAGACCCCGCGCCGACGATCACATAGTCGAAGGAGCCCAGAATCTTTCTATTGGTCACGGCGGCGCGCATCGTCCACTCAAAGGAGCTGCAAAGTGCGCCAGCTGGCCGCAGCCGGTCAATATGGCAGTTCGTCAGGCGGCCGCGGCGAGACCGACATCGGGAAGGCGCGGACGGGTGGCGAGCGCCTTTTTCATCATGGCGGTGACCTCGGCTTGCTCTTCTTCCGTCAGGGGCAGACGCGGCGGGCGGGTCAAGGCGGAGCCGCGGCCGGCGACCGCCTCGCACAGCTTGATGCATTGCACGAGATCGGGCCTGGCATCGAGATGGAGCAGCGGCATGAACCATTCATAGATCGCCATGGCCTCGGCGAAACGGCCCTGGCGCGCCAGGCGGAACAAGGTCTCGCCCTCGCGCGGGAAGACATTGGACAGGCCCGACACCCAGCCGACCGCGCCGACCGCGACGCTTTCGACGACGACGTCGTCGAGTCCGGCAAAGAGCGTGAAGCGGTCGCCGGTCATGTTCTTGAGGTCGATGAAGCGGCGCGTGTCGCCGGAGGATTCCTTGAAGCACACGATGTTGTCGACATCGGCGAGATCGGCCAGCATCTTCGGCGTCACGTCGATCCGATAGATGGGCGGATTGTTGTAGACCATCAGCGGCAGGCTCACCGCCTTGGCCACGGCGCGGTAATGCGCCACCGTCTCGAAGGGCTTCGCCGAATAGACCAGCGCCGGCATGACCATGACGCCGTCGAGGCCGATGCGCTCGGCCTCGCGCGCCGTCGCGATGGCGAAGGGCGTCGTGTATTCGGCGACCCCGCCGATGACCGGCACGCGCTTGCCGGCCACCGATTTCGCCATCTCATAGACGGCGAGCTTTTCCTTCTGGGTGAGGGAGCAGCCCTCGCCCACCGTGCCGCAGACGATGAGGCCCGACACGCCGTCACGAATGAGGCCTTCGATGACGCGGGCGGTCGCGGCGAGATCGAGCGCGAATGTCCCATCTTCCTTGAACTGGGTGGTGACGGCCGGGAAGACGCCGGTCCAGGAGCAGCGGCTCGCTTTCATGGGTATCCTCTTCACGAAGCAGTTGGCGATGAGGAGCCCTCATAAGACAAATGCCACTTATTGTCTACGAAATATTTTATACAATATAAAAACTGAACACGCTTTTATCCTAACCCTTTGAAAACAGGTGAGGTTCGGCTCTGCTGGTGAAGCAGCAACTACGGCTTTTGATAACCCAGCGACTTCATCAGGCTGTTCAGGCTCGCATCGGCCGCCGCCATCGCATCGGCGGACGACGTCTTGCCGGTCCAGGCCGCGAACAGCTCGTCATAGATGATCCTCTGCATCTCGACATATTCGGCGAAGTCCGAGGTCAGCGGCACCACGGTCTCGACCTCCTTCACCGGCGCCAGGAACGGATAGCGCGCCAGCCATTTCTGGTCGTCATAGACGAATTTGCGATAGGCGCCGGGCGCGCCGTTCTCGAGCATGAGGTTCTGGCCTTCGTCGCTGGTGAGAAAGGCGATGAACTCATACGCCGCGACCGGCTGCTTGGCCTTGGCGCTGATCGCGGCCTGGAAGCCGCCCAGATAATCGTGCCGCGGCCCCTCCAAGGCCTGGCGCGGCGGCAGCGCATATTTCACTTTGCCGGCGACCTTGCTCGCCTGCGGATTCTCGACGTCGGAGAAGGTCATGTACCAATTGATGAACATGGCGCCATTGCCTTGCATGAAGGCGTTGGTGGCTTCGGCATAGCCCATCTCATTGGCGCCGGGCGCCACGAAAGGCTTGATCTCGAGCCAGAGATCCAGAGCCTTGCCGCCAATGCCGCCCTGAAGCAGCATCGACTTGAAAGACTTGTCCCAGACGAACTGGTTCGATTCGGGCGGCATCGGCAGGCTGGCGAGACGGACCGTCCATTCCGAATAGCCGGCATCCTGCTCGCCCGGCATGGTCACGACACCATAGACGCCGTTCGCCGGCTGATTGAGCTTTTCCGCATAGGCCTTGAACTCGGCCCAGGTCTTGGGCGCCTCCGTCAAACCCGCCGCCGCGAACAGGTCGGCGCGATAGGCCATCACCTCGATGAAGAAATCGATGGGCGCCGCGAGATATTGCCCCGCGTGACGATCATAGGCATCGACGATGCCGGGCAGGAAGCCGCTCCAGTCGACCTTCTGCTGCGCCTTCGCCTCCAGCGGATCGAATGGCTGGACCCATTTGTTCTTCACGAACAGCGGCAGCCAGATGCAGTCCAGGATCAGAATGTCATATTCATCGGAGCCGGACGTGCCGAGCAGCACCTCCTTATTGTAGGCCTCCGAATATGGATATTGGTCGATCGTGACGGCGATGCCGGTGCGCTCGGTGAAAACGGCGGCCGCCGCCTTCATCGCATTCGAATAGGGCTCGCCGGTCGCAATGACGCGGATCTCGGTCTGAGCGAAGGACGGCTTTGCCAGCCCCGTCAGCATGGTGGCGCCCAGCAGAAGGGAAGCCCGGCGGCGAGTCAGAGGCGCGAAAGTCATGTTTCCTCTCCCTGTCTTGTCATTATGGCCCCATGCAACAGCAAATGATCATTTATGTCAATATTAGTGATTGATAGCGATTGTTTTCTGGAAATATGTGATCTATTTTCATGCATATGCAGCCCGCCTCTCGCAATCCTGCCCGCCGCCGTTCCGAAATCCGCCGCCTGCTGCTGACCCGGGAGACCATGTCGGTCGAGGACCTCTCTCAGGCGCTGTCGGCGTCGCCGGCGACCATCCGGCGCGACCTCGCCGCGCTCGAACGATCGGAGGGCATTCAGCGCACCCATGGCGGCGCCGTGGTTCCAGGCGTCCGGCCGGCGGAGCAGGATTTCGCCTTCCGCGAAGGCCAGGACGTCGCCGAAAAGCGCGCCATCGCCCAAGCGGCGGTCGCGCTCATCGCGCCCGGCAGCACGGTGTTCATGAATGACGGCTCGACCATCATGGCCGTCGCCAAAGCCATTGTCGCGAGCGGCCTCGACGTGTTCGTCGCGACACCCGCCGTCAATGTGGCGACCAAGCTCGCCGAAAATCCCCGGGCGACCGTCTGCTTGCTCGGCGGTTTCGTGCGGCACACATCGCTCGCCACCACCGGCCCCTTCACCGAGACCATGGCGGCGCAGATCAATGCCGATATGGCGTTCATCTCGTCCGACGGCCTCAGCGCCGAAAGCGGCCTCACCTTCACCCATGCCGCGGATGCGGCGCTCGCCAAATGCATGGTGGCGCATTCGGCGCGCGTCATCGCCGTCACGGTCACGCCGAAGATCGGCCGCAACGAACGCATCACCGCGGTGCCTGCCAGTGATGTCGATGAAGTCCTCACCGGCTGCGCGGACGATGCGAAGCTCGATTCCCTGAAGGCTGCCGGCCTCGCTATCAGACGCGTAAGCGTGCCGCCCGGTTCCGCGGCGTGAGCGTTCGCACCCGGGACAGTCGCATCGCCATGGCCTTCGTCGGGCCGGGCTTCCTCTATATCCTGCTGATCGTCATCTATCCCCTGGGCTTCTCTTTGTGGGCGAGCTTCACCAATATGCGGCTCACCAGCCCGGTTGCGAGCTTTGTCGGCTTCGATACCTACGCCCAAGCGCTCGGCAACCAGATCTTCCGCGAATCGCTCATCGTCACCGGGCTGTTCCTGGTCACGGTGGTCGTCCTCGAATTCATCCTCGGCTTCGCTCTGGCCTTTTCCTTCAGCCGGATGCGCGGCACCCATCCGGTCATGCGCGCCCTGCTGCTCCTGCCGGTCATGGCGACGCCGGTCAGCGTGGGGCTGATCTGGAAGCTGATGTTGAACAGCGATTTCGGGATCATCACCAGCTGGGGCGAGCTTATGGGCCTCGGGCGCGTCCTCTGGCTCTCCGATCCCGTCCTGGCCTTCATCTCCATTGTCATCATGGACGTCTGGCAGTGGACGCCCTTCATGTTCCTCATCCTCCTGGCCGGACTAGAAGGGTTGCCGCGCGAGCCGCTCGAATCGGCCGCCGTCGATGGCGCATCGCCGCTGCAGAGCCTCGTCCATGTGACGCTGCCGCTCATGAAGCGCATCATCGTGATCGCCGTCGTCTTCCGCCTGATGTTCGCCATCGCGACGTTCGACACGGTCTATGTGCTGACCAAGGGTGGGCCGGCCCGGGCGACCGACCTCGTCACGCTGTTCATCCAGCGCGAGGGCTTCGTCAATCTCAACATCGCCTTCGCCTCCGCCGTCTCCTTCCTGGTCCTCATCGCCGTGCTCATCGCCACCACCCTTCTGTTCAAGCGCGAGCTCAGCGATGCAAAGTAGAGCCCGCTCACGGCTGTCCGAGCTCTTGCATGCGATGGCGAACGGCCTCATCGTCTGCCTCTTCCTGTTCCCGCTCGCCTGGATGGGGCTCGGCGCCTTCAAGACCGACGCCGATCTCCTGTCGCCGTCGCCCGTCTGGCTGTTCGCGCCGACGCTCGATCACTGGCGCTTCATCTTCGCCAACTGGGCGGTCGGGCAGCATCTCCTCAACAGCATCATCATCAGCGTGGCGACGACGATCGTTACTCTGGCGCTGGGCTTCCCGGCGGCCTACGGCCTGTCGCGCTTCCCGCTCTGGCGCAAGGATGCCGTGCTCTTCGACATATTGAGCCTCAAGATGATCCCGCCCATCGCGGCGGCGGTCCCGCTCTTCCTGTTCGCCAGGCAGACAGGCATCTACAACACCTATCTGGTGCTCGTGCTCTTCAACACCGCTTTCCAGCTGCCCTTCACCATCCTCGTCCTCAAGTCGTTCATCGACGAGATCCCGCGTGAGATCGACGAGGCGGCCACGATCGACGGCTGTTCGCCCTTCGGCGCGATGTGGCGGGCGATCCTGCCGCTCGCTTTGCCCGGCGTCATCTGCTGCGCGCTGTTCGTCTTCATCTTCACCTGGAACGAGTTCCTGCTCGCCAATGTCATGGTGGCGGGTGATCTGCGCCCGCTGCCGCCGATCGTCGGCCTGGCCCTCACCCATCGCGGCATTCTCTGGGGTCCGGCCCTGGCGCTGGGGCTGGTCGTGCTGCTGCCGGTCCTGGCTCTCTCCTTCTCGCTGTCGCGCTACATGGCGCGCGGCCTCACTTTCGGGGCGGTCAAGGGATGACGGACCTGTCCCGCATCGCAGCGCTGCCCTTCTGGAAAGGCCGGCCGGCGCTCACCCCGATCGATCGCGGGCGGACCAACCGCAACTATCTGGCGGAAGATGCGGGCGATCGCTATTTCGTGCGCAGCGGAGAGGACATCCCGCATCTCGGCATCTCGCGCCCGGCCGAGCGGCGCGCGGCAGAGCTTGCCGCCGCAGCGGGCCTCGCGCCCGAGATCCGCCATGCAAGCAACGGCGTCCTGATCACCGATTTCATCGGCGGTGCCACGCTCGATCAGGCCGCGGCATCGGCATCCGCAATGCTCGCCCGGATCGCCCGCCATCTCCAGGCGCTGCATCGCATTCCCGCCGCGGACGGCCTGCCGTCATTCTGCCCGGTGACGATCTCGCTCTTCTACCTCGCCCATCTCGACGATGACTCCTTGCCGCTGGCGCGCGCCAGGCTGCATCGCTGCCTCGAGGGCCTGCCGCGCGCCCGTGGGCGTTGCCTCGTCCATGGCGACCTCATCCCCGAGAACTTCATCCTGACGCCCGAGGGCGGGCTGCAACTCATCGACTGGGAATATGCCGGCAATGGCGAGCCCGAGATCGATATCGCGCTCGTCGCCAGCAATTTCGATCTCGACGGCGACGGGCTCGTGGATTTTCTGTCGGCCTACGGCCCTGTCGATCAGGCGGCGGTCGGCCGGTTCACGATCGCCGCCGCGATCCGCGAGGCCTTGTGGTGCCAGGTGCAGTTGCGGCATGGCGAAGCGAGCGCCGACCTGCCGGACTATGCGCGCAAATGCGCCGCCAGGGTCAGGCGGATGGTCGAATGAGCGAGCGTTACGACATCGCCATCATCGGTGCCGGGGTCGTCGGCGCGGCCATCGCCTTCGAGCTTTCCCGCTACCAGCTCGATGTCGTGCTGCTCGAAGCGCGGCCTGATCCCGGCGATGAGGCGAGCAAGGGCAATTCGGCGCTGATGTGCACGGGCGCGGACACTCCCGCCAATACGCTCGAGCGCCAGCTCGTGCGTCGCGGCTATGAGCGCTATAGGCGCGAGGCACCGTTACTGGGACTGCCCATCCGCAAAGTCGGCAGCATCGTTCTGGCCTGGGACGGCGAGCAGACGGCGACCCTCGAAAAGGAGCTGGCCGGCGCGACAAGCGATGGTTTCACCTCGGTCGAGATGCTGGATGCGCGTGACATCTATCGCCGCTGGCCGAATTTCGGACGCGGCATCGTCTCGGGTCTGTGGCTGCCCGACGAGGCGATCGTCGATCCCTTCTCGACTCCCTATGCCTATGTGCGTTACGCCGTGGCGAACGGCGTCGACTTCCGCCCGGGCTCGCCCGTCACCCGCGCCGAGCGCAAAGGCCGGCGCTGGCTGCTCGGCGCTCCGCAGGGGCAGATCGAGTGCCGGCTGGTGATCAACGCCGGCGGCATCCGAGCGGATCATGTCGATAAACTTGCCGGCTTCCATGATTTCACCGTCAAGCCGCGGCGCGGGCAATATATCGTGCTCGACAAGTCGGCGCGGGCGATCCACGACGTCATCGCCATGCCGGCGCCGACACCTGAGACGCGCGGCATCCTCATCAGCCCGACCATCTTCGGCAATGTCCTGGTCGGCCCGACGGCGGAAGATGTCGACGACGCCGACGACCGATCGGTCACGGAAACGGGATTGGCCGAGCTGCGCCGCGCCATGGAGAAGATGGTGCCGGCTTTGGCGTTCGAACCGGTCACGACGGTGTTCGCCGGCATGCGGCCGGCGACCGACAAGAGCTCCTATCAAATCATCGCGCGCGCCGAAGTCGAATGGATCACGGTCGCCGGCATCCGGTCGACCGGGTTGTCGGCGGCGCTCGGCATAGCCGAACATGTCGCCGGCCTCATCCTTCCGACCATGATGCGCGCCGAGGCGAAGACGTCGCTGCAACCGATATCCGTTCCCGATCTTTCCGAGACGTCGCAGAGGCCGTGGCAGGACAAGGCGCTGGTCGCCGAGACGCCGGCCTATGGCGAGATCGTCTGCCATTGCGAAAGGATCAGCCTGGGCGAGATCAAGGCGGCGCTCGCCGCGCCGGTGCCGCCCCGTACGCTCAAATGCCTGAAGCGCCGGACACGGGTGATGTTCGGCCGCTGCCAGGGCTTCTATTGCGGCGCCAGGGTGCAGAACCTGTTTGCGGCGACGCAGGAACCGCCGTCTTCCCATGGCTAGCGCGCCTGATCTGGTCATCGTCGGTGCCGGGCCGGCCGGACTTGCCGCGGCGCGCGCCGCGGCCCTTCAGGGCATCCGGGACATTCTCGTCATCGATCGCGACGATGCGCCGGGCGGGTTGCCGCGCTTCTGCGCTCATCCGGGCTTCGGCCTCGACTATGCGGGCTGGCCCTATAGCGGGCCGGGTTTCGTGCGCCGGCTGCTGCGCGATCTCGCCGGCACCGGCGTTGCGATCGAATGCGCGACGACGCTGATCTCGGTGCGCGCGGGACCGGAGATCGAGATCGTCGGACCGCGGCTCGGCAACTGCATTCTCAAACCCAAGGCTCTCGTGCTGGCGACGGGAATTCGCGAAGCGAGCCGCGGCAATCGGATGATCCCCGGCGCGCGCCCCGAACACGGCATCCTCACCACCGGCCAATTGCAGCAATTGGTGGCGCGGAAGGTCCCGCTGCCCGATCATGTCAGAAACCTGGCCGTCATCGGCACCGAGCATGTCGCGTTCTCCGCCCTGCTCACGGCGCGCCATGCCGGCTTGCGGGTCGGCCATCTCATCGGCGAGACGGCGGATATCCGCTCCTTCGCGCAGATGCGATGGATGGCGCGGCTCTTCGGCGCACAAATCACCCTTGGCGCCAAGGTGAAGGAGATCGTCGCCCGCCACGACCGCGTGACGACGGTCAGATGCGAGACACCGGCAGGCCCGCTCGATGTGGCCTGTGACGGCGTCGTCTTCACTGCCGGCTGGATGCCGGAAATCGCGGCGCTCGCGGGCTCCGGCATCGCCATCGATCCCCGGGCGCGAGGCCCGGTGATCGATCAGGCGATGCGGACGAGTCTTCCCGGCATTTTCGCCGCGGGCAACATGCTGCGCCCGGTCGAGGCGAGCGGATGGGCGGCGAATGAAGGGCTCAGGGCAGGATACATGGCGGCGCGCTTCATCCAGGGACGGCTCGGAGCGCGGCAGGGCGCGGTCCCCCTCCTCGCCGGCGACGGCATCGACTATGTCGTGCCCCAGAGATGGGACCCGGAACTCGCGACAGACCACGGGAGGCCCGCTTTGAAGCCCAGCATCAGGGTCAGCCGCGACATCGGCCAGGGCCGATTGTGTCTGATCGAGGACGACACGGCGATCTGGGAAGGTCCGGTCGGACGATACCGGCCGCATCGGCGCGTCGCGCTCGATCTCGAAGCCATCGGGAGTAAGGGAACCTTGGGCCAAGAAGCTGCCCTCACCCTGAGGTGCGAGCGAAGTGAGCCTCGAAGGGTGTGCTTCAGCTTTCTCACTCTATCCTGAAGGACACTTCGAGGGCCGCTGCGCGGCCAACTCAGCGTGAAGGATGTCGAGAGCTGTCCTCCAGACTTAGGCGTCTTTAAGAATCAGGCTGGCCCCCTTCTCGCCCACCATGATCGCGGGTGCATTGGTGTTGCCGGAGGTGATGGTCGGGAAGATCGAGGCATCGATCACCCGCAAGCCCTCGATGCCATGCACGCGCAGCCGCGGATCGACGACCGACGATGACGGATCAGGCCCCATCCGGCAGGAGCCGACGGGATGGAAGACCGAATAGGCGCGCTCGGCTATGTCGCGCGCGAAGTCCGCATCCGTTTCGACTGCCTTGCCGGGTTTGAGCTCCATCTCGATCACGGAGGCGAAGCTCGGCGCGTCGCCAAGCCTGCGCAGGAAACGCGCCGCCTCGACCATGGTCGCCACGTCTTCCGCTTCCGAAAGATAGTTGGGATGAATGGCGGGATGGGTCCGCCAGTCGGACGATCTGATTTCCAGGTGGCCGGCGCTCTTCGGCTTGCAGGGCGAGATGCTGGTGCAGAAGCCGGAGAACGGATCGGGCGACATCAGGGGGCGCGTCTTGGGCGGTGCCCTCTCATAGGTCAGGGGCGAGAAATAGAGCTGGATATCGGGCGCGCCGCGGGACGGATGCGAGCGGTAATAGCCGCCGCCCTGATTGAGGCTCATGGACAAGGGGCCGGTGCGCGTCATCATATATTGCAAGCCCACACGCAGCTTCCCGTGCCAAGGCCGCAAGATGTCGTTCAGGCTCGGCGCACGGCTCCTATAGGTGAAGTCGTAGCAGAGATGGTCCTGCAGGTTGCGCCCGACGGCCGCATTCGCACGGACCACGCCGATGCCGTGACGCTTGAGCAGCGGCGCCGGGCCGATCCCTGAGAGCTGCAGGAGCTGCGGCGAGCCAATGGCGCCGGCGCTCAGGATCACCTCGCGCCGCGCCAGCACGACATACGTTTCCCCGCCCTGCTGATAAGCGGCGCCCACGGCTTTCCGGCCATCGAAAATGATCCGCGCCACATGGGTGTCCGTCATGACTTGGAGATTGGCGCGCGGCTTGCGCAGATAGGCGGAAGCGGCAGATTCGCGAAAGCCCGCACGCGTGGTGATCTGATAGAGCCCCACCCCTTCGATTGTCTTGCCGTTGAGATCGGGATTGAACGCGAGGCCCGCTTCTTGTGCCGCCGCGATGAACAGCCGGCTCAAGGGATGCGCATGGCGGTCGATGGTGGTGATGTGGAGCGGACCGCCGCTGCCGTGAAGCTCGCTCGCGCCCAGCTCATGATCCTCGAGCCGGCGATAGGCCGCGAGCACGTCGCGCCAGCCCCAACCCTTGTTGCCCATCGCCTCCCATTCGGCGAAGTCGGACTCCTGGCCGCGCGAATAGACCATGGCGTTGATCGAGCTCGACCCGCCCAGCACCTTGCCGCGCGGCCAATAGCTGATGCGCCCGGCAAAGCCCGAGACCGGCTCCGTCTCATACATCCAATTGACACGCGGCTCGTAGAAAGTCCGGCCATAGCCAATGGGCATCCTGATCCAGACATTGCGGTCCGAAGGGCCGGCCTCGAGCAGCAGCACGCGGTGGCGGCCCGATTCGCTCAACCGCCCTGCCACGGCGCAGCCGGCGGAGCCCGCGCCCACGATGATGTAGTCCCACATGCCGATGATGGAAAAAAGTTCCGAGAACAAGGAGCCTATGTCAAAATAAGGCTCAGGGGAAGACCACCACCATGATCATCCAGAAACTCGAGACCTTCACTAACGAGTATGTCGGCTTTGTCCGCGTCACCACGGATACGGGCAATCAGGGTTGGGGCCAGGTTTCCACCTACAATGCCGACATCACATGCGAAATCTTCCACCGCCAGGTGGCCCGCCATGCGCTCGGCACCGACGCGCTGGATTTCGCTCCGACGCTCGAGCGCATCAATGAGAAGGAGCATAAATTTCCCGGCTCCTATCTGCGGCGCGCCACCACCGGCCTCGACACGGCGCTGTGGGACCTGCGCGGCAAGCTCGAAGACAAGCCGGTCGTGGCGCTCCTCGGCGGCA
>JBFWNN010000002.1:54830-162904 GCA_050251035.1 Parvibaculaceae bacterium
ATCAATGAGAAGGAGCATAAATTTCCCGGCTCCTATCTGCGGCGCGCCACCACCGGCCTCGACACGGCGCTGTGGGACCTGCGCGGCAAGCTCGAAGACAAGCCGGTCGTGGCGCTCCTCGGCGGCACGCCCGGCAGGCTTCGCGCCTATGCCTCCTCGATGAAGCGGGACATCACCCCCGAGGACGAGACCCGCCGCTTCCTAAAGCTCAAAGACGCGAAGGGCTTCACCGCCTTCAAATGGCGCGTCGGCGCCGAATGCGGCCGCGACCAGGACGAATGGCCGGGACGCACCGAGGCCATCGTGCCGATGGTGGCGAGCGCGCTGGGCGACGGCATCGACAAGCTGGTCGATGCCAATTCTTGCTACTCACCCAAGCGCGCCATCGCGGTCGGCCGGATGCTCGAAAGCGAAGGCATCGGTCATTATGAGGAACCCTGTCCCTATTGGGAATTCGCCCAGACGAAACAGGTGACGGAGGCGCTCAGCCTCGACGTGACGGGTGGCGAGCAGGATTGCGAGTTCACCGCATGGGAGCGGATGATCGAGATGAAAGCCGTCGACATCATCCAGCCCGACATCATGTATCTAGGCGGGATCACGCGCTCGCTCCATGTCGCCCGGATGGGCGCAGAGGCGGGCCTCCCCTGCACGCCGCACAGCGCCAATCTCTCCCTCGTCACTTTGTGCACCATGCATTTCCTCAAGGCGATCGCCAATCCCGGCAAATATCTCGAGCTCTCCATCGAAGGGCTCGACTATTATCCCTGGCAGGACGGCCTCTTCGTCGAAGACCCCTACAAGGTCGAGGACGGGCATGTCGAGGTCACCGACCGGCCGGGTTGGGGCGTCGATATCAACCCGCAATGGCTCGACCGGTCGCAATATAAGGTCAGCGACCATAACTGAGTCTAAAGCGCGACCTCGATCAGACGCTCACCTTGCCGCGCATCCGAGATCGTGATCTCCACCGGGAGAAATTTCTCGATCACGGCGATGTTGCTCAGCGTATGCGGGGTCGGCCGCGTCGTGGTGAACCGTCCGCCGCCCGCCAGCGCCAGCGGCAGCAACAGCTGATCGGCGAGATGCGCGCCGACAGCGGCGCCGCTGTCGACATATTTCTCCACTTGCCGCGCAACCTTGCCCGCCACCTGCTCCGATGAGACGCCAAGCACGCCGTGCTCGGTGAAGACATTGACGGCGTGCTCATGGCGGATCTCGATCCACAGGAGATTGCCAGGTCCGGCCGCCTTGACCTCGCGGATCATCACCTCGCCATCGGCGAGCGTCAGCAGATCCTGAAGCTTGGCCGCTTCACGGCGCGCGATGTCGACGCCGAGATTGGCGAACATGGCCTCGCCCCGGCGCGAGACCAGCCCGCCACGATCTTCCAGCGCGAATACATCCTTGGCGACACGCGCCGGTCCGATCTCGGCTTCGAGCTTGCCGCCGCCCGCCGGATAGAAACCGTGGCGATGCAAGGTCAGTTTCGCGTCGAAGCCCATGCGGGCGACGGCCGGCAGAAACGCGCGCTCGAGGAACTCGAAGGGCGGCGCCGACAGATTGTGCGTGCCGCCTTCGATGGTGACGCGCGAGTCCGAAGCCTGGCGCGCCAGCGGCAGGAACACCGTCTGGAACACCAGCGCGGTGGCGCCCGCCGAGCCGATGACGAAATCATACTGGCCGGCGCGCACCTCGCCGGGCACGAAGGTCAATTCGGTCGCGCCGAGCTCGACGCCGGTCACCTGGGCGGCGCTGATCAGCGCCGCTGCCTTCACCGCCGCCAGATGCTGGCGCAAGAGCCCGGGCTTGCCGCGGCCGGCCCGGATCTTCTCGATCCGGAACGGCTCGGCCGTCAGCATGGACAAAGTGAGAGCGGAGCGCAGAATCTGCCCGCCGCCTTCGCCTTGCGAACCATCGATCGTCAACATTGCATCACCCTGTCTATCCCTTCACGCAGACGACCTGGCGCAGCGTGTGGACGATCTCGACGAGATCGGCCTGCGCCGCCATCACGGCGTCGATGTCCTTATAGGCCTTGGGCGTCTCGTCGATGACGTCCTCGTCCTTGCGGCATTCGATGCCGGCGGTGTCGGCGACATGGTCGGCGATGGTGAAGCGCCGCTTCGCCTCGGCGCGCGACATCACGCGCCCCGCCCCATGCGAGCAGGAACAGAAGCTCTCTTGATTGCCGCGGCCCCTCACGATGAAGGACTTCGCCCCCATCGAGCCCGGGATGATGCCCATGACGCCTTCGCCCGCATGCACCGCCCCCTTGCGGGTGACGAGCACGTTCTTGCCGAAGTGATGCTCGCGCGCCACATAATTGTGATGGCAGTTCACCGCCTCGAGATGGGCATCGAACGGCTTGGTGATGACCCGGCGCACCGCGTCGACCGCGTGCTGCATCATCACCTGGCGGTTCGTCATGGCATAGCGCTGGGCCCATTCCACCGCCTCGACATAGTCGGCGAAATGCTCGGTGCCCTCCGGGAAATAGGCGAGATCCGCATCCGGCACGTTGATGTACCAGCGGCGCATGTCCTCCTTGGCCTTCTCGATGAAATAGGAGCCGATCTGGTTGCCGACGCCGCGCGAGCCCGAATGCAGCATGAGCCACACCCGGTCCGCCTCGTCGAGGCAGACCTCGAGGAAATGGTTGCCGGTACCGAGCGTGCCGAGATGGACGGCCGTGTTCGCCTTGGCGAGCTTCGGATGCTTGGCGACGATCTGAGCGAATCCCGCATCGAGCGTCGCCCAGGCGTCCGCCGTCGCCTGCGGCAGATCATGCCAGGCGCCCTTGTCGCGCTGGCCCCGGCTTACCGTGCGGCCATGCGGCACCACGCGCTCGATCGCTCCGCGCAGCGGGCCGAGATCGTCCGGGAGATCGGCGGCGACGAGCGACGTCAGCACCGCCATCATGCCGCAGCCGATATCGACGCCGACCGCCGCCGGAATGATGGCGCCGATCGTCGGGATCACCGAGCCGATGGTCGAGCCCTTGCCGAAATGCACGTCCGGCATCACCGCCATCCACTTGTAGATGAAGGGCATGCTCGCCGTGTTGAGAAGCTGCTGCTGCGAGGCCTCGTCGACCGGCACGCCCTTCGTCCACATCTTGATCGGCGCGGCATGGGCGTGCTGCGCCGGCTCGAAGCGATCCGTCAAAAATTCGTAAGCGCGGTCCATGATCGTCAATCCTTCACACTCAAATATTGCGGCGCCACCCTGGCGGTGAGCCAGACGCCATCGTCGGCCCGGTAGAACAGCTCGCCGTCACGATGCATCCGGCCCGCATCGACGAGCAGGATAACGGGCTTGCCGTGGCGCTGGCCGACCTTGCGGGCCGTCGCTTCGTCGAGCGACAGATGCACATGCCGGCGCGCTTGCGGCGTGAGACCCTCCGCCATGCTCGCCAGAGCCTTGTATGCCGTCCCATGATAGAGCACGTCCGGCGGCGGCAAAGGCTCGAGATCGAGGCTCACGGCCACCGAGTGACCCTGGGCCGCACGGATCTTCGTGCCGTCCGCCGACAAGGTGAAACGCTTCTTGTCGTTGGTGGCAACGATCTCACGCAGCAGCTCGAGCGTCAGACCATGGCCATGCGCCTTGGCCTTGGCGATCAGATCGCTCGTTTCGACCCAGCCGCCCTCACCAAGGCGCAGACCGATCTCATGCGGCGCGTGGCGCAGTACATAGCTCAGGAACCGGCTCGTTTTGGTCAGACTATCATTCATACTCATTCTCAATAACAAGGCCGTTGCGACAAGAGGTGATGAAACCTTTCCCGCTCTATCCGCTGAGCTACAAGCCCATAGTGGCGGGCTTGGCGGGATTCGAACCCGCGACCTGGTGGATTACAAGCCTGTAGTTCCATCGGCATTCGCAACGGCCGAATTCATCCTTCACCACCTGGCGACAAGGTTCTTGCGAGACGTTTCTGAGCTACGCTCGACTTTCGCCGAGCGGGAGGATCGAACTCCGACCTTCTGTCTCGCATGAGACAGCTGCTCTGACCATGTAGTCCCGCAGGCATTCGCCCAGTGGCTTTCGCAGCGGCGACAAGTTCTGGCAAGACATCGAGGATTTGAACCTCTGGCCTTTCGGCCTTTCACCAATGTAGTCCTGCCGGCATTCGCCGCTTTTCTTGCGGACCCGCGGGACAAGCCCCGCGGGTCCCTGTCGTTACAGCGCGATCTTCTCGATCTCGCCGATCCAGTGATCCGCATCCAGCCGGTTTTCGGCAAAGGCCGCGATCGTCTCGAACACCATATCGGAGAAGCCTCCGATATTGATGATGTCCGCCCGCTCATTGGCCTGCGTCGTCGCATAGGGCTGGATGTCGATGCAGACGAGCTTGGCCTGCGGATTTGCCCGCTTCAGCTTCGTCCACGCCTTCATCGTCGCCGTTCCGCCATACCGGCTCCCGGGTGTATCCACCCAGGATTCGTTGTCGGACACGAAGATCACGAGGTCGACCCTCGCCTTTTCGCGCACCAGCTTCTCGAGCGGAGCCGAGCAGTTGGTTCCACCGCCGCCGATGCTCGCCAGCTTCTGCGCGTTGGTCAACACCGTGTCGCGCGGGTTGAGGTCGATATCGACCACAGCCTGTTCGAAGGGCAGGACACGCGCGCGCGGGTTACGGCGCACAAAAGCCGCCGCGACAAGCGCCGCCACGTCGATGCAACGCATGACCGTGGTCGCACCCCTGCGGTGCCCGGTGACCGGCGATGCCATCGAGCCCGACACGTCGGGGCAGATGACGATGCGCCGATCGAGCTCGGGCACATTGCTGATCGCGATCTCCATCGCATCCTGCAAGGCCTCGCGCACGACGGACGGGATTTCCCTGCCGGCGGCGGCATAGGCCACCATCAGCTGATAAGGAAACGCCTTCGCCTTGGCGATCGCCTTCGGATCGCGAATCTTGTCCGCGACCCGTTCCGCCATGCCCTCCACCTCGAACGCGCCGTGGCGCGCAAAGGTGTTGAGGCCCTGGCGCAGGGTCTGCCAGGACGCCGTCGCGGCGATCGCCGCCCAATGCGCCCGGGTCAGCGGCAGCGCCGTCAGCATCTGGAACGGCACGGCCGGCACCGAAAGCGACGGATCCCGCTTGAAGGCTTCGAAATCCTTCACGATCTCGGGCAAATGAGCGACGTCATAGGGACGCCCGATCACATAGCCATAGAGCGCTTCGCGGGCCTTCGTCGCGGGCTTCGGATGCACCATGCGGATGATGTCGGCGAGCGAGGGATCGTTGCCGATGCTCGCGCGCAGAATGTCCGCATCCGAGGCGGCCGCCAGCCAGCCCAAGATCATGCGCTTCGGACGCGAGCCCAAGGACTTGCGGCCGACCGCGCCCGACCGGACGATCTGCACGAAGTTGCGCAGCATCTTGCCGTTGGTGATCACACGCGGAAAGGCCTTGACGAAATCACCGGTCGCGAGCGTCGCCAGGACAGCGAGCAGGAACGCCGGCATGTCCTTCATATGGCCCTTCTCGCGCGCATAGATCGCCGTCTTGGCGATGAAGGCCGCATCGACCTCGCGCGCCAGCTTCAGGATTTCGTCAAGCTGCTCCCGCGGCTCAGCATAGAACACCTGATTGAAAGTCCCGGTCGCCGCCAGTTGCGCCAACGCCGCGCGCGGCGCCAAAGCATAGGCCGGAGCCCCCTCATGGTTCTCTGCATCAGCGCGCGGAAGCAGCTTTCCGATCATCGATGCAAACACGGATTTGTTTGCCATTGCTTTCGTCCCCTTGTGTACGAAAGCTCCCTTGCAGCACGCGTGCCAGACGGCCAAGCCGCGCGCAGATTTCCTATAATTAATTGATATTGTTTAGTTTACTTACACTGCCTAGTTTACCTCGGCACTCAGACCTTCTTCCTGAGCAATATTATTGGATATATTCTTATACTATTGTATAAGTCTGTCATGAGTAAGGCCAATGTCGTCATCGGCTTCGTCGGCACCACGCTCGACGCGCCCAAATGGGAGAATCGGTGGGAACGCTGGCGGCCGACCGTCGCGGTCTGCCAGCAGGAGGACTTCGTCGTCGACCGCCTCGAGCTCATCCACGACAATCATTCGGCCGGCCTGGTCGGGCGGCTCACCCGCGACATCGCCCAGGTGTCGCCCGAGACCCGGGTCGCGCCGGTCATCATCAATCTCAAGGATCCGTGGGATTTCGAAGAGGTCTATGGCGCGCTGCACGACTTCGCGCGCGGCCGCAGCTTCGACACCGAGAACGAGCACTATTTCATCAACATCACCACCGGCACCCATGTGGCCCAGATCTGCTGGTTCCTGCTCGCCGAGACGCGCCATGTGCCGGCCAGGCTCCTGCAGCTGTCGCCGCCGAAGAAGGCGGGGGGCGGCGTCGCCAGCCCGATGCGCGTCATCGACCTCGACCTGTCGCGCTATGACCGGATCGCCACGCGCTTCCGCGCCGAGCAGCGCGACGCCACATCCTTCCTCAAATCCGGCATCGCGACCCGCAACCCGGCCTTCAACCGCATGATCGACCGTATCGAGCAAGTGGCGATCAACTCCCGGGCGCCGTTCCTACTGACCGGGCCGACGGGCGCGGGAAAGTCGCAACTGGCGCGCCGCATCTACGAGCTCAAGAAGACACGCCACCAGATCGACGGGCCCTTCGTCGACGTGAACTGCGCCACCTTGCGCGGCGACACCGCCATGTCCTCGCTCTTCGGCCATGTCAAAGGCGCCTTCACCGGCGCCCAGACGGCGCGGCCCGGGCTGCTCAAATCCGCCGATGGCGGCTTGCTGTTCCTCGACGAGATCGGCGAGCTCGGTCTCGACGAGCAGGCGATGATCCTGCGCGCCATCGAGGAGAAGCGCTTCCTGCCGGTCGGCGCCGACACGGAGGTGGCGAGCGACTTCCAGCTGATCGCCGGCACCAATCGCGACCTCAATGACGCGGTCGGCGCCGGCCGTTTCCGCGAGGACCTGCTGGCGCGTCTCAATCTGTGGACCTTCGTGCTGCCCGCGCTCCGGGAGCGCCCCGAGGACATCGAGCCCAATATCGATTTCGAGCTCGAGCGCCAGGCGCGCGACGACAGCGGCAAGATCACCTTCAACAAGGAGGCGCGCGCCCGCTTCGTCGCCTTCGCGACCTCGCCGGACGCCAGATGGAGCGCCAATTTCCGCGACCTGTCCGCCTCGCTCACCCGCATGGCGACGCTCGCCCCCAAGGGCCGCATCGACGAGGCGACGGTCGAGGAGGAGACCGCGCGGCTCAGGAGCTTCTGGTCGAGGGATCGCGCGGGCCAGCCGGCGGAACTGCTGCGCGAGGTCTTTTCCGACGAACGCCTGGCCCGCATCGACCTCTTCGATCAGAGCCAGCTTGCGGCGGTGATCGCCATATGCCGCGAAAGCGCGTCGCTCAGCGCCGCCGGGCGCCGGCTCTTCGCCGCCTCGCGCCAGGCGAAGACCAGCGGCAACGACGCCGACCGCCTGCGCAAATATCTCGCGCGCTTCGATCTCGACTGGGCGTCGGTGAGCGGCAGGTGAGCCGTCGCACCGATATCGTCTCCACGATACCTATTTTACCTCGAACACCGGAACGAAGGAGGCCGGCGCCAGGCTCTGGTCGATATCGATCTCCGCCAGGCTCGCCTGATCGACGATCTCGATCTGCGGACCGACATGGCGGACGGCGAGCGAGCCCTCGAGAGCGCGCACCGCCTGGTCGAGGGCGATCTTGCCCTGCAGCACCGGCGAGTCGGTCGGCGCCGCGATCACCTTGCCGCGCTTGATGGCGCGGTAGGTGCTGTGGGTGAAGTAATCGGCGAGGATGCCGACCCGGCCCGACAAGCCCCTCGCCCTGAAGAGGCTCACAGCCGCATCGGCCGTGACCGCGCTGCCGATGACATAGTCGATATCGGGATGCTCCTCGAGCACCTCTTCGAGCAAGAGAAGCTGGGCTTCGAAACCGGTGTCGCCCCATTTGACGGCGACGATATCGGCCGAGCTTGCCGCCACGGCGGCGCGGAAGCCCTGCTCGACGAAAGCCACCCAGCCGGCGCCGCGCGGGCCCGGGAACCAGACGACCTTCACCGGCCTCTGCCCCTTCGGGTGCAACCGCGCGAAATAGTCGCCAATGGCCTTGCCCATGGCGATCCAGGACACGCCGGATTTCGCCGTGATGCCGGCATCGTTGACGTCATTGACGGCGGCGATCACCGGCATGCGTTGCGCTAGCTTGCGGATGAGCGGGGTCAAGCCGTCGAAGGATACCGTGCCGACGATCAAGGCGTCGGCCGTCCCGGCACATTCGGCGATCTGCGACTTCTGCCGTTCGAGATTGGGATAGCCGCCCGCTTCAACGACCTTCAGCCTGACATTGAGGCGGCGCGCCTGCTCCACCATGCCGTAATTCACCGACAGCCAGTAGGAATCCTTGAGATGCGGATAGGAGGCACAGATGCGCCAGGGCCTCGTCGCGACGTCGAGCGGCGCGTAGGAATAAGCCTGCGCCTCACCACCATAGTCGAAAGGCGGCGTCCATTTGTCGACCGGCCAAGTCTCCTGGGCCGCGGCCGGCGGCATCGCCGCGGCCAGCGCCAGACCGAGGGCAAGACAGGTTCCCCTCATCCGCCTGTTCCAATCGCGCTTTGCCGATGTATCATGATCGGCCGCAAGCATATCCGGTGGAGCAGCAATGCTGTCAAGATTGGGCATAGGCGCAAGATTGTTCCTGGCGTTCCTGGGCATCACCGCGCTGTCGCTCTCTTCCGGCATTGCCGGCTGGCTGATCCTGCGGGAAATCTCGGTCGCCCAATCGCGGATGAACAGCGAGGCCTTGCCGGCGGTGGCCGCCGCGCAGCGCACCGCCGAGACCAGCGCCCGGCTGGTCGCGTCGGCGCCGGCGCTGACCGCGGTGCGCGACGAAGCCGCGCGGGCCATTCAGGAGCAGGAGCTCTCTTCCCTTGCGCGGGAGATCCGCAAATCGGTGAGCGATGCCGGCCTCACGTCGCTCGACGGTGCCGCGGTTGCGCAGCTCTCGGCGACGGTCGATGCGCTGGTGGCCAATCTCGCGGCGCAGAACCGGCTGGTCAGAGAAAGGCTGCAGCTGCAGCGCAGTTTCGCCCAGCGCACCGAACGCACCATAGAGGCCGCCACCGCGATCGTCGACCTGTCGGACACCCTCGTGTCCAACACGTCGGCCGGCGCCTCGGCCGTCGTGTCGAGCCTCTATGGCCTGATCGATGACGGCGCGCGCCGCGAAGCCGCTTATGACGCCCTCGACCGTCTCATCGAACAGGATATCTACCTGATCGGCCGGATGTGGGAATTACGCCTGCGCAGTTCGCAGATCGGACTGCTCGCCCATCAGCTGACGCGGACGACCGACCGCGCCGAAGTGGCCGAGATCGCCAAGACCTATGAAGACCATCTGCGCGTCGTGCGCCGCCGCGTCGCCAGCATCGACGATCCGGTGCGCCGCGACCAGGCCACCCTTTTCCTGAAGATCCTCGAGGCGGCCTCGGGCAGCCCGGTCGGCCCCAGCCTGTTCGGCGAGCGCCTGCGGCTGATCACCATCGCCGACGACCTCGAAGGCGTGGCCATCGCCAATCAGAACCTGTCCGCCGAAGTGAGCCAGGTGGCGCAGGGCATGCTGCGCGGGTCCGAGACCTTCGCCCGCACCATTTCGGCGCAGGCACAGAAGGCCCTCGATGCCGGCCTCTATGTCCTCCTGTTCACGTCGCTTGCCGCGATAGCGGTTTCCGGCCTGATCGTCTGGCTCTATGTGGAGCGCGGCATCGTGCGGCGGCTGGCGTCGCTGTCCGGCGCCATGCAGCGCCTGACCGACGGCGACCTCACGGTCGCGGTGGCGGAAGAGGGAACCAAGGAGCTCAAGGCGCTGTCCGCCGCGGTCGTCGCGTTCCGCGACGAATCGAAGAAGCGCCGTGCGCTCGAAATCGAGCGGGAGCGCACCAATGAGGAGCTCCGCCGCCATCGCGAGGAGTTGCAGGGCCTCGTTCACCAGCGCACCGAGCAGCTGCAATTGGAGGTCGCGCGGCACGCCCAGGCGCGCGAGCAGGCCGAGATGGCGAGCCAGGCGAAATCGGCCTTCCTCGCCACCATGAGCCATGAGATCCGCACGCCGATGACCGGGATGCTCGGCATGCTGCGCATCCTGAAGGACGCCGAGCTGACGCCGGTGCAGCGCAAGCAGGTGCTGATCGCCAACACTTCGGGCGAGACGCTGCTCGGCATCCTCAACAGCATACTCGATTACTCGAAGATCGAGTCGGGCAAGGTGACGATCGATCCCATGACCTTCGATGTCGCCGACCTGCTGCGCGGCATCGTCGACCTGATGCAGCCCTCGGCGCGGGAGAAAGGCCTGCACTTGTCCCTGACGATCGGGCGAGGTCTCGCGCCCTCCTATGTCGGCGATGCCGGCAAGCTCAGGCAGATTGTCTTCAACCTGGTGAGCAACGCGATCAAGTTCACCGAGCATGGCGGCGTCAGGGTGATGGTCGCCGTGACGGCCAGGGCCAGGCCGCGCCACGCGCTGCGCATCACGGTGAGCGACACCGGCATCGGCATCGCGGCCGATCAGCAGGGCCAAATATTCGAGTCCTTTACGCAGACCGACGCCTCGGTCACGCGCCGCTATGGCGGGACGGGCCTCGGTCTCGCGATTTCCCGCGGCTTCGCGCAGGTCATGGCCGGCACGCTGTCGGTCGTCTCCACGCCCGGCAAGGGCAGCACATTCACGCTCGACATCGAGATGCCGCGGGCGTCGCGCAAGCGATCAGCGCCGACCCTGCCCAGTCCCTGCACCGCCGGCGGAACTCCCTGTTTCGATGTGCTGGTGGTCGAGGACGATGCCGCGACACGTCTGGTCGCCATGGAATTCCTGGCGAAGCTCGGCCACGAGGCCCATGCCGCGCACGACGGATATGTGGCCGTTACCGAGTTCGCCAAGCGCAAGCCGGATCTGGTCCTCATGGATATCAGCATGCCGGGCATGGACGGCATCGCGACGGCGGAGAAGCTGCGCGGCATTGCGGGCGCCGAGACAGTCCCGGTCATCGCCATGTCGGCGCATGTATTCAAGGAGGAGATCGACCGCTATCTGGCGTCCGGCATGGATGCCTATGTCGCCAAGCCCTTGACGCTCGAGGCGCTCGCCGAGGCGATCCTGTCGGCGACGGCGAAAGGACGCACCAGCGGCGCTGCGACCATCGATCACGCACAATTGGCGGCCGACCTGAAGCTGATCGGGCGGGACGCGGTCAGCCGCATTTTCGCGATCGTCGAGGAAACCCTGCCGCAGCGCTTCGCCGCGATGCGCGAGGCCACGCAGGCCACGGACTTCGCCGGGCTGGAAGGCTTGGCGCATGCGACCTACAGCACCGCGGCCGCGGCCGGCTTCACCGAGCTCTGCCAGGACGCGCGCGCCCTCGAGCTTGCGGCCCGCAACCGTGATCGCGCCAAGGCGCTTCGCAGCCTGTCGCGCTGCGAAGCGTCCTATCGCAAGGCCATGGACAAGACGGAAAGCCTCATCCTCGCCAGCTAGCGTGCCAGCGGTGCCGCGAAGAAATATCCCTCGCCATGCGAGGTGACGATGATGCGTGGATGGCGCGAGTCATCGCCGAGCTTCCGGCGCAGCCGCCGGACCACGACATCGACGGTGCGGTCGGACGGATCCCAGTCGCGGTGCGCCATCTCATGCAGCAGGCGGTCGCGCGACAGGACCTTGCCGGGATTGGCGGAGAGCAAAGCCAGCGCCTTGAACTCGGCGCGGGTGAGATCGACGAACTCACCGGCGCCGTCATGCAAGGTACGGCTGCCCAGATCGAGCGTCCAGCCGAGAAACTTCCTCACCGAGCGCGCCTCGCCCGGCCCGCTGGCGCGTTGCACCCGGCGCAGCAGGTTCTTGACCCGCGCCAGGAGCTCGCGCTGGTCGAACGGCTTGGTCACATAGTCGTCGGCGCCAAGCTCGAGCCCGACGATGCGGTCGACCGTGTCGGTGCGCCCGGTCACCAGGATGATGCCGGCTTCCGAGCGCGCGCGCTGCTCGCGGGTCAGCTGCAGGCCGTCTTCGCCCGGCAGCTGAATATCGATCATCAAAAGGTCGGCCGGATCCGCGGCGAGGATGTCGCGCATCCCTTCGCCATCTTCGGCCTCGCTCACCCGATAGCCGACGGCGGCAAAATAGGCGGCGAGCTTCGCCCTGGTCACCGGATCATCCTCGACAATGACGATATGGGCGGCGGCGGGCTTCATCACCCCGCTTCTTAACAAATTTTAACAAAACCTTCCAACACTTTCACCAAGCTTCCCCAACGCATTAACACGAGGCCGGTAGCCTCTTCGGAGTCGGCTCACACACGATCAAGCACGCGATGAGGCGTGAGCCATCCAAGCCTCACGCATCGGGAGAGGAAACATGAGATCGATCAAGATGTTCCAGCATGGCCTTTTGGGCGCGGCGTTCTTGACGGCGCTCAGCGGCGCGGCGATGGCGGAGGACTCCGCCGATCCGATCAAGATCATCACCAACAACTGGACCAGCCAGCTGGTGCTGTCCAATGTCGTCGGCCAGATCCTGCAGGCGCAGGGCAACACCGTCGAATACAAATCCTCCGACACCCAGCTGCAATATACGGCGCTGGCGGCCGGCGACATGGACTTCCAGGTCGAGGTCTGGGAAGGCTCGCAAGCCGAGTCCTTCGAGAAGGCGCTCGCCGGTGGCGCCGTCGACCTCGGTGCCCATGAGGCGGTGACGCGCGAAGACTGGTGGTATCCGACCTACATGAACGAGATGTGCCCGGGCCTGCCCGACTGGAAGGCGCTCGACGCCTGCGCCGGCAAGCTCGCGACCGCGGAGACCGGCAGCAAGGGTCGCTTCGTCGGACCGCCGGCCGACTGGGGCAAGCATTATTCCGAACGCATTCAGGCGCTGAAGATGAATTACCAGGAGGTCCCGGTCGGCCAGGCGGCGACATTGTGGGCCGAGCTGCAGGCGGCCTATGACCGCAAGGAGCCGATCGTGCTGTTCAACTGGACGCCGAATTTCATCGAGGCGAAGTTCGAAGGCCAGTTCGTCGAGTTTCCGACCTATGAGCCGGCGTGCCTCAGCGATCCCAAATGGGGCATGAATCCCGACGCCGTCTATGACTGCGGCGCGCCCGCCAAAGGCTATCTCAAGAAGGCCGGATCGAAGCAGCTCGCCGAAAAGTGGCCGAAGGCCGCCGCCATCCTGAAGAAAGTGAACTTCACCAATCCGCAGATCGCCGCCGCCGCCGCCATGGTCGATGTCGAGGGCATGACGCCCGAGGACGCGGCCAAGAAATGGGTCGCCGAGAACGAGGCTGTCTGGAAGGCCTGGCTGCAGTAACATCAATGATCCCGGTGCAGACGGACGCGGCGATATGGCCGCGTCCGTCGCTCGCTTCATTTTTCAAGGTGCGAGGATGACGACGCTCGCCAAGATCTGCTGCCGCAATCTGTGGAAGGTCTTCGGTCCCGATCCCGCAGGCTTCATGGCAAGGTACGGGCATGCCCCGGCGGATGAGGATTTTCGCGAAGAGAGTTATATCGGCGCCGTGCGCGACGTCTCCTTCGACGTCTATCCGGGCGAGATCCTGATCATCATGGGGCTTTCCGGCTCCGGCAAATCGACGCTGATCCGCGCCATCACCCGGCTCAACGATCCGACCGCCGGGCAGATCCTGCTCGACGGCAACGACCTTCTGAAAGCGACGCCCGCCGAGCTCATCGAGCTCCGGCGGCACAAGATGGGCATGGTCTTCCAGCATTTCGGCCTGCTGCCGCACCGCAGCGTCCTGTCGAATGTCGCCTTCCCGCTCGAGGTGCGCGGCGCCACGCGCGAGGAGCGCGAGGCGCGGGCGCGCGAGATGGTCAGGCTCGTCGGCCTCGAGGGCCGCGAGGACCACTTCCCGCGCGAGCTGTCGGGCGGCCAGCAGCAGCGCGTCGGCATCGCCCGCTCGCTCGCGGTCGAGCCCGACATCTGGTTTCTCGACGAGCCGTTCTCGGCGCTCGACCCGTTGATCCGCCGCGAGATGCAGGACGAGTTCCTCAGGCTGCAGAAGCTGCTCAGGAAGACGATCGTGTTCATCACCCATGATTTCGACGAAGCGATCCGGCTCGGCGACCGCATCGGCATCATGAAGGACGGAAAGCTGGTGCAGCTCGCGACGCCGGAGGCGATGGTGTCCCATCCGGCCGACGACTATGTCCGCGAATTCACCCGCAACGCGCCGCGCGACCGCGTCCTCACGGTCGGCGCCGTGGCCTCGCCCGAGATCGTGCCGGTCAACGGCGTGAACGTGCTGGCATCGGCCAAGATCGGCGAGGCGGCGGCCCTCGTGCTCTCCTCCGATAAGACCATCGCCGTCATCGACGAGCAGGGCCGGGCGGTCGGCGCCATCGACCGCCGGATGATGATCGCGGCACTCTATCCCGGCGGCGCGAAATGAACCTCACGGCCACGCAGGTCGGCCGTGGCGGCGCGCCGATCCCGCGCCCGACATTTCCCGTCCTGGCTTGCGCCCTTCTGCTGCTCATGGTGGCGGCACAGCTCGTACCCTGGCTCGACAAATGGCCGGACACGCTTGTCGTTCCGGTGCGCAACTGGGTCACCGACTTCTTCGCCTGGTTCGCCGCCGCGATAAAGCCTGCCACCCGCCTCCTGGCCTGGTGCCTGGCCCAGCCGCTCAATCTCGTCGAGGCCCTGTTCTATCGCGGTATTCCGGGATGGAAGTGGCCGCCCTTGCCCTGGCTCGCCATCGTCGGCGGCGTCGCCATCCTCGGTCATTGGATCGGCGGGCGGCCGCTCGCTCTGCTCTGCGGCCTCGCCAGCTTCTATCTCGCGGTCTTCGGCCTGTGGCCCGATGCAATGCAGACACTCGCCATCGTCCTCGTCACGGTTCCGCTCGCGGCCCTCTCCGGCCTCGTGCTCGGCATATGGGCGACGCGCAGCGCCCGCGCCGAGCGTTTCCTCAATGCCGTCTTCGACGTGATGCAGGCGACGCCGCATATGGCCTATCTCGGGCCGGTGGTGATCCTGTTCGGCTTCGGCCAGGTCCCGGCCATGCTGGCGACGCTGATCTTCGCCCTGCCGCCCATGGCGCGCTGCACCATCCTCGGCATCCGCACGGTGCCCAAGGACATCGTCGAGGCCGGCCAGATGTCGGGCTGCACGCCGGCCCAGCTCCTGTGGAAAGTCGAATTGCCGGCGGCCGAGCGCACCTTGCTGCTCGGGCTCAACCAGGTGGTGATGCAGACGCTCGCCATGGCGGTCATCGCCTCGCTCGTCGGCGCCTCGGGCCTCGGCCAGAAGCTCCTGTTCTCGCTGCAGCAGCTGCAGATCGGCAAGGCGGTCGAGCAAGGTGTCGCGATCACACTCATCGCCATCGTGCTCGACCGCATGACCCAGGCCTATATGCGCAGGGTGCCGCAGCGAGTCGCCCCCGGCTCTCCCTGGCTCTCGCGCCACTGCCATCTCACGCTGTTTGTCGCGCTGCTCGTCGCTTCGATCGCCCTGGCGCAGCTCTTCCCGGCCCTGGCGGTGCTGCCCAAGGACATGACGCTCTCCTATGGCGGGCCGATCAATGACGGCGTGCGCTGGATATCGCGAAACATCTTCCCCTATGTGAAACCGGTGCGTGACGGCATCACCATCTGGCTCTTGCTGCCGCTGCGCGATCTCTATCTGTGGCTGCCCTGGCCGGTGGTGATCGGCGTGCCGGCGCTGATCGGCTATCAGTTCGGCGGCTGGCGGCTGGCGGTTCTGCCGATCCTTCTCCTCGGCTTCCTGATGGTCGCCGGTTTCTGGACGCCGCTGATGTTGACCCTCTATCTCGTCACCAGCACCACTCTATTGTGCGTGATCATCGGCATCCCGATCGGCATCTGGGCGGCCAGGAGCGCACTTGCCGGACGGATCATCAATGCCATTTGCGACACGCTGCAGACCTTTCCGAGCTTCATCTATCTCATTCCGGTGATCATGCTGTTCCAGACGAGCGATCTCTCCAACGTGATCGCGATGCTGGCCTATGCGACGGTGCCGGCCATCCGCTTCACCCAGCTCGGCCTGATGCGCGTCCCGCACACGACGATCGAAGCCGTGACCGCGGCGGGCGCCACGGGCGGGCAGCGGCTGCGCAAGGTCGAGCTGCCCATCGCCTTTCCCGAAATTCTGCTCGGCATCAACCAGACCATCATGATGGCGCTGGCGATGGTGGCGATCACCGCGCTCATCGGCTCGCGCGATCTCGGCCAGGAGATCTACAAGGCGCTGCCCGGCGCCGATACCGGGAGAGGGTTGCTCGCCGGTCTCGGCATCGCCTTCATCGGCATCATCGCCGACCGGCTGATCGGCGCCTGGGCCAGCCGGCGCAAGCGCGAGCTGGGGATGAGCTAGACATAGCGAGTTGAGATCGAACCAACTCCCTCACCCTTGTTTGGACCGGGGACATCGCGAACAGGTGTGCGAGGACATCGCGAACAGTTTGGCGCGATTCGCGCGCCGGGGGGTTCGGATGCCGTTCAGAGACACAAGCGCGATGAGTAAGAGGCAAGAGTTTGTGCGGTTGGCCATAGCGGAAGGGGCGAATGTGAGCGCCTTGTGCCGACGTTTCGGCATCGGCCGAACCTGTGGCCATAAGCTGATCGCGCGCTATCGGGCTGAAGGCGACGCGGGACTGTTGGAACGATCGCGCCGGCCGCATGTCAGTCCAGAACGCAGTGCGCCGGATATCGAGGCTGCGGCAGTTGCGGTGCGCAGGGCCCATCCGGCCTGGGGCGGGCGCAAGATCGCCCGTGTGTTGGAGCGCCAGGGCCTTAGCGCTCCTGCGCCCTCGACGATAACAGGGATCCTGCGCCGTCAAGGCATCGAACTCGGAGCCCATGGCGGAGGCGCAAAGCCGTTCATCCGCTTCGAGCACGCCGCGCCCAACGACCTTTGGCAGATGGACTTCAAGGGCGATGTGCCGCTCAGCCGGGGCCGGCTGCATCCGCTCACTGTGCTTGATGACCATTCGCGTTTCTCTGTGGCCCTCGAAGCATGTTCGGATCAAACCACCGAGACCGTTAAAACACGGCTGATTGGAGCTTTTCGCCGCTATGGCATGCCCCGTCGTATTGCCTTCGACAATGGTCCGCCGTGGGGCGATGGCGGCGTCGGTGACGGCTTCACGCGCTTCACCATCTGGCTGATCGAGCACGCCGTGATCATCTCCCATTCGCGTCCCCTGCATCCCCAGACACTTGGCAAAGACGAGCGCTTCCATCGCACGCTCAAAGCCGAGGCGCTCGCCGGACCGCCTTTTGCCAATCTCCAGGCAGCACAGCATGCGCTCGATGCTTGGCGGCAAGTCTACAATACCGAACGTCCACATGAAGGAATCGCCGGCGCCGTCCCCATTGACCGCTACCAGCCCTCGACGCGCGACTTCAGCGATATCATTGAACCTTTCAGCTACGCTCCCGATGACCTTGTGCGACGGGTGCAGAACGGCGGCTGCGTCTCGCTGATGGGGCGCAAGCTCAGGCTCGGCAGAGCCTTCGCCGACAAGTTCATCGCTTTCAGGCCAACCGCGAGCGACGGTATCTATCATGCTTTCTTTCGGCATCAGAAAATCACCACCCTCGACCTCAACACCAGGCAAAGCTAACATGCCAAACTGTTCGCGATGTCCTCATACACCTGTTCGCAATGTCCCCGGTCCAAACAACCCTGAGGTGCGAGCGAAGCGAGCCTCGAAGGGTGTGCTTCAGCACTCTCTCTATCCTGAAGGATGCTTCGAGGGCCGCTTCGCGGCCACCTCAGCATGAGGGGTGTCGAGAGGCGCCCGCAGCCGGAGAATGTGACTGGAAATTTCCGCCGTCAGCGTCGCGACGTCGCCCTTGGCGATGAGATCGCGCAGGCGGCGGTGATGCGGTCCCATGACGACGGCATCCTTCTCGTCGCGGATCTCCTGACCGAAGACGATGAGCACATGACGGGCGAGCGCTTCCCACAGCGTCTTCACGATGGCATTGCCGGAGGCCGCGCAAATGGCGCGATGGAAGTCGAGATCGGCCTTGCTGACCTCCATCCAGGCGAGCCGCGCCGCCGCCTGCTCCATCGTCGCGATGATGCCGTCCAGCCGCTCGAGCAGGAGCGGCAGCCCATCCCTGTTCCCGACCGCATCGCTGAGGGCGATTGTCTCGAGCGCGATGCGCGCCTCGCAGATCTGGTCGATGTGGGCCGGGTCGAAGGCGGGAACGAAGGTGCCGCGATGCGGCGTGCTCGCCAGGATGCCCTGCGCCTCCAGGATCTTGAGCGCCTCGCGCAAGGGCACGCGGCTCATCTGTAAGGTGGCGGCGAGATCGGCCTCGACCAGCCTCTCGCCGGGCTTGAGGATGCCCGCGGCAATGCCGCCGACAATGGCCTCGGCCGCCTGCTCGGCGAGGCTCGGCACGCGCGCGAAGGGTAGAACGGGTCCATCGGCCATGAACGACTCGCCTATTGCGTACTCAAGCTAATTGTATACAATTAGACAATCCGATGCAAGCCATGGGAGAGAACCCAATGAAAGAGCACGCCATCGAACGCGCGGAAGTCTTCGTCGTCGGTCCCGATGTGGAGCGTTACACCTGGGCGGAAGGGATGAGCGGGCAATATATGGCCAACATCATCCTCAGGCTCACCGGCCGTAGCGGCCTGCAAGGCGTTGCCGGCGCGGCGATGATCACCCCCCATGGTTTCGACCGCGCCACCGGCGAAACTCTGCGCCATGTGCTCCCCGACATCATCGGCCGGCATCCGGGCGAGCGCGAGCTTCTGTGGCGGCAGCTGCGCAATCTCGGCACGCCGATGGTGCCGCAGGCGCATTCGCTCATCGACATCGCTTTATGGGACATGGCGGCGCGGCATGCGCGGCTGCCGCTCTATCAGATGCTCGGCGGAGCGCGCGACAAGATCCTGTCTTATGCCTCGACCCCGCTCCTCGCCGACAACCAGGCCTATATCGATTATGTCGGCGAGCGGCACCGCGAGGGCTTCAAGGCGGTCAAATTCCACTGCTGGTGCGTGCCGGACCGCGACCTGCCGATGTGCGAGGCGGTGGCGAAGCATTTCGACGGCAAGAACCTCGCCCTCATGCTCGATGTCGAGCAGCGCTATGATCTCCTGAGCGCCATGCGCGTGGCGCGCCGCTTAAGCGAGATCGGCTTCCGCTGGTTCGAGGCACCGCTGCTCGACACCGATATCGAAGGCTATCGCGAGATCAGGCGCCACAGCACGGTGCCGGTCATCGCCGCCGGCAACACCTGGACCGATCTGCAGATGCTGCTGCAAGGCGCCAAGGCCGGCGCCTGGAGCGCGCTCCGGGTCGATGCGACGATCTGCGGCGGCATCACGCCGCTCGCCAAGGTGATGGGCCTCGCAGAGGCGCTCGGCATGGATGTCGAGATCCAATGCTGGGGCTATACGCTCACCCAGGCTGCCAATCTGCATGTGATGCTGGCCTATGCGAACTGCACCTATTTCGAGCAGCCCGTGCCTTACCCCGCCTTCGAATATGGCGCGCATGACGTCATCCGCACCGACGCCCAGGGCTATGTGCACGCCCCGGCGGGCGACGGGCTCGGCATCGGCATCGATTGGGCGGCGGTCGAGGCTGCATCCATCCTCAAATTCGACATCCGCTAGGTGGCGATCCGGCGGAGCCAGAGCCGCCGGCGGCAACGCCCTTGACGCAAAAAATCCACGATGCAATACTTTCCCGCGAGCAAGGATGCTCCGTCTGCGGTTCACACCACAGACATGTGGTGATCGACCAGTCCAGACAGATAGTGCGGCGATGAAGCCCCGGGAGTTGACGCCCGAGGGCTTTTTGTTTTTTTGGCCAACCGGAAGGGATGCCCATGAAAGGCAGGCACAGGCTCGGTCTTCTGTTCTCGATCACCGGACCCTATGCCACAATCGGCCAGGCGATGCTGAACGGCGCACTCCTCGCCATCGACGAAGTCAACGCAAGCGACGGCTTCCCCTTCATTCTCGAGCCCAGCATCGCCGATCCGGGCGGCGCCAATAGCGCCTATGCCAGGCTCGCCAAATCGATGCTCATCGATGAAGGACTCGTCCAGGTCATCGGCTGCTACACATCGTCGAGCCGCAAGGAAGTGCTGCCCTATTTCGAGAAATATGACGGGCTGCTCTGGTATCCTTCGCATTACGAAGGTTTCGAGAGCAGCGAGAACGTCGTCTATACGGGCGCCGCCCCAAACCAGCACATCGTGCCGCTCGCCGACTTCCTGCTCAAGCGCTACGGCAACAAAGCCTATTTCGTCGGCTCGAACTACATATGGGCGTGGGAAAACAACAAGATCATGCGCGAGGCGGTGCTGGCGGCGGGCGGCAGCGTGCTGGCCGAGCGCTATGTGCCGGTCGGCGACACCGACCATGACGCGATCGTCCGGCAGATCCTCGAGCATCGTCCGCAGTTCATCTTCAACACGCTGATCGGCGATTCGGCCTATGCCTTCTTCCGGACGCTGCGGCGGGCCGCGAAACGCGCCCGTCTCGACCAGCCGCGCGACATGCCGGTCGCGAGCTGCAGCCTGTCGGAGCCCGAGCTTGCGGAAATCGGACCGGAAGCCTCCGACGGCCATATCAGCTCGTCGGTCTATTTCGAGAGCATCGCCACCGAAGCCAACGCCTCCTTCGCGCGCGCCTATCGCCGCCGCTTTCCCGGCCACCGCGCCACGTCGGCCGATGCCGAAGCCTCCTACAACGCGGTCCATCTGCTCGCCCGTGCGCTCAAGGCGGCGGGCAGCGACGACATGCCGGCCGTGCGATCCGTCCTCTCCCAGGTCGAATTCGACGCCCCGCAAGGCCCGGTGCGCATCGACAGCGACAACCGCCACAGCCATCTCACCCCGCGCATCGGCGTCTCCAACGCCAAGGGCGGCTTCGACATCATCTTTGCCGCGAGCCAGCCGATCAAGCCCGATCCCTATCTGATCTGGGACGATGTCCGCCACGAGCGCCCGGCACACGCCACGCATCTGCGGGTCGTCAAATGACCCGGCCCATGCAGAACTTCCGCGGCTGCACCGCTCTCCTGGTGATGGCGGAGGACCGCAATGCGCAAGGATTGAAGGTCACGCTCGGCAAGCTCGGCATCACGTCGCATCCTTTCGATCCGCAAGGCCAGGCCGCCGACCTCAGATCCGGCATGGCTGCGGCCGACGTCGTCTTCATCGATACCGACATGCTCGATGCGCAGTTCGCGCCCGTCATCGCCGGCGCCGCATTGCCGGTCGTCGCCGTCATCGGCATCGAGTCGCCGAGCCGCCTGCAGCGCGCCTTCGACATCGAGCCTTCGGCCGTGCTGATGAAGCCGGTGCGCTCGAACGGCGTCTATACGGCGCTCTATTTCGCTTTCAACGAGCGCCAGCGGCGCCAGCAGCTCTTGAGCAAGCTGTCGACGATCCAGGAGCGCCAGGGCGCCCGCCGCATCGTCGTCAAGGCCATTCTCCATCTCATGCGGGGTTTCGGCTTCAATGATGAAGAGGCCTATCGCCATCTGCGCAAGG
This sequence comes from Parvibaculaceae bacterium, assembly GCA_050251035.1. Taxonomy (GTDB): domain Bacteria; phylum Pseudomonadota; class Alphaproteobacteria; order Rhizobiales; family Aestuariivirgaceae; genus Taklimakanibacter. The sequence goes on from JBFWNN010000002.1 coordinate 76,422, forward strand.
AAAGCATGAGCAAGCGCATACCGGTCGAGGAGCTCGCGGCGCAGATCCTGACAAGCACGGATAAGAAGACCAGAGCATGAAGGAAACCAGGAAAGGGACAGACATGGCCGACAAGAAACTGGACGATAACGTTCTCACGCAGCAGGAGACGGACGGCGGCGACCTGCTCGCCGACCGGCGCACGGTGGTCAAGGGCATCGTCGCGGCGGGCGTGGGCGCGGCGGTGGCGCTGCCGACCTATCTCAGGGACTTCGGCGGACCCGCCAGCGCGCTGGCGCAGTCGAGCGACCCGGTGAAGCTCGGCTTCATCGAGGACGAATCGGGCAACCTCGCCGTCTATGGCCTGCAGAAGCTCCATGCGGCGCAACTCGCGGTCAAGGAGATCAACGAGGGCAAGACGCTGAAGGGCGCCCCCAATATCGGCGCCGGCATGCTGGGCGCGGAAGGGCAAGTGGCCAAGAAGCCTCCGATCATCAGCAAGGAGGGCACCAATCTCGACGTGGTCGACGCCGGCGGCGACAAGTCGGTGACCGATCTCGTCTATGACGAGGACGACGAGATCCTGATCGATTCGGGCGAGAAGGGCATATTGGGACGCGAATTGCAGCTCCTCTCGGCCGACGGGCAGAGCAACAATGCGGTGTGGCAGCAGCTCGCCCGCAAGCTCATCCAGGAAGACAAGGTCGACGTGCTGGTCGCGGGCTTCGCCTCGGCCGAGCGCGAGGCGATCCGGCCGATCGTCGACCAGGCCAAGCAGCTCTATTTCTACACCAACCAGTATGAAGGCGGCGTCGCCGACGCCAACACCTTCTGCACCGGCCCGGTGTGCGAGCAGCAGGTCATTCCGACGGTGCAGTACATGGTCGAGAAATTCGGCCCGAAATGCTACACGATCGCGGCTGATTACAATTTCGGCCAATTGACCGCGGCCTGGACCAAGGCCTTCATTCCGCTGGTCGGCGGCGAGATCATCGGTGAGGAGTTCATTCCGCTGTCGGTGTCGGAATTCAGCCAAGTCATCGCCCGCATCCAGCAGGCGAAGCCCGACTGGGTGATGACGCTGCTGGTCGGCCAGAACCATCACAATTACTATCCGCAGGCCGCGGCGGCGGGCCTCAAGCTGCCCATGGCGTCCACCGTCAACATGGCGCAGGGCTATGAGCACAAGCGCTTTGCGCCGCCCTCCCTCGCCCAGATGCACAATGCCATCCAGTATCAGATGGAGGTGCCGACGGCGCGCAACCGTGCTTTCGTCAAGCGCTGGATGGAGATGTTCCCGAAGGACGAATATATCGGCGAGATGGCGCAGAACACCTATTTCACCATCCATCTCTATGCCAAGGCGGCGCGCATCGCCGGCACGACGGACCAGGAGAAGGTCAAGCGCTCGCTCGAGCTCGGCTGGAACATCGAGGCGCCGGAAGGCAGCGTGTTCCTCGAGCCCGGCACGCATCATTGCGCCCATCCGATCCGCCTCGCTTATTGCGACGAGAACCACAATGTGAGCTTCGTGCGCGACTGGCCGATGATCCAGGCCTGGTGGCTGCAGCGTCTGGGCGTCAATCTGATCCGCAATCCGGAATTCAAGCAATACACCCCGGACGAGGATCCCTATTTCAAGATGTTCGGAAAGGGCTAAGCTCTGTTCCCTTCATTCGTCATGGCCGGGCTCCGACCCGGCCATCCAGACCCGTCGCCATACAGCTGTTGCATAGATGGGCTGGATGGCCGCCTCAAGGGCGGCCATGACGAGTTGGAACCTTGTTTCCCGTCTTGAAAGGCCGTCTCCGCCAATGGATCTCCTCGGTCTGATCGCCAGCATCTTCTACCAGCTCGGCACCAATGCGGCCTTTCTCCTGCTCTGCGCACTCGGCCTCATCGTCATCCTCGGCATGATGAACATCATCAACCTCGCCCATGGCGAGCTCATGATGATGGGCGCCTATGTCGCCTCCTTCGTCTACCAGTATGGCGTGCCCTTCTGGCTCGCCGCCATCATCAGCTTCTTCGCCGTCGGCGTGTTCGGCGCGCTGCTCGAGCTCACCATCATCAAACGTTTCTATGGACGGGAGCTGGGCGCGCTGGTCGTCACCTGGGGCATCAGCCTCATTTTGTCGCAAGGCTTCCTTCTGCTGTTCGGCCCCTTCATGCCGCCGATCCAGATCCCCGGCGGCAGCGTCGCCATCGGCCAATATTCCTTCTCGATCTATTGGATCGCGATGTTCATCGTCGCCATGCTGCTCATCGTCGGCCTGTGGTGGCTCTATAACCGCACCGAGATCGGCCTCCAGGCCCGCGCCACCATGCAGAACGCGACCATGGCGCGGGCGCTCGGCGTCGACACCAACCGCATCTACACGCTGACCTTCAGCCTGGGCGCGGCGCTCGCCGGCCTGTCGGGCGCGCTCCTCGCCCCCACCACATCCATCATGCCCTTCATGGGCCAGCAATTCGTGGCACCCGCTTTCATCACCGTGGTGGTCGGCGGCGCCACCAATGTCATCGCCGGGGCGCTCGGCTCGAGCGCCCTGCTCTCGCTGGTGAAGACGCCGATCGGCTTCTATTTTGGCGCGTTCCTCGGCACCGTCGCTCTGCTGCTGGCCGCCCTCATCTTCATCCGGCTCCTGCCCGACGGCATATCGGCGGCGATCCAGCGCCGGCTCGATCTGCGGCACAGGATGCGCTGAGCATGGCAAGACTGCTCCGCCTCCTCAACGGCTCGGAAGACATCGGGCGCGGCCTGCCCTTCTGGGTGGTCTTCGCCGCCGTGCTGGCGCTGTTCCTGGCGGTGCCGCTCTATCTGTCGGAATTCGCCGCCTACAACGTCTCCTACTATCTGCTCAATATCCCGATGGCGCTGGGCTTGTGCATCCTGTGGGGCTATTGCGGCACCTTGAGCTTCGGCCAGGTCGCCTATTTCGGCGTCGCCGGCTATGCCTATGGCATCATCGCCGGCAATCTTGTCGGCCATCCTTTGGGCCCGCTCATCGGCAGCTTCGGCGGCATCATCGCCGCCATGGTGCTCGCCGGCGTCTTCGGCTATTTCGTGTTCTTCGCGCGCGTGCAGACCTGGATCGTGCCGATCCTCACGCTCGTCCTCACACTGCTGCTCGAAACCTTCCTCGGCCAGACCGCCGGCTATCAGTGGCGCGTCGGCACGGTGCAGCTCGGCGGCTACAACGGCATGACCGGCATACCGAGCTTCGGCTTCGGCGCCTATGTCTTCTCGGGCTATGCCTTCTTCTATTTCGTCCTCGTCATCGTGGTGGTGAGCTATCTCCTGTGCCGCGCACTGGTCAACTCGTCCTTCGGCAAGGTGCTGCTGGCGATCCGCGAGGATGCGCTCAGAACCGAAACGCTGGGCTATGACATCCGTGTGCGGCAATGGATCACCTTCGTGCTGGCGGCGGCGCTCGCCGGCGTCTCCGGCCTGCTCTATGTGCAATGGGGCAACTACATCACGCCGAGCCAGGTGGGCCTGCTCGCGGCGGCGCTGCCGGTCATCTGGGTCGCGGTCGGCGGGCGCGAGAAGCTGCTCGCCGCCGCCATCGGCGCCTATGGGCTCAACTGGGTCAACTACCAGCTCTCCTCGTCCGGCAATCAATATGCGCTGGTGATCATCGGCACGCTGCTCGTGGCGGTGATGCTGTTCTTCCCGCGCGGCCTCGTCGTGTCGCTCCTCGATCTCGTCGCCCGCAAGCAGCCCAAGCGAGGCACCGATGGCGAATAGCGCATCCCTCGTCGTGGAGAACCTCAACAAGCGCTTCGGCGGCGTGGTGGCGACCGACAATGTCTCCTTCGCCCTCGAGCCCGGCAGCATTCAATGCATCATCGGCCCCAACGGGGCGGGCAAATCCACCTTCTTCTCGCTCCTCGCCGGCATCCAGACGCCGGACAGCGGGCGCATCGTCTTCAAGGACATCGACATCACCCGCATGCTGCCGGCCGCGCGCGTCCGGCAGGGCCTCGGCCTCACCTTCCAGACCAACCGGGTATTCCACGATCTGAGCGTGCGGCAGAACCTCGAGATCGCCAAGGCGGCGGCCGCCGACGGCGACAACAAGGTCAAGGACGGCCGCTATCGCCTGGCGCTCGAGCGTTTCGGCCTCGACGACGGAGATCATACGAAGGCGCGCAACGTCCCGCACCATCAGCGGCAGTGGCTGGAGATCGTCATGGTTCTGGCCTCGGGGCCCGACCTCCTGCTCCTCGATGAGCCGACCGCCGGCATGTCGCCGCAGGAGACCAGCAACACCGCGCAAGTGCTGCGCGAGCTCAACCGGACCGGGCTCACCCTCGTCGTCGTCGAGCACGACATGGCCTTCGTGCGCGACATCGCCCAGCGCGTCACCGTGCTGCATCAGGGCCGCGTCTTCGCCGACGGCGCGCTCGATGAGGTGACCCGCCGCCAGGACGTGCGCGACATCTATCTCGGAAGGAAATGACGTGACCGCGTTGCTTACAGCCAAGGCCCTGCGTGCCGGCTACGGCGCCGGCGACGTGCTGCAGGGCATCGACATCGAGATCGCGACCGGCGAGATCGTGGCGGTGCTCGGCCGCAACGGTGTCGGCAAGAGCACGCTGATGAAATCGCTCATCGGCATCCTGCCTTTGCGCAGCGGCGAGATCCATTATGATGGCCGCAACCTGGCGAAAGACGCGGCCGACCGGCGGGCGCGGCACGGCATCGGCTATGTGCCGCAGGGCCGCGAGATCTTCCCGCATATGACGGTGGAGGAGAACCTGCGCATGGGCCGGCTCATCCGCCGCACCCCTGATAAGGCGCAGGCGGTGCGCGCCGACGTCTATGGCTATTTCCCGTTCCTCAAGGAGCGCGGCGCGCAGCGGGCCGGCACATTGTCGGGCGGCCAGCAGGAGATGCTCGCCATCGCGCGGGCCTTGAACGGCGATCCGGCGCTCCTGCTGCTCGATGAGCCGAGCGACGGCGTGCAGCCTTCGATCGTGCAGGAGATCGGCGATTTCCTTCTGAAGCTCGTGGCCGAGCGCGCCATCGCCGTGCTCATCGTCGAGCAGAATATCGACCTCATCCAGAGCGTCGCGGGCCGCGCTTTCGTGATGGACAAGGGCCGGTTCACCGCCGAGCTGGACCGGACCCGGATCCAGGACACGCAGACGCTGAGTCATCACCTTTCCATTTGAGACGTTCGAGCAGGAGGCGAAGATGGGTAATTGGCTGCAACAGAGCTATATGGCGCGCAAGGGCGTCGCCCGCGGCAAGGCCGGCAGGACGCATGAGCTCACCGTCGGGCGCCAAGGCAAATATCACTATGTCTACGGGCCCTATGCCGAGCCGGTGCTGAAGATCGAGCCGGGCGACATCGTCGTCGCCGAGACCCAGGATGCCTTCGAGGGCGCTATCACAAAGGAGAGCGACAAGCCGACCGAGCTTCTCCATATGCCCTTCCTCAACCCGCAATGCGGCCCGATCGCGGTCAAGGGTGCGGAGAAGGGCGACGTGCTCTGCGTCCATATCCATTCGATCAAGCCCCGGGGGCCGCAGCCCGTCGGCACGACGGCGCTGATCCCGGAATTCGGCGGCCTCGTCGCCACCAACAACACGGCCCTTCTCAATCCGCCGCTGCCCGAGAAGGTGAAGAAGATGGAGGTGACCGAGAAGGGCATCAAGTTCAACTCCAAGATCACTTTGCCCTATGAGCCCTTCATCGGCACGCTGGGGGTGAGCCCCGAGATCGAGGCGGTGACCTCGCTGCAGCCCGACTACTGGGGCGGCAATATGGACCTGCCCGATGTCTGCCCGGGCGCCGTCGTCTATTTCCCGGTGCATCACAAGGATGCCTATCTCTATCTCGGCGACTGCCATGCGACGCAGGGCGACGGCGAGCTGTGCGGCGTCGCGGTCGAGATCCCCTCGACCACCACGGTGCAGGTCGATCTCATCAAGAAATGGCAGATCGCCTGGCCCCGCCTCGAGAACGAGACTTTCATCATGGCGATCGGCAGCACCCGGCCCATGGAGGACGCGGCGCGCATCGCCTATCGCGAGCTCATCAGCTGGATGGTGAGCGACTATGGCTTCGACCAGTACGAAGCCTATTTCCTGCTCACCCAGGCCGGCCGCGTGCGGCTCGGCAACATGGTCGACCCCAAATACACGCTCGGCGCCTCCATCCTGAAGAGTTATATCGGATAGGATCCGCGCCCGGCGCGTCGACTTGGTCCGGTCGACGGAAGTGCTATAAGCCACCGCATGACCGCCGCCATCCGCATCCTCGTCGTCGATGACGAGCCTCAGATCCAGCGCTTCCTCAAGCTCGGGCTCGAGGCCGGCGGCTTCGCCGTGAGTGCGGCCCGGACCGCGGCCGAGGCGATCCGGATGATCGCCCAGTCGGCCCCCGACCTGGTGCTGCTCGATCTCGGCCTGCCTGACCTCGACGGCAAGGACGTCATCCGCCAGGCGCGCGCCTTTTCGCAAGTGCCGATCATCATCGTCTCGGCGCGCGACCGCGAGGCCGAGAAGATCGAGGCGCTCGATCTCGGCGCCGACGACTATGTGAACAAGCCTTTCGGCATCGGCGAGCTCCTGGCGCGCATCCGCACGGCGCTGCGCCATCACAATCCTACCGGCAAGACCCTGCCCGTCCTCACCCATAACGGCCTCACCGTCGATGTGCCGAACCATCGCGTCAGCAAGAACGGCACCGCGCTGAAGCTGACGCCCAAGGAGTTCGACCTCCTGGCGCTCCTGCTGCGCAATGCCGGACGCGTCCTCACCCACCGCCAGATCCTCACCGCCATCTGGGGCCCGGCCCATGCCGAGGACATGCAATATCTGCGCGTGCTGGTCGGCCAGCTGCGCGGCAAGATCGAGGACGACCACGCCAATCCGCGCCTCATCCAGACCGAGCCCGGCATTGGCTACCGCATCGCGATGGAGACGTAGCGGGAGCGAACCGAATTTACGTGACGATATCTCCTGCTGTCCTCACTTGGCTTTCGCCATGTTTGAAAAACAGAGCATAGCAAGAAGACTGATCGACACTGCCCTCGCCTCGCCCTCCCTTCTCGGAAAAATCCGCCCATGGGCCTGTTCAGTGAGAAACGCCGGAACGAATGGATTCCACCCCGTGAAACGACGGTCGGTCATCGTGCACCGTTTTGTGTAGAGAGGGGGAAAGCAGCATGTGCGCGGCATGCCGGCGGGAGATGCACACAGAGCCTGCGGTCTGAGCGCAAGCCCGGTTTGGAAGTAAAACGCCCGCGGGTCTGAACCACGGGCGCAATCACTTCGATCCTGATATTTCCTAAATACCAAAGTTCGGCGCAAAAGTCAAGCGAAGATTGAAATGGAGAGGCACTGCATCGCCGGCGCTCTTCTACAACACCCGAAGCATATGCAGGATATGCCTGACTTTTCCGAAACTTCCTTCACCCGACCAGCTTGACCTGGCGGATCGGCCTCACTTAGCGGGCCTTGCGGCTGCGGCTCAAATGATCGAGCGCAACGGCGAGCAGCAGCACGATGCCGCGCGTTGTGTCCTGGAAGAATGGGGCGACATTCATCAGGCTCATGCCGTTGTTGAGGCTGCCCATCAGCAATGCGCCGACCAGCGCGCCCAGAATACGGCCGCGACCGCCGGACAGCGCCGTGCCGCCGATGATCGCGGCGGCAATGGCGTCGAGCTCGAGAAACAGGCCGGCGCTGCCGGCCACCGCGCCGCCGACCCGGGCGGTGAGCGCGACGCCGGTGATGCCATAAGCGAGGCCGGCGATGACGAAGTTCCAGAAGATGGCCCGCTTGATGTCGATGCCGGCGAGCCGCGCCGCCTCGGGGTTGCCGCCAATAGCATAGAGCTGCGCGCCGTAGCGGGTGCGGCGCATCACCAGCTCGGCGGCCAAAGCGCAGACGGCGACCAGGAGAACGAGATAGGGAATGCCTTGCCAGGATACGACAAACAGGGTCGCCAGCACCGCGATCGAGACCGGGATCAGGGTTCGGGCAAAGGCGGAATGCGGATGCGCGACGACACCCAGCTCATGGGCCCGGCGGATTTCGAGCCAGCGCGCGCCGAGGAAGACGAGCGCGGTGACGATCACCAGGATGATCGACGGAATGACCGGCAGGAAGGCGGTGGCAAAACGGGTGAGCGGCCGCGGCAGGGACGCGATCGTGGCGCCGTTCGTGACGATCATGGAGAAGCCGCGAAAATAAAGCATGCCCGCCAGAGTCACGATGAAGGAGGAGACGCCGATCCGGGTGACCCAGAAGCCTTGCCAGGCGCCCATCAGGAGGCCGGCCGCGAGGCCCGCCGCCACGGCCAGTACCGGCGAATAGCCATATTGCCCGGCGAGCATGGCCACGACGACGCCCACCAGGGCAACCGCCGACCCGACCGAGAGATCGAAATTGCGCGTCACGATCAGCATCACCGCGCTGATCGCGGCGAGGCTGACGATCGACGTCTGCAGCGCCAGGAGAACCAGGTTGCGGGGGGTGAGGAAAATTCCGTTGGTCGCGACATAGAAGAACAACCAGATCGCGACCAGGATGAGCAGCAGCATGGACTCCCTGAGGCTGGAGAACGGAAGCGACGCCAGCCAACGTGCCGGTGTCGCCGGTCCGTCCGACTTCGCTTTCGACGCGAGAAGTCCTTGATCAGACACCGGCGGCCATCCCGAGAATCCTCTCTTCGGTCAATTCACTTCGGCCGATTTCGCCGGCGACCGTTCCGGCCCTGAGCACGATCACCCGGTCGCAGATGTCGACCAGTTCCTCGGCGTCGGTCGAGGCAATGATGATGGCGCGACCCGCGGCGGCGAGCTCGGCCCAGACCCGCTTGATCTCGCCGCGGGCGCCGATATCGACACCCCGGGTCGGGTCGACCAGGATGAGAATCCGCGAATCGGCGGCAAGCCAGCGCGCCACCTGCACTTTCTGCTGATTGCCGCCGGACAGGGTCCGCACCTCGGTCGCGATCGATCTGGTCTTGATATCGAGCTCGGCGACCAGGCCTGCGGTCCGTTGCCGGGCCCATCCGTCGTCGATGACGCCATGAGGCGAGATCCGGGCAAGACTGGCCAGCACCATATTGTCATGGACCGAATGGTCCGGCATCAGGCAATCACGGCGGTCCTGGGCCATGAAGCCGAAGCCAAGGCCGACCGCCACCGTGGGATCGGCAATGGCCGCCTGAACGCCGTCCACGACAACCGTTCCCCCGCGCTTGCCGGGCCAGGCGCCGTAAAGCGCTAGCGCTGCCTCGACGCAACCCGATCCCACCAGGCCGAACAATCCCAGGATCTCACCGCGCAGAAGCGTGAAGGACATGCCGGCGACGCGTTCACGGCCGCTCCTGTCGGCATCGTAGACGCGCAGATCATCGACGCTGAGGGCGACATGGCGCTCGGCGATTCCGGTGCGCTCGACCTGGGTCACGCTATGGCCGACCATGTCGGCGATCACTTTGGCGCGCGTGGCGTCACGCGTCGCATAGCTGGCGCTGATGCGGCCGTCGCGCATGACGACGATGCGATCCGCGACGGCGAAGACTTCGGCAAGCCGGTGGCTGACGAAAATGATGGCGACACCGCGTTCCGCCAGAAGCCGCATGTGGTCGAACAATCTTTGCGCTTCGCCTTCCGTCAGGGCGGCGGTCGGCTCATCGAGAATGAGCAGATCGACCTGCTTCGACAGAGCGCGCGCGATCAAGGCCAGTTGCTGGGTGGCGAGATCCAGCATCTTCATCGGCCGGCCCGGATCGATAGCGAGGCCGAAGTCCGCCAAGGCCTTGGCCGCCTTCGCCAGGCGCAAGGGATGATCGAGCAGTCCCCATCTGACCGGCTCGGCATTCAGAAAGAGATTTTCGGCCACCGAGAGGTCCGGCGCGACGTTGATTTCCTGGGCGACGAGGGCAACGCCCGCGGCCTCGGCTTCGGCGACGCTGGCGGGAGAATAGGGTCTTCCGGCCAGCGTGATGCGTCCGGCATAGCTGCCGGCCGGATGCAGGCCGGCAACGACCTGGATGAGCGTGGACTTGCCGGCGCCGTTCTGCCCGAGAAGGGCGACGATCTCGCCCCGTTCGATGACGAGACTGACGTCATCGACCGCGACGACGCCGGGAAATGTCTTCGTCACATGTTCGGCGGTCAGCGCGGCGCCGCGGGACGCATCACGTGGGGCGTGATGCTCTTCCCGCTGCGGCTGCGCGCCCATTGCCGAACGCCCCGGCCATCAATTGCATTTCGGCATCTTGTCGGGAACGTTCTTGTAGACTTCCTTGATGTCCAGCCAATGCTGATGCGCGCAGACGAAATCCGGCATCTCCTTCTGGCTGACGAGATAGATGGGCGTCTTCACCCAGGGGATGTCCGCCGCCTTGTTGTTGATCTTGTCGGTGGCGCCGATGTCCTCGCATTTCGCCATGGCGATGGCCGCCTTGGCGCCGGCCACGGCCATCTCGTCGGGCGCCGGCCACACGCTGCCGAACATCCGCCCCTCGACGATCGCCTGCGCCGCGGCGAGCTCCATGTCCTGCCCGGTGACGGGGATGGATCCCGCCGCAAGGCCCGCGCCGTCGATGGCCTGAAGCACGCCGACCGACATGCCGTCATAGGACACGAGGAACGCGTTGATCGAATTGTCGTTCTGGGTCAGCGCATTCTCGGCATGGGCCTGAGCGGCTTCCGTCTTCCAGCCGGAGGAGAACTGATCGAGCACGATCTTGATATCGCCCTTGGCGACAAGCGGATCGACCACCATGTGGTAGCCTTCCTGCATCTGGGTCGAGCCGGTCTGGCCGGGATCACCGCCGATCAAGGCATAATTGCCCTTGGGCACGGCGCCGATCACGGCACGCGCCGCGGATGCGCCGCCTTCGCGCGGATCACGCCCGATGAAGGCGGTCTGATTGGCGCCGAGGATCAGATCATCATAAGAGGCCAGCGGGATTCCGGCCTCGGTGGCTTTTTCGGCAATCGCGGCCGCGACATTGAAGTCCACCGGCTGGATGACGATCGCGTCGACCCCTTGCGTGATGACATTCTCAGCCTGCGCGACCTGCTTGGCCGCATCGTGATCGGCCGACTGGACGAGAACCTGATAGCCGCCGGCCTCGGCGGTCTTCACGAAGAACGGCACGTCGGCATTGAGATAGCGGAACGCCTTCTGATGCTTGAGCATGAACGCGATCTTGCCGGTCTTTCCGGGCTTGCAGTCTCCGGCGGCGGAAGCCGGAGCCGTGACGGTGAGCGTCGCGGTCAAGGCCATAGGCACGAGCCACGCCAGTCGCAGAGTCACCATGACATCCTCCCATGATTTTGAGTGGCCGATCAGATCTCGGCACACTTTATGGTAACGCTAACTATCAATAACATGATAGTCAATGAGATAAGATGTTGATTCTTGGTACTTTCTGTTTTCACTTGATGGTTTAGATGTTAGAGTAACATCTGTCTTTGTTACATAACACCAGGAGAGGCGTGTGCCCGTAACCCTTCGCGACGTCGCCCAGAGAGCCGGCGTATCGGCCATGACGGTGTCGCGCGTGGTCAATGGCAGCGACGGGGTGGACGCCGAAACCCAGCGCCGCGTCGAGGAAGCCATCCTCGCCCTCGACTACATACCGAACCGCCTGGCCCGCAGCCTGGTCTCGCAGCAGACGCGAACCATCGGCCTCATCGTGCCCGATGTCGTGAACCCGTTCTTCGCGCCGGTCGTGCGCGGCGCCGAGACGACAGCGCGCAAGGCCGGCTATCGCGTGCTCCTGTGCAACAGCGAGGGCGACCTCAGGCTGGAACGGGAATATATCGAAGACCTGGTGGCCCATCGCGTGGAGGGCCTGCTGCTGGCACCCGCAAGCGATCGCTCGCGCGTCGCCCTACTCCCCTTGCTCAAGGGCCGCTTCCCTCTGGTTCTGCTCGACCGCTCGCTGCCCGACACGGACTGCGATCATGTCATCAGCGACAGCGTCGCCGGAGCCCGGCGTCTCGTCGAGCATCTCATCGCCGTCGGCCACCGCCGCATCGCGCATTTCACCGAATCGGACGATGTGTCCACCGGCCGCGACCGGCTCGATGGCTACCGCCAGGCCCTCGCGGCCGCGCATATTCCCGTCTCCGAGGATCTGATCTTCCGCACAACGACCGATCGCATCGGCGGCTATCGCGCCGCGCAGCTGATGCTGCACCTCGATCCCTTGCCGACGGCGATCTTCACCGTGAACAACATGACGGCCCTCGGCGCCATGCAGGCGTTGCGCGAGCGCGGCCTGAAGGTGCCCGAGGATATCGGACTCGTCTGTTTCGACGACGTCGAGCACCTCGCCATTCTCTCGCCGTTCCTCACCGTCGTGGACCAGCCCGGCGAGACCTTCGGCAGCCTGGGCGCCCAGCTCCTGTTCGAGCGCATCTCGGGCAAAGCCGGCAACCGGAGCCGCCGCATCGTCCTGCAGGCCGACCTGATCGTCCGGCAATCCTGCTGCGCCAATAGCGGCGTTCCGGCGCGCTGAGCCGAAGCGACAGCTTCACCCGATCAGCTTGAACTGGCGGATCGGCCGCCCCGGCGACACCGCCTGCGCCGCGGCGACGATGCCGTTGGCGTCGATGCCATAATGCCGGTAGAGATCGGCGATGGTGCCGGTCTGGCCGAAATGCTCGACGCCCAGCGAACGCGTGCGGTGGCCCGAGACGGCGCCGAGCCAGGCCAGCGTCGCCGGATGGCCGTCGATCACCGTCACCAGCGCGCACTGCGGCGGCACATCCGCCAAGAGGCGCTCGACATGGCTCCGGGCATGGACGAGCCCGTGCTCGCGCGCCTTCTGCGCCGCGGTCCAGCCGGCATTGAGCCTATCGGCCGAGGTCACGGCGAGAAGCCCGACGTCGCGCCGGTCCTCCGCCATGAGCCCAATGGCCTCGATCGCCTCCGGCGCCAGGCAGCCGGTATAGGCGACGATGACCTGCGCGTTGGGCCCGGGCTTCCGCATCCAATAGCCGCCATTGACGATGCCGTCGCGCAGCTCCGGCGTCATCTGCCGTGCCGGCTGCTCGATGGGCCGCGTCGACAGCCGGAGATAGACCGAGCCGCCGCGCGCATCGCGCAGCCACGTCGTCTCGTCGACCTTGGCCGCGTCCGAGCGCTGGATGTAGTCGAAGGCGAAGCGCAGGATGACGGCGAGCTCGTCGACGAAAGCCGGCTCGAAGCTCGCGAGGCCATCCTGCGCCATGCCGATGAGCGGTGTCGCGATCGACTGATGCGCGCCGCCTTCCGGCGCCAAGGTCACGCCCGACGGCGTCGCCACCAGGATGAAGCGCGCATCCTGATAGCAGGCATAGTTCAAGGCATCGAGGCCGCGCTCGATGAAGGGATCATAGAGCGTGCCGATGGGGATCAGCCGCTCGCCGAACAAAGAATGCGACAGACCGAGGCCCGACAGCAGGATGAAGAGATTCATCTCGGCGATGCCGAGCTCGACATGCTGGCCTTGGGGCGAGAAGTCCCAGGTGAAGGTCGAGGCGATGCGCTCCTTCTTGAAGATGTCCGCCATCTCGGTGCGCGCGAACAGCCCGCGCCGGTTGACCCAGGCGCCGAGATTGGTCGACACCGTGACGTCGGGCGAGGTGGTGACGATGCGGCGCGCCAGTTCGCCCTCGCTCTTGCCGATCTCGTTCATCAAAAGGCCGAAGCCCGCTTGCGTCGAGGTGACTTGCGGCTGGGCGGCCGTGATCTCGTCGGGCACGTCGATCCGCGCCGCGGCGAAGCGGCGGCGGCCCTCCTGGTTGAAGGGCGCCGCCGCGATGAATTCCCTGAGCCGCGCCGCCGGCATGCCCAAGCCCTCGAAAGGCTCCCATTCATGGCCGGGCCTGATCGCAAGCGCGTCCCGCAAGGCTTCGGTCTGCGCCGCCGTCATCAGCCCGGCATGATTGTCCTTGTGGCCGGCGAGCGGCAGGCCGAAGCCCTTGATCGTATAGGCAATGAAACAGACCGGGCGGTCATGCGTTTGCGCCGCCTCGAAGGCCCTGAGCAAAGACGGCAGATCGTGACCGCCGAGATTGGTCATGAGGCGCTGGAGCTCGACATCGGAGCGCCGCTCGATGAGCCCCGAGACGTCGCCCTGATCGCCGATATCGTCGAGAAGCCGCTTGCGCCAGGCGGCACCGCCCTGGAAGGTCAAAGCCGAATAGAGCTGGTTCGGGCAGTTGTCGATCCAATCGCGCAGGCGCGCGCCGCCCTCCTCGGCGAAGGCCGCTTCGAGCAGCGCGCCATATTTGAGAATGACGACATCCCAGCCGAAATTGCGGAAAATCGACTCGAAGCGCTGCCACAAGCCTTCACGCACCACCGCATCGAGGCTCTGGCGGTTGTAGTCGACGATCCACCAGCAGTTGCGCAAGCCATGTTTCCAGCCTTCGAGCAGGGCTTCGAAGATGTTGCCCTCGTCCATCTCGGCATCGCCGATGAGCGCCACCATGCGGCCCTCGGCGCGTTCCTTGCCCCAGCCCTTGGCGCGCACATAGTCCTGCACCAGCGAGGCGAACAGCGTCTGCGCGACGCCCAGGCCCACCGAGCCCGTGGAGAAATCGACATCGTCCACGTCCTTGGTGCGCGACGGGTAGGACTGGGCGCCGCCCAGCCCGCGAAAGGCTTCGAGCTTGTCGCGCGTCTGGTTGCCGAAGAGATATTGGATGGCATGGAAGATCGGGCTCGCATGCGGCTTGACCGCCACACGATCCTCAGGGCGCAGCACGGCGAAATAGAGCGCCGTCATGATGGTCGCGAGCGAGGCCGATGACGCCTGATGGCCGCCGACCTTCAGCCCGTCGCTCTTATCGCGCAGATGATTGGCATTGTGGATCGTCCAGGTGGCGAGCCACAGGATCTTGCGTTCGAGATCGGCGAGAATGGGCAAGCGCGGGTCGGTCATCGTCAGCTCCTGAAGGACCCTCAAGCTAACAAACCCGGCCCGCTCATTCTTGCCAATTTCAGCTTGCTGGACAAGCCAGATTGGCGATAATCACCAACTTGATCGGAAAAATCAGCAGAATCAATCAATGCCAAAACTGGACGATATCGATCTCAAGATCGTGCGGGCGCTGCAGATGGACGGGCGCATGCCGGTGCAGGAACTGGCCGAGAAAGTGGGCCTCTCGGCCTCGCCTTGCGCCAGGCGGGTGCGCAACCTGGAGAAAGCGCGCGTCATCAAGGGCTATGCCGCCGTCATCGATCCCGCCAAGGTCGGCCTGCCGATCAGCGTCTTCGCCTCGATCAAGCTCGAGCGCCAGCGCGAGGAAGAGCTCGACCGCTTCGCCCAGGCCATCGCGCGCTGGCCCGAGGTCGTCGACTGCTTCCTGATGACCGGGCAGCGCGATTATCTCATGCGCATCGTGGTGAGCGACCTCGAGGCCTATGAGCGCTTCCTGAAGGAGAAGCTCACGCGCCTCGACGGCGTCGCCTCGATCGAATCGAGCTTCGCGCTCGGCGAGGTCAAGCGCTCGCATGCGCTGCCGGTCAAATGACGGCGCTCACTTCCACTGCTTCTCCTCGTTGATCCAGCGCGATCCCGGCAGCGCGCCCTTCTTGATGAAGGCATCGACGACATTCGCCAGCATGCGCGAGACGGTGTTGTCGAAGCGGTTCGCCGGCAGCGCCTGGCCGAAGGCGATCGAGCCGCCGCAGAAGACGGCGCCGCCATTGGGCGCGGTGAAGAAGGTGATGTCGCCGCGGATGCGATAGTCCTGCGTGCCGGCCAGGCCCGGATAGGGATAGAGGATCTCCTCGATCGACAAGAGGTAGTTGTCGCTGTGGCCGCCGGACGACGCCAGGATCCTGGTGTGCGGCGGCGTTCCGAGCTGCAGGTCGTAGCGGTCGAGCTCGAGGCCGGCGGCGCCGCCATAGGCCAGGCCCGTGTCGCCGATGATCTCGCCCTCGATGCCCTCCATGATCCACGCCACCTGGCGGTGATAGCTGTCCGGCATGCGGCGATAGGGGCGGCTCGTCTCGAAGCCCTCGGCGATGAAGCCGATGCCGACGAGCTTCTGCGGCGGCCGGCCGAGATTCTTCCACAGGCCGCTCTTCTGCCCGGTCGTCGCCAGATAATGCTCGCCGGGCCTGGCGCTCCAGGCGCGCATGCCGGAATCGAGCTTGCGCACCTCCATCGTCCACGGCTCGTCGTCGCGGAAGGCGACGTTCCAATAATAGCCGTTGCCACCCATATAGATGTAGCGCCCGCCGCCCGCGACATAGTCCTCGGTCGCATCGAGCATCGCTTCCGAATAATATTCGGGATGGGTGCCGGAGATCACGCAGGCATGGGGCGCCAGCGCGGCGACGCCCTCGCGGTGCAGGTCCTCGTCGGTCAGCACCTCATAGTCGTAGTTCTTGTGCTCGAGCCAGGCGAGGATCGACAGATCGGCCGGGAACTGCCAGGTCACCCCCATGCTCGACATGCGGTGCTTGGGCCGCATGTTGAGGATCGGCCGGTGATAGGAGGTGAAGCAGACGCCGTTGCCGTCGGCCCAGGCGTCATAGGTCGAAAGGCCGAACTCCCAGTTCTTGTACATCTCGATGTCGATCTCGGACACGATGGGCGGCTGGCCGGTCATCGGCTGGATGATCTGGGCGTCGAAGCTCAGATGCTCATTGGCGTAAGCGAGATAGCTCGCGGTCGGGATGAGGAGCGCCACCGGCGCCTTGGGCGTCCTGGCGCGCACGAAGAACACGACATATTCCTCGCCCAGCCCCTTGCCGCCATTGGCCCTGAGCCTGACGGCATAGGCGCCGCTCCTGAGGGTCTCGGGCAGGACGAAGGTCTTCGTCACCTCCCAGTTGCAGTCGATCATCGCGTCGTAATGGAACTCGATGCCGCCATATTCCTCGGGCGCCAGGCGGAAGCAGTCGTTGCGGCCGTTCCAGTTCCAACCCGTCTGGGCGCGCACCGGACGGTTGTAGCCCTTGGCATCGAGGCCATGCGGGCCGACATCGATCACGTCATCGCCGATGCCCTTGTCGCTATAGCCCTTGGTCGTGTCCCAATAGGCGACGAGGCCGTCCTTGGGCGGCGCCCCGCCCAGGCGGATGGCGTCGAGCTCTTCGCGCGTCAAGGCGCGGTCGCACAGCCCCGGCCGGTCGATCTTGCCGCAGAAGGTCTGCGAGACGAAATCGCCGCGCTTCTTGTGCCAGTCACGCGAGCCGGCGATGAGGAACGGCGTGTCGGGCAGATGCTGCTGGCGGAAGCGGAAGACCTCCGCCACATGCGAGCGGTAGTCGAGCGGCGCCACCTTGCCGAGCAGGCTGTTGTAGCGGTTGGCGACGCTTTCCTGGTGGATCGTCGCCTTGCCCGTCTTGGCATCGAGCGTCGCCGCCACGAAGTACCACATCTTCTTCTGCAGCGGCAGCTCGGCCTTGAGATAGTCGACCTCGCGGCCGTCGCCGACCCAGAATTCGAGATGGCCCTGCTGATTGAGGCCGAGGCAATAGCCGATATTCTTGTCGTTGTTCCAGCGCCCGATCACACATTGGCGCAGGCCCGCCTGCGGCAGGCCCGGATAGATGAAGGCGAAGAGCGTCAGGCTGCCGGTCAGCGCGAGCTTCCGGCCGGGATCGTCGACGGTGAGGAACGAGCCCACCTGGGTATATTGCTTCTTGACCAGCCACGCGCCATTGGCGTCGCAGGCGATCTCCTCCTCGATGAAGCCGGGCCCGTCGGGATGCTCGTCGCCGTGAATGAGGCGGACCAGCATCGCGTCCGCCTGATCGGTGCCGTCGGCATTGATGTGGATAGAGATCGCCTCGCCCGGCTTGACCGAGATCTTGTCCGCATATCCGAATAACTTGACTTGTGCCATGTGGGAAACCGCTGCTCACTAATGGTCAGGACTCGAGCAGGTCCTGGACGCGGCGCATGAAAATCCCATGGTACGCGGCCTCCTGCGAGTCATAGATCTTGTCCTCGACGATCCGCGGCGCCACGCCGCGCTGCCCGGACAGGGCCACGATGCGGTAGGCCTTGAACGGCTCGACGACGGTGATGGCGTATTTGTCGACCTGCGGCTGGCGGCGGAAATAGAGCAGCAGCCGCTCGAGCGGCTCGCTGTGCTGGCCCAAGGGACTCTGGCGATGCTCATCGATGACCTCGGGGCTCACCAGCGTCTTCAGGTAGTCGCGCTGCATCTTGTCGTAGCGGCGCCAATAGACGAGGTCCTTGTCCTCCGTCTCGGTCGATTCTTCGGGGAGCATTTCGCCTCCTTTCTCCGCCCGCGTGGAGCGACGTTCGCTTTTCTTCTTGTCCCGCCAGGCGCGGAACTGTTCCTTGATGCCGAACAGCCCGCCGCGCAGGAACAGGACCACCAGCGCCATGATCAGGCCGATGGCGATGAGCCGCACCGGCCCCCAGCTGATCAGCACCTTGTCGAGGAAGACCACGATGGCGGTGCCGACGACGGCGCCCTCGGCGCGGCCGATGCCGCCGATCACCAGCATGGCGAGGCCGAGGAGCACCGTGTCGAAGGAGAAGATGGAGAAGCCGACGCCGCGATAATGGCTGGCATAGAAGCCGCCGATGAAGCCCAAGCCGATGGAGGAGATGAGGAACACCCGGATGCGGGCCTCACGGTAGTTCACGCCGGTCGCCTCGGCGAAGGCCTCGCGCTTCTCGGGCGCCATGCGCAGGATGCGGCCGAGGCGCCGGCCGTTGACGAAGCGATAGAGCAGGAGTGCCGCGATCATCAGCGCGAAGCAGGCATAATAGCCGAGGAGCGACTGGCTCGCCGGCGCCCAGCTCGACGGGATGTAAGTGTCGGCGCCATAGAGGCCGCCGGTCGACGAGCCGAACTGCTTCGACTGCAGCGCATAGACGCGGCACAGCTCGTTGAGGCCGAGCGTCAGCAGCGCGTAATAGAAGCCGTCGAGCCGGGTCGCTGGAATGGCGATGATGGTGCCGCAGACGAGGCCGATCACGGCGCCGAGCGGCGGCAGGGACCACCAGGGCAGGCCATAGGTGATCGACAGCCAGGTGGTGCCGAAGGCTGAGACGCCCACCACGGCGAAGGTGGCGAGCGAATAGATCTGGGCGGTGCCGATGATCAGCATCCAGCACAGGTTGACCGCCGCGTAGATGCCGAAGAAGGCGCCGGCGACCAGCAAGGTGTTCGTCATGCCGGCCGGCACGAAGAAGGGGGCGATCAGCAAGGCGAGGAGACCGAGCACCCACCAGATCGGCCGCTTGTCGACGATCGTCTTCTCGGCCAGCATGGTCTTCGGATTGTATTCGCCGCGGATGTGGAGGAGGCGCCGGCGCGTCGGCCAGTAGCGCAGCTTGCTCCACAGCTTGCCGCCATGGCCCTGCCATTTGTGATAGTAGCGCAGCCGTCCGACCGGGAGCAGCGGCACGCGCGACTGGCGCGTCTTGTCCCAGACCTCCTGCGGCCTGCGCTGTTCATTGGCGGGCAGTTCCTCGACCGCGCCCTTCACATCGCCCCAGACATGCAGAGGATTGCGCCAGCTATAGGTCACCGCTCAAGCCTCCCGCGCCTTGTCGAGGATGCCGGCGATGCCGCGCGGCCGGATCAGGAGGATGACGATGATCAGGAGGAACTGGGTCATGAGCACATATTGTCCGCCGAGCGTGACGCTGGTCAGCGCCTCGTTGAAGCCGAGGAGCAAGGCCGCGATCACGGCGCCCCTGACGCTGCCGAGCCCGCCGCACAGCGCGATCGACACCCCCTTGATCATCGGGGTCAGGCCGTTGAACGGCGATATGTAATAAGTCTGGGAGAGCAGCACCGCGGCGAGGCCGGCGAGACCGCCGGTGATCGCCATGACATAGAAGCCGGTGCGGCGCACGCCGATGCCGACGATGGCGGCGGCATGCGGGTTCATCATCATGGCGCGGATCTCGAGGCCGCGGCGGCTCGAGCGCATCCACTGCAGGACCACGACCAGGAGGACGATGGAGGTCAGCACATTGCCGATCTTGTCGGCGGTGAACACGATGTCGAACACCCTGATCTTGCCGGTGCCGAAGATCTCCGGGAGATTCTTCGAGCGCGGGCCGAACCACCACATCAGGGACTGGGTGCCGACGAGGCTGATGGCCAAGGTGGCGATGAGGCCGCGCACGGTGAAATTCGGCTTGTCGTGGATGGGGATGAAGGCGATGGCGCAGACCAGGAGGCCGCCCAGCACGCCGGTCAATATGCCGCCGATCAGCACGGCCGGCCCGACGGCGAAGCCGGGCAGCACCGGCACCAGATACTGCGCGGTGAGCCAGGCGCCATAGCCCGACAGCGCGAAGATGAAGCCATAGGCCAGGTTGACCAGGCCGAGACTCGACCAGGTGATGGAGATGCCGATCGCCAGCGTCCCGTAGATGCAGGCCAGCACGATGGCGTTGGAGATGACGAAGGCCCAATCCATCACGCCACCTCGCGTCCGGCGCTCAGCATGAGGGCGGCGGAGGCCTCGCCCTTGAGCTTGCCGACATGCATCCCGATCACCCGGTCGACACGGCCCTCGAGGAGCGCCACGTTCTGCTCCGCGATCACCATGGCGCTGTCGCCGAGATCGACGCTCATCAGCGCGTCGAGCACGCCCTTGCCGATCTTGGGCGCCAAGCCCAGCGAGGGCTCGTCGACCAGAAACAGCGAGGCCTCGGCCATCAGGCCGCGGCCGATCGACACCATGCGGCGCTCGCCGCCGGACAGGCGCCCGACCGGCGTCGCCATGAGCTTCACCAGCGGCGGAAAGATGGCGAGGATGCGCGTCTTGCGCTCGGCGCGCTCGCGCCAGGCGCGCGGCGTGAAGGCGCCGGAATCGAGATGCTCCTCGACGGTGAGGCCGTGGAAGATCTCGTCGCCCTGGGGAATCAGCGCCAGGCCATGGCGGACGACCTCATGAGTGTAGCGTCCGGGGCCCTGGCTGCGGGTGCGGCCGACCTCGACGCCGTTCAGCTTGATCGATCCGCGCTGCCAGCCGGTCAACCCGGCGATGGCGTAGAACAGTGTCGTCTTGCCATGACCGTTCAGGCCGACGAGACCGATGCGCTCACCCGCATGGACGATGAAATCGAGATCGTGGATGACCCGCATCGGGCCGTAGCCCGCCGACAGGCCTTTCACATTGAGCACTTCGCGCCGGCCGCTCACTGCAGCGCTCCCTCCTCGACATTCTCGAAATAGGCGGCATGCACCCTGGGATCGGCGAGGATCGCTGAGAGCGCGCCCTCGGAGATGACCTCGCCCGCATCCATGACCATCACCCGGTCGGCAATGGTGGCGAGCAGCTCGATGCGATGCTCGACGATGACGATGGCGATATCCATCTCCTTGGAGAGCAGCCGGATCAGGTGATCGATCTCGTCGACCTCGGAATTGATCAGGCCGGCGGCGGGCTCGTCCATCAGGATGAGCTGCGGGCGGCGCATCAGCAGGCAGGCGAGCAGGAGCTTGCGCCGGTTCAGGGTCTCGAGCCTGGCCGTCGGCTCGTCGGGATCGACATGGAGGGCGACCAACTCGGCGCCATATTCGGCATCGAACCGGGTGAGATAGGGCGCATAGGCCTGGCGCGCCGCCTTGAAGGTCTCGCCCACCGTCAGCTCGTCGGGCACGACCGGCGTCTGATAGGTGCGGCCGATGCCGAGGCGGGCGCGGCGATAGAGCGGCAGATGCGTCACGTCCTGGCCCTGGAACAGGACCTTTCCCGATTTCGGCTTGAGCCGCCCGCACAAAACCTCGAACAGGCTGGTCTTGCCGGCGCCATTGGGCCCGATGACGCCCAGGACCTCGCCGACGCCGACGCTCAGGCTGATGTCGCGCAGGATCTCGCGCCCGCCGAGATCGAGCGAGATCGCTTCACAGGCGAAGAGCGCGTCCTTGGGGCGCGCCGTCGGCGGCGCGCCCGCGTCCCGGTCCGGCGTCACCCCCACCACGGCGCCGGCTGCAGCTTCGATTCGGAGATTTCGTTCGGGAAGATGATCTTGTGCTCGGTGTTCTGCACCTGCACATAGAGCTGGCTCATGCCCTTCTCGAGCTCGGTCGCCGTGATCGCATAGCCGTTGTCGGGGAAGTGGGCGGCTTCCTGGAGCTCGTTCTTCATGTCCATGTAGCCGCAGACGCCGCGATAGGGATGGTCGCGAATCCAGTCGCACACCCCCTTGAAATTGTCGGGGTCGCCGACCGCTTCCCAGGCGAGCTTCAGATACTGGACGATGTCATAGCCGTTGCCGGTATAGACGAGGCCCATGATGCCGGGGAACCGCTTCTTGTATTTTTCGCGGAAGGCCACGCCCTTCTCGTCGGCATAGACGCCGAGCACGGTCGACCAGCAGAAGCCGTTCGCGGTGTCGCCGGCCAGCGTCAGGAATTCCGGCTGCGAGGGGCCATATTGCATGTAGACGAGCGAGTCCTTCACCGGATCGGCGATGAACTGCTTGCAGAAGGCGGCATATTCGGCCGCCACCCAGTGATCGACCATGATCGCCGCGGCATCGACCTCCTTCATCTTCTGGATGACCGGCGCCCAGTCCTGCACCGGGAACTGGATGTCGGTGATCTCGGCGACCTCGAACTTGCCGCGCTTCTTGATCGCCTCCTGGGCCGCCTTGGAGATGGTCTGGCAGTAGGCCACCTGCTCCTGGATGATGTGCACCTTGCGGTTCTTCGGCTTCCACACCCCTTGCGCCTCTTCATGCTCGAGCCAGAGCGGATAGGTGTAGCCGTAATGCACCTCGGACGGGTCGGTCTGGAAGATGTGGCTGTATTTCTCGGGGTCGGACTTGAACGCCTCGGTCGCGGCGCGCTGCGTGTTGCCCTGCACATAGGGGCATTTGTATTTCGCCGATTCGTCCATCGCCGGGATGGGCACGAACAGGAAGGCGTTGGAGATGGCATGCACCTTGGCGTCGATGCAGGCGGCGATCGCCTGCTGGCAGCTTTCCGGCGACAGCTTGTCGACGTCGGTGACGAAGAGCTTCAGCTCGCGGCCGAGGATGCCGCCCGCCGCATTGATCTCCTCCATCGCCAGCGTCGTGCCGTTCAAGTGATCGAGATCGTCGGCGACGCCGGCCGCGGCGGTCTGCGAGGTCGGCAGGCCGAGCACGATGGGCTCGGCGGCGAGCGCGTGGCGGCGGGAGACGAAGGGCAACGGAAATGCGGCGGCGGCACCGGCCGCACGAATCAAGGTCCGCCGGTTCATCCTGGTCATGAGCGTCCTCCATGGGTTTCGTTGACAGCCCCGCCGCTTGCTGCGGCAGTGGGTCCTCTAGGACCGAGCGATCGGATAAAGGACAAAACATCTAGACATTTTATTTATTACAGGTCAAGGCAGAATCTAGAATTCTCGTCCTTTTTGGATATGTCAAAAGATGAAATCTCTAATTTAACATTCAAAACAACCAGATAGAGCCCTCCTCATACCGGAAACCTAAATAATCCATCTAGTCAAAAAGTCTAGCTTCTGCTAGGGAGCAAAGGCTGCCACCAGGAAGACACCATGACGTGCTTCCCTGACGATCATCCGACCATTGCGATCTTGCGCCGCGCCGAGCGGCGCACTTTCGAGGAACGAGCCTGCGTGATACCAGCAGGCATTTCGAGCGTTCCGATCAAGCTCTGCGACAGAGATCGCCGCCCCGGCGCCAGCGCCCGGCAACCTCGAACGACAATCGGCGATGACCGAAGATGGGATGTCCGGAATGAAGATACTGATTGCTGACGATCACTGGGTGGTGCGCGAATCGCTCAAGCAGGTGATGAAACGGGTCCACCAGGCGTTCAAGCCGCTGGAGGCGGAGAATTTCGCGGACGCTCTCGCGCTGCTGCGCCAGCATTCCGACATCGACCTGATGCTGATCGATCTCATCATGCCGGGCTTCGACCAGTTCGACGGCCTGAAGCGCCTGCGCAGCGAATTCCCCGACGTGCCGGTGGTCATCATCTCGGTGCATGAGGACCTCGACTACGTGCTGAAATCGATCAGCCACGGCGTCATCGGCTATATCCCCAAATCGGCGGGCGGCAAGGAGATCGAACGCGCCATCGAGAGGGTGCTGGCGGGCGAGGTCTCGTTTCCGCGCCGCATCCTCGAGCAGTCGGCGGCAGCCCCCCAGGCGCCGGTGGAAAGCCCTGCCGCCGCATCCGCCGCCGACAAGGGCATGGCGCTTCTCACCAACCGCGAGCGCGACGTGCTCGATCTTCTGGGCCGCGGCTATTCCGTCACCCGCATCGCCGCCAGCCTCACGCTCAGCAGCCACACGGTGCGCGTCCATATCGGCAATCTCATGAAGAAGCTCGGCTTCAAGGACCGCTCGGCCGCCATCCACTATGCGGTGAGCCTCGCCAATGAGGCCAAGCGGCAGCCGAGCAGTTGAGCGCGTCCCGGCCATCGACGGCTCCTCCCCGCGCGCCATATGCCGCAGCGGCGCCCGAGCGCGACGCCGTGCTCGCCGGTCTCGATACCATCGCCTCCGGCATCGCCGTATGGGACGGATCGCGGGTGCTGCGCTATTGCAACCGGCATTTCCGCGAATCCTTCCACCATGCGCTCAGCGGCATAACGCCGGGCCTCACCTTCCAGCGTTATCTCGAGCTCGTCGCCGAGTCGCACGACCTGGTCTTTTCCGACGGCGCCGAATGGATTGCGCGCCAGACGGCGCAGTTCGGGACCGACGGAGTGGACGAGCAGCCTCTGGCCGACGGCCGCATCTACCAGATCCAGCGCCGCGCCGCCGAGGACGGCGGCATGGTCACCACCGTCTATGACATCTCGCTCCTGAAGCGCGGCGAGAAGGCGCTGCAGCGCGCCAAGGAGCTGGCGGAAACCGCCGACCAGACGAAGTCGCGCTTCCTGCGCGCCGCCAATCACGATCTCAGGCAGCCGCTCGCGACCCTCAAGATCCTGATCTACAACTGCATGTCGGAGACCGACGCCGAGCATCGCGGCGACCTCTTCCACGCCATGGACATCGCCGTCGGCATCATGGAAGACCTGCTCGGCGCGCTCCTGCAGATCGGCCAGCTCGACGCCGGCAAGATCGTGCCCCGGGTGACGACCTTCCAGCTGTCGCAGATCTTCGAGCGGCTCGACCTGCAGTTCCGCCACCAGGCGCGGGAGAAGGGCCTAAAATTCCGCATCGTCGAGACGCGCAGCTCGATCACCAGCGACAAGGCGCTGCTCGAGCGCATCCTGAGCAATCTCGTCGCCAATGCCGTGCGCTATACCGATGTCGGCCAGATCCTGGTCGGCTGCAGGCGGGTCGGCGGGCATCTTCGGATCGAGGTGCGCGACACCGGCCGCGGCATATCGCCGGAATTCTTCGATCGCATCTTCGACGAGTTCTACCAGGTGGCCGACGGCAAGCGCGACAAGAAGCGCGGCCTCGGCCTCGGCCTCAATATCGTCAAGCGCATCGCCGGGCTGCTCGAGCATCCGATCGGCGTGCGCTCGGCACCGGGCCGCGGCTCGGTCTTCGCCATCGAGGTGCCGGCCGGGAACGTCTGGCACAGCGACATCGGCGAGCCCGAGATCAGCGAGAGCATCGGCGGCGAGTTCGCCGGCGTCGCGGTGCTGCTGATCGAAGACGACGAGGCGCTACGGATCGCGACGACCGAGCTCCTCGAGCGCTGGGGCATCGTCGTCCATGCCATCCATGACGAGGCGCAGGCGCGCGCCCTGTTCGCGCGCGACGCACTCAATCCCAAGCTCATCATCGCCGACTACAGCCTGCGCGACCAGCACGGCACCGACGTGGTGCGCAACGTCTCGAGCCTGCTCGGCCGGCGTATCCCCAGCATCATCGTCACCGCCGATACCGATCCCCTGCTCATCCAGCGGATCAAGGCGGAAGGCTTCCCGGTGCTGATCAAGCCGGTGAACCCGCCCAGACTGCGCGTCCTCATGCACAACCTCCTCTATGAACCGCAGACGGGAGCCGAAAGCCGATGACGACCAGCGGGGAGCCCATACCGATCGGCAGCCTGGTTCCCCTCACCGGACCTTCGGCCGCCGACGGCATCGAGTTCCGCAACGGCGTGACGCTCGCGATCGAGGAGATCAACCAGCGCGGCGGCGTCCTGGGACGGCCGCTGAAACCGGTCTTCGTCGACACCTGCCGGCAGAGCGCGGAAGAGGTGGTGGCCGCCGCCAGCCGCCTCATCGACCAGCATCAGGTCCACGCCATCATCAACGGCTACAATATCGGGCCGCAGAATTCCGAATATGAGCCGATCGCCGATGCCGGCATCATCTACATCCATCACAACACGCTGCTGCAGCATCACGACACGATCCGCAGCAATCCCGAGCGCTATTTCGGCTGCTTCATGGCCGATCCCGCCGACTACTGGTACGGCCAGGGCTTCATCAAGTTCATCTCCTGGCTGCGCGACAGCGGGCAATGGAAGCCCGAGAGCAACCGGATCGCCATCATCTCGGGCGCCAAGCCCTACAGCATCGTCATCGCCAATGCGATGGCGAGTGCGGCGCGGCAGTTCGGCTGGGAGGTCGCCTTCGGGCCGAAGATCGTCGCCACGCCGACGACGAGCTGGCGGGCGGTGCTGGCGGAAGCGCGCGCGGTCAGACCTGCGGTCCTCGCCAACACGCATTTCTATGCCGGCGACCTGGCGCAGTTCCAGCTCCAGTTCATGGAAGACCCGTTCAATTGCATCGTCTATCTGCAATACGGCGCCATGCATCAGTCCTTCGTCGACCAGGCGGGCGAGAATGCCAGGGGCATCATCGTCAGCACGGTGATCGGCCTCCTGCGCGACGAGATCGGCCAGGCCTTCGCGCGCCGCTATACGCAGCGCTTCGGACCCGGTTCGACGCCGCAGGTCGGCTGCCAGTCCTATGGCTCGGTGCATCACTATGCGGTCGCGGCCTCGCTCGCCGGCGGCACGGCCGGCCCCGGCGAGTTCGCCCAGAACCGCAAGCTCGCACGCTATCTGAAGGAGTCGGTCTATCGCAGCGTCGCCGGCATCATCCGCTATCATCCCGAATGGCAATCGGCCATTCCCTATCCCGACTATATCCGCGACCCCTCGCTCGGCATGCCGCATCTGTTCTATCAGATCCAGGATCACGAGAAGGAGCAGGCCCTGATCGCCCCCGAGCCCTACAACACCGAGCGCTTCGCGCTGCCACCCTGGATCAGGTAAGTCCCCCGATCCTTGGCAAGGGCGCCGGAAAACCGTATCGGTTGCGGGACTGGACCTAGGAGCGGCAGGATGGACAGGCGCAAGACACTGGCGGAGCTGCGCAGCCGGCGCTGGTTCGGGCCCGATGACCTGCGCGCCTTCGGCCACCGCTCGCGGGCGCGGCAGATGGGCTATGACCAGACCGACTGGGACCGGCCGGTCATCGGCATCATCAACACCTGGTCCGACATCAATCCATGCCATGCGCATTTCCCCGACCGGGTGCAGTGGGTCAAGCGCGGCATCCTGCAAGCGGGCGGCATGCCGATCGAGCTGCCGGCGCTCAGCCTGAGCGAGCCCTTCGTCAAGCCGACGACCATGCTCTATCGCAACCTGCTGGCGATTGAATGCGAAGAGCTGATCCGCAGCCATCCGATCGACGGCGTCGTGCTGATGGGCGGCTGCGACAAGACCACGCCCGCCCTCATCATGGGCGCCACCTCGGCCGGCCTGCCCGCGATCTTCGTGCCGGCGGGGCCGATGCTGCGCGGCAATTTCCGCGGCCAGACCGTGGGCTCGGGCTCCGACAGCTGGAAATATTGGGACGAACGCCGCGCCGGCACGATCGGCGATGCGGAATGGGCCGGCATCGAAAGCGGCATCGCCCGCTCTTACGGCCATTGCATGACCATGGGCACGGCCAGCACCATGACCGCCTTCGCCGAGGCGCTGGGCCTGACGCTGCCGGGTGCGAGCTCCATCCCGGCGGCCGATTCATCGCATCAGCGCATGGCCGCGGCGTCCGGACGGCGCGCCGTCGAGATGGTGTGGGAGGACCTCACTCCCGACAAGATCCTGACCCGCGAGGCCTTCGACCACGCGACCATGGTGCAGATGGCGATCGGCGGATCGACCAATGCCATCATCCATGCCATCGCCATGGCCGGGCGCGCCGGCATCGCCTATGGGCTCGACGCGTTCGACGCCATGTCGCGGCGCATTCCGGTCATCGCCAATATCAGGCCTTCCGGCTCGACCTATCTCATGGAGGATTTCTACTATGCCGGGGGCCTGCGCGCCGTGCTGCGCCGGCTCACCCCCTATCTGCATGCTGGCGCCCTCACCGTCACCGGCCGGGCGCTCGGCGAGGGCCTGGAGGCGGCCGGCATATATAATGACGACGTGATCCGCCCGCTCGACCGGCCGATCTATGCGGAGGGCGCGACCGCGGTGCTGCGCGGCAATCTGGCGCCCGACGGCTGCGTGATGAAGCCCGCCGCCGCCGAAGCCCGCTTCCACAAGCATCGGGGGCCGGCGCTCGCCTTCGAGAGCTATAGCGAGATGAAAGCCGCCATCGAGCGCGACGATCTCGACGTCACGCCCGATCATGTGCTGGTGCTCAAGAATGCCGGACCGCTGGGCGGTCCGGGCATGCCGGAATGGGGCATGCTGCCGATCCCCAAGACGCTCATCAAGTCAGGGGTGCGCGATATGCTGCGCATATCGGACGCCCGCATGTCGGGCACGAGCTACGGCGCCTGCGTGCTGCATGTCTCCCCCGAAGCCCATGTCGGCGGCCCCCTGGCGCTGGTCGAGACCGGCGACATCATCGCGCTCGACGTGGCGCGCCGGAGCATCGCGCTCGAAGTGCCGGACGAGGTCCTGAACGCCCGCCGGTCGCGATGGCAGGCGCCCAAGCCCCGTTATGAGCGGGGCTTCGGCTGGCTCGCCGCCCGCCACATGACACAAGCCCATAAAGGCTGTGATTTCGACTTCCTCGAGACGGGTTTCGGGGCTCCGGTCGGTGAACCGGCGATCTATTGAAGAGGCCCTCCCCCGGCTTGGCAAGGCCGGCGGATCATGTAAACTGCCGCTGCGTCGAGAGGGGACGACATAAAGGTTTTCTGGCCCATGTCTTTGACTCGTAGGGATTTCCTGGCGGGGGTGGCGGTAGCGAGCGCGGCCGGCTTCGCTTCCGATGCCCATGCCTATTCCAAGACCTTCAGCGCCTCGGCAATGAAGTATTTCGCCGGAACCGAGGGCGACAACGGCCACACCTACCGGCGCACCAATTGGAAGAAGATCAAGCCGAAATGGCAGCGCCAGCTCGTCAAATACAAGAGCATCGAGCCCATCGGCAGCGTGGTGGTCGATACGCAGAACCATTTCCTCTATGTCGTGTTCGAGAACCAGACCGCCTTGCGCTATGGCGTCGGCGTCGGACGTGACGGCTTCCGCTGGTTTGGCCGCGCCCGCATCGACCGCAAGGCACTGTGGCCGCGCTGGGTGCCGCCGCCCGAGATGCGCTTGCGCCAGCCCGACCTTCCCGAATCGGTCGAAGGCGGGATCGACAATCCACTCGGGCCCCGCGCCCTCTATCTCTATCGCAAGGGCAACGATCTCGGCTACCGCCTGCACGGAACAATGGAGCCATGGTCGATCGGCAGCAATGTCTCCTCCGGCTGCATCCGCATGTTTCCCGAGGATGTGATCGACCTCTATCAGCGCTGCCCGATCGGCACGCGCGTGCTGGTGCTCAAGCATCTGGGCGCCCCGGTGATCGACGAGAGCGCGCCGGTCGACACCGAGCCGCCGGCGTGAGGACAACATCATGATAAGCGACAGAGGCTGGAGAACCGCGGCGGCGCTCGCCGCCCTCCTGGTGCTGGCGGGCTGCGCCAGCTCCAAGGGCGGCGGCGACAGCGGCACCGGCCTGACGGCCGCCGACAATGTCACCAATGCGCCGGTCGCGGGCGGCGTCAATGTCACGCCCGGCAGCGAAGAGGATTTCATGGTCGGCGTCGGACGGCGCACCTTCTTCAAGCAAAGCTCGGCCGAGCTCGACGACACGGCGCGCGCCACGCTCGACAAGCAGGCGCAATGGCTCAACCAATATCCGCAATGGAAAGTAAAGCTGCAGGGCTCGGCTGACGATCCGGGCTCGCCGCAGGCGCAGCGGGCGCTGTCGCAGAAGCGCGCCGATGCGGTGCGCGACTATCTCGCCATGCAAGGCATAGGGCACGAGCGCATGCTGGCCAAGGGCTATGGCCGCGAGAAGATCGGCGACGACTGCCCGGAGATAGAATGCAAGTCGCAGAACCGGCGCGTCGTCACTAACCTGCAGGACAATCCGGAGTTCTGACGTCCGCCGAGTCCGGCCCTCAACCCAAGCCCAGCGCCTTCCGCCGTGAGGCCGCCTGCTGAAGGATGCGGTCGGCGGTCATGGCGATGAGCGCCATGCCAATGCCGGCGACGAGGCCGCGCCCGGCATCGGCCTTGCCGAGCGCGATATAGACCTCCTGGCCGAGATCGGTCGTCCCCACCAATGCCGCGATCACCAGCATCGCCAGGCTGAACATGATGGTCTGGTTGATGCCGAGCAGGATCTCCGGCAGAGCCTGCGGCAGCTTGATCTGCCAGAAGAGCTGGCGCGCGGTGCATCCCATTGCCTTGCCGGCCTCGATCAGCGTGGGCGGGACATTGCGCAGGCCGGCCTCGGTATAGCGGATCATCGGCACGATGGCATAGAGGATGACCGCCAGCAGCGCGGTGAAGTCGCCGACGCGGAACAGCATCAGGAGCGGTATGAGGAGGACGAATTGCGGAATGGTCTGCAGGGCGTCGTTGACCGGCCGCACCGCTTTCGAGACGCCGTCGCTATGCGCCGCGGCGATCCCGATCAGCGCCCCGAGCAGGATGCAGATCGTCGTCGCCGCCGCGCAGAGATAGACGGAGAGCATCGCCGCCTGCCAGAAGCCCGACAGCAACAGGAAGGATTGCGCCAGCAGCGCGAAAACAGCGGTGCGCGGGCCGCCGGCGCCGAAGGCCAGGAACGTCACGACCGCGATCACGACAGGCCAGGGCAAGCCGGTCGCGCCGTGGAAGATGAAGCCGCCGATGAGGACGAGCGCCACGGCGGCGCGCCAGCCTGACCCCAGCCAGGCGACGGCGGCGGCGGCGAGCACGGCCATCCAATAGCCGATCATGCCGGTCATGGTGAAGGCGACGCCCCAGCTCATCGGGCTGATCGTCCGCGCCAGCCCGATCTTCAGCGGTAGGAGGAAATAGAACAGGACATGCCGCTTGAGCTCCTCCATCGCGGCGCCATACTGCGTGGTCGTCCAGTCGACGGCCGCATTCAAGGGCTCGGCCGGATAGACGACCCAGGCTTCGGGCCAGCGCCAGAGCGCGCCGATACCGCCTGCCAGCGCGAAGACGGCGGCGACCGCCGCCAGAGCGACCAGCAAAGCCCGCTGGCGGTCGGGCGGCGAACGATTCTCCCGCGCGGTCAGTCCGCAGGTGATGCGGTCGAGCACCATCGCCAGCAGGGCCAGGGCAAGCCCGGCGATCAGGCTCTGCCCGAACTGCGCCTTGCGCATGGTGCTCAGCACTTCCCAGCCGATGTCCTGGAAGCCGCCGATGATGGCGGCGATGATGACCATGGAAAAGGCCGCCATGGTCGTCTGGTTGAGGCCGACGATGAGCTGCGGCAGAGCGGAAGGCACGCGCACCCACCAGAATTCCTGGACCGCGGTGCAGCCGCTCATCCGGCCCGATTCGACAAGCTCCGGCGGCACGCGCTCGAGCCCCAATATCGTGTTGCGCACCATCGGCGGGGTTGCATAGATGATGCTGGCGATCAACCCCACGACCGGGCCGAAGCCGAAGATCAAGAGGATCGGGATGAGATAGGCGAATGCCGGGACCGTCTGCATGACGTCGAGCGCCGGCTGAACGACTGCGTTCACCGGCGGAAACTTCCGCGCCACGACGCCTGTTGAAAAGCCGATGATGACGGCGATCGGGATCGCGAGGCCGACCAGCGCCAGCGTGCTCATGGCTTCGTCCCAATAGCCGGTGAGCACGACGTAAAAGAGCGCGGCGGCGGTGAAGGCGGCGACGCGCCGGCCGGCGGCGTGATCGGCGGCAAGCACGAAGAGCGTGAGCGTGACGCTCCACGGCATGCCGTGCAGCATGTCCCGCAAGCCGTTCATCGGCATGGCGATGGCCCAGCTCAGCCAGCGCGAGATCGGCCGCGATGCCGCCACCACGAGGTCCATCGCCACATCGAGCCAGGCGGTGATGGGCAGAATCCAGGCTTTGGGGAAAGCCTGCAGCCACGCCACGTCGGACTTGAGCACGACCGCCACGGCCGACACCGCGAGCACCCCGATCCAGGCGAGCGCCTGCCGGTCGACCGTCCAGCGGATGGCGGGAAAGATCGACGGGGCCGAGGCGATATCGGTCATGCCGCGCGGCCCGCATCCTGATGCGCCAGGGCCTTCAGCAGCTGGGCGGCGCTCAGCGAGCCTATCCGCCTGCCCTCCTCGTCGGCGACATCGATGATGTCGGTGCCGTCGCCATAGAGCTTCATCGCCTCATCGAGCCGCGCCCCGGCGCGGATCATCGGACGCGCCACGCCATCCGCTGCGGCCGCCGGCCCCATGACCGCGCCGATCTTGAGCACCCGCGCCAGGGGCGCGTCGGCGATGAAGGCGCGCACATAGTCATCGGCCGGCCGCGTCACGATCTCCTCGGGCGTTCCCACCTGGACGACGAAGCCGTCCTTCATGACGCAGATGCGGTCGGCCAGGCGCAAGGCTTCCAGGAAGTCATGGGTCACGAAGATGATGGTCTTGTGCAGTTGGCGCTGCAGCCTGAGGAACTCGTCCTGCATCTGGCGCCGGATCAAGGGATCGAGGGCACTGAAGGGCTCGTCCAGGAACCAGACCTCGGGCCCGACCGCCAGCGACCGCGCAATGCCGACGCGCTGTTGCTGGCCGCCGGACAGCTCGCGCGGATAGGCCTCTTCGCGGCCGGCCAGCCCGACGAGGGCCACCATCTCGCGCGCCCGGTCCAGCCGTTCCTTGCGCGTCTTGCCCTGGACCTTGAGCGGAAAAGCGACATTGTCGATGACCGTCAGATGCGGCAGGAGGCCGAAATTCTGGAAGACCATGCCCATCCGATGACGCCGCATGTCGATCAATTCGCGCTCCGACAGGGAGGAGAGATCCTGGCCGTCGAGCACAATGCGTCCGTAGGACGGCTCGACGAGGCGCGACAGGCAGCGCAGCACGGTGGATTTGCCGGAGCCCGACAGGCCCATGATGACGAAGATCTCGCTTTTGGCGAATTCGAGCGACACGTCGCAGACCGCCGGAATATGCTTCTCGCGGCGCATGCGCTGGGCCAGGGCCTCGGCGTCGATGCGGTAGCCCCTGGTGTCGAAATAATAGCCGGTGTTGCCGCCATAGACCTTCCAGAGATTGCAGCAGGCCAGCTTCACGATGGGTTGGTCGTTTGGCATGGCGCTCTTCCGTCAAAGATCCAGGGTCAGCACGCCGCCCGCGGCCCGCGAGCAGCACAATGCAACATAGGCGTTCGTCGCCTTCTCGGCGTCGCTCTGCACCGTGTCGCGGTGATCGGGAATGCCGTCGACGACCCGCGTGAGGCACGAGCCGCAATAGCCCTGCTCGCAGAGCCGCGGCACCTCGATGCCATGGCGCTCGAGGGCGCTCAGCATGCTCATCCCGGCGGGAACCGGGATGCGCTGGCCGGTGCTGGCGACGATGAGGGTGAATGGGTGATTTTCCTCCGCCATCCCCGGCACAGCGGGATCGACGCCGAAAGCCTCGTAATGCACTTGTCCGGCGGGCCATGCGGAAGCGGCCTTGCGGAAGGCGCGCAGCATACCGGCGGGGCCGCAGCAATAGACATGCGCGTGCGCCGGTTCTGCGGCCAGGATCTGCGAAATATCGAGGCTGCGGCGCGGATCGCCCTCGTCATGGACGAAGCGCACGTGGGAAACGAAAGGCGGCGCTTCGAGGACAGGACGGAAGGCCGCAGCGGCGGGCGTGCGGGTGCAATAGACGAGCGTGTAGTCGGCGGCGAGGCGGGTGAGCCGGCGCGCCATGGCGAGAAGCGGCGTTATGCCGATGCCGCCGACGATCAGGAGATGGCGCGCTCCCTGTTCGGCTAAGGGAAAGCGATTGACCGGCGACGCGATGGTCAGGCAGTCGCCGGCGCGCAACTGCTCATGCATCCAGCGCGAGCCGCCGCGGCCTGCATCTTCCCGCAGCACCGCGATCACATAGCGCTCGCGGTCTTGCGGATCGGATGCCAGGGAATAGTGCCGGGCGAGGCCTTCAGGCAGCTTGACCACGATATGGGCACCCGCCGTGAAGGGCGGCAGGACGCCGCCCGCGACCGCCACCAGCTCGAAGCTGCGGACCCGCTCCGCCTCCTCGCCGATCCGGGCGATGGCTACCTCGATGTCCAAGGGCGCGGCCTTTGCCTCAGCTTATGCGGGCGCCGAGCGCATCCACCACCATCTTCTGGAAGTGATGCACGGCATGCTCGCTCAAATGCGTCAGCCCGTCGTCGATCACGAAGCGGCCCTGATTGTAGCCCTTGGAATGCAGGCCGCGCTGCACGCTCTCGCACAGCGAGATGTCTTCGGGCTGCAGCACCTCGTCCATATAGGCCATGGCGTCGGCGAGCTGCCTGGACGGCTCCGTCCGGGGCAGGAACCAGTCGAGATGCTCGATGGTGCGCTCGGGGCCATCGGGGATCATCTGCAGCGTCGAGACATTGGTCTCGCCTGGATAGATCCATATCGTCAGGTTGGGCCAGACATACCAGGCGGCATAGCCGAAATCGACGTCGCCCTTCTCGAACTTGAAGGCGGAGTTGTTCACCTGGGCGGCCTGCGAGATGTGGCTCGAATAGATGCCGCAGACCCTCGACTTGTAGGTTTTCATGTCGACGAGATTGACGAAGTCCCGGTGCGCCGGACCGCAATGGTAGCATTCGAGGAAGTTGTCGATGAGGACCTTCCAGTTGGAGGCCACGTCGTAATTGTGCCGATGCGCATAGACGAGAGTGTCGATGCTCGGGCAATAATGCCTGAGCTCGGCCTCGAGACCGCCCGAGAGCTCGGCGAAGGGTTTTGCCGCGGGGTCGAGGTTGACGAACAGGAAGCCGCAGAACTCTTCGACCCTGACGCTCTTGAGGGCGAAGGCGCATTTGTCGAAGCCGGCAAGCTCGCTGGTGTTGGGCGCGGCCCTGAGCTTGCCGTCGAGCTCGTAGGACCAGGCGTGATAGGGACAGACCAGGAGGCGCGCCGAACCCGCACCCTTCACCAGCTCATGGCCGCGATGCTGGCAGACATTGTAGAAGGCCCTGATCCCGCCGTCGGAACCGCGCGCGACGATGATGCTCTGATCGTGGATCCGGGTGGTGATGTACTGGCCGGGCTTCTCCACCTGGCTCTTGTGCCCGGCGAACCACCAGCTGCGGAAGAAGATCGCCTCCTTCTCGCGCTCGTAGATTTCAGGGTCGAGATAGAAGCGCGACGGCATCGTATGCGACTTCGCCGGCTCGTCGCTGAACGGACGGTCGCCACTTTTCGCCTGCAGCAGGGAATGATCCATGACGGGTTCCTTTCGATCGAAGATGAGTCTTTTTTCTGCGCATCGGCTTGTCCGCAAGCCGCGCACACTTTTCGGGCCGATGCTTCTAGCGCGCCGCTGCCTCGGTCCAGGATTTCCAGTCGGCCTCGTGCTGCTTCAGCCATTCGGCGACGACCTCGTCGAGCTTGCGGCCCTTCTGGTCGATCTCGTGGACGAGCTTGCTCTGCTCGGCGCCGTCGAACTGGAAGGTCTTGAGCACCTTGAAGGCCGCCGGCCAGGTCTTTTCCATGCCGCTCCAGGCCGCCTTGACCACCTTGGCCTGCGGGAAGGAGCAGTCATCGACGCCGTCCGGATTTGGGCCCACGGCCGGGTCGGTGGCGCAGGCATCGCTATAAAGCGGCTCGATGTCGACGAAGCCCAAATCAAACTCGGCGTGAATCCAATGCGGCTTCCAGAACATCAGCACCAGCGGCTGCTTCTTGAGGAACGCGGCCTTGATCTCGGCCACCTCGGCGCCCTCGCTGCCGGCCGGGACCGCGGTGAAAGGCAGCTTCATCCCCTCGATCAGCTTCTGCGACTGGGTCCCCCAATCGGCCGGATAAGCCAGGATGCGGCCATTCGGGAATGTCTCCGGCGTCGCGATCAAGTCCTTGCAGGCGATCAGCGCGTCGAGCTTCGGCAGGCCCGGACACAGCTCCTCCATGTAGCGCGGATAGGCCCAGCCCTCGTAATTGTTGAGGCCGAGCAAACCGAGCTCGACGATGGTCCCCGCCTTCAGCGCCTTGGGATAGGCTTCGCCGACGAGATTGGTCCACACTTCGGGCTGCAGCGTCAGTGTGCCCTCGGCCATGGCGGTGAATTGCGGCATGGCGCCCGCCGTCACATATTCGACGGTATAGCCCATGGTCTCGTAGATCTTGCCGAGGAGCTTGGCCGTGACGTTCTGGCCGGTCCACTCATTGAGCGCGATCTTGATCGGCTCGGGCGATTCGGGAACGTTGCCCGCCTGCGCCGCTCCCCCCGCCCCCAGCACCGCAAAAGCGGCGCCGATGACAATCCTTCGGACAGTTTCGCGAAACATCGGCACCTCTCTTCCGGTGTTGTCTTCCCTAAAAGGCGATGTTCTAATTGGTATGAATGGTACCAGCAGGCGGAGACGCCCTTCAAACGACGGGTTCTTGGGCAGTTGGATAAGTGACGCTTATGAAAGAGTTCCGCAAATCACTGCCGCCGCTCCATTCGCTGATCGCCTTCGAGGCGGCGGCGCGGCTCTCGTCCTTCTCGGCCGCGGCGCAAGAGCTCAACATCTCGCAGGCCGCGGTCAGCCAGCAGATCCGCACCCTGGAGGAGAACCTGAACCTCACGCTGTTCGATCGCACGCATCGCACGGTGCAGCTCACTCCCGCCGGCCGCAACTATCAGCACACGGTCGCCATGGCGCTCGAGCATCTGGCGATGGCGACGCGCGACCTCAGGGTGACGCGGGGCCGCGTCCGTCTCACCGTCGCCGCCGATCAATCCATGGCCTGGATGTGGCTGGCGCCCCGGCTCGCGCATTTCCAGGAGAACCATCCCTCCATCTCGGTCCGGCTCGTCGCTTCCGATCTCGAATCCGACTGCCTGGTGAATACCGTCGATGTGGCGCTCATCCATGGCGACGGCAAATGGCCGGGCCGGCAGGCGACCCTGCTGTTCGCGGAAGAAGTCTATCCGGTCTGCTCCGAAACCTATCTCAAATCCGCTCCGGCGCTGGCCTCGCCGCGCGATCTCGCCATGCACAGGCTGCTGCATCTCGAGGACGACCACTGGAACTGGATGAACTGGCGCATGTGGCTGACCGAGAACGGCGTGGACCTCGCGGCCGAGCGCGACGGGCTCACGGTCAACAACTATCCCTTGCTCATCGAGGCGGCCAAGAAGAGCCAAGGCCTGGCCCTGGGCTGGAACGGCCTCGTCGACGCGGAGCTGGCGCAGGGCGCGCTTCTGCGGCCGCTTGCCCAATCGGTCAGCACCCGCTTCGGCTATTACATCGTCTGGCCCGAGCAGGAGCGGCTGCCCGATCCCGTGCAGTGCTTCCTGACCTGGACCTTGGCGCAGATACCGCCGCCGGCGGTCGGTTCAGAGACCTGACGGCAGTCTCAGGCGAACCCGATGCGTTGCGCTCCCGTACGGAACAGCGCCTCGGCATCGGCGGGAAACTGGAAAGTGTTGCGGAAATCCTCGAAGCCATAGAAGGGCAGCGTCCGGCGGATGCTCGCCGCGAGCCGGCGCCCCTCCTCGACCCGCCCCGCCAGCGCCAGGCAATGCGCGGCGATCGCCTGGATGGTCGGATGGGCATTGGGACGCGCCGCCCCCTTCAGCGCCCAGACCGCCGCTTCCTCGAACTCGCCGAGGCGCACATGCGCGAGAGCCCTGGCGCTCAGCATGGCGAAAAGCAAGGGATCGAACGGGCTCAGGCGGCGCGAATAGTCGGATGATCCGATCGCCGCTCTGGGGTCGCCCGACTGCGCGCGCACGAAGGACAGCGCGTAGTGGCCGAGCGCGAAGCTCGGGCTCAGATCGACCGACCGCTCGAGCTCGGCCAGCGATTCCGCCTCGCGGCCATGGAGCCAGAGCGCGCGGCCCATGGCCCAATGGACGGACGGATCATGCGCGTCGGCGATGAGGCCCTGGCCGGCCGCAGCCAGTGCGCTCGCGCTTGCCAGTTCGCGGTCCGACCAGCGCTGGAAGGCGCTCTGCCAATAGGTGAAGGACAGGCCGGCATAGGCGCGCGAGAAGGTGGGGTCGAGCTTCAGCGCCGTCTCGAAGAAATGCCGGGCCCGGTCGTTCTCCGCCTGGGTGAAGCGGTACATGTGCCAGAGGCCGCGGTGATAGGCCTCCCAGGCATTCAACGAATTGGGCGGCTTCAATACGGCGCGATTGCGCTCGGCCATCTCGATCTCACCGGTGACGCCGGCGACGATCCGGCTCGCGACCTCGTCGAAGAGGCGGAAGGCCTCATCGCAGCGGTCGGAGAAATTGTCCGCCCATATGATCCGGCCGCTGCGCGTCTCGGCGAGATCGATCGCCACGGTGAGGCGGCCGTCGCGGTGGCGCAGCCTGCCGCTCGCGACATAGTCGACGGCCAGCGTCCGGCCCGCCGCATCCGGTCCGACGCCGCGCTCGGCCAGCGCGAAGACCGAGCCTTGCGCGATCACGAAGAGGGTCCTGAGCTTGGCCAGCCGGGTGATGATGTCATGGGTCAGGCCGCGGGCAACCCTGCCACCATCCTCGCTCGCCTCATCGACAAAGGGCATGACCGCCAGCGAAACGCGCTGCGGTGCTTGCGGCTCGGTCCTGGGCTCGACGAGAGCGCCGACCGGACCGGCGCCGGCCGCATATTGCGCCCTGATGCTCCGCCAGGCATCGCGGAGCGGTGAGATATCGAGCGCCTCGCTCGCGAACCGCCGCGCCGTCACGGCAAGATGCTCTTCGCCCTCGACAAACCGGCCCCGCCGCGCCAGCGCATCGAGCAGCGCGCGATGGGCGCGCTCTTCGAACGGGGCGCGTGCAGTCCATGCCGCGAGATGCGCGAAACTCTCCTCGCTCGCCGGCGGCAGACCCGCCACGAGCTGCTCCAGAACATCGACATGCAGGGCGCGGAAGCGGCGTCTCTCGGCCGTGAGCCAGGTGTCGAACAGCGGACAACGGTCGAGCTCGAGCCCGTCCAGGACGTCGCCGGCGAAGAGCGGCAACAGGGCGCGCAGGCGTGCGACCGGCAGTGTCGCTATCCCCTCGGCGGCCGCCGCTTCTATCTGCCGCGCATCGACATGGCAGAGGCTCAGATCGAGCGACACCCGATCGCCTTCGGCCGCAATCCGGGAACGGCCCGTGTCGTCGAGGAGCTTCCTCAGCTTGCTCAGGCACCAGCGCAGCTCGCCGCGCGGATCGTTGGGCACGTCCCAGAGGAGCTCGCAGAGACGGCTGCGGCTCGGCGCCTGGGGGCTGAGGGCGAGATAGGCGAGAAGGGCGCGCGCCTTGCGCGAAGCGGGAAGCGTCAAGGGGACGCCGGCGCGGCTGACGGCCAGCGGTCCCAGCAATGTGAGGCAAAGAGAGGTCTCTCGTCCGGATATCGCGGAGCCCATGTGCGTTTCCACGGTCCTTCCCACGCTAGCTCCCATGCCGGCGCTCCATCATCGCCGTGAAGAGGGCAACCACATTCGGGAGTATATCATGGCAGGCATCCTTGCCCTTCTCTATGGCCTCATCGCCTATGCGATCTTCTTCGGCACCTTCCTTTATGCCATAGGTTTCGTCGGCAATCTCGTCGTTCCCAAAACCATCGACAGCGGCGCCGTCGGGGCGCCCGGCGCAGCGCTCATCGTCAACCTCCTGCTGCTCGGCCTCTTCGCCGTGCAGCACAGCGTCATGGCGCGGCCCGGCTTCAAGCGCTGGTGGACGCGCCTGGTGCCGAAATCGGTCGAGCGCAGCACCTATGTGCTCCTGGCGAGCCTGGTGCTGCTCCTCCTCTATTGGCAATGGCGCCCACTGCCCGATCCCATATGGACGATCGAGAACCCGATGGCCGCGACGGTCATCACCGCGGTCTTCTGGCTCGGCTGGGCGATCCTGCTGATCAGCACTTTCCTGATCAACCATTTCGAGCTCTTCGGCCTGGCCCAGGTCTGGGCAAGGCTCAGCGGCAGGCCGCTTGCCGCGCCGGCCTTCAAGACGCCGCTCTTCTACAAATGGGTCCGTCATCCGATCTATCTCGGCTTCCTTCTCGCCTTCTGGGCGGCGCCGGTCATGAGCCAGGGGCATCTGCTGTTTGCCATCGGAACCACCGGCTACATCCTGCTCGGCATCTTCCTCGAGGAACGCGATCTCGTCGCGCATTTCGGTGACAAATATCGCGCCTATCGTCAACAGGTGGGGATGCTTTTTCCATGGCGCAAGCGCGTTTCCGGGCGCAGCGCAGCACACATTATCCACCCCGCCCGGCGCGGAGTGAAGCATTGATGAGGCTATCGTGAACACCAGCATCGAACCTGTCGAAGAGACCCTCGATCCCGGCGACTGGGCCGACGTCGCGGCCCTGTCGCATCAGATGGTCGACGATGCGGTCGCCTATCTGCGCGACCTGCGCGAGCGCCCGGTATGGCAGGAGATGCCGGAGGACGTGAAGTCCTTCTTCACGGCTCCCGTACCGCGTTCGCCCATGGCGCTCGCCCAGGTCTATAGCGAGGTGAGCGAGAAGGTGATGCCCTATCCCATGGGAAACATCCATCCGCGCTTCTGGTCCTGGTACATGGGCGCCGGTAATTTCACCGGCGCCATGGGCGACTTCCTCGCCGCCATCCAGGGCTCCAATCTGGGCGGCGGCAATCACGCCGCCGCTCTCATGGACCAGCAGGTGGTCGACTGGTGCAAGGAGCTCATGGGCTTCCCCTCATCCGCCAGCGGCACGCTGACGTCGGGCGGCTCGATGGCCAATCTCATCGGCCTCAATGTGGCGCGCAACGTCAAAGCGGGCATCGATGTGCGCGAGCTCGGCGTCGCCGCCATGGCGAAACCGTTGCGCTTCTATGCCTCCGACCAGATGCACAGCTGCCACCGCAAGGCGGTCGAGGCCCTGGGGCTCGGCAACCAGTCGCTGCGCCGCATTCCGACGGCCGCCGATTTCCGGATCGACCTTGCGGCGTTGCGTCTCGCCATCGCTGAGGACCGCGCCCGGGGCTTCGCGCCCGCCTGCATCATCGGCACGGCCGGAACGGTGAATACCGGCGCCATCGACGACCTCTCGGCGCTCGCCGACCTGGCGCAGGAGGAGAGCCTGTGGTTCCACATCGACGGCTGCATCGGCGCGCTCATCGCCATGGCGCCCCGGAACGCGCATCGCGTGCAAGGGCTGGAGCGGGCGGATTCGCTCGCCTTCGATCCGCACAAATGGCTGCACACGCCGTTCGAGGCCGGCTGCGTGCTCGTCCGTCACGCCGAAGCGCACCGTCAGACCTTCGCGGTGACGCCTGAATATCTCGAAGGCAAGCCGCGCGGCCTGGCGTCGGGCCCCTGGCTGCATGACTATGGCCTGCAGACCTCGCGCGCCTTCCGCGCGCTCAAGATCTGGATGGCGTTCAAGGAACATGGCGTCAACACCTTCGCCCGCCTCATCGACCAGAACATCGCGCAGGCGAAGTATCTGAGCGACCGCATCGCGCGCGAGCGGCACCTGGAGCTTGCCGCGCCCACCGGCATCAACATCGTCTGCTTCCGCTACCGCCCGGCGGACATGGCGGATGCCGCGCTCGGATCCCTGAACATGGAGATCATGCTGAGACTGCAGGAACAGGGTATCGCCGCCATATCCGACACGACGCTGCGTGGCGCCTATGCCTTGCGCGTCGCGATCAACAATCACCGCACGAAGCGCCGCGATCTCGATCTCCTGGTGACGGAGGTCCTGCGCCTCGGCGCGCAGATCCGGCCGCAGGATCAGGTTCAGCGTCGGGTTGCGCGCCGAATTGCAATGCGGGGCTGCTCCCCAAAGGAAGAGCCCTTGGTCTAGTAATAATATTTATATATTGACATGAGACATAAGTCTCAATATGACCATTGGGAAGATCAAATGTGAAGGACTTCCCCCATGCTTTCCCCGGCGGAGATGGACCGTAAGCTCGACGAGCATTTCGGCTTCGAGGCGCGCGACGACGTGGAAGGCGTGCTCGCGACGCTGGCGCCCGATGCCGTGCATGACGTCGTCGGCTGGCCGACCGGCCCGTCCTATGGCCGCGCCGAGGCCCGGATCTTCTACGAGCGCCTCTTCGCCGATCTTTCCGAAAGCCGCGTCCACAGCCTGAAGCGGCTTTACGGCGAGAATTTCGTGGTCGACGAATCGCTCTGGAACGGCCGGGCGCATGGCCGGCCGTTCGGTCTGGAAGGGCGCGACCGGCCGCTCGAGTTCCGCCTGCTTCACATCGTCGAATTCACCGGCGACGGCGACATCGGCCGGGAGAATGTGTGGATAGATTTCGCCGCCATAATGCGGCAATTGCCGCAGGCGTGATGCCGATGGACGGCGAAAGCTCAGGTCGCGCCAATCAGCGGCGGCGGACGCGCAAGGATCTGCTGCGGGCCGCGGCGCGCCTCATGAAGCAGGGAAAGACTCCGGGCTTCGAAGAGATCGCCGACGAGGCCATGGTGTCGCGCGCCACCGCCTATCGCTATTTCCCCGGCGTCGAGGCGCTGCTCGTCGAGGCTTCGCTCGACATCGCCGTGCCGGATGCCGAGGCGCTGTTCCGCCATACCTCGTCACCCGATCCGGTCGAGCGGCTCAACATCGTCGAAACGATGTTCCACGACATGATCGTCGCCAATGAGCCTTCGCTTCGCATGATGCTGGTGCATTCGCTGCAACGGATCATCAAGGGCGGCGAGGAGAGCGACATCCCGCCGCGCCAGAATCGTCGCAGTCCCCTGATCGAAGCGGCGCTCAGGCCCGGACGGAGCGAATTCGATCCCGCCGCCCTCAAGCTCCTGCCCAAGGCGCTGGCGCTCGTCATCGGGACCGAAGGGTTCGTCGTGTGCAAGGACGTCCTGCAGACCAGCGATGCGGAAGCGCGCAAGGTCAAGCAATGGGCCATCCGGGCGCTGGTGGACGCCGCCAGGACGCCGCGGCGAAAGACTTGAACGCAATCACCTGAACGGAGCGATCATGCGAAAATCACTGCTTGCCGTTGCGAGCCTCTTGGCTTTTGTCTGTGGCGATGCCGCGTTCGCGGCGGACGACCCGCTCAGCCGCGGCGAATATCTCGCCACCATCATGGATTGCGCCGGATGCCATACGACCGGGGTGTTTTTCGGCAAGCCCGATCCCGAACGCTACCTCGCCGGCTCGGAAGTGGGCTTCCAGGTTCCAGGCCTCGGTATCTTCTATCCGCCCAATCTGACGCCCGATCGCGAGACCGGGATCGGCTCCTGGAGCGCCGACGACATCGTCAAGGCGGTGCGCACCGGCGAGCGTCCCGATGGGCGTATCCTCGCGCCGGTGATGCCTTATGGCCATTATGGCAAGCTGACCGACGCCGATGCCCAGGCGCTCGCTTTCTATCTCAAGAGCCTGAAGCCCGTGCGGCACCAGGTTCCGGCCATCACCGGCGATACGGAAAAGCCCACGGCGCCTTATCTGACGATCGTCATTCCCAAATAGGCCGTCCAGCAAGGACTCGCATGCCAGCGCACGCTTTCTCGCTGCCCGCTCTTCCTTCGCGCCTATGCTAATCGGCGGCAGCCGGCAGCGATTTCAGATAAGCGATGATCGATTTGCGCTGGCCCTCATTGGGCACGCCGATCATCATCGTCGTCCCGGGCACCGCCTTGCGCGGATTGGCGAGGAAGCTATCGAGCGTCGTCTCGTCCCAGACGATCTGGGCATTCTGCAATGCACGGGAATAACGTGCGCCCTCCACGCTGCCGGCGCGGCGGCCGATGATCCGATCGAGATGCGGCCCGGCCTTGTTCTGCCCGGCCGCAAGCGCGTGACAGGCCGCGCAGCGCTGACGGAATTGACGCTCACCGTCGCTTGTCTCCTGCGCGGCCACCGTGGCGTTCTCGCCAACCATGACGGCAAGGATGAAAGCGAACG
The DNA here is from genome assembly GCA_050251035.1 of Parvibaculaceae bacterium. Classification (GTDB taxonomy): domain Bacteria; phylum Pseudomonadota; class Alphaproteobacteria; order Rhizobiales; family Aestuariivirgaceae; genus Taklimakanibacter. The sequence continues at coordinate 120,552 of JBFWNN010000002.1, forward strand.
CCGCGGCCGATCTCTGACTCATTCAACATCTCCGATAAATTCGATCAACAATTCTCTCCCGCCATGCAAGCAGGCTCGCATGCGCAAGCGCGTCCCGGTCCGTAAGTAGACGGGCGCCGACGGCGGACTTAGGGCACGCCGACTGAAAATTGTATCAAGCTGTGTCAGCCGGCCCATTGGCGACAAGCCGAGACAAATTGGGGCCGCGCTGGCCAAGATTCCGCGACAGGTCGTTCCTAGCTTCAAGCCCTCAGCGCAAGCGTGCTTGCGTCACCGTCCGGCTTGGCACCCATCATCTCAGGAGACCCCGAATGGCCCGACTCACCATCAATGGCACCATCCGCGACATCGACGTCGATCCCGACACGCCGCTCCTCTGGGTCCTGCGCGAGCAGGCCGGACTCACCGGCACGAAATATGGCTGCGGCATCGCGCAATGCGGCTCCTGCACCGTGCATATCGACGGCGTGGCGACGCGCTCCTGCGCGACGCCCGTGAGCGCGGTCGCGCCGGAGCAGAAGATCGTGACCATCGAAGGACTCTCGCCCGACGGATCGCATCCGGTGCAGAAGGCCTGGGCGACCCTCGATGTGCCGCAATGCGGCTATTGCCAGACCGGCATGATCATGGCTGCGGCATCGCTCATCGCCCAGAACTCCAATCCCAGCGACGCCGACATCGATGCCGAGATGACCAACATCTGCCGATGCGGCACCTACAACCGCGTGCGCGCTGCGATCAAGCTCGCCGCGTCCGGCACCACGCCTGCGACCAACGGCTGAGGAGGAGACGCATATGAACATGATCGCAACCGTTTCGCGGCGCCGTTTCATCGTCGGCTCCGTCGCCGCCATGGGCGGACTGGCTCTCGGCTTTCACGTGCCCTTGCCCCAATCGGCACGCGCGGCCGCGCCCGTTGTCCCTGAGATCAATGCCTGGGTGGTCATCCGGCCGGACGACACGGTGATCATCCGCATCGCGCGCTCGGAGATGGGCCAGGGAACGCTGACCGGCCTCGCCCAGCTCGTGGCCGAGGAGCTCGAATGCGACTGGTCGAAGGTCACCACCGAATATCCGACCCCCGGCGCCAATCTGGCGCGCGAGCGCATCTGGGGCAGCTTCTCGACCGGCGGCAGCCGCGGCATCCGCGAGTCGCATGACTATGTGCGCCAGGGCGGCGCCGCGGCGCGCATGATGCTGATCCAGGCCGCCGCGGCCGAATGGAGCGCCCCGGCCGCGGAATGCGCGGTCAGCAAAGGCGTCATCACCCATCGGGCCAGTGGCCGCAGCACGACCTATGGCAAGGTCGCCGAAGCCGCGGCGAAACTGACGCCTCCCACCGATGTCCGCCTCAAGGACCCGAAGGACTGGACCATCGCCGGCAAGCCGCTGCCGCGACTCGACACGGCCGACAAGCTCACCGGCAAGCAGATCTATGGCATCGACCTCACTCAGCCCAACATGGTGAATGCCGCGATCAAGGCCTGTCCGGTCTTCGGCGGCAAGGTCAGGAGCTTCGATGCGGCGGCGGTCACCGGCATGCCCGGCGTGCGCAAGGTGCTCCAGGTCGACGAGACCGCCGTCGCCGTCGTCGCCGACACCTGGTGGCGCGCCAAGACGGCGCTCGATGCGCTGCCGGTCGTCTGGGACGAAGGACCCAACAAGGACCTCACCAGCGCCGGGATCGCCGAGATGCTGGCGGAAGGACTGGAGGCCGGCGAGGCTTTCGTCGGCAATGCGAATGGCGATGCGCGGACGGCGCTCGCGGGGCCGGGCAAGAAAGTGACGGCGGTCTATGCCTTCCCCTATCAGAACCACGCCACCATGGAGCCGATGAATGCGACGGCGCTCTACACGCCGGAGCGCTGCGAGGTGTGGGTGCCGACGCAGAACGGCGAAGGCAGCCTGGCGGCGGCGGCGGAAGCGGCGGGCCTGCCGCCGCAACAATGCGACGTCCACAAGATCCATCTGGGCGGCGGCTTCGGCCGGCGCGGCGCCTTCCAGGATTATGTGCGCCAGGCCGTGCTGATCGCCAAGGAGATGCCGGGCATACCGGTCAAGCTCATCTGGTCGCGTGAGGAGGACATGCTGCATGGCGCCTATCATCCGACGACGCAATGCAAGCTCACCGGGGTCCTCGATGCGGACGGCAATCTGACGGCGCTGCATATGCGCCTGTCGGGCCAGTCGATCCTCGCATCCGTCAGGCCCGACGGCATGCAGAGCGGCAAGGACCCGGTCGTCTTCCAGGGGCTCAACGCTTCGGGCCCCGAGAACGAATTCGGCTATTCGGTCGCCCATCTCCTGATCGACCACGCGATGCGCAACCCGCCGGTACCGCCGGGCTTCTGGCGCGGCGTCAATCTCAATCAGAACGCCATCTATGTCGAATGCTTCATGGACGAGCTCGCTCATGCGGCAGGACAGGATCCGCTCGCCTTCCGGCGCAAGCTCATGGCGCGGCATCCGAAGCATCTCGCCGTTCTCGAGGCGGCAGCCCTGGGTATCGGCTGGGACAAGCCGCCGGCGCAGGGCCGGCATCGCGGCCTCGCCCAGATCATGGGCTTCGGCAGCTATGTCGCCGCGGCGGCGGAGGTCTCGGTGAACGACGGCCAGCTCAAGATCCACCGCATCGTGGCGGCCACCGATCCGGGGCATGTGGTCAATCCGGCGCAGGTGGAGCGGCAGGTCGAAGGCTCCTTCGTCTATGGCCTCTCCGCCGCGCTCTATGGCGAATGTGTCGTCGCCCAGGGACGCATGGAGCAGGAGAACTTCGACACTTATGAAGTGATGCGCATGGCCGAGATGCCCGAGGTCGAGACGATCATTATGCCCTCGGGCGGCTTCTGGGGCGGGGTGGGCGAGCCCACCATCGCGGTCGCGGCGCCGGCCGTGCTCAATGCGGTCTTCGCCGCCACCGGCAAGCGCATCCGCATGCTGCCGCTCAAGAACCACAGCCTCGCCTGAGGCGTGACCACATGCCAGGTCGCAACAGCGCAAGATCCCCCGCCGGGCAGACCATGCTCGTGCTCCTTGCGCTGCTGGCGGGCCCGGGACAGGCGGCCGCACAGACCTCCGCTGCCGCCTGTTCCGGTTGCCATGCGCCGCGATCGGACGGGCCGATCCCGAGTCTCGCGGGACGGCCCGCGGCGGAGATTGTCGCCGCGATGGCCGCCTTTCGCTCAGGCGAGCGCGCCGCGACGGTGATGGACCGCATCGCAAAAGGGTATTCCGATGAAGAGATCCGCGTCATCGCCGACTGGTATGAAGCGCATCAGGGGTCCGAGCCGCAGGGCGATCCTTGAGGGCGCCGCAGCCGCTATCGTCACGCTCGCCGCACCGCCCGCGCTCGGCCAAGCGTCGCAGCGCATCGTGGTCATCGGCGGCGGCTTCGCCGGCGCCACTTGCGCCCGCGGTTTGAAGCAGGCCGCGCCCGGCCTCGCCGTCACATTGATCGAGCCGAACAGCCGCTTCACCGCCTGCCCGTTCAGCAATGGCGTCATCGCCGGACTGCGCCCGATCGATGCGCAATATTTCGGTTATGAGGGCGTGCGCAAATCCGGAGTCGAGATCGTCGAGCAGATCGTCATCGCGATCGATGCCGAGGCGCGCCGGGTGCGGCTCGCCGACGGCCAAAGCCTCGACTATGAGCGCGTCGTGCTGGCGCCCGGCATCGATCTCAGATTCGACGCGCTGCCGGGTTACGACCAGCCGGCGGCCGAGATCATGCCGCATGCCTGGAAGGCCGGTCAGCAGACCGTTCTCCTCCGCCGCCAGCTCGGGGCGATGGCGGATGGCGGCGTTGTGGTCATGTCGGCGCCGACCAATCCCTTCCGCTGCCCGCCTGGCCCCTATGAACGGGCAAGCCTCATCGCGCATTACCTCAAGACGAAGAAGCCGCGCTCCAAGCTCATCCTGCTCGACGCCAAGGACGCCTATTCCAAGCAGAAGCTGTTCGAGGCGGCCTAGCGCCGGCTCTATCCCGGCCTCATCGAATGGGTGCCGCTCTCGGCCGGCGGCCGGGTCACCGAGGTCGATCCCACAAACAAGACGCTCATCACCGAATTCGGCAGCCACCGCGCCGACGTCGCCAATGTCATCCCGCCCCAGCGCGCCGGCGCCATCGCCGTCTCGGCCGGCGTCGCCGACCAGACAGGATGGTGCCCCATCGATCCCGTCACTTTCGAATCGAAACTCCGACCGAATGTCCATGTGATCGGTGACGCCGCCATCGCCGGCGCCATGCCCAAATCCGCTTTCGCCGCCAATGCCCAGGCCAAGGTCTGCGCCCGGATGATCGCAAGCCTGATGCGCGGCGAGGAGGCGCATGAGGTGAAGCTCATCAACACCTGCTACAGCCTGGTCGCCCCGGACTACGGCATCTCGGTCGCCGGCGTGTACAGCCCCAAGGACGGGCTCCTGGCCGAGATCAAGGGCGCGGGCGGGGTAAGCCCGCTCGACGCGCAGCCGTCGCAGCGCCAGGCCGAGTCCGTCTATGCCGAGGCCTGGTATCAAACCATCACCCGCGAGGTCTTCGGGTGAGGCCCCTCGTCATGATGCCGCTCGTGCTCGGCCTCGCGGCAACGGCCGTGCCGGCGCAGGAGCTCATGCCGTACACCGTCGCGGACGACGCCATCCCCCTGCCGCTCACCGCAGAGAAGGGCGATGCCGCGCGCGGCGAGGGCCTGGTGGCCAACCGCCAGGCGAGCCTGTGCCTGCTCTGCCATCAGGGACCTTTCCCCGAGCCCCATGCCCAGGGCACGCTGGCGCCCGACCTTCGCGGCGTGGGCGCCCGGCTCTCGGAGGGACAGATCCGCCTGCGCGTCGTCGACATGCCGCGGCTCGATCCCTCCACCATCATGCCCGCCTATCACACCATCGCCGCGCATGACCGGGTCGGAGAGACCTGGCGCGGCAAGCCCATCCTCGCGGCGCAGGCGATCGAGGACATCGTCGCCTTCCTCGTCACGCTTCAGGAGTGAGCCATGGCGAGCGGCGATCAGGCCTCGGCACAACGCCTCACCCTCGCGCAAGCGATGCGCGACTTCGCGGGTGCGGCGGAGATCCGGAAGGGGCGGATCCAAATCGACATTCCGCCCCTGGTCGAGAACGGCAATGCCGTCGGGGTCACGGTGACGGTGGAGAGTCCCATGTCGGACAGCGATCATGTACGGCGCATTGCCCTTTTCAACGAGAAGAACCCGCAAGCGGGCGTCGCCGTCTTCCATCTCGGCCCCAGGGCAGGACACGCAAAAGTGTCGACCCGCCTCCGTCTTGCCGCCTCGCAGAGCGTGGCCGCGGTCGCCGAGATGAGCGACGGCGTTTTCTGGTCGGGCGAGGCGAAGGTCATCGTGACGCTCGCCGCCTGCGTGGAGGACCTCCTGTGACGCGCGCCCTCCTCAACGTGCCCAGGGAAGCCCGCAAGGGCGAGATCATCGAGATCAAGGCGATGATCGCCCATGTCATGGAGACGGGCTATCGCCGCGATGCAAGCGGCGGCGCGATCGAGCGCAACATCATCAACCGCTTCGTGTGCCGCTATGACGGTGTCGAGATCTTCGCGGCCGAGCTCTTCCCCGCGATCGCCGCCAATCCCTTTCTCGCCTTCAGCACCATCGCAACCCGGAGCGGCACCCTCACTTTCGCCTGGACCGACGACATGGGCGACACCCAGACCGCCACGGCCGAGATCAAGGTCGTGTGATGGCCTGGCGGCTTTCGCTCTTCGCCGCGGCTGTTGTCGCGTCTTTCGCCGCGCTGGCAACCGCCGAGGCCATCAGGCCGCAAGACAAGAAATCCGGCTTCGATTTCATGGCGCCCGCGACCCAGGCCATGCAGCAGGACGATCTCGGCAATCCCGGCATGCTCGCCATCGCCGAGGGGGAAAGCCTGTGGCAGGCACGCGACAATCCCGCCGGCACCGCTTGCGCCGGATGCCATGGCGAGGCGCCCCGGAGCATGAAGGGCGCGGCGATCCGCTATCCGAGAATCGACAAATCGAGCGGCCGGCTGATCGATCTGCAAGGACGGATCAATCTCTGCCGGGAGAAGCGACAGCAGGCGCCGTCCTTCGCCTATGAAAGCGCGGAGCTCGTCGCGCTCACCGCCTATGTGGCGCATCAGTCGCGCGGCATGACGATCACGTCGCCTGCGGACGCGGAGCTCGATCCCCATGTGACGAACGGAAAACACCTGTTCGAGCGCCGGTTCGGCCAGCTCGGCCTGTCCTGCGCCGCCTGCCATGATGCGCGCTGGGGCCAGCGTCTCGGCGGCAGCATCATCCCGCAGGCGCATCCCACCGCCTATCCGCTCTACCGGCTCGAATGGCAGAGGCTCGGCTCGCTCGGACGGCGCCTGCGCAACTGCATGATCGGCATGCGCGCCGAGCCTTTCCCCCATGGCGCCCCGGAGATGATCGAACTCGAGCTCTATCTCATGTCACGCGCGTCCGGCCTTCCCATCGAGACGCCGGGGGTCAGGCCGTGATGGCCCGCGCCGGCTCGGTCAGGCCGCGGCCGCGAGACGGGCGCGGGCATCGATCATGGGCAAGGTGATGATGGCGCGCAAGCCATTGGCATGATTGACGAGCCTGATGTCGCCGCCATGGTTGCGCACGATGCTGCGGGCGATGGAGAGGCCCAAGCCGACGCCGCCCGTCTCGCGATTGCGCGAATCCTCGAGCCGGTAGAAGGGCACGAAGACCTGCTCGGCGAGCTCGGGCGGGATGCCGGGCCCGTCATCCTCGATCACGATGTCTATCGTGTCCTCGGCGCGGGCGATCGAGACCCGCGCCCGCTTTCCGTAGCGCACCGCGTTCTCGATCAGGTTGCGAATGGCGCGGCGCAGCGCGTCGGCGCGGCAGCGATAGCTGATCTTGAGACCGTTGTCGAAAGTGACGTCATGGCCCATGTCGGCGAGGTCGTCCGACAGGCTCTGCACCAGGGCCGAGAGATCGACCGAGCGCGTCTCCTCCACCGCCGATTCCTCGCGCGCGAAGGTGAGCGTGGCCTCGGTCATCTTCTGCATCTCGTCGATCGTGGCCAGCATCTTCTCGCGCACCTCGGCATCGCCGACGAATTCGGCGCGCAGCCTGAGCGAGGTGATCGGCGTGCGCAGGTCATGACCGATCGCCGCCAGCATGCGGGTGCGGTCGGCGACGAAGCGCTTGAGGCGTTCCTGCATCTTGTTGAAGGCTTCCGCCGTGTGGCGGATATCCTGCGGTCCCGTCTCGGGCAGGGCCTCCGTCGCCTCGCCGCGGCCCAGAGCCTCGGCCGCGACGGCGAGACGGCGCATCGGCCGGGTTATGCCGCGGGCGGCAAGGACCATGATGATCGACAGGGTCAGCGCCGTGACCGCGAAGGAGAGCACCGTCGGCGAGGACCAGAAGCCGCTCGCCGCCGGCTTGGCGAAGGCGGTGTTGAGCCAGGTGCCGCGATTGAGCTCGATCGCGAGGCCCACGCCATAGCCATCGTCGAGGCGAATGAATTTGGCGGGCCGCGGAAAATGCCACTCCCCGGGCTTGAGATCGGTCCAGCCGCTGTCGGCGACCGCGCTGGCGCCGGTCTTGTCATGCCGGAGGTCCTTCTGCAGCGCCTTGGCGATGAAGAGGGCCGATTCCGATTGCGAGAAGGGCTGGGTCAATTGCGCCCAGGCAGCCTGGCGCCATTGGGCGGGATCGCCGGGCTTTTCCGCTGTGACCCAATAGCGCGTATTGAGCGTGTTGTTGGCGCGCGTGATGTCGTTCTCGATGGCGGGCGGCGTCGTCTCGAGCAGCCGCGCCACCGCCTCGGCACGGCCGAGGAACTCGCCCTTATAGGCTTCGCGCAAGGCGTTGCCGCGCTCGTCCCAGGAGACGAGGGCGGCGATCGCCTGCGACAGCAGCAGCGCGAGCAGCATGAGACAGATGAACTGCGTGGCGATGCTGCGTTCCCAGATGCGGATCATCAGACCTGCTCCACGCCGGCGGCAAAGCAATAGCCGCCGCCCCAATGGGTCTTGATCAGCGCCGGCGACTTGGGATCGAGCTCGATCTTCTTGCGCAGGCGCGACACCTGGTTGTCGATGCTGCGGTCGAACAGCTCGGCGGTGCGCCCGACCGTCAGGTCGAGCAGCTGGTCGCGGGTCAGCACCAGGCCGGCATGATCGAGGAAGGCGCAGAGCAGACGGTATTCGGCGGTCGAGAGCGGCACCGCGACGCCGTCCTGATCCATCAGCTCACGCCGCCCGACGTCGAGCCGCCAGCGGTCGAAGCGCAGCTGCTGCGCCTTGCTGCGCCCCTTCTGCGGCGGCAGGCTGGTGACGCGTCGCAGCACCGCCTTGATGCGGGCCAGGAGCTCGCGCGGATTGAACGGCTTGCCGAGATAGTCGTCGGCGCCGAGCTCGAGGCCGATGATGCGGTCGGTCTCCTCCGTCATGGCGGTCAAGAGGATGACCGGCACCTCGGTGGTCGCACGCACATAGCGGCACAGCGACAGCCCGTCCTCGCCCGGCATCATGATGTCGAGCACGATGAGGTCGAAGGCGCTGCGGTCAAGAAGCCGTCGCAAGGCGGCGGCATTCTCAGCGGTCGACACGCGATAGCCGTGCTTGGTGAGATATTTGCCCACCAGGTCGCGAATGTCGCGGTGATCGTCGACGACCGCGATATGGGGTGCCGAGTCCATGTCCCGATCCCTACACCTCAATGACGGCAAGTAAAGGATCGCGCCTCAGAAAAATGTATCAAATTATGGCGAGGCCCGGCCCTGTGACAGATGGCGGAAAATTGGGCCTTTTCCGCCCAATTTCCGCGACCCGGGCCGCCCATATTGCGCCCAGCAAAGGAACAGGACCGGGACACCACCATGTACCATCATCACTTCAACGCCAGTCTGCACGAGGCCGATGGACGCGCGGCGGAGATGAGCGGCGGGGAGCCGTGGTCCTCGCCGCGCATCACGTCGGCCGTCACCTTGTTCGCCGACATCGTGGGCTACACCAGGCACTGCGAAGGGCTGGACCCGGAAGAGGCCTTTCTGCTGCTCGCCGATTTCTACCGGCACACCGGCGAGGCGATCGCCCGCCACGACGCCGCCATCGTCGATCATTTCGGCGACGAAGTGCTGGCGGTGTGGAAGGGCAAGGCGCCGCTGGCCGTGCAGGCCTTCCGGGCGCTGCGCTGCGGCTTCGCGATGCTGGTCGAGCTCGAGCGCTGGAACGCCTGGCGCGCCAAGAGCAATCTGCCGATGGTGAGAGCGGGCATCGGGATCCATGCCGGGCCGGTCCTGCTCGGGCGGCCGCATGGCGATGAGCGCGGGCAGGCCAGCGTTTTCGGCGACACGGTGAATATCGCCAGCCGCCTCGAGCGCCAGACCCGCCGCCTCGGCACCGACATCGTGATATCGGAAGAGCTCTACCGCCTGGTCGCCGAGGTGGCGGGCGACACGGCGCTTCTCGACTACTTTCCGGCGACCGTCTCGGTCGCGCTTTCGGGCCGCGCCCGACCGCTCACGGTCAGGCCGGCTGTCTTTCCGCAATGGTCCATGAAGGAGAGCGCTTGATGTCCATATCGGCAGACGACGACCGCTGTGCCGTTGCCCAGGAGGTCCTGGCGCGGCTCGGCGACAAATGGAGCGTGCATGTCATCCGCACGATCGCCGGCGAGCCCATAAGGTTCACCGACCTCCAGCGCAAGGTGAGCGCCAGGCGTCCGATCGCGGCCAGGGTGCTGGCGCGGACATTGAAGCAGCTCGAGCGCGACGGGCTCATCGCCCGCAAGCAGTTTCCCGTGGTCCCGCCGCGGGTGGAATATCGCCTGACCGGGCTCGGCCGGCGCTTCTTCGCCCTCACCGACAGGGTTGTCGAATGGACGATGGCGCATGATGCGCTGCTGCGATCGTCGTCCGGCCACGCTATCCCTCAGTCCTCGCCGCTCGCCAACTGACCGCGGGCGACGGCGAAGAACTCGCGAATGACGCCGCGCTCGCGATTGCGCGGCAGGGCGACGAGATATTCACCGGCGGCGAGATCGGCGCCGGTGACGCGGATGCCCTTGACGCGCGGATCGCGGCCGAGCTCGCGATTGAGCACGATGCCGAGGCCGAGGCCCGCGGCGACGGCCTCCTTCACCGCCTCGCGGCTGCCGAGCACGAGCCGGGTGGTGACCGGAACCTTGAGCCTGGTCATGGCGCGTTCGAAGATCTGGCGCGTCATCGAGCCCGTCTCGCGCATGATGAAGGGCTCGGCGGCCAGGTCCTGCGCCTTGATGTGGTCGAGCGTCCACCAGGGATGGCCCGGATGCACCAACACCATCACCTCCTGGTCGACCAGCTTCTCGCAGACGAAATCGTCATCGGGCGCGAGCAGGGTGACGATCGCCACATCGACCGCATGCTGCGCCACGAGATCGAGAAGATTGCTCGAATTGCCGAGCCGGACATTGAGCGTGATCCCCGGATGGCTGGCTGAGAAGCGCTCGAAGATCGGCATGGCGACATAGGGAGCGCACAAGCCGATCGACAGATGGCCGAGGCGCAGGTCACGGGTCTTGCTGATGCGGCTGCCAAGGTCCTCGAGCGCCAGCACCACCTCGCGCACCCGCGGCAGCAGGTCATGGGCGCTCGCCGTCAGCTCGACGCGCGTGCCGGTGCGGGTGAACAGGCTCGTCCCGACGCTCTGCTCCAACGCCTTGATGTTCTGGGTGATCGCCGATTGGGTGATGCCCAGGGCCTGGGCCGCGGCCATGAAGGTGCGATGCGTGGCGACCGCGTTGAAGGCCCGCAATTGCGCAAAATTCATGCGATTTCCGCCTTGTCTCGACGTCCCCTCATGCCGAGGTGTGAGCAATTCAGTTTTACTTCATATGACTGTCACGGATTTAAGCGACACTAATATTACAAGAGATGCTCATTGCGGGAGAGTCAAAATGACAGCCACAACCCTCGGCCTCACGGCGGCCCTCGCCGCCCTCATCAGTGCCGGCGCGGCGCTTGCCGGCGAGATCGTCGTCTACAACGCCTCCGACAGCGTCAATTCGGCGATCGTCGCCGCTTTCGAAAAGAAGCATCCCGACATCAAGGTGAAATTCGTCTCGGGCTCGACCGGCCCGATCGCCGAGCGGGCGATCGCCGAGAAGGCCAAACCCCAGGCCGACATCGTCTATCTCGTCAACAACGTGGCGCTGGAGCAGCTGAAGCAGGCGGGCGTGTTCGAGCCCTATGAGCCGAAGGAGTCGAAGATCACCCCCGACTTCCGCGATCCGGACGGCTTCTACAACAAGTATTTCGCCACCACCATGTGCATGGTGGTGAACAAGGACCGCCTCGCCCAGAAGAACCTGCCTTTGCCCGCGACCTGGGAAGACCTGATCAAGCCCGCCTATGACAATGAGATCTCGCTGCCTTCGCCGTTGAAGTCGGGCACCGGCGGCGCCATCCTCACCACCTTCGTCGATGCCTTCGGCTGGCCCTTCGTCGAGAACCTCAATGAGAATGTCTATCAATATTCGGACGGCGGGTCGGGCGGCGCGCAGCTCGCGGCGCAGGGCGAGGTGTCGATCGGCCTCACCTTCGATACGACCTGCTACGAGACGAAATCCTCCGGCAAGCCGGTCGAGATCGTCTATGGCCGCATCACGCCCAATGTCTCGGAAGGCGGCGGCCTCGTCGCCGGCGGCCCCAATCCGGAAGAGGCCAAGATCTTCCTCGACTTCATGGCGAGCGATGACGCGGCCCAGGTGCTGGGCAAGGTCGTGGGCGCCACCGCGGTGCCGGGCCATGGGCTCGTCGATCTCACGCAGATCACCCTGTGGAAGATGCGCCGGCCCGTCGACATCGCCGAGTTCCGCAAGGAATTCGCCAGCCGTATCCTGAAGCAATAGCGGCAAGGACGAGCCCATGCTCGCGGCCGAGCCGCATCTCGCGATATTGGGCACCGCCAAGAGCTTCGGCGGGCCCAATGTCGTGGACGATGTCTCGCTTCAGCTCACGCGCGGCGAGTTCGTGACGCTGCTCGGCGATTCGGGCTGCGGCAAGACCACGCTCTTGCGCATCGTCGCGGGCTTCACCACGCCCGACAAGGGCCGCGTGCGCCTCGCAGGCGAGGATGTGACGGACGCTCCCCCGGCCCGACGGCGCATGGGCTTCGTGTTCCAGTCCTATGCGCTGTTCCCGACCAAGACGGTCGCGCAGAACATCGGCTTCGCCCTCGCCATGGCGGCGCGGCCGCGTGCCGAGACCAAGCGGCGGGTGCGCGACCTCGCCGGGATGTTCGAGATCGAACCTTTGCTCGAGCGCTATCCGCATGAACTGTCGGGCGGCCAGCAGCAGCGCGTGGCATTGGCCCGGGCGCTCGCCTCCGATCCCGAAGTGCTCCTGCTCGACGAGCCGATGTCGGCGCTCGATGCCCGTATCCGCGTGCGGCTGCGCGCCGAGATCCGCGGTCTCGTCGACAGGCTCGGCATCACGACGCTTTATGTGACGCATGACCAGGAAGAGGCGCTGGCGCTCTCCGATCGTGTCGCCATCCTGCGTCAGGGACGGATCGAGCAGATCGGCACGCCGTCCGACGTCTATCACCGGCCAAGGACGAAGTTCGTGGCCCAGTTCATCGGCGCATCCAACCTGATCCGGGGCCGCTTCGCGGCCAGCGGCATCGAGGCGCAAGGCGAAATTTGGCCGGTCGCGCCCGAGCCTGCGGTGTGGCCCGGAAGCCAGGTCACGGCGCTCTATCGGCCTGAGCATCTCGAGGTGCGCATCACCGGCGAGGACGGTCTGCCGGGACGGATCTCGGGCGTCACCTTCCTCGGCTCCTTCGTGCGCCTCGATATCGCCATGGCGTCGGGTCTCCATGTGATCGCCGACCGTCCGTCGCTCGAGAATCGTGACGGCTTCGCCGTCGGCATGCCGGTCAAGGTCCGGCCCGATCCGCGCAACGCCGTGATCCTGCGCGACGAATTCATATAATGACGCTCCGACGCCTGCCGAAGGTGCTGGTCACGCTGGCGGTTCTTTTCGGGCTCACCCTGTTCATCGCCTATCCGATCGGCGCCATCCTCGCCGAAAGCTTCGCCATACGCGGGCCCATGCCCTTGGACCGGCTTGCGAAGATCACCGAAGACGCTCTCGCGGCGTTGCCGCGCGACGAGCGGCAGACGCTCGTCACGCACTGGCGCGACACGGCCAGCGCCAATGAGCACGTCGATGCCATGGCCGCCGCCTTCACCCTCGAAAGCGTGCCCGTGCCCTGGGACCGCAAGGCGCTCTACACCACCCAGGCGCAAGAGCTGGACAGGGCCCTGGCCGTCCTGCCGGCGGCCGTCGGCGAGAAGATCGGCAACGCCTATCCGATCGCCCACATCGTGCTGCACAAGCGCACCGCGCTCGCCTTCAAGGTCAAGGACCGGATCGGGCAGGCGCGGTTCGATGAATTGCGCAACGGCCAGGACGAGCGCTTCGGGCTCGACAATTATCTCGCTCTCTTCCAGGACAGCTATCTGCTCGAGGCCGGCATCAACAGCCTGACGCTTGCCGCCGTCACCGCGGCCTTCGCCGTGACGCTCGCCTTTCTCCTCGCCTATGCGATCAATTGCGGCGGCGTGCGCTCGCCGGCGCTGACCCGCGCGATCCTGCTCACGCCTCTGGTCGCGCCGCCGGTGCTCATCGCCACGGCGATCCTCATGCTGTTCGGCCGGCGCGGCCTCGTCACCCACACCTTCCTCGACCAGGCGCTGGGGCTGATCGATGCCGAGCAGACCAATGCCTATGGCTTCCTCGGCGTGGTGGTGGCGCAGACCCTCTCCATCCTGCCGGCGGCACTCATCGTCTTCGACAATGTGCTGCGCCGGCAGAGCGGGCGGGTCGATGAAGCCGCCGCGAGCCTGGGCGCGCGGCACAGGGCGGTCTTCGCGCATGTCACCTTGCCGCTCGCCTGGCCGGGGGTGAAGCGCGCCATCGCGCTCGCCTTCATCATGAGCCTCACCGATTTCGCCAATCCCAACCTGCTGTGGCGCGACACGCCGGTGCTCGCCGAGGTCGTCTATCAGCAGATCACCGCCTATCAGAACACGCCGCTCGCCGCGGCCTTGTGCTGCTGGCTGATCATCCCGTCCTTGCTGCTCTATCTCCTGCTCGAGGGGCTCGGCTCGCGCAAAGCCTATTCGACCGGGGAAGCGGGCAGCGCCAGCGAATTGCCCATGCCGCAGAGCTGGCGGCTCGCGCTGCAATCGTTGGCGGGCATGGTCGCGGGCCTGGTGCTCATCATCTATGCCACCATGGCGGCGGGCGCCGTCACGCGCCTCTGGGGTGTCGATTGGAGCTTCACCCTGGGCTACTTCACCGATGCGGGGGTCGATGTCGGGCTTGCGGGCTCGGGCTATGGCAGCTCCGACCGCGGCCTCGCCACCATCTGGAGCAGCCTCATTATCGCCGGCATCGCCGCGCCGATCGGCGGGCTCCTCGGCATCATCGTCGCCTATGTGGTCGAGCGGATAAGGCCGCCCGGCGCCAATCTCATCGTGTCCATGAGCCTCTTGCCGGCCATCCTGCCCGGCATCATCTTCGGCATCGGCTATATCGTCGCCTTCAACGTCCCCTTCGGCTTCACGTCGCTGTCACTCACCGGCACCGCCGCCATCCTCGTCCTCAATATCCTGTTCTCCAATCTCTTCGTCGGCGTGCTGGCGGGGCGCGCCGCCTTGCAGCGCATGAACAGCACAGTCGACGAGACGGCCGAGAGCCTGGGCGCCGGGCTCGCCACCCGCTTCATCCATGTCACCTTGCCGATGCTGCGCCCGGCCTTGCTGCTCGGCACTCTCTATGTCTTCGTCGACGGGCTGACCACGCTCTCCTCCGTGATCTTCCTCGTCTCCAGCGATCATAAGCTCGCTTCCGTCACCATCTTCAATCACGCCACCTCCGGCGATTTCGGCTATGCGGGAGCCAAGAGCGTGATCCTGCTCGTTCTGGCGCTCGCTGCCATGGCGCTCATCTGGCTCATCGACCAGCCGCCGGGAGTCCGGCGGAAGATGTCCCTCTTCCGTCCGCCGTCGGAACGGCTGGCGCGCACGAGCCTGGCCCAGGGAAGGACAGCGCCATGACCCATGACCTCATCGCCCGGGACGCTCAGGCGTTCTTCCATCAGGACGGCTCGTCGCCCTGCCCCTTCGCCTTGCATCGCGCCCAGGGTGTGTGGCTCGAGGATGTCGAGGGCCGCCGCTTCATCGATCTCCACGGCAACACCGCCCATCATCTGGGCTATGGTCATCCGCGCCTCGTCGCCGCGCTCAAGCGGCAGCTCGACGAGTTGCCCTTCGCGCCGCGCCGCTTCACCAACGCGCCGGCGGTCGGCCTCGCGGAGAAGCTCCTCGGCCATTGGCCGGGCGCTCCGGCCAAGGTCCTGTTCGCGACCGGGGGCTCGGATGCGATCGAGATCGCGCTCAAGCTCGCCCGCGTCGCCACCGGCCGGCACGGCACGCTCTCCTTCGACGGCTCCTATCACGGCCATGGCTTCGGCGCCTTCGGCCTGTCGCGGCCGACGCCCGATGCGCGGCTCGGCCCGTTCCTGCCCGGCCGCCATCACGTGCCGGGCTACTGGCACGACGCGGAGCGCACGCTCGCCGCGATGACGGACATCTTCTCTCGCTCGGGCAAGGAGATCGGCGCCGTCATCGCCGAGCCGATCCGGTCCAACTGCCATCTGCCGCCGGACGGGTTCTGGCCGCAGGTGCGGCGGCTCTGCGACGCGCATGGAGCGCTCCTCATCTTCGACGAGATCCCCTCCGGCCTCGGCAAGACCGGAAAGTTCTTCGCCTTCGAGCATATGAGGGTGACACCCAATGCCGTCGTCCTCGGCAAGTCGCTGGGCGGCGGTGTCGTGCCCATCGCCGCGGTCATCGCCGACGCGCGGCTCGACGTCGCGTCCGATCTCGATCTCGGCCATTACACGCATGAGAAGAACCCGCTGACGACGCGGGCGGCGCTGACCATGATCGAGATCATCGAAAGCGATCATCTGGTGGCACGCGCCGCAACGCTCGGCCGGCAGGTCGAGGCCGGCATCGCCGGGATCGCGGCGCGCCAGCCCTTCGTCGCGGGATTGCGCGGCAAAGGGCTGCTGCTGGCGCTCGATTTCGCGCCCGGGCAACGCGGCTGGGCGCCCGGCCCCGATTTCACCAGTGCGCTGATCGCGGCCTTCTGGCGGGAAGGCCTGTCGACGACGGCGAAAGGTCCGACGAGCGTCGGCTTCTCGCCGCCGCTCACCATCTCCGATGAAGAGATCGCGCAGGCCCTGGCGCGCATCGAGCGCGTCGCGGCCGATTTCCCGCAGGCCTGATCAGCGGCTTCCGGCGCCGTGGCGGGCGAGGAAGGACCGCACCGGGCCCGCAACCCGCTCCGGCGCCTCGAGCAGGATCGCATGGCGCAGCCCCTCGAGGACCACAAGCTCCGAACGCGGCAGCTCGCCGGCGATGAATTCATTGAGACGCGGCGGGCAGCCGCCGTCGAACTCGCCCGTCAGCACCAGCGCCGGGCAGGCGATCTCCTTGAGCCAGGGCGCCATCTCCGTCTCGGCATAGATATGGAAGACGTTGAGGAACACTTGGGCGTCGGTGTCGATGACCTGTTTCAGGCGATTGGCGATGACATCCGGACGCCGCTCGCCGAATTCCGGCGTGAACCAGCGGTCCTTCAGCGTCTGCAGCACCGGCTCGATGCCCTTCTGCTCCATCGCCGCGACCACCGCCTTGACCTTGGCGCTGTCCTCTTGCGTGCGGCCCGCCGCGGTGCTGAGCAGGCCCAGCGTCTCGACATGCTGGGGATAGCGCCGTGCATAGGCGGGGCCGATCATGCCGCCCAGCGAATGGCCGATGAAATGCGCGCGCGCGATGCCGAGCTCGGCGCGCAAAGCCTCGAGATCCTCGACGAGGTCGGCGAGGGTGAAGGGCGTCGGCGCCATCGGGGACCGGCCGTGGCCGCGCAAATCATAGGCGATGCAGCGGAACGCGCCGCTGAGCTCCCTGACGAGGCCGTCCCAGGAATGGCGCGAGGCGCCGATGCCATGGATCATGAACAGCGGCGGACCTTCGCCCTCGACCGAGAAGGCCGATCTGACCGGTTTCGCCATGGCGGCCTACTTGTCGGGATATTTGTCGGACATCAGCTGGCCGGCGCCGCCCCAGTCCTGCTTGTCGACGTCGCAGATCACGATCTGCACGCTTTCCGGCGTGCCGCCGCAAGTGCGCAGGAAGGCCGAGGTCAGCTCCTTCACCAATTCGCGCTTCTGATCGACGCTGCGGCCTTTGAACATTTCGACACGGATGACGGGCATGGATGATCCTTATGCTGCGCGGACGGTTGCGCTCTTCGGTATATGCGGCATGACGAATTCGGCAAAGCGATGCATGGCCTCGAGCGCCTCGCCCTGCGCATGGCCGATATTCACGTTCATGATGAAATCGTCAATGCCAAGCTCGGCATATTGCGCCACCCGGTCGACCATTTCCGATGCGGTGCAGATGATGAGGTTGCGCGACAATTCCTCGATCGTCTGCTTCTGCGGCAGAAGCCGGATCGCGCCATTGTCGACGATGCCGGGGCCGGTGAACACATTGTTGAAGCGGCCGTAATAGTCATAGGCCAGCTTGAGCTTGCGCTCGGCATCGGCGTCGTCCTTGGCCACCAGGCAGACCCGCGACAGAGCCAGACGCAGATGCTCGCCGGCCTTGCCGAGCTCGGCCTTGCCGCGATGGAAGGCCCCGACCTGCGCCTTCATCTTCTCAAAGGTCGCGTCGAGCGGCGTCGTCTGGATGTGGAAGCCGCGCTTCACCGAGGCATAGATGCCTTCCGGCACCAGGGCCGCGACCATCAATTGCGGCATCGGCCTGCCGACCGGGCGCGGCATGACGGTCAGCGGCTCGAATTTGTAGTATTTGCCGTTCCAGGACACCTCCTCGCGGGTGAAGAGGGCGAGGAGCACGTCGAGCGATTCGTCGAACTTCTCGCGCGAGATCTCGATCGGCACATCCATGCGCGCCATCTCATAGGCGAAGGCGCCACGGCCGACGCCGAGGATGAGGCGGCCCTCGCACAATATGTCGGCCTGGATCGCCTGGCCGGCAAAGATCCGCATGTCATGCAAGGGCAGGACCGAGACCGAGGTCACGACCTCGATCCGCTTGGTCACGGCGGCGACCTTGACCGCCATCTGCAAGGGATCGGGCACGAGGAGGATGTTGATCAGATGATGCTCGGGAATGGTCACGCCGCGATAGCCGAGGCGCTCGCTCGTGACCGCCTGCTCGATCATGTCGGCATAGAGCCGGTCGCCGCCATAGGACTTGTCGGGATAATAGGAGGAGAGGAAATGATTGAATTCCACGGGGGCGGGCCTCGATGTCTGTCAGTTGAAATGCTGCGGGCCGGCGAGATCGGCCCATTTGCCGAAGGCGCCGCTGCAATAGAGGAGAGCGTCCTCGGCGGCGCGGCCTGGAATGTCGAGCACCCGGCCGATGACGATATTGTGCGTACTCACGGCATGGGACGCGACGAGTGCGCATTCGAGCGTCAGCACCGCATCGGCGAGCACCGGCGCTCCGGACAAACCTTCGCGCCAGCCGCCGCAGGTGAACTTCTCTTCGCCCGCAGCCTCGCCTTCCAGCCCCGCAAAGATACGCGCCAAAGGAAGCTGGCCGGTATTCAGGAGATTGATCGAGAAGCCGCGGCACAGCTCTATGGTGCGCATGGTCATGGTCCGCTGGTTGAGACAGACCAGCACTTGCGGCGGATCGGCGGAGAGCGAGCAGATCGCCGTCGCCGTCATGCCGGCCCGGTAGGGGCTGGCGCCTGAGGCGACGATCGCCACCCCGGCCGGGAAGCGGCGCATCGCCAAGCGGTAGTCGTCGGACGTGCAGGGCATGGCGGACGTGTCTTGCTCCGGCTTCAGTCCTCTGCACTATCCACGCGCCTGACAATCCTGTAAATCAAATTATATTGGCCAGAAAGTTCGAGGAATTCGAATTATGAATCTCGCCCATGTGCAGACCTTCGTTGTGGCGGTCGAGACCGGCAATCTCAACAAGACGGCGGCCAAGCTCAATGTCACCCAGTCGACGGTGACGGCGCGCATCGATGCCTTGGAGAACCTGGTCGGCCAAAAGCTCCTGCGCCGCCACAAATCGGGCACCGAGCTCACCCCCGCCGGCGCCAAGTTCCTGCGCCATGCCGAAGTGATGGTGCAGGTGTGGAAACAGGCGCGCTACGAGACGTCGCTGCCGCGCGGCTTCGAGGATGTCTGCGCCGTCGGCTGCGATCCCGCTCTGTGGACGGGGATCGGCGAAGTGTGGGTCGGCACCTTGCGCGGCGAGCGCGACCGCATCGCCATCAGCATCGCGGAAGGCGCCGGCGACGTCGCCCGCACCTGGCAGATGAACGCCATGGTCGACATCGTCTTCGCCTACGCGCCGCCCGCCGGCGCCTTCGCCATCGATGTCCTGTGCGAGGACGTCTTCATCGAAGTCGCCACCGTCAAGCGCGGCCTGATGCGCTGGGATCCGCATTATGTCTTTGTCGATCTCGGCGAGGATTTCCGCCGCAAGCATGCGCAGGCCTTTCCGGTGGAGGAGACCGCCATCGTCACCTTCACGTCGAGCGCCCATGCGCTCGATCACATCCTGGCCTGCGGCGGCTCGGCCTATCTGCCCTATCGCGTGGCACGGCCGCATCTCGACACGGGGCGGCTCTTCGAAGTGGACGGCGCGCCGCGCTTCACCCGCACCGTCTATCTGGCGCGCAACAGCGCCCGCACCGACGCCTGGCCGTGGTTCCAAAGCGTCGTCGCCAGCTTCAAGCGGAAGCTCGCCGAGACAATTCACAGCACGACATAAGACGCGGCCGGGCGCCCGCGCAGCAGGTCGGCGAGGATCTCGAGGCCCTTCTGCAATTCGGAACGCGACGGCGTGGCGCCGCCCAGGCTGACGCGAATGGCATGGCGCGAGAGACCGTGGCCCACGGCGAAGGCCTCAGCCGGCGTGACCGCGACACCTTGCGCGCGCAGCTGCGCCACGAAGCTCTCGGCTCGCCAGGCTTCCGGCAGATCGAGCCAGAGATGAAGTCCGGTCGGCAATGACCGGAAGGATTGGCCGGCGAGTATCTCGGCCGCCAGCGCCTGGCGCCGGCGCAGCTCATCGCGCTGCGCTTGGGCGAGACGGTCGGCCGTGCCGCTTTCGATCCAGCGATAGGCGATCTCGGCTGAGAGCGATGACGCCATCCAGGTCGTGGCGCCGAGTCCCGGGATCAGGTCGCGCGCACGGCCCGGCGGCGTCGCGATGTAGCCGATGCGCAAACCCGGACAGACGATCTTCGACAAGCTCGTCACGTAATAGGACTGCTCCGGCGCGAAGCTCGCGATCGACGGCAAGGCGCTCTCGACGAAGCAACCATAGACGTCGTCCTCGATCACCAGCACATCGTGCTTCATCGCGATCGCGGCGATCGCCTGGCGCCGCTCCACCGGCATCACGGCGAGAGTCGGGCTCTGGTGATTGGGACAGCAGATCAAAGCGCGCAGCGGCCCGCCGCGGCAGGCCGCCTCGAAAGCCTCGGGGATGAGGCCCTGCGCATCGATCGGCAGTCCCTTGAGCGTCAGATGGCGATTGGCGGCGAGGAACTTGATGCCGGGATCGGTCATCTCTTCCGCCGCCACGATCTCGCCGGGCTCAAGCAAGGCCGAGAGGATGACCGACATGGCCTGCTGGCCGCCATTCACGACGACGATGTCGTCGGCACGGGCATGCGCGCCGCGCCGGGCGAGCCAGGCCGATGCCGCCTGACGATGCTCCGGCATGCCGATCCAGTCGCGATGATAGGGCATCAGCAAGGGCAGGCGTTCGCTGCCGGCAATGTCGCGCAAGGCGGAGGCCAGGGCCGTCTCCTGCGCCGGCAATTGCACCGGGCAATTGAAGGTGAGATCGATGCGGTCGCTCTGCGCCCGGTTGGGCTCGAGGCGCGCGATGTCGGAGGGGCGCGAGGTCACGAAGGTGCCGCGGCCGACCTCGCCGCCGATCAGATGGCGGCGCGCCGCCAGCGCATAGGCCTTGCTCACCGTCGACACCGAGAGCTGCAGGTGCCAGGCGAGCTCGCGATGCGTCGGTAGTTTTTCACCCGGCCGCAGGCGGCCGGAGGCGATGTCGTCGGCCATGGCGTCGGCCAGCGCGACATAGATGCGTCCCGGCCTTGTCTTATAGTCAGGTACCCACACAATCGTTCCCGATTTCCACCCTTGGAGGCATACAAGCTACTGGCTGTACTGCTCAATGTCCAGAAAATCAATTAAATCAGTCCCAAAATGTCGCACAACAAGATTGCAATTGACCTGATTGTATTGCTCTTTATTTTCGAATTGAACGTCTCGCTGTGGATAAGTCCGCGGCAGGGACGCAGATCAATAACCACAGGGAGTGGATCGATGCCTCAGTCCGCACAGACGCGCTTAGCCAGAAAACTGGCCCGGATAACGCTGCCCTTGGCCGTGACGGCCCTCCTCGCCGTCCCCGCCGCGGCACAAGACACCATCACCATCTCCTCCTGGGGCGGCAACTATCAGGAGGCGATGTCGAAGGCGATCTGGCAGCCGACCGCCAAGGAGCTCGGCATCACCATCCTGGAAGATTCAACCAACGGCCTCGCCGATGTGCGCGCCCAGGTGACCGCCAACAGCGTCTTGTGGGACATCACCGAGCTCACCATCGACGGCTGCGCCCAGGGACAGACCGAGGGCCTGTTCGAGACCCTCGATTACGCCGTCATCAGCAAGGACGGCTTCGATCCGGCGGTCGTGCAGCCGACCTATATCGGCTTCAACTATTATTCCAACGTGATCGGCTGGAGCACCGAAAAGTTCGGCGATGCCGGGCCGCAGAGCTGGGCCGATTTCTGGAATGTCGAGAAATTCCCCGGCCGCCGGTCGCTGCGCAACGACCCCGCCGAAGTGCTGGAAGCGGCCCTTCTCGCCGACGGCGTGGCGCCCGACAAGCTCTACCCGCTCGATCTCGACCGCGCCTTTGCCAGCCTGGAGAAGATCAAGCCCCATATCTCGGTCTGGTGGTCGTCGGGCGCGCAGGCCGCACAGCTCGTCGCCGACGGCGAGGTCGACATGATCGGCGCCTGGAATGGCCGCATCAGCGCCGCCATCGGCGCCGGCGCCAAATACAAGTTCACCTTCAACCAGGGCCTGCTCATCGCCGACTGCCTGGCCATCCCCAAGGGCGTCAAGAACAAGGACCTCGCGATGAAGGCGCTGGCCAAGGCCGTGTCACCTGAGATCCTCGCCAACATCCCGCAATATATCGACTACGGCCCGGCCAATCTCAAAGCCTATGACACCGGCAAGATTTCGCCCGAGCTCGCCAAGACGCTCAACACCGCGCCCGAGAACGCCGCCAAGCAGGCGATCGTGCGCGGCGACTGGTGGGGCGAGCATGGCGCCCAGGCGCGCGACCGCTGGGCGAAGTTCATCAATCAATAGCACTTCCGGCAGGGAGGGGAGTGATGCCGCGCATCACTCCTCGCATTCCGACGTTGACCAGCGAAGCACCCGCATCCGGCGCGAGCGTTCCTATCACCATCCGGACGCTCAACAAGACCTACGGCCCCTATCGCGCCCTCGACGCGCTCGACCTCGACATAGCGGGTGGCGAGTTCCTGACGCTGCTCGGGCCTTCGGGCTCCGGCAAGTCGACGCTGCTCATGGCCATCGCCGGCTTCCTGCGTCCCGATTCCGGCCTCATCCGGTTCGGAGGCACCGACGTGACCCGGCTCGAGCCGCATAAGCGCAATATCGGCGTCGTCTTCCAGAACTACGCGCTCTTCCCGCATATGAGCGTCGCCGGCAATGTCGCCTATCCGTTGAAGCTGCGCCGCATGAGCAAGGCCGAGATCGCCAGGCGCGTCGCCTGGGCCCTCGCTCTGGTGAAGCTCGAAGGCTTCGGCGAACGCGGCATCCACCAGCTCTCCGGCGGCCAGCGGCAGCGCGTGGCGCTGGCGCGCGCCGTCGTCTTCGAGCCTTCCGTGCTGCTCATGGACGAGCCGCTCTCGGCCCTCGACAAGAAGCTGCGCGAGCACATGCAGATCGAGATCCGTCGCCTGCACGAGACGCTGCGCGTCACCACGATCTATGTCACCCACGACCAGCGCGAAGCGCTGACCATGTCCGACCGCATCGCCGTCATCAATCACGGCCGCTTCGCCCAGATCGGCGCGCCCCAGGCGCTCTATGAGCGCCCGGCGAGCAAGTTCGTCGCCGAATTCATCGGCGACGCCACCTTGCTGCCGCTCGATCCGGGCGCGAAGCAGCCGAGCTTCCGCGGCCGGCCGGTCAAGACCAGGGACAAGGCCGATGGCTCGGCCTCCCATGTCGTGCTGCGCCCGGAGAAGCTGCGCCTCGTCGGCACGGCCGAAGCCGCACCCTGGAACCGCTTCGCCGGCACCATCGACGACATCGTCTATCAGGGCGAAAGCGTGCTGCTGTCGGTCAGGCTCGAAGGCGGCGAGACCTTGTTCCTGCGCCAGGCCACCGACCAGGAGAGCCTGCAGAAGCTGCCGGCGCGCCATGCCGCCGTCGAGGTCGGCCTCCATGCCGACGACACCCTGCTCGTCCCGGAAGAGCTTGGCCGATGACGCCGCATGCGGCCGACGTCCTCCAAGGCGATGCGCGGCGCGAGCGCTGGCGGCTCCTGGCGCTTTCCGCTCCGGCCACGCTCCTCGTCTTCGTCATCCTGCTGCTGCCGGTCGGCTGGTTGTTCTTCCTCTCTTTCGTCGACAAGGACGGCTTCACCACAGTCAATTACGCCCGCCTCGTCCAGAACGAGGCCTATTTCGAGATCTTCAAGGTCACCTTCCTCTCGAGCTTCCTCGTCACCGTGATCACGGCGGTGCTGGGCTATCCCTTGGCCTATCTCCTGTCGCAACTGCCGCGGCGGCTGGCGATCATCGGCCTCACCGTCGTGCTCCTGCCCTTCTGGACGTCGCTCCTGGTGCGCACCTATGCCTGGCTCGTGCTGCTGCAGCGCCGGGGCCTCGTCAATTCCACCCTGATGTCGCTCGGCATCATCGATGAGCCCTTGAGCCTCGTCTACAATATGAGCGGCGTGGTGATCGGCATGGTCCATATCATGCTGCCCTTCATGGTGCTGCCGCTCTATGCCACCATGCGCTCGATCGATCCGATGCTGCTGCGCGCGGCGATCAGCCTCGGCGCGCCGCGCTCGCGCGCCTTCCTCACCGTCTTCGCGCCTTTGTCGCTGCCCGGCCTCGTCGCCGGCAGCCTCCTCGTCTTCATCTATTGTCTCGGCTTCTACATCACGCCGCAGATCCTGGGCGGCGGGCGGATCAACCTCGTCTCGATGAAGATCCTGGAGAACGCCACCATCTATTCCGACTGGGGCGCCGCCTCGGCGCTGGGCGTGGTGCTGCTCGTGGTGACGCTGCTCCTGTTCAAGGCCATCCAGCTCCTGGTCCCGGTCGACCGCCTGATGGGAAGGGCCTGATGACGGACCTCGACAGCGATCCGACCGTCAATCACTGGCGCCGCCTGTGGCTCTATCTCTATTGCCTGGCCGTCGCGATCTTCCTCCTGGCGCCGATCGTCGTCGTCATCCCGATGTCCTTCTCGCCCTCGGAGTTCCTCGAATTCCCGCCGAGCTCACTCTCGCTGCGCTGGTATCGCAGCCTCGCCCAAAGCCCCGAATGGATCGGCGCAGCGATCATATCGCTGAAGGCCGCGGCGCTGACCGTGCTCGTCGCCACGCCGCTCGGCATCGCCGCCGCCTATGGCCTGCAATATTCGCAAGCTCCCTTCACCCGGCTGATCCGCTCGGCCCTCATCATCCCACTCATCGTGCCGGTGATCATCATCGCCATCGGCGTGTTCTATCTCTATGCCCGGCTCAATCTGGTGAACACGCTTCTGGGCCTCGTCCTCGCCCATAGCGTGCTCGCCATCCCCTTCGTGATGGTGGTGATCAGCGCCGGACTGCAGCGCTTCGACGCCAATCAGGAGCTGGTGGCGCGCTCGCTCGGCGCCTCACGGCTCAAGGCGTTCTTGACCGTGACCCTGCCGCAGATCCGCCCGTCGGTGATGTCGGCGGCGCTCTTCGCCTTCATCACCTCCTTCGACGAAGTCGTGGTGGCGCTCTTCATCTCGCGCGGGCCGTCATCGACCTTGACCCGCAAGATGTTCACGTCGCTGCGCGACCAGGTGAGCCCGGCCATCGCCGCCATCTCCACCATCCTCATCCTGACGACCTTCGTCCTGGCCCTCGTCGCCTTGCTTTCGGCGCGCAGCGACCGGACTGCCCGCTCGTCCTGAATCACCGCTCATCCACGAGGTATCCATGCAACCGAGATCAGCCGCCTTTTCCGTCGACGAGCATAAAAGGCGGTTCGACCGCCTGCGCGGGGCGCTGCGCGCGGCCAGGCTCGACGCCTGCCTGATGGTGGCGCCTGAGAACATCTATCATGCCGGCGGCTATGAGACCTGGGTCGGCGTCAACAGCCCGCAATTCATGATCTTCACCAAGGACGAGGACGCGCCGACGCTCATCCTGCGCAATGTCGATCTGGCTTTGGCGCGCGAGACGACCTGGATCGGCGATCTCAGGACCTATCACCTCCACACCGACAGCGTGCCGGAGCTGGTGGGCAAGGTGTTGAAAGAGAAAGGGCTCGGCCAAGGCACGCTCGGCATCGAGTTCCAGTCCTATGCCTTGCCGCATGCCATGGCGCTCGCTCTCAAGGACGCCCTGCCCGGCTTCGCCTTCACCGACTGCACCGACCTTTTCGGCGATCTCCGGCTCATCAAATCGCCCGCCGAGATCGACATGCTGCGCCAGGCGGGCGCCTTCGCCAGGACCGGTCTCGCGGCCGCCCGGCGTGCGCTCAAACCCGGCATGACCGAGATCGCGCTCGCCGCCGAGATCGAAGGCGCCATGCGCCGCGCCGGCAGCGACTACTGGGCGATACCGACCGAGCTCGCGAGCGGCTGGCGCTCGGCCGGCGGCCATGCGGCGCCGCGGCTCAAGGTCATCGAGCCCGGTGATCTCGTCCATGTCGAATTCGCCGGTGTCAGCAACCGCTATCATGCGACGGCCCTGCAGACGCTCGCCGTCGGCGAGCCGTCGCCTCGGGCGCGCGAGCTCTATGACGTGGCGCTCCTGTCGCTCAAGGCCGGACTCAGGGCGACGAAGCCCGGTGCCCGCGTCGATGCCATCGAAGAGGCCTCGCTCGAACCCTTGCGCAAGGCCGGGCTCGAACATGCCGCCATGATGCGCTTCGGCTACGGCCTCGGCATCGCCTATCCGCCGATCTGGCTCGAAACCCTGCAGATCAGCCGCGGCTTCGACCGCGTGCTCCAGCCCGGCATGGTCTTCGTGCTGCATTCCTGTCTCGAACTGCCGGACGAGGAGATCGGCATCGTCCAGGGCGGCACCTATCTGCTCACCGACACGGGCCTCGAGATGCTGGCCGGCGCCGGCGACATCGATCTCGTCTGCGCCTGATCATGCCGGTCCTGCTCGATCCTGTCCCGTCGGACACGACACTGCCGGCAAGGGCCGATGTGGTGATCATCGGCGGGGGCATCATCGGCGTCTCCACCGCCCTTTATCTCGCCGAGAAAGGCGTGTCGGTGCTGCTCTGCGAGAAGGGCCGGATCGGGGCTGAGCAGTCGAGCCGCAATTGGGGCTGGTGCCGCACCATGGGACGGGACTTGCGCGAAATGCCGCTGGCGCAAGCGAGCCTCCAGCTGTGGCGCGGCATGGATGCCCGGATCGGCGCCGAGACCGGCTTTCGCCAGACCGGCACACTTTATATATGTCCAGATGACAAGACGCTGGCGAAACGCGAGGCCTGGCTCGAACGCGCCACAGCCCATGGCGTGTCCTCGCGCATCCTCCGCGGCGCCCAGGTGAACGACACGCTCGCCGGCTCGGCCGCGACATGGGCCGGCGCCCTGTTCACCCCCGATGACGGCGTCGCCGAGCCGCATAAGGCGGCGCCTGCCATCGCGCTCGCGGCGCGGCGCAAGGGCGCCCATATCGTGACCGGCTGCGCGGTGCGGACGGTGGAACTCAGCGCCGGGTGCGTTTCGGGCGTCATGACCGAGAAAGGACGTGTCGCCTGCGCGGCGGTGGTGCTGGCGGGCGGCGTGTGGTCGAGCCTCCTCTGCCGCAGCCTCGGCTTGCGCCTGCCGCAGCTCAAGGTGCTGGCCTCGGTGCTGCGCACGGCGCCGACCGATCAGGGACCGGGCCCCGCCGCCTGGGGACCGGGACTCTCCTTACGCAAACGGCTCGATGGCGGCTATACGGTCTCGCATGGCAGCGTCATCGCCGACATCGTGCCCGACAGCTTCAGGTTCTTCCGCGAATTCCTGCCGCTGCTCAGGATGGAATGGGACGGCATCTCGCTGCGCGCCGGCAAGAGCTTCTTCGCCGAAGCCGGCCATGAGCGCTATTGGACGACGGACGCACCGTCGCCCTTCGAGCGCCGGCGCGAGCTCGACCCTGAGCCCTCGCAGCATGATCTCACCCGCGCCCGGCGGAATCTCGAACGGATGTTCCCCGCCTTCAGGACGGTGCGGACGGAGGCCTCCTGGGGCGGCATGATCGACGCGACACCCGACGTCTTGCCGGTGATCTCCGCCGTCGCGGGCGTGCCGGGCCTCGTCCTCTCGACCGGCTATTCGGGCCACGGCTTCGGCATCGGACCCGGCGCCGGCATGCTCACCGCGCAACTGGTGACGGGCGATGCGCCGATCGTCGATCCCGCACCTTTCTGCTTCGCGCGCTTCAGCGACGGCAGCTCGATCCGGCCCGAGGCCGGACTTTAACTTCAAAGGACCTGCACCTTCACACCGGCGTCCTTGGCGATCCTGAGCGGATTGCGCAGAGGCAGGCCGAACTCGGCGCAGTCGATCTCGAACTCATCGCCGTCCTCGGGCTTGATGCCGTCGGCGAAGGAAAGCGTCGCCGTGCCGAACATGTGGACATGGACGTCGCCCGGCTGGCGGAAGAGGTCATATTTGAAGTGATGATGCTCGAGATTGGCGAATGTATGCGACATGTTCGCTTCACCCGACAGGAAGGGCTTCTCCCAGATCACCTTGCCGTGGCGCCTTATGCGCGAGGTGCCGCGGATATCGGCGGGCGGCGCGCCGACCCTGATCTCGGGGCCGAAGCTCGCCGGCCGCAACTTCGAATGGGCCAGATAGAGATAGTTGATGCGCTCGGTCACATGGTCGGAAAACTCGTTCGATAAAGCGAAGCCGACGCGGAAGGGCGTGCCGTTCTTCGCGATCACATAGATGCCGGCGACCTCGGGCTCCTCGCCGCCATCGAGCGCGAAAGCGGGCGAGAGAAGCGGGGCGCCCGGCGCCGTGGCGGTGGCGCCGTTGCCCTTGTAGAACCATTCCGGCTGCACCCCGATCTCGCCCGGCTTGGGTTTGCCGCCTTCGAGCCCCATGCGAAAGATCTTCATGGAGTCGGTCAGCGTCTCCTTGTCCTTGTCTTTGAGGTTCTTGTGCATGGCATCGCGCGTCGCGGCCGAGCCCAGATGGGTGAGGCCGGTGCCGGTCAGATGCAGATTGGCCGCGCTGCGGTGGGTGATCGGCGCCAGCACGTCGCCCGCCGCATAGGCGCGCTCAAGGTCGATCTCCTCGCCCAAGCCATGCTTTTTCACCTTGTCGGCAAGCGACGCGCCGGTCTCGGCCGCCGCCAGCGCCAGGTCATAGACGCTCATCACGCTCTTCACGATGCGCCCCGGCCCGCCGGCCTCGCGCGCCACCACGCCGGTCCCGCCCTTGTATTTCACCTGTGACAGCAGCATTCCGGTCCTTCCCTCTCATTTTTCGAATTATTGTCATACAATTTCACGTGATTGCAAGCCGCCGGGCGAAAATGCCTGAATTTCAGGCACTCCTGACGCTGCGGCGGGCATTAGTCTTTTGTCGAATAAGGCGGTCCTTGGCTTGCGGTGGCCGCGCGGCATTCGTATCGTTCCGCTTCGCACGCATCACAACACCAAACACCAAGTGCGGGATGGGAGGATCGCCTCAGCATGGCGGAAGTCGAGATTCGCGACGCGCGCAAGGCCTATGGCAACGCGCAGATCCTGCATGGGGTGAGCGTCGACATCGCCGACGGCGAATTCGTGGTGCTGGTCGGCCCGTCGGGCTGCGGCAAGTCCACCTTGCTGCGCATGATCGCCGGGCTCGAAAGCATCACCGGCGGCGAGATCGCCATCGGCAAGCGGGTCGTCAACAACGTCCCGCCCAAGGAGCGCGACATCGCCATGGTGTTCCAGAACTACGCGCTCTATCCGCATATGACCGTGGCCGAGAATATGGGCTTCTCGCTCCGCCTCAAGAACGCGCCCAAGGACGAGATCGCGCAGAAGGTGCGCAAGGCGGCCGACATACTGGGGCTCGCGCCCTATCTCGAGCGCTATCCGCGCCAGCTCTCCGGCGGCCAGCGCCAGCGCGTCGCCATGGGCCGCGCCATCGTGCGCGACCCGCAGGTCTTCCTGTTCGACGAGCCCCTGTCCAATCTCGACGCCAAGCTGCGCGTCGCCATGCGGGCGGAAGTCAAGCAATTGCATCAGCGCCTCAAGACCACGACGATCTATGTCACCCATGACCAGATCGAAGCCATGACCATGGCCGACAAGATCGTGGTGATGAATGACGGCGAGGTCGAGCAGATCGGCGCGCCGCTCGAGCTCTATGACCGGCCGCGCAACCGCTTCGTCGCGGGCTTCATCGGCTCGCCCGCCATGAACTTCATCTCAGGACGGCTCGCGGGCGCCGACGGCGCGCTGGCCTTCGAGGCCGATGGCGGCATCAGGCTCGCCGTCGACGGCACGATCACGGGCGCCTCCGGCCAGCTTGTGGCGCTCGGCGTGCGCCCCGAGCATCTGGTGCTCGGCGATGACGGCATCAAGGCGCAGGTCACCGTCGTCGAGCCGACGGGATCGGAAGTGCAGGTCAATGCGCGCGCCGCCAATGGCGATGAGATCGTCGCGGTGTTCCGCGAAAGGCACAGCTTCTCGCCCGGCGAGACGATCGCGCTCAAGCCGCAGGCGGGCGCCATGCATCTCTTCGACGGCGAGAGCGGACTTCGGATCACAGCATGAAAAGGAGGAAAACCATGGCATTCACACGGCGCGACTTGCTCAAGACGACGGCCGGCGCTTCGGCCGGATTGCTTTTGCCTGCGGCGTTCAACGCCGGGGTCCAGGCACAGGATGTCTCTTTCAAGCCGGAAGACGGCGCGAGCCTCAGGCTCCTGCGCTGGTCGCCCTTCGTCAAGGGCGACGAGGATCAGTGGCTCGCCAACACCAAGAAGTTCACCGAGGCGACGGGCGTCGAGGTGCGCGTCGACAAGGAGAGCTGGGAGGATATCAGGCCCAAGGCCGCGGTCGCCGCCAATGTCGGCTCAGGGCCCGACCTGATGTTCGTGTGGTTCGACGATCCGCATCAATATCCCGACAAGCTGCTCGATGTGAGCGACCTCGCCAACTATCTGGGCAACAAATATGGCGGCTGGTATGACGGCCCCAAGAGCTATGCGACGCGCGACGGCGCCTTTGTCGGCCTGCCGCTCGCCACCATCGGCAATGCCATCGTCTATCGCGAGAGCTGGGTGAAGGAGGCGGGCTTCGCCGAATTCCCCAAGACCACGGAGGACTTCCTCAAGCTCTGCCAGGCGCTGCAGAAGTCGGGGCATCCGGTCGGCTTCACTCATGGCCATGGCGTGGGCGACGGCAACAACTATGCGCATTGGCTGTTGTGGAGCCATGGCGGCAAGATGGTTGACGAGAAGGGCCAGGTCGCGATCAACAGCCCGGAGACGCTCAAGGCCATCGAATATGCGATGGAGCTCTACAAGACCTTCATCCCCGGCACCGAAGGCTGGCTCGATGTCAACAACAACCGCGCCTTCCTCGCCGGCGAATTGTCGGTCATCGCAAACGGCATCTCGGCCTATTATTCGGCGAAGAACGATCCGAAGCTCGCCGAGATCGCCAAGGACATCCGCACCACCAGCCTGCCGGTCGGACCGGTCGGCAAGCCGGTCGAGCTCTATCAGGTGACCTCGGCCGTCATCTTCAAATACACGAAATACCCGAATGCGGCGAAGGCCTATCTGCAATTCATGTTCGAAGAGGCGCAGATGAGCGAATGGATATCAAAGTCGAGCGGCTATTGCTGCCAGACGCTCAAGGCCTTTGCCAACAACCCGGTATGGACCGCCGATCCCGCCGCCGCCCCCTATGCCAAGGCGTCGGAGACTTTGCGCAACAACGGTTATGCCGGACCTCTGGGCTATGCCTCGGCCGCGGTCATGGCTGACTATGTGCTCGTCGACATGTTCGCCGAGGCGGTCACCGGCCAGCAGACGCCGCAGGCCGCCATGGAGCGCGCCGAAAAGCGGGCCAACCGCTATTATCGGGTGTGATGTGGATGGGCCGGCGCGAACCGCCGGCCCTCCACTGTCATCCCGGCGAAACTGGCGATGGAAGAGCAATGGCCGACACCACAGCCATGAGAACCGCTCCGCAGGCCGTGCCCGTGCTGCGCCGGCTCGAGAACAGCCGCCTGGCGCTGGGCCTGCTCTTCCTGCTGCCG
This sequence comes from Parvibaculaceae bacterium, assembly GCA_050251035.1. GTDB lineage: Bacteria > Pseudomonadota > Alphaproteobacteria > Rhizobiales > Aestuariivirgaceae > Taklimakanibacter. Next base: position 152,199 of record JBFWNN010000002.1, read on the forward strand.
GCGGCGACGCTGCTCTTGCTCTTCCTCACCTATCCTCTCGGGCTCGGCGTCTGGCTCGGCTTCACCGACGAGCGCATCGGCCGGCCCGGCATCTATGTCGGGCTCGAAAATTACGAATATCTGTGGGCCGACACGGTCTTCTGGCTCTCGGTCTTCAACACGCTGCTCTACACCGTCGTCGCCTCGATCCTGAAGTTCGCCCTCGGCCTGTGGCTGGCGCTGCTCCTCAATGAGAAGCTGCCCTTCAAGGCCTTCCTGCGCGCCATCGTGCTCCTGCCCTGGGTGGTGCCGACGGTGCTCTCGGCCATCGCCTTCTGGTGGATCTATGACGCGCAGTTCTCGATCCTGTCCTGGGCGCTGATCAAGATCGGGCTGATCGACGCGCCGATCAATTTCCTCGGCGATCCGACCAATGCGCGGGCCTCCGTCATCGCCGCCAACATCTGGCGCGGCATCCCCTTCATCGCCATCACGCTGCTCGCCGGCCTGCAGACCATTTCGCCCTCGCTCTACGAGGCGGCGACCCTCGACGGCGCCACCTCCTGGCAGCGCTTCCGCTTCGTGACCTTCCCGCTGCTCACCCCCATCATCGCCATCGTGATGACCTTCTCAGTGCTCTTCACCTTCACCGACTTCCAGCTCATCTATGTGCTGACCCGCGGCGGACCGGTGAACGCCACCCATCTGATGGCGACCTTGAGCTTCCAGCGCGGCATTTCCGGCGGCAATCTCGGCGAGGGTGCGGCGATCGCCGTCGCCATGATCCCCTTCCTCCTCGCCGCCATCCTGTTCAGCTATTTCGGACTGCAGCGGCGGCGCTGGCAGCAGGGCGGGAAAGACTGATGGCCGATGTCACGCGATCAGCGCACCTGGCCGGCGACGAAGGCGGCATGAGCTATCTCGAGCGCCTGCCGCGGCGCCTCGTCACCATCTATCTGCCGCTCGCGATCTTCGTCTTCGTCCTGCTGTTCCCGTTCTATTGGATGGCGATCACCGCCTTCAAGCCCAATGACGAGCTGACCGACTACAAGAATTTCAGCCCCTTCTGGGTGGTGCGGCCGACCTTCGACCACATCCGCTATCTCCTGTTCGAAACCTCCTATCCGGGCTGGCTGCTCAACACGGTGCTGATCTCGGTCGCCGCCACCTTCCTGTCGCTCATCGCCTCGGTCTTCGCCGCCTATGCGATCGAGCGCCTGCGCTTCAAGGGCGCACGCGGCGTCGGGCTCGCCATCTTCCTCGCCTATCTCGTGCCGCCCTCGATCCTGTTCATTCCCTTGGCGGTCATGGTGTTCAAGCTCGGCCTCTATGACACGCCCTTCGCGCTGATCCTCACCTACCCGACCTTCCTCATCCCCTTCTGCACCTGGCTGCTGATGGGTTATTTCCGCTCCATCCCCTACGAGCTCGAAGAATGCGCGCTGATCGACGGCGCCACGCGCTGGCAGATCCTCACCAAGATCGTGCTGCCGCTCGCCGTGCCGGGGCTGATCTCGGCCGGCATCTTCGCCTTCACGCTGTCATGGAACGAATTCATCTACGCGCTCACCTTCATCCAGTCGTCGGAGAACAAGACGGTGCCGGTCGGCGTCTTGACCGAGCTGGTGCGCAGCGACGTCTATGAGTGGGGCGCCCTCATGGCCGGCGCCCTCATCGGCTCGCTGCCGGTCGTCATCCTCTATTCCTTCTTCGTCGAACACTATGTCTCGTCGATGACGGGCGCCGTGAAGGAGTAGCAAAATACCCTCGCCCCAGCGGGGGAGAGGGAGGGGCCCAATGCGCAGCATTGGGAGGGTGAGGGGGAAACGACGGTCATGCTTCTTGAATGCCGGAGGAGACTATACGCCGGTTCCCCCACACCCAAACCCACGCCCCCCCAGGATGTAGGGGATTCCACATCACGCCATCGCGGCCTTGAGCCTGCGGCCGCGGGAATATTGCAAAGCCCCGATGCCGCCAGCGACCAGGAGCGCCAGCGCCGCCGGGATCACGCGCGACGGCCGGTCGGCCGGCTCCAGCACCGACACGATCTCATAGCCGACCTCGAGGCCGATGCGCTTGGCATAGGAGCCGAAGGCGACATCCGAGATGGTGACCGCATCGCCCAGAGGCGACACGCCGAGGCCCACGGCGCGCAGCCGCAGGCGCGGCTCCTGCGGATGGCCGAGCGGCAGGCTGATGGTCTTGCGCACGTCCTCGCCCTCGATCGAGATGCCCTGGACGACGACGGCGAGGCGCGCATCCTCCGGCGCCTCGCCCACCTTCTGCAGGAAGCTCGCCGCCGGCATCTCGACGGCGGACGGGTAGAAGCGGTCGAGCACCCAGCCCGGGCGGAACATGACAAAGCAGCAGACGAGCAGCACCGCCGATTCCCACAGACGGCTCTTGATCATGAACCAGCCCATGGTGGCGGCCGCGAAGAGTAGGATCGCCACCGTCGAGATGAGGATCACCCAGATGAGATGCGCCCAGCCCTCGATGTCGATGAGCAGTATCTCCGGATTGAAGATGAAGACGAAAGGCAGGATCGCGGTGCGCAGCGAATAGAGCGCGCCCTGGAAGCCGGTGGCGATCGGGTCTTCCTTGGAGATCGCCGCCGCCGCGAAGGACGCGAGGCCGACGGGCGGCGTGATGTCGGCCATGATGCCGAAATAGAAGACGAAGAGATGCACCGCGATCAGCGGAATGGCGAGACCGGCCTGCGCGCCGAGCTCGACCACCACCGGCGCCATCAGCGTCGCCACCAATATGTAGTTGGCCGTCGTCGGTATGCCCATGCCGAGCACCAGCGAGACGAGGGCGATCAGCACCAGCATGGCGATGACATTGCCGCCGGAGATGAACTCGACGAACTCCGTCATCATGAAGCCGAGGCCGGTCAGCGTGATGGTGCCGACGACGATGCCGGCGGTGGCAGTGGCGATAGCGATGCCGATCATGTTGCGGGCGCCGCTGGCGAGGCCGTCGATCAGGTCAGCGCGCGCCGCCGCCCAGGCGGGCGGGATCGCCTGGCGGCGGAACAACGCCAGCAGCGGCCGGCGCGTCACGACGATGGCGATGATCGAAGCGGTGGCCCAGAACGCCGAAAGGCCGGGCGACATCTGCTCGACGGTGAGGCACCAGAGCAGCACGACGATCGGCAGAAGGAAATCGAGGCCGGTGCGGGTCACGTCCCAGGCGCGCGGCAGCGTGAGGATCGGCGCGTTGGGGTCGTCGAGCTCGAGATCGGGGAAGCGCGCCGCATACCAGACCGTCCACAGATAAAGGGCGATGCCGGCCAGCCCCAGGATCCACGGCGCGCTCGTGCCGAACACCGCCTTGGCGGCCTGGATGCCATAATAGAGCAGGCAGAGCACGACGATGGTGCCGGCAATGCCGAGGCCCGAACGCAGAAGCCTGGTCCGACGCTCCATTTTCTCGCGCGGTATGGGCTTGGAGCCGATCTTCACCGCCTCGAGATGGACGATATAGAGCAGCGAGATATAGGACAGCACCGCCGGCAGCAGCGCATGCTTGATGATCTCGGAATAGGGAATGCCGACATATTCGACCATCAGGAAGGCGGCGGCGCCCATGACCGGCGGCATGATCTGGCCGTTGATCGAGGACGAGGCCTCGATGGCGCCCGCCTTCACGCCGGACAGGCCGGTGCGCTTCATCAACGGGATCGTGAAGATGCCGCCCGAGACGACGTTCGACACCGAGGAACCGGAGACGACGCCATTGAGCGCCGAGGAGATCACCGCCACCTTGGCCGGCCCGCCGCGCAAATGGCCGAGCAGCGCGATCGAGATCTGCATCATCCAGTTGCCGGCGCCCGCCTTGTCGAGCAGCGTGCCGAAGAGCACGAAGAGGAAGACGAAGCTCGTCGAGACGCCGAGCGCGATGCCGAACACGCCCTCGGTGACCAGCCATTGATGGGTCAGGAAGCGGCTGAGCGAAGCGCCCTTGTGCTGGAGCACGGCCGGCATATAGGGGCCGGCAAAGGTGAACAGGATGAAAGCCGCCGCCACGATCACCATGGGCAGGCCGAGCGAGCGGCGCGTCGCCTCGAGCAGGAGGACGATGCCGAGGCCGGCGGTGACGAGATCGAGCGTGGTCGGTTGGCCCGGCCGCGTGGCAAGCCCGTCATAGAACAGGAACAGATAGGCGCCGGCAAAGGCGCCGACGACCGCCAGGATCCAGTCGCCGAGCGGTATGTGCTGGCGCGAGGAGGAGCTGAAGGCCGGATAGGCGGTGAAGGCGAGAAAGAGGGCCAAGGCCAGATGGATCGAACGCGCCTCGGTGTCGTTCAAGATGCCGAAGCCCAGCATGAAGGGCAAGGGCGAGGCATACCAGAGCTGGAACAGCGACCAGGCGATCGCCACCCAGAGCAGGAGTTGACCGGCAATGCCCTTGGGCTTGCGTCCGCCGGTATCGGCCTCCGCGACCAGTTGCTCCAGATCGACTTGCGGCGCCGCCGCTTCGGCCTTGGCCTGCATCTTTCCCTCCCCCGAGGTCTGTGGTTTTCAATGGGCCGCCAGCATTTTCGCCTCGCGGCCTTCTTCTCTCAACGTCCCTCATGCTGAGGTGGCCGCGAAGCGGCCCTCGAAGCATCCGTCAGGATGAAGCGAGTGTGCTGCAGCACACCCTTCGAGGCTCCCCCGGCTCAAGGCCGGGGTCGCACCTCAGGGTGAGGACATGTTCACTCTGCCGGCCTATTTCAGCCAGCCTTTCTCCTTGTAGTACTTCTCGGCACCCGGATGCAGCGGCGCCGACAGGCCGTCTTTGACCATGGTCTGCGGATCGAGATTGGCGAAGGCCGGATGCAGCTTCTTGAACTCGTCGAAATTCTCGAAGGTCGACTTCACCAGCTGATAGACGACGTCTTCCGGCGCGTTGGCCGAGGTGACGAGGGTCGCGGCGACGCCGAAGGTCTCGGTCGGATCGGGATTGGCGTTGTACATGCCGCCCGGGATCGTCGCCTTGGCATAATAGACGTTGTCGGCGACGAGCTTGTCGATGACGGGTCCGGTGAGCGAGACGAGCTTGGCGCCGCAGGTCGTCGTCGGATCCTGGATATTGGCGGACGGGTGGCCCACGCCATAGAAGAAGCCGTCGATCTTGCCGTCGCACAACGCCGGCCCATGCTCGTCGGCCTTGAGCTCGGAGGCGAGCGAGAAGTCACCGAGCGTCCAGCCCATGGCGGCGAGCAGCCGCTCCATCGAGGCGCGCGTGCCCGACCCCGGATTGCCGACATTGAACCGCTTGCCCTTGAGGTCCTCGAACTTGGTGACCCCGGCGTCGGGACGCACCAGCACGGTGAAGGGCTCGGGATGGAGGGCGAAGACCGCGCGCAGCTCCGGGAAAGCCTTGCCGTCATATTCGCCCTTGCCGTTCAGGGCATTGAACTGCACGTCCGACTGCGCCATGCCGAAGTCGAGCTCGCCTTCCTTGATCGTGTTGATGTTGAACGCGGAGCCGCCGGTCGATTCGACCGAGCAGCGGATGCCATGCGTCTTCCGGTCCTTGTTGAGCAACCGGCAAATGGCGCCGCCCGCGGCATAATAGACGCCGGTGACGCCGCCCGTGCCGATGGTGACGAAGCGCTGATCCTGGGCCGCCGCCGGTCCTGCGGCCAGGAGCGCAATGATGCCGAGACCGGCGAGAAAGCTGAAACGTCCACTCATCTCTGTCCTCCTTGCTGACGGGTCGCCCCCTGGATACGGGCGGCCTTCCTGTTTATTTCATGCCACGGTGCAGGCGCTCCGTCGCGCGGGGCAATCGGAAGCTTAGCACGAAGCTGCGCCGCCATGCCGTCGAATGCGCCGCGACGCACCAGCGGAAAAGGCCCCGGATCCGCAAGGGTACAGTAACGCGTTCCGAAATACACTACAACAATTGTTTCAATCAATTCACCCAATGATACACTTGGATCAATCTGGAAAACTCACGAAAATCCAAATACCTCCTCGCCGGAGGGTGCGCGAAGGCACGTCAGCGGGCCAGGTCGCAGATCGTCATGGCGCGCTTTTCCCGCCACCGCGCAAATGGCATGATCGGCGCGGACAGGGGGCGGAGCCGTCATGCGCCGGGTGGTTGTTTTGTTGGCTTTGGCGCTGGCTCTGCCGGCCGGCATGGCATGGGCCGATCCGCTGGAGCGCGGCCTGTCCGTTTCCGATCCCCTGGTGATGCGCCATCTCGAAGCCCATGGCTTCCGCATCGACTGCCTCATCCCCGGCGTGTCGAGCTCGGATGAATGCGCGCGCGGCACGACGCCGGCCTCGATCGGCAATCCCTTCCTGCACCCGCCGCTCGCGCGGGTCGCCCGGACGATCAAGCAGCGCATCCGCGAGGCGCAAGCGGACTCGCTCGAAGCGCGCGGGCTGCGGAATGCCCTCGACTATGGCTTCCCGGTCAATTTCTTCGATGACCCGCGCGCCACGCTGGCGCTGGTCGGCATCGTCAACCGGCTCGACCGCGGCTTCCGACCGCCGCGCATCAAGGGCGCCCGGCGCGAGGACTTCTGCGGCGAGGTGCGCTTCATCTACCGCTTCGGCTATGTCGAGGCGCGGGCCGGCGCGCAATATGCCTCGCGCCTGCCTTTGACCCTCAATGTCGTCATGCGTTCGAAGACCAGGGAGACGCGGCTCGCCTGCGCCGGGATCGCCCAAAGCTGGGTTCGTTTCGGGTCCGTTCAACCGCCGGGTTTTGTCGCCGATGCCGGGACAGCGGCCGCCGTCGCCGCCGCCCTGACCGGGCCGGATAGTCCACTGGCGCTGGTCACGCGCGCCAATTTCGACCGCATCGAGCTCAATATGCAGATCATGCGCGTCCCGGCGGCCGAGAAGAAGGATTTCGGCACCCATGCCGAATATCTGCTCAAGGTGTTCAACTTCGATTCGGACACGAAACAGTTTGTCGAAACCAAGCTCGAGAACCAGATCGACCGCTATCTGGGTGTCTGTCCGCTCAGCGACAAAAAAGGCGAGCCTGTTGCGGCGGCCCAGATCGCCCGCTGCCGCGCGCTCATCCTGCAGAATCCGCGCTTCAAGCAGCGGCTGGCCAAGCTCAAGCACGTCCTGTTCAGCGAGCGCGGCCTCTATGACCTCGATCAGGGCACTCTCATCATCCCCTCGCGGTTCCTGGGTTTCTCCGGCGTCTCGGTGGCGCCCGGCGGCGAAAGCCGCTTCCGCAACGGCCCGATCAACGCCTTCCTCGGCTCGGCGAGCCAATGCGCCGGCAAGGAAAAGACCTCATTCATCTGTCCGGACGAGCTCGCCAAAGCCATGGCGGCGCTCGACAAGATCGCCGGCCGCGCCCAGATGATCCAATCGCCGCGCGGCCTCGTCGCCCGCCTCAATGATGTGAGCTGCACCGGCTGCCATCAGACCCGCGCCATCGCCGGCTTTCATTTCACCGGCGCCGACACCGCCGGCGCCATGCGCGCCAATGAAATCCTGGTGCCGGGATCGGCGCATTTCTTCTCCGACCTGCCGCGCAGGCGGGCCATCACGGCGGCGATCGCTCAAGGGTCGAGCCTCGCCGAGATCGACTTCGCGCGCGGCTTCGCGGCCAGGCCGCAGGAGCGCTTCCGCGCCGATCTTCAGGACACCGCCTTGTTCGACGGCTGGGGTGCGCCCTGCGACACGCGCGCGGGAACGGACAAAGCCGATGCGAGCTTCGCCCGCTGGTCCTGCGCCGAGGGCCTCGCCTGCCGGCCCTTCATGACGTCGCCGATCAATCCGGAGCGCGGCCTGTGCGCATCGGCCTCCGGCATCGAGATCGGCGACACGCTGGAAGAAGGCCACGTCGCCTGGGCCGCGGACCACGCCGCCAATGACATCTACCGGCGTGATTTCCCGCCTTATGTCCGCAATGGCGCGCAGGCCGATCCCTATGACCGGGCACCGATGAGCACGAAGCTTTCGCCCTATTTGCGCAAGCGGCTCGGCGATCTCAAGATCGCTCATGCCGAGACCTATCTCGGCGCCCAGCAGCAATTCTGGGCGGGGGACAAATCGGGCGGCTTTCCGGGCGGCATGGTGCGCGTCCGATGCTGTCGCGACCTGCCGGGCTCGGCGACCTGCGGCAAGGTGGCGGGGACCGGCTTCAACGACTGTCTCGACGATCCGAAGCAGCCGCTGCCGGTGTGCTTCAACAACTATGTGACCTATGCGGGCCTGCGCGCCTGCGATGTCTCGCATCCCTGCCGCGAGGATTACATCTGCGTGCGCGGCGCGCTGGAGCGAGGGGAATCGGCGAAGAGCCTTCAGGCTCTCATCCTCACCGACAAAGCGGGCCGAGAGGCGCCCGATTCCTGCGGCGCGCCCGATGCGAGCTGGCAAGGCAAGATCGCGCAAGGCACCTGCATCCCGCCTTATTTCGTGTTGCAGTTCCGCGCCGACAAGCACAACCGCCTGCCGCAATAGATCGATCACTTCTGGTCAGCCCCCTCACGCTGAGGCGCCCGGCGCAGCCGGGCCTCGAAGCGTCCTTCAAGACAAAGCGAGAGTGCGGAAGCGCACCCTTCGAGCTCGCTTCGCTCGCACCTCAGGTTGAGGGCATTGGTCGGACCTTGTCTCATCGCGCGCTATTTGCGCGGGTGCTTGGCGAAGATCGATCGGAGCCGGTCGGCATGATGGGGATCCTCGCTGGCGCAGATGCCGAGGACGAGGGCGTCCTTCTTGCTCACCGACAGGAAGGCATGGCCCATGGTGCTGTCGAGATAGACGCCTTCACCGGCCTTGAGCCGGGTCGGCTCGTAATGATCGGTATAGACCAGGATCTCGCCTTCCAGCACGAAGATGAACTCCTCGCCCGAATGCCGCACCAGCGGGCCGAATTTCTCGATCTCGCGGGTCTTGATGCGGGTGAGGATGGGGATCATCCGCTTGTTGGAGAGATCGGGCGACAGATAGATATATTCGTAGTTCGGCGTGCGCTGCACCAACCCGTCCTTGGGCTTGGCGATCGAGCGCCGCGCCGTGGGCTTGACCGGCGGCGGTGCCACGAGCTCGGCCAGTGTGAGATGGAGGCCTTCGGCCACCTGCAGCATCTTGTCATAGGTGAGCGACATCTTGTTGCGCTCGACCTTCGACAAGGTGGCGACGGAAACGCCGGTCCTGTCGCTCACCGCCTGCAAGGTCCAGCCGTGGCGCTTGCGCAGCTCGTGCAGCCTCTCACCGAGCAGCGGCCGCTTTGCCGCCCGCTTGTTTCGCGACGTTCCGTTCGTTGTTTTCATATATGAAAATTACTTGACTGATAAGAAAACCACATGCGATTGTCCCTGGCTTAAATCCGATCATTCGCCGCACGCAAGGAATTTCTTTAGTGGAGTACAAGGTCGCCGTCATCGGGGCAGGGATCGCCGGCGCTTCAGCGGCTGCCCGCATCGCCGAGACGCGGTCCACCATCCTCATCGAGCGCGAGGCGCAGCCCGGCTATCACGCCTCCGGCCGCTCGGCGGCGATGTTCACCGAGACTTACGGCAATTCCGCCATCAGGGCGCTGACCATCGCCAGCCGCGCCTTCCTGTCCGCGCCGCCCGCGGGCTTCGCCGATGCGCCGATCCTCGGCGCCAGGGGCGCCCTGTTCGTCGGCGGCGAGCCTGAGCGCGACCTCTTGGGCGAGATCCACGAGACGGCGCATCGCCTCGTGCCCTCGGTCAGGCGGGTGAGCGCGGACGAGGTCGTGGCGAAGGTGCCCGCCTTCCGGCGCGACCGGGTCGCGGGCGGCGTGTTCGAGCCCGACGCCATGGACATCGACACGCATGGCCTGCTGCAGGGCTTTCTCCGGCAACTGCGCGCCCATGGCGGCAAGATCCTGCTCGATGCCGAGGTCCTGGCGCTATCGCATAGTTCCGGCGGCTGGCACATCGAAACGCGCAACGGCACGGTCCGGGCCCAATTGATCGTCAACGCCGCCGGTCCATGGGCCGACGAGATCGCCCGCTTGGCAGGCGCCGCGCCCACGGGCATGACGCCCAAGCGGCGCACCGCCTTCCTGTTCCAGCCCGCGGGCTATGACGTCGGCGCCTGGCCGCTCAGCATCGGCGCGCGCGAGGATTTCTATTTCAAGCCCGATGCCGGGAATCTGCTGGTCTCGCCGGCGGACGAGACCCCCAGCAGCGCCACCGACGCGCAGCCCGAGGAGATCGACATCGCCATCGCCGCCGACCGGGTGATGGCGATGACGCATTTCGACATCCGCCACATCGCCCATCGCTGGGCCGGCCTGCGCACCTTCGCGCCCGACAAGACCCCCATCGTAGGGTTCGATCCGGAAGTCGCCGACTTCCTGTGGCTGGCGGGCCAGGGCGGCTATGGCTTCCAGACGTCGCCGGCGCTCGCCGGCTACGCCGCCGACCTGGTGGCGGGACGGCCGCTCGCCGCGCGGCTGAAGGACCTGGGACTGACGGCCGGCATGCTCAGTCCGGCGCGTTTCCGCGAGCCGCGCAGACCGGCGGCGTGAACGCCACGAACGAGGCCTTAAACCGAAGCAACGAAAACAAGGGAGACGCAGGATGAAGACAGGAAAGCAGATAGTGATGAGCGCCACGGCGCTGGCGCTGCTGGCGGGCCTTGCCGCCGCCGAGGCCGCGGACATCAAGCGCGGCGGAACATTGACCGTCGCCCGGCCCGACGAGCCCTTGACGCTCGATCCCTTCACGCCGTCCGACAACGGCTCGATCTACAACATCACCCAGATCTGCGAATCGCTGATCT
>JBFWNN010000003.1:0-34279 GCA_050251035.1 Parvibaculaceae bacterium
CCGCGTTCGGCGCGCTTATGATGCCGGCAAAGGAGACAGCGCCGATGGCCAGTCCGTCATTCGAGTTCCAGAGCCCCAGGGGATACCGTCTCTCAGGCCGCATCGAGCCGCCCGAGACGACGCCGCGCGGCTGGGCCATTCTCGCCCATTGCTTCACCTGCGGAAAAGAGAGCCTGGCCTCGGTTCGGGTGGGGCGCGCTCTGGCGCTCCACGGGATCGGCGTTCTGCGCTTCGACTTTGCCGGGCTCGGCGCCAGTGGCGGCGCCTTCGCCGACGGCACCTTTGCCGCTGATGTCGGAGACCTGGTCGCTGCCGGTGCGGCGATGACGGCGGCCGGCATGGCACCGGCGCTGCTCGTCGGGCACAGCCTCGGCGGCGCCGCCGTGCTGGCGGCCGCGGGCGACATGCCGATGATCAAGGCGGTCGCCACCATCGCCGCGCCCGCCGACGTGGCGCATGTGCTGCATCAGTTCGACCCGGACAGCCTCAGGCGCATCGAGGCGGAGGGCGAGGCCGAGGTGAGCCTGGCCGACCGTCCCTTCGTCGTGCGCAAGGGGTTCATCGACGATGTCCGGCGACATGACCTCGAGGCGCGCATCGCCAGGCTCCGCCGGCCCCTGCTGATCCTGCACGCCCCGCGTGACGCGACGGTCGGCATCGAGAACGCGGCGCGCATCTTCGCGGCGGCCAGGCATCCGAAGAGCTTCGTCTCGCTCGACGACGCGAACCACTTGCTCACCCGCCGCGCCGATGCCGATTATGCCGCGACCATCATCAGCGCCTGGGCGTCGCGCTATCTTCCTCACCTGGTGGCGGATCTGCCCCAGGTCGAGGCGGCGCAAGGCGTCGTCGCCGAGGAGACCGGCAAAGGCGCTTATCAGTTGGCGATGCGCAGCGGCCGGCATCGCTTCCTCGCCGATGAGCCGGAAAGCGTCGGCGGCATGGGAAGCGGGCTTTCGCCCTATGAGCTGGTCGCGGCCGGCCTCGCCGCCTGCACGACGATCACGATGCGGATGTATGCCGAGCGCAAGGGCTACAAGTTGACGCGGGCGCGCACCGTGGTGACGCATGCCAAGCGCCCCGACGAGATGCCGGCCGATCTCTTCACCCGCGTGATCACCCTCGAGGGTCCGCTCGACGACGAGCAGCGCAAGAAGATCCTGGCGATTGCCGATCGCTGCCCGGTCGATCTGACCTTGGTGCGCGGTGCCGACGTCGAGACCAGTCTCGCCGACGGCGAGCCGCCTGGCTGATCCGCTCAAGCAAGCGCGTGGAGCGCCCTGGCCGTCTCGACATCTGCGGGGAAGAAGCTTTCCAACGCCAGCTCCGACAAGGTCACGTCGACGGGCGTGCCGAAGACCGTGATGGTGGAGAAGAAAGACAGGATGTTCTCCCCCGCCTTGAGCCTGATCGGCACCACGACGCCGCCATAATCGGCATGCGGCCGAGCGCTCGCCGGATGCGGATAGGCGGCGAGCTCGGCAAGCAAAGCGATGAGGACGGTGTCGCCCGTCACGTCGATCTGCCGGCGCAAGCGGTCGAGAAGATGCGCCCGCCATTCGCTGAGGTTCTCGATGCGGGAACTGAGCCCGTCAGGATGCAGGCTGAGGCGCAGCACATTGACCGGCGGTGCGGCGAGATGCGCGGCCACACCCGCCATCAGCGTCATTGCCGTGTCATTGGCGGCGACCAGGGTCCAATGCCGGTCGACGGCCAGTGCCGGATAGGGCGCATGGCCCTTGAGGATGAGATCGATCGCCTGGCGCGCCGTGGCGAGCGAAGGATCGTCGAGCTTGCGCTCGGCATAGGCCGGCGCATAGCCTGCCGCCAGCAGCAGCACGTTGCGCTCGCGCAAGGGCAGGTCGATCACTTCGGCGAGCTTCAGGACCATGCCGCGCGACGGCAGCGAGCGGCCGGTCTCGATGAAGCTCAGATGGCGGGTCGAGATCTCGGCCTCGCCGGCGAGGTCGAGCTGGCTCATCCGCCGCCTTGTCCGCCAGTCGCGCAGCTGCTCGCCGAATGCCTTGGCTGTGTTCGTCATGCCGGAACAATAGCCCAGCCCTGGCGGCATCTCCATGACCTCCGAGGTAATCGACTTGCCTCTCCGCTCTTCGCATCATGACCACATCGAAGAAAAAGGAGACCAACATGTCGACCAGCCATCCCCAGTTCCTGCGTTATGTCCTGATTGCCGATGCCGTCGCCAGCGGGGCCACCGGTGCCCTGATGATCCTGGGCTCGAGCCTTCTCGCCGGAATGCTCGCCCTGCCGGGCGGCCTGCTTTTCGAAGCCGGCCTCATCCTCGTGCCCTATGTGCTTCTCGTCGCCATCGTCGCGAGCCGGCCGATCGTTCCGGTCAAAGCCGTGTGGTTCATCATCGCCTGCAATGCGCTGTGGACCGTGGGCTCGCTCGCCGTGCTGGTGAGCGGCCTCGTCGCGCCCAACGCGCTGGGCTATGCCTTCGTGATCGCGCAGGCGGCCGCCGTGGCGCTCCTGGGCGAGCTGCAATATATGGCGCTCCGCCGGAAGAGTGTGGCGGCTTGATTGACGATCCGGCCCTCTCCCCCCGGGGAGAGGGCAAATGCACGCTTCCCTTTCGCCACGGCGGAATCACGCTAGATTGCGGCGATGATCCGGATCACGGCGACCCTATCCATCCCAGAGGACGCGCTCAGCGAGCGCTTCATCCGCGCCTCGGGCCCCGGCGGCCAGAATGTCAACAAGGTCGCGACCGCGGTCGAATTGCGCTGCGATCTCAACCGCGCCGACCTGCCCCTGGACATGATGCAGCGTCTGCAGGTCCTGGCCGGGCGCCAGCTCACCCTCGACAATGTCCTCGTCATCACCGCCGACACGCATCGCTCGCAGGAGCGCAATCGCGCCGAGGCGCTGGGCCGCCTGACCGCGCTTTTGAAGCGGGCCGCGGTCAGGCCCAAGAAGCGCATCGCCACCAAACCGACCAAGGCGTCGCGCCAGCGCCGCCTCGACGCCAAGGCGCGCAATGCCAAGATCAAGACCCTGCGTCGCGCCCGTCCCGCTTTCGACTGAGGAGATCATCGCCGTGCACATCACCATGGCGCCGGATGAATGGACGACGTTCGCCGGCTTCGTCCGCTGCGCCGGGCGCTATGTCGAGTTCGGCGCCGGCGCCAGCACCGTGCTGGCGGCGGCCTCGGTCAGGGACTGGGCGGCCGCGTTCGATTCCTCGCAAGGCTGGCTCGATCGCGTGGCCGAGGCCTGCCGCGCGCGGCAGACGCGCCTTACGCCCACGCTCTCTCATGTCGACATCGGCGAGACCGGCGAATGGGGCTTCCCCAAGGACGCGACGTCGCGCGACCGCTGGCCGCTCTATCATTCGAGCATGTGGGACGATGGCCGCCTGGCCGAGGCCGATCTCTATCTGGTCGACGGGCGTTTTCGTCTCGCCTGTTTCGCGCAGGCGCTGCTGCATTGCGGCGACCATGCTTTCGTCGCCTTCCACGACTATGCGTCGCGGCCTTATTACCACGCGGCCGCCGTCATCGCCCGGGAAGTGGCGCGCGTCGACGACCTGTCGATCTTCATGCGCCCTCCCGGTTTCGATTCCGAGCTGGCGCGGCGTCTGGTCGCGGATCATGCGCATGACCCGCGCTGAACGATAAGCTTCGGCTTCCCCTTCTCCGGCTCATGCGCTAGACACCTCCCCTTCATGCTGCGCGCCCTTTACGACTGGACCTTGTCGCTCGCCGCCCGCAAGACGGCGGAGGTGTGGCTTGCCGTCATCGCCTTCGTCGAGAGCTCGGTCTTCCTCATCCCGGCCGATGTCCTCTATCTGCCCATGGCGCTGGCGCGGCCCGATCGCGCCTACCGCTATGCCATCGTGGCGACCCTGGCGTCGACCCTCGGCGGCATTGCCGGCTATTTCCTGGGGCTTTTCGCCTATGACGCGCTGGCCCGCCCGGTTCTCGAGCTCTATGGCAAGCTCGACGAATTCGAGCAATTGCGCCGCTGCACCGGCGAGGACACGATCATGCTGCTCCTGGTGACGTCGGGTCTGGCGCATCTGCCGCCGATCAAGATCGTCACCATCCTGGCGGGCGTCGTCCAGGTCAGCTTCGCCTTCTTCGTCCTCTCCTGCATCATCGCGCGCGGCGCCCGCTTCATGGCGCTGGCCTGGGCGATGCGCCGCTATGGCGAGCCGATCCGCCATTTCATCGAGAAACGCCTGGGCCTGATCGCCGGCCTTGCCGCCGCCATACTCATCCTGCTCTACTTCGCCGCCAAATATCTCAGCGGCGGCGCGCTCGCTGCCTGCTAGAGCCCAATGAAGAGAGTCCAATGATCATCACCCAGCGCAGCGCCCTGTTGATCATCTGCATCGTCAGCCTGCTGACGATCTTGGGCGCTTTCCTGTTCCAATGGGCGGGCTACGCGCCCTGTCCGCTGTGCCTGCAGCAGCGCTGGGCCTATTACGCGGTGATCCCGCTGAGCATCGTCTTCGCCGGCATCGCCCGCAGCAATGCCGGCATTGCCCGCTGGGGTCTCCTGCTCATCGCGCTCATCCTCGTCGCCAACAGCATCTTCGGCATCTACCATGCCGGCGCCGAATGGAAATTCTGGCCGGGTCCAGACACCTGCGGCGGCGCCATGGGCGAGGGGCTCCCGACCCTGACCAACGATCCGGTGGTGCGCTGCGACGAGGCGGCCATCCGGATATTGGGATTGTCGCTCGCCGGCTGGAATGCGGTGATCTGTGCGGCGCTCGCCGCTGTCGCGCTCAAGGGTGCATCAAGGAACGGCTGAGAGCGGGCTACGGCTCGAGCTCGGTATCCCAGTAGAGATAGTCCTGCCAGCTGTCGTGCAAGAAATTGGGCGGAAACATCCGCCCATTGGCATGGAGCTGGCTGATGGTCGGCCGGATCGGTTTATGGGCCGGCCACATCTCCGCCTCGCGCGGCAATTGCCCGCCCTTTCTCAGATTGCAGGGCGAGCATGCGGTCACCACATTGTCCCAGGTCGTGTGGCCGCCTTTCGAGCGCGGAACGACATGGTCGAAGGTGAGGTCGCGCCGGTCGCCGCAATATTGGCAAGTGAAACGGTCGCGCAGGAACAGGTTGAAACGGGTAAAGGCGGGGTTGCGCGCCGGCTTCACATAGGTCTTGAGCGAGACGACGGAGGGGATGCGCATCTCGAAAGCGGGACTGCGCACCACGCGCTCATATTCCGAGACGATATTCACGCGGTCGAGGAAGACAGCCTTGATGGCGTCCTGCCAGCTCCACAGCGACAGCGGATAATAGCTCAGGGGCCGGTAATCCGCATTGAGCACCAATGCCGGGCATGCTTCCGGAGATATGGTTGGATGGTGAGCTCCGGCACCTTCCTCCTGTAACATGGCTCGATATTCTACATCTTGTGTGTCAGGCCTGTGAAGGCCCTTTATGACACCCTGGTGACCGGCCTCAGGACACGGCTTGCGGCAGGCCCCTGAGGCCGCGGTAATGGGCCCAGAGCAGCCGGGCGGCGACCGAGCGCCAGGGCCGCCAGGCATCGGCCAAGCCCAGCATGGCGCGGGAATCCGGCCTTTTTGCGAGGCCGAACAGGTCGGCGGCCGAGGCCTGGAGCGCCAGGTCCCCGGTTGGCCAGGCATCGGCCCGGCCGAGGCAGGACAGGGTGTAGATGTCGGCGGTCCACGGCCCGATGCCGGGGAGGGCCACCAGCATCGAGGCGACCTCGTCGTCGGAATGGAGATGGAGCCTGTCGACCCTGAACTCGCCTTTGTGGGCGGCCTGCGCCAAAGCGCGGAAGGTGCGGCTCTTGGCGCCGGACAGGCCGAGCTTCATGAGGGTCGCATGCCGCCGCCGCAGGATCGCCGGCGGATCGAGCGGCGCCAGTTCCCGCTCGATCCGCCGCCAGATCGTATCCGCCGCCTGGAGCGAGATCATCTGCTCGGTGACGATGCGTAAGAGGCCCGGCAGCCCGCCCGGCGCGCGCCGCAGCGGCGGCAGTCCGGTCTGAGCGATGACGCGGGAGAAGCGCGGCTCGCGGCCGAGCAGCCATTCGACCCCTTCGGCCAGGTCGGCTTCGCTCTCGATGGTCTTGTGCATGCGCGTGTTATAGAGCATCGCCGAGCCGGGAAAAGTCATGAGCCTCGCAACCTTTCGCTTCGCGCCGAGCCCCAATGGCCGTCTGCATCTGGGCCATGCCTATTCGGCTTTGCTCAATGAGAAGATGGCCCGCGCGGCGGGCGGGCGTTTCCTCTTGCGCATCGAGGACATCGACACGATCCGCTGCACGCCCGAGCTCTCCCGGGCGATGCTGATGGATCTGGCCTGGCTCGGCTTGAAATGGGAAGCGCCGGTGCTGCGCCAGAGCGAGCATCTCGGGCGTTATCGAGAGGTCCAGCAGGTCTTGCGCGATCGGGGCCTGCTCTATCCCTGCTTCTGCTCGCGCCAGGACATTGCCCGCCGGGTGGGGGCCGACGCCCGGCGCGATCCCGAAGGCCAGCCGCTCTATCCGGGAACCTGCCGGCATATGACGGCGGCGGATCGCGCCCGCCATCTGGCGCAGGGCGATCCGGCAGCCTGGCGCATCGACATGGCGCAAGCGTTGGCGCCGGTGGGCGCGGCGCTTACTTTCAGCGAGGCAGGCTCGGGCGCTCGCGTCGAAGAGATCGCTCATCCCGAAGACTGGGGCGATGTCGTGCTGGCGCGCAAGGATATCGACACCAGCTATCACATCGCGGTCGTCATCGACGATGCGCTGCAGGGCGTCACCCATGTGGTGCGCGGCCACGATCTCTTTCACGCGACGGCGATCCATCGCCTGCTGCAGCATCTCCTGGCGCTGCCGGTGCCGCGCTATCATCACCATACGCTCGTCAATGACGAGGCCGGGCGCAAATTGTCGAAGAGCCTCGGCAGCCGCTCTTTGCACGATCTGCGCGAAGGCGGCGCATCCGCAAAAGACGTTCGCAAGGCGCTGGGTTTCTAGAAATCGCTGGCGATGCCCTTTACTTCCCAGTCACCGAAACGGGTGGGCTCCAGCCCTTTGCGGCCGTTCACTTCCTTGGGGAGATCGGGCGCCTGCACGGCATTCCGCCGCGCCGCCGCCTCGGCGAGCGCACGTTCCGCGGCGGCGGGAAGCGCCTTTCCGCCCTTGTCCTCGAGGTCAGCCATACCCATCATATAGGGGCTCCATTGCACCAGGTGCAAGGCAGGGCGAAAGGGTGAGGTTGCCTGATGAACGTAATGCGGACCGGAATACTGCTGGCGGGGCTCGTCGCCCTGTTCCTGGCTGTCGGCTATGCCATTGGCGGCCAGACCGGCATGCTGATCGCGCTCGTGTTCTCGGTCGGCATGAATGCCTTCGCTTATTGGAATTCCGACAAGATGGTGCTGTCGATGCATGGCGCGCGCGCCATCGACCGCGCCGCGTCGCCCGAATTCTATGACATGATCGCCAGGCTCTCGCAGAATGCCGGGCTGCCCATGCCCAAGGTCTACATCATGGACAATCCGCAGCCCAACGCCTTCGCCACCGGGCGCGATCCCGAGCATGCCGCGGTCGCTGCGACCACGGGCCTGCTCTCCGCCCTCAGCTATGACGAGATCGAAGGCGTGATGGCGCATGAGCTCGCCCATATCCGTAACCGCGACACGCTGATCATGACGGTCACGGCGACCATTGCCGGCGCCATTTCCATGCTCGGCAATTTCGCCTTCTTCTTCGGCGGCGGCCGCGAGCGCGGTGGCGGCCTGGGCATGATCGGCACCTTGCTGATGATCATCGTCGCTCCGCTCGCCGCCATGCTGGTGCAGATGGCGATCAGCCGCACCCGCGAATATTCGGCCGATCGCGGCGGCGCCCAGATCTGCGGCAAGCCGATGGCGCTCGCTTCGGCGCTGGCGCGCATTTCCAATGCGGCACATCGCATCGAGAACGACACGGCGGAGGCCAATCCCGCCACCGCCCATATGTTCATCATCAACCCGCTCTCGGGTCAGCGCATGGACAATCTGTTCTCGACGCACCCCGCGACGGAGAACCGCATCGCCGCCTTGAAGCAGATCGCGGCCGAGTTCGGCGCCCCGGCGCAACCCGTCTCGACCGGTCCCTGGTCAGACGAAGCGCCGCGTAATAATAGAGGCCCATGGGGCTGAACGCGGCCAAGCATCAATCGGACGACAAGGCCGGACTGGCGGCGCGCCGCGCCGCCCTGGCCATTCTGTCGGCCATCCTCGAAGACGCGCGTCCCTTCGACGAGACGCTGATGCACGAGCATGCGAGGGGCCTCGCGCCGCGCGACCGCGCTTTCGTCACCGCGCTGGTGCAGACCTGCCTGCGCCGCAAGGGCGAGAGCGAGGCGATCATCGCCCGTTTCCTGGCGAAGAAGCTGCCGCGCAAATCCGGCGCGGCTTCGCTGATCCTGCTTCTCGGCGCCGTCCAGCTCCTCTATCTCGCAACGCCGGCGCATGCGGCGATCGATCTCGCCGTGACGCTGGCGCGCGCGGACCGCGACGCCCGTCATTTCGCCAATCTCGTCAACGCGGTCCTGCGCAAGCTCGCCGATGTGAAGCCGATCGACCGGCCGCGCCTCAATGTACCGGACTGGCTGTGGCGGCGCTGGGTGGAAGCCCATGGCCGCGAGACGGCCGAGGCGCTCGCGCGCGCCCATCTCGACGAGCCGGCGCTCGATCTCTCGGTCAGGTCGGCGCCCGAGGAGTGGGCGAAAGCTTTGGGCGGCAGCGTCCTGCCGACAGGCTCCGTGCGGCTTCGCGAGAGATCGGGCGCGATCGAAACTCTCGCCGGCTTCGATGATGGCGCCTGGTGGGTGCAGGATGCCGCCGCCGCTTTGCCGGTGCGGCTCCTGGGCGATGTGGCAGGCCGGACGGTGCTCGATCTCTGCTCAGCGCCCGGCGGCAAGACGGCGCAGCTCGCCGCCAAGGGCGCCAAGGTGACGGCGGTCGATCAGTCGGCGCCGCGCATGGCGCGCGTCGGTGAGAATCTCGATCGCCTGAAGCTTGCGGCCGAGCTCCATGTCACCGATGTCCTGGCCTTTCCCGCCGACAGGCTCTTCGACGGGGTGCTGCTCGATGCGCCCTGCTCGGCCACCGGCACGATCCGCCGCCACCCGGAACTGCCCTGGATCAAGAGCGAGACGCAGATCGTCGAGCTTACGCAGCTGCAGGCGAGCCTCCTCGCGCAGGCGGCGAAGTTCGTGGCGCCCGGCGGCCACCTCGTCTACTGCACCTGCTCGCTCGAGCCCGAGGAGGGCGAGGCGCAGGTCGAAGGCTTTCTCGCGCGCCATCCCGGCTATCGCCGCCTGCCCCTGACCACGGACGATGTCGCGGGGCAAAGCCAGTTCGTCACCGCCCCAGGTGACCTGCGCACGTTGCCGTCGATGAATATCGGCGCGGATCAAGGGCTTGACGGCTTCTACGCGGCGCGCCTCGTCAGGCTGTGAAATCCCGTTAGCCAATCCTTAACCTTAAGCTCATCCAATGGCCGGGCAGCCCCACCCGTCCCCTGATAGAGCCGTTGACCGACGCCCATGTTGCGTGCCCTGGAGTCCCGTTTCGAAATGTTCGGCGCCCTTCGGGCGGCGCTCGGGGCCACATTACAACCTATTGAAAAGGCGCAAGATCTGGGAAGCCGGCTGCTGCGGCGCTGGCGCCCGTCGAAACTCGTGCGGCCGATCATCCCGCTCGTCCTCGGCAATCCCGAGCTCGGCCGGCAGATCTACCGCAACCGTTTCGTGCTGGCCGGGCAAGCGGTCTCCGGCGGCACCCAGAGCATCTTCGCCAAGCCGGTGCTCGAGCCGGCCTGGCTCATCGAGCTCCATGGCTTCGCCTGGCTCGCCCATCTCGAGGCGGCGGGCTCGGCCATGCATCGCGCCTATGCGCGCACCCTCGTCCTCGACTGGATGGCTGACACGCGCAACTGCCCCAAGGAAGCGAAGGCCCCCGATGTCGCGGCGGTGCGGCTGATGGCGCTGGTGCGCCATGCACCCTTCCTGCTCAAGGGGGCCGGCTCTACCTTCGAGGACAAGTTCCTGCGCCTCATCGCGCGCGAGACGGCGCAGATGGCGCATGAGCCCGGACGCATCGAGCAGGCGCTGGCGCTGGCTTATGCGGTGACGGCCTTCGAATCCTCCGCCACCTTCCGCAGCCACGCCTATGAGCGGCTGGAGACGGCGATCGCCGAGCAGATCCTGCCCGATGGCGGCCATGCCTCGCGCAATCCGGCGACGCTGCTCAAGCTGCTCCTCGATCTCGTGCCCTTGCGCTCCGCCATCATTGCCGGCCGCGAGCCCTTGCCGCAGCGTCTCCATGCCGGGCTCGAGCGCATGCTGCCGATGCTGCGCTTCTTCTCGCATGGCGATGACGGCCTCGCCGTCATCCAGGGCGTCGCCGATCCCGCGGTGCGCGAGATGCGCGCCGTCTTCGGCCAGGACACGACGCTTGGCCGGCCGGTCTCGCTCGCCGCCTATTCGGGCTTCAGCCGCATGGCGCATGGCGGCGCCACCGTCATCACCGATTTCGGACCGGACGCCGCCTGCCTCGGTCCGCTCGCTTTCGAATTCTCCGACGGCCCGCAGCGCATCGTGGTCAATTGCGGGCTGCCGGCCGACGGCTCGAAACGCTGGATCTATGCCGCCTCGGGACCGGCGGCGCACAACACGCTGAGCCTCGACTCCTATGCGGTAGAGAAGGCGCAAGGGCCCTGGAGCTGGCTGACCGGCGGCTCGCGCAAGGCCGACGGCGAGCGGCGGGGCGTCAGCGAGGCGGGCGGCTTCGGCACGTTCTTTCGCGGCGGCAATGTGCTCGCCGGCAATCTCCTGCATGAGCGCGACCTCTATCTGGCGATCGCCGGCGATGATTTCCGCGGCGAGGACCGGCTCGTCCACGATGCCGCGAGCGATCAGGCCTTGATCGGCCTGCCCTATGTGCTGCGCTTCCATCTTCACCCGTCGGTCAAGGCGACCTTGTCCAAGGACGGCGAGACGGTGATGCTGATGCTCGCCAACCGCACCGCCTGGCGTTTCGCCGCCAAGGGCTGCGTCATCGATCTCGCCGACAGCGTCTACCTGGCGGGCCTGCCGCAGCCGCGGCGCACTCAGCAGATCGTGCTCAAGGGCGTCATCGGCCGGCATGACCGGGTGAGCTGGGCCTTCAAGCGCCTGGCCAAGCGCGACAAGCGCGAAACGCAGCAGACGCCTTCCGCGCCCGAACTGCCCTTCTGAGGCCCGCGCTTCAATATTGAGTCTGCGGGCACCTGTGCTAGAGCACGGCCGCACGTTCCTCGTGCCGAGGTGGCCGATTAACCCACTCGTCATGGCCGCCCTTGAGGCGGCCATCCAGTCCATCATGCGGGCAGTTGCATGACGACGAGTCTGGATGGCCGGGTCAGGCCCGGCCATGACGAAGGGAAAATGCGCCTCAGGATGAGGGCAGAAACGATAGGACTTGCCTCATGTCGCCACCCGTCCGCCGCGCCTTGCTGTCCGTTTCCGACAAGACGGGCCTCATCGACTTCGCCCGCGCGCTCTGGGCGCGCGGCATCGAGATCGTCTCGACCGGCGGCACCGCCAAGACGTTGAAGGCGGAAGGCCTCGCGGTGACGGATGTCGCCGCCGTCACCGGCTTTCCCGAGATCATGGATGGACGGGTCAAGACGCTCCATCCCAAGATCCATGGCGGGCTCCTGGCCGACCGCGGCAATCCCGATCATGTGCGGGCGCTCGCCGCCCAGGCGATCGCGCCTTTCGAGCTCCTGGTCGTCAATCTCTATCCGTTCGAGGCGGTGACGGCGAAAGGAGCCGAATGGGACGTGGCGATCGAGAATATCGACATCGGCGGTCCGGCGATGATCCGCGCCGCGGCCAAGAACCATGGAAGCCTCGCCGTCATCGTCGATCCGGTCGATTATGACGCCGTGCTGGCGGAGCTCGACACACACGAGGGTGCCGTCGGCGAAGCCGCGCGCCGCCGCTTCGCCGCCAAGGCCTTCGCCCGCACCGCCGCCTATGACGCGGCGATCGCGCAATGGTTCGCGCGCGCTCTCGGCGACGAAGCGCCGGCCTATGCGGCGCTCGGCGGCAGGCTCGTCCAGCGCCTGCGCTATGGCGAGAATCCGCATCAGTCGGCGGCCTTCTACAAGAGCGCCGAAGCGCGCGAGGGCGTGGCGACCGCCGAGCAGCTCCAGGGCAAGGAGCTCTCCTACAACAACATCAACGATACCGATGCCGCCTTCGAATGTGTCGCCGAATTTGCGGCCGGCCAGGCGGCTTGCGTGATCGTGAAACATGCCAATCCGTGCGGCGTCGCCTTGGGCGCCTCGCTCGCCGATGCCTATCGCAAGGCGCTCGCCTGCGATCCGGTCTCGGCCTTCGGCGGCATCATCGCCTTCAACCGCGCGATCGATGCCGAGACGGCGGAAGAGATCGGAAAGATCTTCACCGAGGTCATCATCGCGCCGGGCGCCGATGCCGAGGCGCGCCGGATCATCGCCCAGAAGAAGAACCTTCGCCTTCTCGTCACCCGGGGCCTGCCCGATCCCGGCGCGCCGGGCGTGCTGTTCAAGACGGTTGCCGGCGGCTTCCTTCTGCAGTCGCGCGACGGCGGGCATGTCGAGGCGAAGGATCTCAAGGTTGTGACAAAGCGCGCGCCCACCCCGGCAGAGCTCGCCGATCTCCAATTCGCCTTCACCGTGGCGAAGCATGTGAAGTCCAATGCCATCGTCTATGCGAAGGCGGGCGCCACCGTCGGCATCGGCGCCGGGCAGATGTCGCGGGTCGATTCGACTCGCATCGCCGCGGCGAAGAGCGCCGAAGCGGCCAAGGCCTCAGGTCTGGCCGAGCCCCTGGCCAAGGGCGCCGTCGTCGCCTCCGATGCCTTCTTCCCTTTTGCCGACGGCCTCGTCACGGCCGCGGAAGCGGGCGTCACCGCCGTCATCCAGCCCGGCGGCTCCCTGCGCGACGCCGAAGTGATCGCGGCGGCGGATGAACTGGGGCTCGCCATGGTCTTCACCGGCATGCGTCATTTCCGGCATTGAGACGACAACCGCGCCGCGCTTTGCTAAGACAAGGCCATGGTGACGGATGTGAACCTGGCCAGCCCCGAGGACACGAGCCTCCTGCCCGGCCTGACCACGGGCGAGCTGGGCTTGCGCCTGAAAACCCTGGTGCGCTTGCGCTGGCTCGCGGTCGCCGGCCAGACGGCGGCGGTCGTCCTGGTACATTGGGGCCTGGGCTTCGATCTCCCGGTCGGCTGGTGCCTGGCCGCGATCGCCTTGTCCGCCTGGCTCAACATCTTCCTCACCCTGCGCTGGCGCGGCAATCTGCTCACCGACCGCAATGCCGCGCTGCTCCTCGGCTACGACATCCTGCAGCTGGCGCTGCTGCTCTATCTCACCGGCGGCCTGCAGAATCCCTTTGCCTTCCTGTTCCTCGTGCCGGTCACCGTCTCGGCAACCTCGCTCCCGATCAAATGGACCCTGGTCCTCTCCGCCATCGCCTTCATCTGCGCGAGCTTCCTCGCTTTCGATCACTTCCCCTTGCCGTGGTTCGCCGAGGCGCCGCTCGCACTGCCGACGATCTACATCGTCGGCATGTGGACGGCGCTGGTGAGCGGGGCGGTCTTCTCGGCCATCTATGCGCGCCGCATCGCCGAGGAGGCGCGCCAGATGTCGGCCGCCTTGTCCGCCACCGAACTCGTGCTCGCCCGCGAGCAGCGCCTCTCGGCGCTCGACGGCCTGGCCGCCGCGGCCGCGCATGAGCTCGGCACGCCGCTCGCCACCATCGCCCTGGTCGCCAAGGAACTGAAGCGCGAATTGCCGGCGGGCGGCCACACGGCTGAGGATATCGATCTCCTGATCAGCCAGGCGGCGCGCTGCCGCGAGATCCTGTCCCGCCTCGCCAACCGCGACACGCCGGCCGATGCCATCATGGCGCAGGCGAAGCTGCCGGTGATGCTGGAGGACATCGTGGCGCCGCTGCGCGGCTCGGACGTGACCATTGCCGTCGATGCCCGCGCCGCCGATGACGGCAAGCCGAAGAGCGCCGGCGAGCCGGTCTTCGCGCGCAATCCCGCCATCACCTACGGGCTCGGCAATCTGATCGAGAATGCCGCCGACTTCGCCACCACCCGCGTCGACGTCGAGGCGCGCTGGTCGGCTTCCGACATCACCATCACGGTGCGCGACGACGGGCCGGGCTTCTCGCAGGACATCATCGACCGCCTGGGCGACCCCTTCGTCACCTCGCGCAAGGGCTATGGCCCGGGCGATCCGGGCGATGCGGCCGGGCGTCATGAGGGCATGGGCCTCGGTTTCTTCATCGCCAAGACGCTGCTCGAGCGTTCCGGCGCCCAGGTGGCGCTCGCCAACCGCGCCTATCCCGATCACGGCGCCAGCGTGCGCATTTCCTGGCCGCGCCAGAGGGTCGACATGGCGTTGCGTAATCCGGTTGCAAGTGGGGTTTGAGATGGGGAACTTAACCCCTATAAGGGGGCGGAAAGGACGCGCATCTTGATGACCGAAACCAGCCTGCCGCAGGACCTGACCCTTCTTCTCGTGGATGACGACAAGCCGTTTTTGACCCGGCTCGCCCGCGCCATGGAGACGCGCGGCTTTGCCGTGCGCATGGCCGAGACGGTGGCCGAGGGGGTCGAGCAGGTGAAGAAGGAGCCGCCGGGCTACGCCGTGGTCGATCTCAGGCTGGGCGACGGCAACGGCCTCGACGTCATCGAGGCGCTGCATCGCTCCAGGCCCGATGCCCGCGCCGTGGTGCTGACCGGCTATGGCAATATCGCGACCGCCGTGACCGCGGTGAAGCTCGGCGCCATCGACTATCTGGCGAAGCCCGCCGACGCCGATGCGGTCTACAGCGCGCTCACCGGTTCGGGCGGCGCCCGCGCCGCTCTGCCGGAGAATCCGATGTCGGCCGACCGGGTGCGCTGGGAGCATATCCAGCGCGTCTATGAATTGTGCAACCGCAATGTCTCGGAGACGGCGCGCCGTCTCAACATGCATCGCCGCACCTTGCAGCGCATCCTCGCCAAGCGCGCCCCGAAGTGACCGCCTGCTATCGGATCACAGGCGCCGTCAAAGCAGGTTCTCCGGGTCATAGAGCCCGTGCAGCCTGAGCGCCGCGGCGCGGGCGAAGGCCAGCGTCATCGCCTTGCGGCGTGAGGCATGGAGCAGATGCTCGGCCGGGTCGCGCTGGATCTCCGCCCCCCAGGCGTCGGCGATGATGAGGCCCGCTTCCGCCGGCATGATCTCGGGCATGAGCTCGGTGGTGATGGCGAAATAGAGCCGGTCGCAGAAATCGCGGTATTCCGGCCATTTGAGATCGGCGCGGAAATCCTGGAGCGACGACTTGATCTCGACGATCCACAGCTGGCCGGATGGCGACAGCCCCAGGACGTCGACGCGCCGGCCGGAGGCGAGGGTGAATTCCGTGAGGGTTGCGAAGCCCGCGGCGCGCAGATGCCGGCACACGCCTTTCTGGATGGCGGCGGCGGTGGGTGATTGGCGCCCGTCGGGCTTGATCAAAGGTATCATGCGGAGATCATAATTCAGGCTTGTTGGGACCTGAGCTTTCCATCTAATGTTTCGCCTCAAATCACCGACCCGGTCAACCGGGCGAGAGCGGGCTCCTGCTCGCTGCTGACAAAAGGGGAAGTGCCTTATGGGCGGATTGCTCGCGCTGAGCCGCTGGATCGATGCGGTCACCGCATTCATTGGTCGTCACGTCATCTGGCTGATCCTTGCCGCCATCCTGGTCTCGGCCATCAATGCGGTCATCCGCAAGGCCTTCGACATGAGCTCGAATGCCTGGCTCGAATTGCAATGGTACCTGTTCGGCGCCGTCTTCATGGTGGCCGCCGCCTACACGCTGCAGAGGAACGAGCATATCCGCATCGACATCGTTTCCGGCCGCCTGTCGCAGCGGACGCGCAACTGGATCGACATCTTCGGCCATGTGCTGATGCTCCTGCCTTTCGCCGCCTTGATGGTCTATGAGAGCATTCCGTTCGCCTGGAGCGCCTGGCGCTCGGGCGAGATGTCTGGCTCGGCCGGCGGCCTCATCATCTGGCCGACGCGCGCCTTCATCCTGGCGGGCTTCTTCCTGCTCTTCATCCAGGGCATTTCCGAACTGATCAAGCGCATCGCCGTCATGCGCGGGCTCATTCCCGATCCGCATCCGCAGCACGGCCATCACGCGCCGCTCGAGCCGCAGCCATAGCCGGGGAGGCCCCATGGCATGACCGCCTTCCTCATCGAGAACATGGCGCCGATCATGTTCGCCGCCCTGGTGATCTTCCTCCTGCTCGGCTATCCGGTCGCCTTCTCTCTGGCTTTCGTCGGCCTGGCCTTCGGCGCGCTCGGCATCTATCTGGGCCTCTTCCCGCCCAACCTGCTGCAGGCCTTGCCCGACCGCGTTTTCGGCATCATGGCGAACGAGACGCTGCTCGCCATTCCCTTCTTCACCTTCATGGGGCTCATCCTCGAGCGATCCGGCATGGCCGAAGACCTGCTCGACACCGCGGGCAAGCTCTTCGGCCCGGTCAGGGGCGGTGTCGCCTATGCGGTGATCTTCGTCGGCGCTCTTCTCGCTGCGACGACCGGCGTCGTCGCCGCCTCCGTCATCGCCATGGGACTGATCTCGCTGCCCATCATGCTGCGCTACGGCTATGACCGGCGCATGGCGGCGGGCGTGATCACCGCCTCGGGGACCTTGGCGCAGATCATCCCGCCGAGCCTCGTCCTCATCATCCTCGCCGACCAGCTCGGCCGCTCGGTCGGCGACATGTATACGGGCGCCATCATCCCGGGCCTCGCGCTCACCGCGCTCTATATGACCTACGTCTTCATCATGACGATGATCTTTCCCAAAGCGGCGCCGGCGCTGCCGGTCGAGGCGCGCTCCTTCGGCGCGGGTGCCGACTATGGTCCGGTCCTCACTGCGGTCGTCTTCCCGCTGGTGCTGGTGCTCTGGGGCATGATCGTGCTGTTCGCGCCCAAGCTCGGCATAGATCTCATCGATGGCTTCGTGTCGGGAGTGAGCGAGAGGATCGAGGCGCGCTTCATCGGCGAGGGCTCGCGCATGCTGACGATGCTCGGCGCTTTCGCCGTCGTTTATCTCGCCTATGTCGCGGCGCTGCGTTATCTGCCGAGAATTCTGTCGACGATCCTCGGCGCGTTGTTCCTGCTTCTGGCCTTGGGCGTCCTGTGGAAAGCCGCCCAGGCCTTTCATGCGGGCTTCTTCGCATTGCCGCCGGCATCCGAGCGGGGCCTCGACTTCCTGCTCGATCTCATCGCCTGGATCGCCGGCGAATGGGTCTATTTCGTCGCGCTCCTGGGGCTCATCGGCGGCGGCGTGTCGCTTCTCAACGCGCCGTCGCGGCCGGTGGCGGGCGCGGTCTGGAAGATCATCGCCGATCTCCTGCCGCCACTCGTCCTCATCTTCCTGGTGCTCGGCACGATCTTCCAGGGCATCGCCACGCCGACCGAGGGCGGCGCCATGGGCGCGGCGGGGGCGCTGCTCCTGGCGCTGGCCCGCCGTCAGCTCAATTTCGGCCTCCTGCGTCAGGCGCTCGAGCAGACGACCAACCTGTCGGCCTTCGTCATCTTCATCCTGATCGGCGCCCGGGTCTTCTCGCTCACCTTCTATGGCGTCGACGGGCACAAATGGGTCGAGCATCTGCTGGTCAGCCTGCCGGGCGGCCAGCTCGGCTTCCTCATCTTCGTCAATCTGCTCGTCTTCGTGCTCGCCTTCTTCCTCGATTTCTTCGAGCTCGCGTTCATCATCGTGCCCTTGCTCGCGGGGCCGGCCGAAGCCCTGGGCATCGACCTCATCTGGTTCGGCGTGCTGCTCGGCATCAACATGCAGACGAGCTTCATGCATCCGCCGTTCGGCTTCGCGCTCTTCTATTTGCGTTCGGTGGCGCCGCGCGCGCCCTATAAGGACCGCATCACCGGCGCCACGCTGCAGCCCGTGACCACCGGGCAGATCTATTGGGGCGCCGTGCCCTTCGTCGTCATCCAGCTCATCATGGTGGGGCTCGCCATCGCCTTCCCGGCGATGATCATGCACTACAAGGGCACAGGCCCCGAGGTCGATCCCTCGACCATCGAGATCACGGTGCCGACCGATGACAATGGCGATCTCATCGGCCCGCCGTCCTTCGATTGAAGCGCCGGGTGGAGACTACAGCTGCTTCTTGCGCTGCTGCGACATCATGAAATTGTCGTAGGTTGCTTCCGACACCTGCTGCCACAGATAGCCGTCGGCGCGATAGGCCATCACCGCGTCATGCACCTTCTTGAAGGCGGCGTTGGTGGCATTCATCTCGGCATAGGTTTCCTTCGCCGCATTGAAGCAGGCTTCCAGGATCTCGCCCGAGAACGGCCGGAGCTTGGCGCCGTCGGCGACGAGCTTCTTGAGCGCCGGCGGATTGAGATGGTCGTAGCGCGCCTGCATGGCGGTGTTGGCCAGCGCCGCCGCGCCGCTGATGATCGCCTGATAGGTTTTCGGCAGTCCTTCCCATTTCGCCTTGTTGATGAAGAAGTGCAGCATGGGTCCGCCTTCCCACCAGCCGGGATAATAATAGAACGGCGCCACCTTGTTGAAACCGAGCTTCTGGTCGTCATAGGGGCCGACCCATTCGGCGGCATCGATCGTGCCCTTTTCCAGCGCCGGGTAGATGTCGCCGCCGGCGATCTGTTGCGGCACCACGCCGAGCTTGGCGATCACCTTGCCGCCAAAACCGCCGATGCGCATCTTGACGCCCTTCATGTCGGCGACCGTCTTGATCTCCTTGCGGAACCAGCCGCCCATCTGCGCGCCGGTATTGCCGCCGGGCAGCGCATAGATGTTATAGCCGGCATAGAACTCGTTCATGAGATCGATGCCGCCGCCCTCATACATCCAGGCATTCTGCTGGCGCGAATTGAGCCCGAAGGGAACGGCGGTGGCGAAGGCGAAGGTCGGATCCTTGCCCCAGTAATAATATGAGGCGGTGTGGGCCAATTCGAGCGTGCCGTCGCTCACCTTGTCGGCCGCCTGGAGACCCGGCACGATCTCGCCCGCCGGGAAACACTGAATCTGGAAGTTGCCGTCGGTGGCCTCGGCGACATTCTTGGCGAAGAGCTCGGCGACGCCGTAGATCGTATCGAGGCTCTTGGGGAAGCTCGAGGTCAGCCGCCATTTGAGCTGCGGCGCCGACTGCGCGATGGCGGGCGCCGCGAGGGATGCCGTAGCGGCAGCCGTTGTCCCTGCAGATGCGATGAATTTCCGGCGATCCATTCGTCAAATCCTCCCATGGGCGGCGCCCTGCGCCGCGGCTGTTTCCTCGCGCGAACAACCCGTCTTCTTGCCGCGGGCCTGTCCGAGCCGCCTTTTATAAAGGCGGAAAGCGGACATTCAAAGATGTCTTGCGCAAATGATGAAGGCGGGGATTGCCATGGGCATCCCCGCTTCGTGTCGATGTCCTACAGTGTCTTCTTGCGCTGCTGGCTCATCATGAAGGTGTCGAAGGTGTTCTCCGACACCTGCTGCCAGAGATAGGCGTCGTTGCGCTGCGCCTTGATCGCGTCATAGAGCTTCTTGAAAGGGGCGTTTGTGCCGGAGATCTCGGCATAGGTCTCGTTCGCCGCGGTGAAGCACGCCTCCAGGATATCGGCCGAGAAGGGCCGGAGCTTGGCGCCGTCGGCGACGAGCTTCTTGATCGCCGTCGGATTGAGCTGGTCGTATTTGGACTGACAGTCGACATTGGCGGCCATGGCGGCCGCGGTGACGATGGCCTGATAGCTCTTCGGCAGTTCGTCCCATTTTCCTTTGTTGATGAAGAAATGCAGCGCCGCGCCGCCTTCCCACCAGCCCGGATAATAATAGAACGGCGCCACCTTGTTGAAGCCGAGCTTCTGGTCGTCATAGGGCCCGACCCATTCGGCGGCGTCGATCGTGCCCTTTTCCAGCGAAGGATAGATGTCGCCGCCGGCGATCTGCTGCGGCACCACGCCGAGCTTCTGCATGACGGCGCCGGCGAAGCCCGCGATGCGCATCTTGGTGCCCTTGAGGTCTTCCGGCGTCTTGATCTCCTTGCGGAACCAGCCGCCCATCTGGGCGCCCGTATTGCCGCCCGGCAGACCGATGAAATTATAGGCGGCATAGAACTCGTTGAGCAGCTCGTTGCCGCCGCCATGATAGAACCAGGCGTTCTGCTGGCGCGAATTGAGGCCGAAGGGCACGGCGGTGCCGAAGGCGAAGGTCGGGTCCTTGCCCCAGTAGTAATAGGAGCAGGTGTGGGCCATCTCGACCGTGCCGTCCGTCACCTTGTCGGCGGCCTGCAGCCCGGGCACAAGCTCGCCCGCCGGGAAACACTGGATCTGGAACTTGCCGTCGCTCGCTTCCGAGACGAATTTGGCGAAGACCTCGGCCGTGCCGTAGATCGTGTCGAGGCTCTTGGGGAAGCTCGAGGTCAGGCGCCATTTGAGCTCGGGCGCCGACTGCGCGAGCGCCGGCGCCGCCAGGGTCGTCGCGGCGGCGGCAAGGGTTCCGGAACGGGTGATAAAGCGGCGGCGATCCATGAAAGCATTCCTTTGGCTGGGGACGGGGACCGGCGACGCGGCCGGTTGCGCTCCTTATAGAAGGGCGCTTCCGCTCCAGCCAATACGCCAAAGGATGCAAAGGCTCGTCGCCTCTGGCATCATGGCGGACGCCTTCTCTGGTTTGCCCGGAGCGGGCTGAAAGAGGTGGTCCGCCGGTGGCAGCCGGCGGGCCATCGTCTCGATTACGCGGGCGGCATCACTTCTTGAGCGTGATCGTTCCAGGGAAGGTCAGTTTTCCCGAGGCGATCTTGTGCACGCCGGTGACGCAGAGGAGCGGCGCCTTGCCTTCGCCATGGACCTGCAGCTCGGCGGTGACCGCGTCGAAGGCGGCATTCGCCTGATCCTTCAGCGGCACCGTGATCCTGACCGTCGAGCCCTTGAGCGCGGGCGACATGCCCGGACTGTCGAGTGCGATCGGCAGTCCGGGCGCGGTCGCGGGCAGCACGTCGCTGCCGGGAGAAACGTCCTTGACCTTGAGCCCGGCGCCGCAGGCCTTGTCTTCGCCGAGCACCACCCAGTGCGAATGCCAGCCGGCGCCGTCATTGGCGGGGTCGCCGTCATTGTTCTCGTCATAGAGCGGCGTGTCGTCGAAATCGGGATGGGCGGTGATGGCGAGCGCCAATATGCCCGTGCCCTTGCCGAAGCCGACTGCCGACGGATCGATCTTGGTCGGCCAGACATAGGCCGCGACCTTGGCGCCGGCGAGCTTGCCGATGGCCTCGGGCTTCACGCTTCCGGCCTCGCCCGTGACCTCCATGGCGAATTCGGCGATCCGGCCGTCGGTCGTGGCCCCGGCCTTGGTGATGTCGAAGGCGGGCGGCACCTTGCCGTCGCTTTTGGCGGTGATGTCATGCGCCGACGCGGCGGCGGAAAACGCAGCACCCGCCAGCAGGCCGGCGCAGCAAGCAAACAGTCTCATTCGATCGTCTCCTCATGTTGGTTTTGCCCGGAGCCTGGCGTCTCGCCGATGAATATCCGCCAGGTGGCAGCCTGGTGGTCGGGAGACGCCGCATCGTGTTCGCCGCAATCGACCTGCAGGTCGGCGGAGCCGAAGGCGGCGCGCACGAATTCGCAATAATGAGGTTTCGTCGATCCGGGCGCCGCCTGCGGACGGAAATGCCGGCAGGTGACGCACATGCGCTGCGCCGGCATGGCCTGGTCCTGCAGGAGCGCCCGGATCATCTTGATCATGATGTGGAGGAGGGCGGCCTGCTCCTTGCGGCTCAAGGCCGCGAGCGCCGTCGCCATGCGCGGCATCTGGCCCTGCGCCGCCATGAGCGCCGCGCGTCCCGGTTCGGTCGGATGGATGAGGAGGGCGCGGCCGTCCTCGGGGTCGCTCTGGCGCGTGATGAAGCCTTTGCGCTCGAGGGCTATGAGCGAATCGGTGACGGTCGGCTGCCTGAGGCCCAGCTCGCGCGCGATGCTCTTGACCCGGAAGCCCGGCGCGCGGCGGCTCAGCAGGCGCAGGATGGCGAGCTGCGTCGGATTGAGCCCCTGCGGGCCCGCCGACTGCCGCTCTTCCAGCCGGTGCAGGCTGGCGAGACGCTCGAGGCCCTCATGCAGCCGTTCCGGCAAAGGCGATAGCGGGAACTTGACCATGCCGGAATAATACATAGGAATCCTATGTTAATCAAGAGTCACCTTGTGTAAGGGCGAGGAACCTTTCCTTTGGGCGGACGTTATCGAGACATGCTTCGCCAGGCTGGACAAGTCGGCTGAAGCGCGGCCCGCCCGGGAAGCTCCGTGGATTTCCCGGGCGGGCCGACGGCTCGAAAATCTGATCTTCGCAAGTTTCGAAAGCGGGAGGAGTCGATGACTCTGTCGGCGCATAAGGCTTTGTTTTCACTGATCGTCCTCGCGGCCCTGCTGGGCTTCGGCTGGATCCTGATCGTTTATGTCGTTTCGTTCCATGCCGCCCAATGGGTCATCGACCGCATCGAAGGCGTGCCGGCGCCGCGCCGCGCGCCGCTGCGCGCCGTTCCCGTGCGCCGCGTCATGGCGCGCGCCTCACGCGCCTGAGCGCAGCATCAATCCCCAGATGAACAGCACCATGGCGAGCAACGGCGCCACTGTGCGCACCGTGTTCCAGAACGTCCAGTCGCTGAGATAACGTGTCCATAGCGCGCCGCCTTCGCCCGCTGCCGTGGTGACGGCGGCGAGCGCGGTGTTGAGCGGCACGTTGAACACGATCGTCACCACGAGCGAGCCTACGATCAAGACGAGGCTCGCGGCGAGGATGACGGCGGAGCCCGGCTCGCTCCATTTGAAGACCGCCATGACGGCGAGGATGGCGCAGACGATGGGTGTGCCGAAGAACACCGTGAAGAACCACGGATTGATCACCGTGACATTGATCGAGTTCATCGCGGCGATGCCCTGCTCGGGCGGAAGGCGCGCCAGCGCCGCCATGACGAAAGTCGAGAAGGCGAAGAAGATGCCGGCGGTGAGGCCCGAGCCGACGATGGCGAGGACCTCGAGGATGAGAAAGAGCGACATATGTGCCTCCCGGGCCGTGGCGAGCCGGAATGACGGAGCGCCGAACGACATCTTTGCACGATTGCAACGTCCCATCCAGCGCGCCGAAAGATGAGGAGAACCGCTATCCCTTGGGATCGAGCGTGACGCGGTAGAGCTCGCTGTTGCCGCGGTCCATGAGCCGCACCGTCATCTGCCGGGTCTTGGCGTCGATGTCGACGATGCCGAAGAATTGCAGGCCCGCCGACGGCGGCAGGTTGACTCCCTGGCCGGGGGCGGGCGCCTTCATGAATTTCACCTCGGGGCCGAAGGTCATGTCGAGCGCATTGGGGCCGAAGGTGCCGGCATGCAGGGGGCCGGAGACGAATTCCCAGAAGGGGTCGAAATCCTGGAACTGCGCTTTGTCCGGCGAATAGAGATGCGCCGCGGTGTAATGCACATCGCCGGTGAGCCACACGACATTGCCGATCTTCGCGTCTCTGATGAAGGTCAGGAGCTCGGCCAGCTCGAGCTCGCGGCCCAGGGGTGCACCCTGATCGCCATTGGCGATGCCTTCGACACCGGTCTTCGTCTTCCAGTCGTCCCAGATGATGAGGCCGATCGGCATGTCCGCGGCGATCACCTTCCACGTCGCCGTCGACCTGGCCAGCGCCTGCTTCAGCCAGTCGAGCTGGCGCGCGCCCAGGATGCGCGATTGCGGCGTGAGCGCCGCTTCCAGCGAAGCGCCATTGGCGCCGCGATAGCGCCTGAGATCGAGAAAGAAGACATCGAGCCGGGGGCCATAGGCGATCTTGCGATAGACGCGCAACGGATCGCCCGGCAGATGCCGGATCGGCATCATCTCATGGAAGGCGCGTGCCGCCCTCTCGCTCAGGAGCTCGATCGATTTCTCCGTGTAGCGGTCGTCGGCGCGGAGATCCTTGCCCCACGACCAGTTGTCGACGACCTCGTGATCGTCCCATTGGCAGAAGGTGGGAACGTTCGCATTGAAGGCGCGCAGATTGTCGTCGAGCAGATTGTATTTGAAGCGGCCGCGGAACTCGGCCAGCGTCTCCGCCACCTTGTCGACGCCGTCCGCGACGATGTTCTTCCACAAGCCGTTCGCGGTCTGAACCTCCGGCCTGATCGGACCGTCGGCATAGATCGTGTCGCCCGAATGCAGGAAGAAATCCGGCTCGTGCGCCGCCATCGTGGCATAGGTCTTCATGCCGCCGTCATCCGGGTTGATGCCGAAGCCCTGGCCCGCCGTATCGGCCGACCAGACGAAACGCACCCCGCGCCCATTCGCCGGCGCGGTGCGGAAGCGCCCGACGACCGGCTCGCTCACGCCGTTGACGTCGGTGAGATCGGCGAAGCGCAGGCGATAGAACATGGTCTGGCCGGGCGGAAGACCGGTGACCAGCCGCTTGGCGGCCAGATCGTTGCCGGGCAATGCGGTGACGGGCCTGAGCCTGCGGGCATCCGCAAAGCTCTCGGTGGTGGCGATCTCGATATGGAGCCGCGCCGGGCGGTCGCTGCGCGCCCAGACGACGCCCGACGTCTGCTCGACATCGCCCGACTGGACGCCATGGCTGACGACGGGCCGCGCCGCCGCCCGGCTCAGGCCCGGCATCGCCAGTCCGCCGGCGCCGGCAACCAGGCCGGCGGCCGATGTCACAAGGAAGCGGCGGCGGTTCAGCAAGGGACGCAAAGGAAGCTCCTGTCGATATTCCCTGCGCTCAATATCGCCGATCGGTATCGACATGGCCATGGTCTTTGCCATTATGCGCTCTGCCCAAACGAAACGACGTGACCCATTGAAGAGAACCGCATCGCCGGCCGACGACCTCGCTCTCATCGCCGTCGACTTCCGCACCTTGTTCGTGCCGGCGGGCGACAGGCGCATCGAGCGCGAGAATGATCCCGACCGCTCGCCGGGGCCGCTCTTCTGGCTCGCGGGCTGTGCCCAGGGCAACATCGCCGGCGTCCGGCAGGACGTGAGCGACGCCGTGGCGCGGGAGCTCCTGGCGCTCGCGGACACGGAGCCGCCGTTCCATGCGCCGGGCACGCTGCCCCGCCATGTCGAGCGCTACGAGACCTTGCTCACGCGCGACGGCGCAGCGCCCAGGGGCGAGGTCGAGCTCATTCATGAGTTGCCGCATGACCTGCCGACGAAGGGCGATCATGAGCTCGTCCTCTCCGGCAGCGCAGCCGCGTTTCGCTTCGAGGCCGGGATCGCGCGATGCGGCATGCCGCAGAACCTCGTCGAACTGAAGATGCGCGCGCCCGCCGATCTGTGGCCGCCCTGGTGCATGCTCCTGGCGGAGGGCGAGGTCGCCGCCATGGCCTTCGCCGCGCGTCTTTCCGACGACGGCGCCGAACTCGGCCTCGTCACCGTGCCGAAATTCCGCGGCCGCGGTTTCGCCGCCGAAGTGACGGCCGGCTGGTCGCGCCTGCCGGCGCTGGCCAAGCGCGCGCTGTTCTATTCGACGGCCGAAGACAACCTGGCCTCGCGCCGTGTCGTCGCGCGCCTTAGACTGCGCCGCATCGGCCGGGGCTTCCGGCTCGGCTGACCAGAGGAAGGCCTGGGACATGATGAGCGCAACGACTCTCGACGGCCGGTTCCGCGCCGCCGTTGCCGCCATGGACGCAGGCGACCTCGCCGGGCTCGAGCGGCTGCTGTCCGAATACCCGATGCTCGCCGTTGCGCGCCTGGAACAGCCGGGCCAATGGCTCCGCGACCAGGCCGGCGATGCGGTGGACGGGTTCTTCAAGTCGCCTTATCTCCTGTGGTTCATCGCCGCCGATCCCGATCGCGGCAGGCCCGTTCCGCGCAATGCCGTGGCCCTGGCGACGGCGATCATCGCCGCGGCGCGCCAGGCCGGGGCGCCAGATATCCAGACGCAGCTCGATTACGCCTTGCGGCTGGTGTGCTGGTCGGTGCCGGCGCGGGCGACGGGCCTGCTCATCGACCTTGTCGCTCTCCTGGTCGCGGAAGGCGCCGGTCTCGACGGGCGCGATCTCTATGACGGCCGCTTCGGCACTCATGCCGAGGCGGCGCTCTATAACGGCAATGACGACGCGGCGCGCTTCCTGCTGGCGCGGGGCGCCCCCGTCACCCTGTCGGCGGCGCTCTGCCTCGGCCGATGGGCCGATGCCGACCGGCTCCTGGCGCGCGCCGACGCCGGCGACAAGGCCGATGCCTTCGTGCTGGCGGCGATGAAGGGCAAGGTCGCGGCGCTGCGCCGCATGCTGGCGCTGGGCATCTCGCCCGACACGGTGAGCCTCCGCAACCAGTCGCATGCCGGCGCCCTGCATCACGCCGTATGGTCGCGCTCGCTTGCCGCGGTGAAGCTCCTCGTGGAAGCGGGTGGCGACCTCGCCCGCCGCGACACGATCTACAAAGGGACGCCTTTGGACTGGGCCCTCCATGGCGCGAGCCAGGCCAGGACGGAAGACGCCGTCGCGGAGTATCGCGCCATTGCCGATTATCTGCGGCGCTAATCCTCGCCCGGCAGCCGGGCGAGGATCTCGACCGAGGCGGCGGAGCGCTGGGCTTCGCCGTGATGGACGGCCTCGATATTGTTGCCGTCGGGATCGAGGAGGAAGGCCGCGTAATAGCCCGGATGATAGGGGCGCTCGCCGGGCGCGCCATTGTCGCGTCCGCCGGCCTCGAGGCCCGCTTCATGGAAGCGGCGCACCGTGTCGCGATCCTCGGCCTGGAAGGCGATATGGACGCGGATCGCCTGGCTGCCGGCGGTCGCTGCCGCGACCCAGAGCTCGTCGGCATAGAAGAAGCCGGGCCCTTCCACCACGTCGATGTCCTTGCCGAGCGCCGCGATGGCCGCCTTATAGAAGCGCTTGCTTGCTTCGAGGTCCCTGGCGTTGAGCTGGATGTGGTCGACGAGCCGGCCCCGGTGCAGCAGCATGAGGCTCTCCTTTGCGGGTTAGGTGCGTTTCGCGAGCCAGGCTTCGAGCGCCACGGCATTGTTGTGCTTCTCGTCGTGCGCCGCATAGAGGAGCGTGACCGGCCCTTTCTTCATGCAGGCCTCGAGCTCCGCCACGGCCGCCTGTGCCGCCGCGCTCTCGAGCTCGCGCGCATAGGCGCCGACGAAATCCGTCCAGTCTTCGGGATGGCCATGGAACCTCTTGCGCAGCTCGTGGCTGGGCGCCAGGTCCTTGAGCCAGTGGTCGATCTTCGCCTTCTCCTTGGAAAGCCCGCGCGGCCACAGGCGGTCGACCAGGATGCGGGCGCCGTCGCTCTTGGCGGGCGGGTCATAGACGCGTTTGAGGAGGAGCTTTTTCGTCATCGGCCTTCCAGTCTAGCGCTTCATACGGGCAATGCCACCGTCCACGCATCGCCCTTGTGAGCGCCGGACATTCCACGTTATCCTAACGTCATAAGCGCGGCGGGAGGGTCCATCATGGCAGACGCAATGGCGGCGGCATCGCCCGTGGTCCATCACGACCGCAAGCGCGTCGTCTGGGCCGGCATCGTCGGCAATG
The DNA here is from genome assembly GCA_050251035.1 of Parvibaculaceae bacterium. Taxonomy (GTDB): domain Bacteria; phylum Pseudomonadota; class Alphaproteobacteria; order Rhizobiales; family Aestuariivirgaceae; genus Taklimakanibacter. Next base: position 27,556 of record JBFWNN010000003.1, read on the forward strand.
TGATGGAATGGTACGATTTCGCCATTTACGGCTTCTTCGCCCGCACCATCGGCAGCCTCTATTTCCCGGCCGAGGATCCGCGCACCTCGCTCCTGGCCGCCTATGCCGTCTTCGCCGTCGGCTTCTTCATGCGGCCGTTGGGCGCCATTCTCTTCGGCCATATCGGCGACCGCGTCGGCCGCGGCCCGGCCTTGCTCTGGTCGGTGGTGGCCATGGCGGTGCCCACCCTCGTCATGGGCCTGCTTCCGACCTATGCCGAGATCGGCATCTGGGCCTCGATCCTGATGCTCGTCTGCCGCATGCTGCAGGGCCTGGCGGTGGGCGGCGAATATACCAGCTCGGCCGTCTTCCTGGCCGAGACCGCCGAGCCCGGCAAGCGTGGCGCCGCCACTGCCTGGGCGGTGTTCGGCGCAACCGGCGGCATCCTGCTCGGCTCGGCCGTCGGCGCGCTCGTCATGAACACGCTGCCGCTCGACCAGGTGGTCGCCTGGGGCTGGCGCGTGCCCTTCCTGTTCGGCGTGCTGGTGGGCGTCGCCGGCTTCATCCTGAGACGGCGCATGCCCTTCGACAAGCCGGCGGCGAAGGAAGGCTCGCCGATGCTGCAGGCGCTGCGCGAGCATCCGCTCGCCATCCTCCAGGCGGTGGCGATCAGCCTGGTCAATGCCGTCGCCTTCTATCTGATCTTCGTCTACATCGTCACCTGGCTGAAGCTTGCCGCCGACATGGGTGCCCGCACCGCGCTGCAGATCAATTCGCTCAACATGGTGATCCTGATCGGCGTGGTCCTCGTGATGGCGCGCCTCTCCGACCGGATCGGCCGCAAGCCGATCCTCACCGGCGCCGCGCTCGGCCTCCTGCTCTTCGCCTGGCCGCTGTTCGAGCTGATGCGCACCGGCGAGGTGCTCTATGTCTTCCTCGGGCAGCTGGGCTTCACCCTGCTGATCGGCTCCTATGGCTCGGTCAACCCGATCGTGCTGTGCGAGGTGTTCCCGCGCCATGTGCGCTGCTCGGCGGTCTCGGCGGCCTATAATCTCTCCGTGGGGCTCGCCGGCGGCACGGCGCCCGCGGTCGCGACCTGGCTGATCGAGAGGACGGGCGACACCTCCGTTCCGGCCTTCTACATCATGGGCTGCGCCGCGATATCGGCGGTGGCGGCCTTCTCGCTGCGCGAGAGCGCCGGGCGGAAGCTGGCGGACGAGCCGGCCGCGGCGTAGGCGGAGCGCCAAAGTTCCATGTCGCGGAACCCTGTGACTTTTGCGCCACAGTGGGAAAACCTTTCGCGGTTAAATCCTTGGCAGATTGACCTTTGCCTCGTCCCGGACGAATGTGTCGGTAGGTCAGGGGGACCAGCCTCATGAATCGCAAGCTGCTTTTCGGCGCCGCCTTCTTCTTCGCTGGTATCCATGTGTCGGCGGCCAGCGACCTGCCGCTGCCGGAAACCTATGACAGCGACTGGAGCGGCCTCTATGCGACGCTCTCCGCCGGCTATTCCGAGGTGAAGTTGGAGGGCGAGGAGGTCAACCTTCTTTTCGGTGGAGACGACAAGGACTCTTCGGGCGGCGCCGTCTTCGGCGCCGGTCTGGGCTACAATTTCGATCTGGGCGATTTCGTCATCGGCGTCGAAGGCGACATCAACTACCTCACCAACGAGAACACCCTCGACATGAAGAGCACCGTCGATGCGGACTATGACTGGTTTGCGACCGGTCGCCTGCGCGCCGGTTTTGATCTCGACGGCACACTGATCTACGCGACCGGTGGCGCGGCATGGCTCGCCGCCGATTTCGAGGGCACCATCTTTGGCCAAAGCGGCACCGACCATCAGACCTATTTCGGCTGGACGGCGGGCGGCGGCATCGAACACATGTTCAGCGACAGCTTGAGCTTGCGGGTCGAAGGCCTTTATGCGGATTTTCCGAGTGAGGACGTGAATCTCGATGATGGTGATCCGGCCTTTATCGAAATCGAATCTGACGTATTCCTGGTGCGGGCCGGCCTGAGCTGGCGCTTCTTCTCACCCTGAGACGTCCACGGCCGTCACGCGGCGAGAACCGCCGCCAGATCGCGCACCGTCTCGACTTTTCCGAAAGCCAGCGGATCGAGCTCCTTGCCGCGTTTCTCGCTGAGCTCGAGCGCCAGGCGTTCCATCGCCAGGCTGTCGAAGCCGGTGATCTCCAGCACCGGCGTATCTGCCGTGAGGCCCTCGACCGGCTGCTCGAGCGCCCGGTTGATCATCGCGATGACGTCGCTGACGGTGTTCTCTTCAGTCCGCATGTTTTCGTGGTTTCCAATCCGATGCCAGCATACCGAGCAGGAACTGGCTGCGCCGCCCGCTCTTGTCGAAAGCCCTGATCTCGTCCCTGAGGAAGCCCTCGATCTTGAAGCCGATGCGACGCAGCGGCACCAGGGTGGCGAAGTTCTTCTCCCACACTTGCGCCGTCGCCTTTTCGAGGCCGCGTTCTTTGAACAGCTCGTCGAAGAGACCGAAGCCCACTTCCTCGAAAACCTGCTTTCCGCGCCAGTTGCGGTCGCCGATGAAGCCCGAGAACTTGACCAGCGCATGGACGGTGTTCACATCCATGAGCAGAAGGCCGACGAGGCTTTGGGTCTTGCGGACGAAGATCCCGACCAGATAGCGCGTCCGGTCGTCGAAGCCGGCGACGAAGCGGGCCACATCGTCTGCGCTCAGCCGCCGGGGCGGCATGTTGAGCGCTCCCATCAGCTCGGCATTGGAAATCCAGGCGCGGAAAATGCCGCCCGCATCGCGCGCCGTCATGCTCCTGACCAGGAACCGCTCGGTCTCGATGCTGATGGGTTTGCCGCGGGCTGGCTGCATCGGTTTCACACGTAAGCGTGGCTCATCGCCGTCGGCCGCCGCGCATGCAGGCTCTCGTCCCACAGGCCGAAATGGTCGAGCATGTGGCGCGTCTGGCAATAGACGATGAGGGAATAGCCGATCTGCGAAAGAAGATCCGGCCGCTGCCGCACGAGCGTCTCGAGCCGGGCCACCAGCGCCGTCTCGGTCTCGCCGCGTTTCGCCAGTGCCGCGGCGAGACGCGCTTCGATCAGGCTGAACACATTGAGGCCGCGGCGGTTGACATTGGCAGGCGAGACTTCGGCGAAATGCTCGACGCGTGCGAGCCAGTTCCACGGATCGTAGATGTCGTTGAGCAGGCGCCGCCATCCGGATTTGAGCTCGGCCGCGGACATGAGCCTGGGCTGGATATTGGTGCCGAGCAGATTGTCCTCGCCGTGAAAATCTTCATCGAGCCGGCCTTCCGCCTTGATGCGCGCCCAGAGCGGCGTGCCATGGGGTGCCACCAGGAGGCCCATCTGGATGACGGGCGCCGGCAGGCTGGCGATGAAGCGGGCCTGGCGTTCGAAGATGTCGGGCCCGTCATGGTCGAATCCCACGATCATGCCGCATAAGGGCAGGAGGCCGGCGCCCACGATCTTGCCGACTTCTTCGGCGAGGTCGACGCGCAGGTTCTGGCGCTTCAGCGCTTCCTTGAGGGCGTCCTCGTTCGGCGTCTCGATGCCGATGAAGCAGCGGTCGAGTCCGGCCCGGACCGCGAGATCGAGGAGGTCGCGATCGCGCGCCGCATCGATCGACAATTGCGTCGCGAAGCGCATGCGTCCCGCGGTCTGCCGGTCGTTCCACGCCTCGATCGCCGCGAGCAGCGTGCGCGCCCGCTTGCGCATGACGGTGAAATTGTCGTCGGCGAGCAGCACGTCGCGGCAGCCGAGCCGATAGAGCGCGTCGAGCTCGCCCAACACCTGGTCCGGCTCCTTCCAGCGCTGCTTGCGTCCGAGATACTGGATGACGTCGCAGAAATCGCATTCGAAGGGGCAGCCGCGCGAGGTCTGCACCTGCCCCGCCATGCTGTGGCGGAAGCGGTAGAGGTCCCAGCGCGGCTTGGGGCTCAGGCTCAGATCGGGCTTGCCGCCGCGATATTCGGGCTTGGGTCGTCCAGCGGCGATATCGGCGAAGACCTCATGCGCGATGTCCTCGATCTCGCCGATGACCAGCACATCGGCCAGGCCCCTGAGATCGTCGGGCCACAGGCTCACATGCGGGCCGCCGACGATGACGAGCTTGCCGCGCCGGCGGAACTCGCGCGCCAGCACTTTCATGCGTCCGCGCTGCGACACCTTGGCGGTGATGGCGACCACCTCCGCCCTGGTGTCGAGATCGACAGCGTCGCGCCGCTCGTCGCAGATCTCGATCGTCCAGTCCTCGGGCACGAGGGCCGCCACCGTCGGCGTCGCCAGGTCGGCCACGATCGGAAACCGGCCGATATGGGTGGCGGTGAGGACCTCGCTGCTGAAGAAATAGGGCGCGGCCTCTTGCGGGTTGATGATGTAGATCGATCGCGGCATTCGGCGTGAGTGAACCACGAATGGATGAGCGAGGCAAACATCCCGATGTTGCACGGGCAGGCGAAAACGGGACGCGTTCCCCCGCTGCGGAACCCGCCTTTTCAGGGTCCGATGGCCGCCTTACGCCTTCACCGCCTCGATGACGCTGACCGTCGAGGCCGTCGGCACCACGCGGGTGAGCTTGAATCGGGCCTTGGCGAACAAAGCCTCATATTCCGCCGCCGTGCGTTCCTCGCCGCCCGGCAGCGCCAGCATCACCATGTCGAGGATCTTGCCGAAATGCGGTTCGTCGCGCCCGGGCAGCACCATCTCGACGAGGAGCAGGCGGCCATGGTCGGGCATCGCCCGGCGCACATTCCCCAGGATCGTCAGGCACTGCGCCTCGCTCCAGTCATGGATGACATGGGAGAGGATATAGGCATCGCCGCCCGTGGGCACCGATTGGAAGAAATCATGCGGCGCGATCGCGATGCGGTCGGCGACGCCGCGGCCCGAGAGGAAGGCGGGCGCATCCTTCACCACATGCGGCAGGTCGGCGAGGATGCCGCGCGGGCCTTCATGGTGCTCGAGGATCGTGGCCAGCATATTGCCGGTGGCGCCGCCGACATCGACGATGGTTCCGAGCCCGGAGAAATCATAGGCCGCGGCGACGGCCGGCGGCTCGCCGCCATGGATGCCGACCATCGTTTCGCTGAACAGCGATGCGGCTTCGGGATGCCGTCCGAGATAGTCGAAGACCGGCATGCCGTTGATTTTCTCGAAGGCCGTCGTGCCGGTGCGCACGCTGTGGGCGAGGTCCTCCATGGCGTGGGTGAACCATGGCGCGCAGAGGGTGAGGACGGAGGCCCGGGCCGATCCCGGGGCGCCGGCTTTCAGCGCGGCGCCGAGCGGCGTCAGCGCGAAGCTCCTGTCGGCGTTCTCGGTGAGGATGCCGAGGCCGGCGAGGCTACGCATCAGCCGGTAGAGCGCGCGCGGGTCGAACCCCATCGCGCCGGCGATGTCCTCCGCACTCTTCGGCCCCTGCGCCAGCCGGTCGGCGAGATCGAGCTTCGCCGCCGCATGGACGATCGCCGACACCCAATAGGCGCTCGCCATCTGGACGAGCTGCGCCGATGGCGGCACGGTCTCGGCCGATGGCTGCGGTTGACCCGGCATGTTGCCCCCTTTGTCTGTCCATCGGGCCGCGAAGCGTCCGATATCAGGGATTATCAGGGAATTTCGCAGAAAAATTCCTCGCCCGAGCAATATCAATAACTTGGCGAAACGAGCAGGGAATTTACGAAATCCAGCAGGAATGTCACGTCTGGGCGACGGTTTTCACCGGTGAAAAAATTACGAATAATTTGCCGCACACCCCCGGCCGGCACGCGCGGAATTCTCCGACCCTGGTCATTTCCAAATCACAAGCTGCCGGCCAAATCAAGTACAAAATAGGAACATTGCCCGTCAGCCCAGGATCGAACTGTTTGCCGCCGCGGCCCATAAGGCGATGAGGGCCGAGATCGCGGTCGCCGCGGCGAGGCTAGCGAGGAGCCAGAGGAAGAACGACCGGTCGACGCCGTCGATCGCCTTGGCGTCTATCCGCTGCCTGTTGGTCTTCCTGTTCATGCCGTTCCCTCCTTTCTGCCGAACCAACTTGACGACATTGGGGTTCCTTCAAGGAATGTGACGAGAAATTACCGGCCGGGAACCAGGCGGGGCGTCGGCCGGTTGATCGGCTGGAGGTGAAGCCTCGGTCGGATGACCGCCGCCTCACGCGCGACGGCGGACGCATCTTCCATTTCTGGGCCTCCGAGCTGCCGTCGAACCATGTCGATACCGTGTGGCCGTACTGGAACCTGCTGGACTTCACGCCGGAAGGCCGCCCCGACATCTCCACGCCGCCGCAGACCTTCCGTTCGGAATTCCTGGAGACGCATTATCTGGACAAGGAGTAGTCCGCGCGCGCGGCCTTGCAATCCGCAGGTCCGCACCCCATATGGCAAATATCGACGTTTTCATCCAACCTTGGTTGGCGGCGTTTCGCCGCGATATTTCATCGATTTCGGAACCTCGATCATGACGGGCCTCGCGCCCGTGTCAGCAGCGCAGACCGCGGATGTACCGGCTGCGCTGCCGACTGACGTTGTAATAATGACTTTGAGAGAACGGCCATGTCTTCCATCAGTGCCCTGAAAGCAAAGGCGACCCATGACGCGGCGATGGACATCATCGCCAAGGAAACGCGCGAGCGCGCCGCCAAGACCGAGCATCTGCGCCAGCTGCGCCTGGCCGCCGAAGCGCAGACCGGCACGACCGACCGGATCGCGGTGCCGCGCGTGAAGACGCCGCTTGCCGTCCGCGC
>JBFWNN010000003.1:34379-118681 GCA_050251035.1 Parvibaculaceae bacterium
AGGAAACGCGCGAGCGCGCCGCCAAGACCGAGCATCTGCGCCAGCTGCGCCTGGCCGCCGAAGCGCAGACCGGCACGACCGACCGGATCGCGGTGCCGCGCGTGAAGACGCCGCTTGCCGTCCGCGCGCAGACGCGCCGGGGCCGCTAGGATCACTCCCGACACCCCCATGCCGAGTAGCCTCGAAGCATCCTTCAGGATGGAGTGAGAGCAGTGCGGCACACCCTTCGCGCCGCGCTTCGCGAGCGCCTCAGGTGAGGCTGGCCTTCAGCGCGGCCGCGCCGAGATCCGGCAGCTGAGGCCCGCCGGCAGGTAGCGCAGGTCGACCGATCCGGACAGCGTGTCGCACACCATCCGGTTCAGGAGCCGCGTGCCGAACCCTTCGCGCGCCGGCGCGATGACCGCAGGCCCACCTTCTTCGCGCCAGTCGAGATCGATCCGCCCGTCCTCGCCGAGCGTCCAGCGGATGTGGACGCGGCCCTGCGGAGAGGACAGGGCGCCATATTTGAGCGCATTGGTGCACAGCTCATGCAGCGCCATGCTGAAGCCGGTGACGACAGGCCCTCTCACCTCGACCGCCGGCCCTTTGAAGTCGACGGCCTCGCGTCGGCCCGCGCGATAGGGCGCGGTGATCTTGTCGACGATCTCGCCGAGGTCCGCGGCGCCCGCTTCGGTGCTGAGCACGATGTCATTGGCGAGCGACAAGGCCTGCAGGCGGCCGAGATAGGTCTTGAGCGCGGTCTCGACATCGGCGCCCGGGACAAAGCTCTGCCGCGCCAGGGCCTGGACGACGGTGAAGGAGTTCTTCACGCGATGGCGCAGCTCGCCGGCCACGAGGGCGAGCTGGTCCTCGACCAGGCGCTTCTCGGTGATGTCGATGAGGAAGCCCGTGATCTTCGGCCGCCCTTGCAGCGAGGTGACATATTGCGCGCGATACAGCAGGTGCCTGGTGACGCCGGGCGGCACGATGATGGTGAGCTCGGCCTCGACCTGGGTGCGGTCTTCCGGCCTGGCGCCGCCACCGAGCGGGCGGGGCTTGAGCTCGCCCTGGGCGACGAGCGTCTTCACCGCCTCCCAGCTGGCGCCGAGGCGGCCGACCTTCTCGAGCTCGCCGGGCGCGTAGCGCGAACGCAATTCCGCGAGCGACGGCTTGTGGTCCGGCGGGAAGCCGAACAGCGCATTGAGCTCGGGCGTGTGGGTGACGGCGCCGGTCTCGAGATCGACTTCCCATATGGCCATCTGTCCGGCTTCCACCGCGAAGCGCAAGCGCTCCTCGCTTTCGAGCAAGGCGGGAATGGGCGTGATGTCGGGGCCCGGGCCGGTCTTGGCCGCGGGCGGAGGCGCGTCGGCGGTCGTGGCGTGCGTCACAGCGCGAGGTTCCTGCTGCAGGCGTTTCGACTGGTGGCCGACATGCCGCTGTCGCCGACATGTCGTGTTTGCCCGGGCTGCCCTCGGCGCTGAGCCATGACGCTCGCATGCGCCGAGAGCAGCGTCAAGGAATGAAGCGGAGGAGCTTGGGTTCCCGGCGCGGAACCGACTGAGGCGTTTCGCCTCTCGACACCCCTCATGCTGAGGCGGCCGCGCAGCGGCCCTCGAAGCATCCTTCAGGATAGAGTGGGAATAGCGCGGCACACCCTTCGAGGCTCGCTGCGCAAGCACCTCAGGGTGAGGCTATCAACTCGTCATGCCACCTACGACACGACGCTGCTGCCCATCACCAGGCCGAGGGCGAGGCCCATGGCGCTCCACAGCGCCACGAGGCGGAGCAGGTCGCGAAGGCGCCATCTGCGGTTGGGCATGGTCAAGGTCCTCCTTCCGGGGACGGAAAGCCCCCTCGGGGCCCGCAAGCGGAGACGGTGTGGGCTGCGGGCCCCTCGGTGGAGCGCCGCCAGAAGGGGCACGGCGCGCCCGCGGGGATGTATAGAGGTCTCAGGTTCCGTCCGGATGATGGTTCCAGCTGTGGACCACGCTGGCGACGAAGCCGACGGCGATGCCGAAGGCGATCGTGCCGCCGAGGATCACGCCGAAATCCTCGCCGATATTGAGGCCGACGAACTCTCCCAGGACATATTCGGCGATCACCGAGAGCACGATGAACACGAGCGTGCCGACGAAGATCATCTGCGCCTGAGAGGACGACTGCCGGGATTCCGCCGCGGGATCTCCGCCCCGCGGCGTTTCGCTTTTCACCTGGTGGTGGGATGCGTGCGTCATTTGAAGTGACTCTGCTCCGTTCCGGGTCCCTCCCACGTCGCATGCCGGCGCTGCGATTTGAATAGGTAGCAGTACCCATGGCGAGGCGGCGGGCAGACCTTACGCTGCCGCCGAATTAGCTTCCCCGCCGCCGAAGCGGTACAGTCGAGCCGAACCCACGGAGTTGAGGACCCTCTGGTGCTGACGCGTCTTGCGAAGGAAAGCTGGTCGACCGCGCGGGCGTGGCCCAGGGCCGCGGACGGGCTCGCCGCCGCGGGCAGAAGCGCGCCGGCGCCGCGCCGCATCATCCTCCTCGCCCTCTATTGCATCGGCTTCGTGCTGCTCCAGGGCATCACCAATTTCTATCCGCTGGCGCGGCTCGCCGCTTCGCCCTGGAGCCCCGAGACCGGGCTGACGGTCGCGGCGAGCGTCCTTCTGGGCAAGCCCGTCATCCTGCTCTCGATCGCGAGCCACATCTTCGCCGACTGGACCACGCGGGCGGCGCCCTTCTGGACCGTCGAGCTGCCGGCGAGCGTCAGCTATGCGCTGGCCTATGCGGTGCCGGGCACGCTCATTCGCAAGTGGCTCGCGGATTTCGGCCATGACTCCATGCGCTTCCTGGTGCGCTTCATCCTCCTGACCCTCATCGCCGCTTTCCTGTTCGCCGGCGCCCAGGCGGGGCTCGCCGTCCTCATCCGCGGCATTCCCGTCGACGTGCTGCTGTCGCCGGCCTTCACTTTGGCGGTCGGCGACATCATCGGCATCCTGACCGTGGCGCCGGTCTTCCTCTTCGCTCTGCGCGACCGCAATCCCCTTGCCTATGCCCGGCAACACGCGGTGGTGTTGACGCTCGGCACGATCGCGATCATGCTCATCTCGCTGGCGGTGTTCGGCCTCGACGTGACCGACGACTTCAAGTTCTTCTATCTGCTGTTCGTGCCGGTGGTCGTGCTGGCCGTGACCCGCGGCCTGAGTGGCGCCATTTTCGGCGTGCTGGTCACCGACGCCAGCATGATGAGCATCCTCTATTGGCGCGAGCTGTCGCTCTCGACCGCGACCGAGCTGCAGCTTCTGATGTCGTCGCTCTCGGTGACCGGGCTCGTGCTCGGAACCACCGTCCATGAGCGCGGTCTCTACAAGGAGGCTCTGACCCTGAGCCAGGAGCAATTGAGCCACAGCCAGTCGCTGCTGCTCCATTCCTCGCGCGTCGCGGTGGTGAGCGAGATGGCGGCGGCGCTCGCCCATGAGCTCAACCAGCCGCTCTCCGCCATCAAGGTCTATATGCGGGCGCTGCAGCGCGTGCTCTCAGGGACCGAGACGGACGCGGCCAAGGCGCAGCAGCTCTTCGACGAGACGGTGGCGCAGGTCGACCACGCGGCGGGCCTGATCCGCCGGACGCGCAATTTCCTGCGCCGCGGCGAGAAGCGCATCCGCAAGGCCAATCTCCGCCATATCGTCCAGACCAGCCTCGCTCTGATGGAGGCCGAGATGCGGGTGGCCGGCATCCATGTCGCGCTCGACCTGCCACGCGCTTTGCCGCCGGTCTGGGCGAGCGAGATCCAGATCCAGCAGGTGATGATCAATCTGCTGCGCAACGCCAAGGACGCGGTGATGGCCGGAGGCAGAGGCGAGCGCCGCATCGCCGTCGCCGTGGCGCGCGACCCGGCCGAGGGCGGGATCGTCACGGTCCGCATCGGCGATTCGGGTCCGGGCGTGCCGCCCGAGCTCAGGGCGCAATTGTTCCAGCCCTTCGCGACCACCAAGGAGGATGGCCTGGGCCTGGGGCTGGCGCTGTGCCGCAGCATCATCTCCGCGCATGGCGGCGAGATCGCGCTCGACGAGGGCGCCGGCGACATGACCTGGTTCGTGTTCACCTTGCGCGTGCATCAGCCGGACGGGACGGATGAGCCGTAACCAGCGCATAGCGGTGGTGGACGACGTGGCGGCCGTGCGCCAGTCGCTGAAGGCGCTGCTCGAGACCTATGACTATGAGGTCGAGCTCTATGCGAGCGCCGCCGCGTTCCTCGCCGGCCTCGGGGATATCCGGCTGAGCTGCGTGCTGTTCGACGTGCGCATGCCGGGCATGAGCGGGCTCGAGGCGCAGCGCCTGCTCAACGACCGGGCGCCGTGGCTGCCGGCCATCATCATCACCGGCCATGGCGACATCGACATGGCGGTCAAGGCGATGAAGGAAGGCGCCTTCGACTTCATCGAGAAGCCGATTGACGACCAGCGGCTCCTGTCGTCCATCGCCGCGGCGGTGGCGCGCGCCAGTGCGGCGCGCGACGAGGACCGCCGGCGCGCCGAGGCGCGGCGCAAATATGAGCGTCTGACCAACCGCGAGCGCGACGTGATGCGGCTGGTGGCCGAGGGCTATTCGACGCTGGCCATCGCCTCGCTGCTGGCGATCAGCGCGCGCACCGTCGACCACCACCGCGCCAGCATCCAGGCCAAGCTCGAGGTGACGAGCCTGCCGCAGCTGATCAAGCTGGCGCTGATGCTCGACCGCGGGGCGTGAGGGGCGGCACTCCCGATGCGGGCGGCAAGACCATTGGCCCTGGATCATGCTTCGAGGCTCCCCCGGCTCGAGGCCGGGGGCGCACCTCAGCATGAGGGTGTGCTGGCGGAGCGGATGTGCTCTCGACATCCTCATGCTGAGGTGCCCGGCGCAGCCGGGCCTCGAAGCATCCCTCAGGATAGAGCGGGAGCGCTGACGCTCAGGGTGGGGGGCTGGTTCGATCTTGGTGGGAAGCGCGTCAGCCGTTCGATCCCGTTGCCGAGGTCATGGCGTTGGCGGGCTGGGGCTCGGCCTTCCGGTTGGCCAGGCGGTCGGCGCAGAGTATGGCGGCGGCGGGGAGCGGCGCGTCCATGCCGGCGAGCGTGACCCAGCCTTCGGTCTGCAGCATGGCGGTGCGCTCGAGCTCGGAGGCGGTCTTCAGCGCGGCGATGCGCGTCTCGAAGTCGTAGGCCTTGGCGAAGCTCGCGGCGCAGGCATTGGCGACGAGTTCCACCCGGGCCGCGCGGGCGGCGTCGGCCGCCATTTTCTCCGCGGCGGCCCGGGTGGTCCACCCACCTGCGGTGAAGCCGATGGCGAGCGTGAGGGCCGCCGATCCGATCGCCGTCCACAGCCAGAGCGACCGCGGCTGCCGGTAGTCGTCCCAGCGCCGCTGCTGCTCTTCCCAGAGCCCGGAAAGGGATTTGTCCTGCGGCACGGCGCTTCATCCTCTGCTGTGCGGCGGCGCCACTGTCGCGCTCACGCTTTCGTGAGCTTTCGCGGTCGGGCGGCATCGCGGCGGCTTTTGTTCGTGGACTGCGAAGATAAAGTCCCCGCGCGGTGATCGATATGGGCAATCATACCTATTGGCGCCGAGTCCGTTTGCCGGGACAATGAGTCGTGCAAGCCTCAAGTCCAGGGAGATTGACGCCAAGCGCGTCATAGGGCGTGGCCACTGACAAATGGGGGCTCTCTCCACATTTCCCCCATGGGACGGCGTGGCCACGCCCACCAGGTTTCAGGCCCTCCTTCCTCCGCGAAGCGGGGAAGGTGGCGCGCAGCGCCGGATGGGGTGGTGCCGCGCGAAGCGGCCCTAAAAACCTCTGCATCCGATGGCATCATGCCGGGACATCATTGCGCAACCTTCTGGGAATTTCACCGGTCGCTCCACCTATCCGGCGCTTCGCGTCACCTTCCCCGCGCTGCGCGCAGGGAGGAGCAAGATGTGTGATAAGTGAAACATTGAGGGTAACGCGTTCAACGCCACGGCCCGTCGCGCGAGATGCGGGCCGCAATGTCGCGAAATGCAGGAGAGAGAACACTGCGGCCCGCCTCTGCAGCCCGAGGCTGCGTGACCTTAGGCGCAGGGCCGGGCGCGCGGGAATAGGCAGCATTGCCTATGGCCCGTCGGGCCACCCTTGTGAGTTTCACCACAAACGCCTTTTCGCCGATGGTCTAGGATGCTTCCCGGTACAGCGAGGAGAGTCTCATGCCCGTCACCAATATGGCGACCACGGCCTGGCGGCAGTCGGGGAGCCAGATCCACACCACCGACATCAATTTCCCGCCGCGCTCGGCCTTCGTCATCGCCGCGCTCACCGGCACGACGGGTGGCGGCACGCAATTCGCCGGCATCGTGTCGTTGCGTGCGCGGCCCGAGCCCGACGGGGAAGAGACGACCGAGACTTTCGGCAACTGGTGGGAATGGCGCTCGTCCGTGTTCCGGCAGCGCCTGTCCTCGGTGACGGTCGGCGTCGCCACCGGCAAGGACCAGACCGCCAAGGCCGTGTTCACCCGTTATGAATTTTGAGTCAGGAGATCTCGAGATGCTGATGGTCGAAGAGGACGGTGAGCGCGTGGTGCATCGCGCCCGCGCCGTGGTCTATGACAAAAAATCGGGCCGCATCCTGCATGTGCATGAGATCCGCACCCTCGACGGCGCCCGTCCGCCGGAGAAAGGCGCCGCGGCCCGGCGCGCGATGGAGCTGGCGAAGCGGCTCATGCCCGCCATGACGGGCGTCGTGCTCGCGCGGCTCGAGGCGGTCGAGACCGAGGCCGAGGGCGACATCGACGCCGCGACCCATCGCGTCGATCCCAAGAGCCGGCGGGTGAAGCCGATCGCGAAGCGGACCGGCAAGGCGGCGCGGTCGCGCATATAGGCATGTCGCAAGGACAGATGGCGCAGGAGAGGGAAGTTCCGGAGGAGGAACAGCGCGGGCCGCACTATTCACGTGACATTCAGGTTGGTTTTGCTATTGAGCGCGCCCTCCAGGGCAGCGTGCGGAGGCGGGGGGTGTTCCCGACCGCCAGGCGTGGAGCCGGATCGGCGATGTCGTCCGGCGGGCTGGATATGTGGCGGATGAGCAACAGCTGATGCATCTCATGTTTTCCTGTCGTCTGGCCGCGCTGGCCGCACTGGTGCTTCCGATCGCCCTGGCGGCCGTCGTGAACGCCGCGCCGGCGCGTGATGCGGCGCTCTGCGCGCCGAAGGATGCGACAGCCGCCGAGGCGCCGGCCAAGGCCGAGCCCTGCGACCTGAGCCCGGGCCAGAAGGGCGCCGTCACCGGCAAGCCGCCGGTCCTCCAGGGCGGCGGCGCCGCGGCGAAAACCGTCATCACCGAGCCGGTGACGCGCATCCGCGACTTCGTCTATCGCTTGCGCCGGCCGGAGGACCCGTCGGGCGAGACGATCATCCTTTTGCACGGATCGGGCGGCGACGAATCGAGCCTGTTCAAGCTCGCTTCGCGCGTGGCGCCGAACGCGACGCTGGTAGGGGTGCGCGGCCGCGTCGTGCAGAAAGGGCTGAAGCGCTGGTATGCGCGCGTCACGCCGACCGCTTTCGACCAGGCCGACATCCGCCAGGAGGCGAAGGCCTTCGCCGCCTCGCTCAAGGCGAAGATGGCGGCCGAGCAGCTCGATCTCGATGCGGCGGTGTTCATCGGCTATTCCAACGGCGCCAATCTGATCGCGGCGCTGACGCTGCTCTATCCCGACCTCGTCCACCGCGCCGTGCTGTTGCGCGCCATGCCGGTGCTCGACACCACTCCCGCGGCCGACCTGCGCCGCTCGCGCTTCCTCAGCGTCCCCGGCAAGGTCGACATGACCTATGGCCCCTTCGCCCCGGCGCTCGAGGACCTGCTGCGCGCCAAAGGCGCCCTGGTCGAGTCGCGCATGGTCGCCCATGGCCACCTCCTCGGCGACGAGGACGTGAAGGTCGTCGCCGACTGGCTGAAGGCGGCGAATGCGGTGGCGGGTGGCGGGGTGGTGCAGTAGGGGGCGCGTAGATTCCGCTGTGGCGGCTCACGGACCTAGTTACTCGATGATGCCGAATGCCGGATGGAACCACTCGAAAGCCCATTCGGGCCAAAAGTGTTACCCATGTCTCCGGAATAATCCGTAACCCATGTCTTCGGTATAGACCTTGAGAATAATGGCGCGCCGCACCGGGCGATGATGAGAACTACACCTAAACAATAGCCCTCTAAAATATCACCGCGAAAACAGAACTGGAATCGCTTCGATTTACGGCGATTCAGGACGCTGCGGGTTCAATCTCTCTGGCTGGTCACACTCTGAGACAAGCGGTTACCCAGCCTCCGTTCCGCTCTGGCCGGCCTGCGCAGGTAAGGGTGAAGCGCCGGTAGGTCGACGCCTTCCTTTCAACACTCAGACTATGTTCGTGCGGGATTCGGAGAGCCAACCCACTATGCGCTGGATCGCAACTCCAGGAAGGCGGCACTGGTCCGCTTCCTGACGCCACGCCCGCCGCCGCCCCAGCCGAAGGAACCTGAACGTTTCACGGCCTGACGGACCTGGGCGATACGGGATGACAGCCCTGCCGATCGGGCCAGTCGGCAGGGCTTCGCGCTGCGCTTGGGCGATTACTGCCTAGTCGCCGGCAGGCAGAAGCAGGACACAGACATCATCCCGTGGGGTCAGGATCGTCGTGCGCACCTTCGCGCGGGTGATGCTGACGCGAAGGTTCTGACGCGCCTGCGTCATAACGGCCTGCCGCACATTGCCGCCGACAATTCGATCGGGATTAGCTACAATCTCGCGCTTCACACGCTTGGGCCATCCTTCAAAGATGATGACCTCATCGAATTGTTTGCCCTTGGCCTTGTGCATGTTCATCACGACGACCCCCGACTCAGGTTTGTGCGCCGTTGCGAAGTGCTCCTGCACAAAGGACTGACGGGTTATCGCGAGGGCATTGCGATACCCGCTGGAGTCGCGCCAGTCCTGCGCCAATCCCTGTCGAAGCTGTGTGCCTCGCTCAAGCAGACGCACGTTGCGCACTTCCTTAGCTACGTCTTTGAGGCGGGAACACTCGCCAGCTTCGAGCGCGGCACGCACAGCTATCCAATCCTTGTCGGGATCGCCTATCAGGGCCAGCGCTACCGCCGCTTCATATGCGGCGAAGCTGCCCTTCAATACGCTGTTGCCAGGTGTCGGCTTTCCGGCCGACACGCAATCATTCCACTTGGTGAGCGCCGCCCGAAAACGCGCCGCTTCATCCATGTCGCCCTTGGTGGGCGCAGCGCCGCCCCGTCCGTGGAAATAGCTGCATAGGAGATCCACGAACTGGTCGAAACATTCAGAATCGCGGCCTTGCTGGAGCAAGAACGCGATGATCTCCGCCGCCAGAATCGGTCCCTCCATATCGACGGCCGCCGTATGGGTGATCGGCGGCACGGCGCCAAAGGGTTCGCGCAGCACATCCGATACGAACCGCACCATCCGTTTTGTGGGGACGAGGATCGCCAAAGACCAATCGCGCTTGCCGCTGGCGACCAACCGACCGCGTGCCTGGAGCACCTGCGTAACCAATGTCGCATACGCCTGATTGGGATTGGACTCGAACAGTTCGCAACCGATCCCCTGATAGTTGGCTTGTCGAAACTTGCCGGCGAGGATGTCATTTCCGAACATCGCAATATCGGTGCCTTTGCTCCGATGATTGTCGCCGGCGAGATCGTGGACTGACGGATTGAAGGCCGCCTTGAAATGGTCAAGGCGCTCAGGGTCGGCGCCGATGAAATCGAATATCCGCTGTTCTGGATCGGCCAGAGCGATGAGCGTGCTGTTCAATCCGAGGGCCTGTACCACCCGCCATTGTTCGGCGCTCGTATCCTGGAACTCGTCCAGAATGATGAAGGGATGCATAGTCGAGATCAGGGCGCGCACCTTTTTCGAGCCATGCAGGAGCGTCGCCACGCGCTCGGCGAACAGATCGAAGCAAATCCTGCCGTCCTCCGTTGCCAGTCGGATGCGCTCCGCTTCCTCGCGCGCATGTTTTTCCGCCTTCTCCTCGTCGGATAGCTTTGAGGCTGCCTTGTAGCCGCTTCTGACCGCCGACAGCGCAATCGCCTCGTTCGGCGGCGTCAGGATCGTCATGCGCCGCGGAAATCCGACAAGATAGCCGTGCGTTTTCAAGACACGCCAGAAGAACGAATGATAGGTATCGACTTCGATCTGGCGTCTCTCCTCACGGGTGATCTGGTTTTCTTCGTCGATAGCCTCAAGCACGCGCGAGACCGTCGCGCGTGCGAAGCTCAAGAAGAGGATATGTTGCCCTGGCCTCAGAGCCTCTCGCGCAATCTTGGCGGCCTTCAGGATGGAGGCCGTCGTTTTGCCAGAACCCGGCCCTCCCGTGACGAGTTGGTGGCCGTCAGCTTGAAGGACGTCTTTCTGCGCGTCGGTCAGCTCAACCATCGCCGCCGGCCTATCCGAGCAGATCGGCGAATGGATCGTTTTCTTTTGGCGCCGGCGGTGGCGGTGGCGGCGGTGGATCGCACAGATTTTTCAGCGTGACGCACGCTTCACGCAGCCAAGCTGGTATTTCGGCTTCGCTGCACTGAACGAGGAAATCGGCGATCCCCCAATTTCCCTTTGACCAGCCGAAATAGTCCGACAGGGCTGCGGCGACCTGCGCCTTCGGATCAGGATACTTCGCAAGCAGATGCGGTGGCCAATCGAGCGCCCCTGCGAACCGCTCCAACGCAGCTTGCGGGGTGTTCTTCAGGATAAGATCCTCAAAGCCCTTTTCGTCATGCATGAATAGGTGTTCGACCTGAGCCTCAATTGCCGCCTTGGCTACGTCGGATTGCTTGTCGCAAAGCGCGAAGGTGCGCTTCCCCAGACCTTTGTAAAGCGCGGCCAGGTCGGCGATTTGATTTTCAGTGCCGGCGTCGATCACGCAAACGCCCAAGGCTTCGACCGATGCGTAGGTCGCCGGGTTTAACTCGGCAAGGCGACGTGCGACCGCAGGGAAGGAGATCGCCTCCGTCGCGCCCTCGGCGATCAAGACACGACGCGAAAGCAGCCCCTCACAGAAGCGCGTCCGAAACTCCTGCCGGTAACGCTTGTGCTTCACGCTTTCTGGAAGTGCGACCGTCGCCTGGGTCAGCAATCCATCATCGGAACGCGAGATGATGACGGTTTCGTCGAGGCTGAACTCCTCCAGCACATAGGGCGAATGCGACGTGAATATCGCCTGCGCCGAGAGCTTACGCAGCTCATGGACGATCCGCTTCTGCGCATAGGGCGGTATCGCCGTCTCCGCCTCCTCCATCGCGAAGATCACGTTCTGCTTGTCCTCGGCGATCTGGGACAGCATCGCCAACACCAGCATGTTGATGGTGCCTGTGCCCTGCCGGTAGAAGGGAGCGGCATGGTCCCCACCGCCTGTCGCGATGAAGGCAGTCACCACCTTGCGCAAATGCTCACGAGTCAGGCTGGACACTTTGAGGTGCGGCTTGGCTCCCCACTCGCGGGGGACATACTTCTTCAACGAGGTGTTGATGCTCTCCAGCACGCCCGAGATACCAAGCTCGGGATCACTGGCCACGTCGAACTCCGCGAGCGTCTTGATCGTGTCTTCCCACATCTGTGGGCGAATTTCTTTCAGCCGCAGGATGATGTCGAGCAAGCTGCCATGTTCGAGGCTCAACGCCCGCGATCCGGTCCTCAGCGAACGGAGAAAGAGAAAGCCGCAATGCTGCTTGTCTTTCTTTGAAAACAGCGTGGGCGTGTCGGCTTCGGCGAAG
Organism: Parvibaculaceae bacterium; assembly: GCA_050251035.1. Classification (GTDB taxonomy): domain Bacteria; phylum Pseudomonadota; class Alphaproteobacteria; order Rhizobiales; family Aestuariivirgaceae; genus Taklimakanibacter. The sequence continues at coordinate 46,115 of JBFWNN010000003.1, forward strand.
GTCCGGGTGAAATAGGTCGCGCCGTTGAAATCGTCCTCGTCGGGATCATAGGCACCAATGAACGTCACACGGAGCGCGGCAACAATATCGGCCGCATCGACTCCGGCCGGATCAGGAGCATCGTAAAATGCCCCGGTACCCGTTTTCAGCCACTCGATATGATCGCCAAAGCGCGCCTGCTGCTCATCCGACAGGTTCGTGATCGTGACCTCGACCGTGATCTTCGGCGCCTCGGCTAGAAGCGCATCTTCCGCCGCCCCTTCCTCGGGGACCGCAAGATAGTTTCCCCGATAGAAATCGTGCTCATCGACAGGAGGGCGGCGGCTCAACCGATCGGGGCCAAGCACCAGGTCGATCGCTTCCAACAACGAGGACTTGCCGGTGTTGTTGTCCCCGATAAGGACCGCGTGATCTGGCAGGATCAGTTTCGCGGAGCGAATGCCTCTGAAATTGTCTATTGTTACGGAATAGATTTTCATTGCCCCCTCCGTCTCGCGCTTACGAGATTCCCCGACTGTTTCTATTCGAGCACCACCCCAAAGCGAGGCCGGCCCACCGGGCATAGATCGTGTGCGATGATCTTGTGGATTCGTGCATCGCGCTCAGCCCCATAGGGAGGACAAAGGCGCTGCGGCCAGCTTGTCGCCGAAAGGCACGACATCGGTGCTGTCATAGAGCACGACACCATAGGCGAACCGTTCCCCGCACGCCTCGGCCAAGGTTCGCAGACCGGCGAAGTCGCTCGACTTTACCGTGGCCGACGCTTTGACCTCGATCCCCGCGATCATGCCGTCGTCGCGCTCCAGCACGATGTCCACCTCGCGCATCTGCTGGTCACGGAAGTGGTGTGGCGTCAGTCGCAGATTGGACGCCGACATGAGCTTCAGGACTTCGGAAAACACGAAGCTTTCTAGGACCGTGCCGAACATGCCGCGATCGGCCTTTATGCGGTCGAACGTCAATCCGCGCGCTGTGGCGAGCAAACCGGAGTCGAGGAAATGCAGCTTCGGGGTTTTGGCGATCCGCTTCAGCGCGTTCGTGAACCAGGGTTGTAATGTCGAAACGAGGAACACCTGTTCCAGCAGCCCGACATAGCGTTGCCCTGTCTTGTGGCTGACATTGATGCTGGAGCCGAACTGCGAATAGTTCACCAACTGCCCCGAGTGCTCCGCCAGAAGCCGAACGAAATTCGGTAGCTCGGTCAGCTTCTCGATCTCGGCGATGTCTCGCAGATCGCGGGTCAAGACCGACGTCAGATATGACCGCGCCCAATCCTGACGTCGGCGCTCGGTCTCGCGGCTAATCGCCTCGGGGAAGCCGCCGAGCAGCGCGAGTTGGATGAGGCCGTCGCCGACGATGGCTTGCCGGTCGCCTTGTAGTTTTCCGGTGAACAGGCGCTCCAGGAAGATCGGTGCCTTGCCCGCTATTTCCGCGCGGGCGAGCGGCAGCATCTGGATGGTTTCCATCCGGCCCGCAAGGCTGTCGGCGACCTTCGGCAGGGTCAGCACATTGGCTGATCCGGTCAGCAGGAAACGGCCGGGTCGATAATCCTCGTCCACCGTCTTCTTGATCGCCAGCAGCAGATCGGGGACGCGCTGAATCTCGTCGATGATAGCGCGGTCCAGCCCACGAATGAAACCGGCCGGATCGGACTGCGCGGCGTCGAGGACTGTCTGATCGTCGAGGGTGATATAGGTTCGACCCGTGTCGCCCATCTTGCGCACGAGTGTGGTCTTGCCGGCCCGGCGTGGGCCGACGATTAGAACCACCGGGGTATCAGAAAGGGCTTCCTCCGCCCGGCGCTCCACAAACCGCTTGAACATGCCACTCCCGAGTCTTGGATGATTAGAATTATGGATCGTGATATTTGGAAGTCAATGCCCTGATAATTGGAACCGAAGGGGCGCGGCGTATTGCACCCCAGGAAGCCATTGCCCAGCTTATGGGTCGGAAAAGATCAGCGCGAATGAAGGAGGTCGCCGGCGGACTGTTCGCGCAAAGAATCTCATATTCGTTCTTGCGATACGCAAAAATTCAAGGTACAAATCAGCCTCGGAGCAAACTGCGGGGAGTTGACCATGACTGCGGAAGAGATCAAGGCGCGCATTGTCAGCACCTTGCCGCGAGACTTGTTGATCGACCTTCTCGATACCGCCGTGGCGCGAGCGCGCCAGGCCCACGAACTCATCCGCGACAACACGGACCTGACCGGGCGCAGTGCTCGCGGTTTGGAGGGGCAGGCACGCTTCCGGCTGATGGAAAAGGGCTTTCAAGATACGTGCGAATCGCACGGCGGGATGCTGCTGGAGGGAGATGTGATCCCCGGTACGGACCTCCGCTACTATCAGCCGTTCATGCGCTTCGGGGGCGATCAGCCTGGCGTCCTGCTCGGTCTGGCGTCGATGCCGGAGCCGAGAGAGTTGCCGGCCAAGAACCAATCCCGGCTTGCTGGCGTGATGCTGAACTATCAACTCACCCCGCGCCTGGATCTGGAAGGTGACGGCGGAACAGCGAAGCCGGGCGACATCTTCGTCCTCTTCTTATTCGCACGCGACCCGTCGCAGGGCGGTCGCCTTCAGGAAGTCGCGATCGGTGTCATCAACGCCGAGTATCAGGGTTTCCTTGCATACGAGACGGTCGAGACGTTCATGGGGGCTTATGCTCCCCCTTCCACCGAAACGGAGCCGGCCCCGGAGGGCCAGCCGCTCGTCACGCTGAAGAAGAAGCCCAAGGCTTTCAAGCCGCCGGAGGAGCCAGATTCTGACGAGGCGGCTGACGGCCCGGTGGAATAAGCGGCGACGGCCATGCCAATCAGTATACCAGGCTTCGAGCCCGGCCGCTTGACGGAGGCCAGGGCAGCTAGACGGATTCCAAGCATGTCCGCGCTCGCGCGGGCGATGAGCTTGAATCCCAGCACCGTGTCGCGTTGGGAGGATGGAAGCTCGGCGCCTGACCCGGAGACTCTGACACGTCTGGCTGCGTTCCTGGGGGTGCGGCCGGAGTTCTTTTTTCGGCCCGAACATGCTTCGGCACGGCCGATGTTCCTCCGCTCGCTTTCGTCCACGCTGGTCCGCGATCTTCAATACCAGAGCGCACAGATGCGCTGGCTGCAAGAGATCAGCCACGCCGTCGAGCATTATGTAGACCTGCCCACCGTCGATATTCCAGAGGTGATGGCTGGCGCGAGTTACCACCAACTTCGCGACGAAGACCTTGAACGCATCGCGCTCGATTTGCGACGCCATTGGCGTCTCGGCGATGGCCCTAGTGGGGATATGGTGCCGCTGCTTGAACGCTTCGGCTTCATCGTCGGCGTTATTGAAATGGGGACAGTAAAACTCGACGGGCTATGCAGTTGGTCGCCTGTCGATGACAGACCGCATATCCTACTCGCAAGCGACAAGATGTCCTTTGCGCGTCGGCAGATGGATGCAGCGCATGAAATGGCGCACGCGATTCTCCATAAGGGTGTCACGGAAGAACAGCTCAAACGAGACCTGAAGCTGATCGAGACGCAGGCGTTTCGGCTGGCCAGCGCGTTCCTGCTTCCCTCGACGACCTATCCGGTCGAGATGCGGTTTCCCTCGCTCGCAACAATGGTGACGGCGAAGGAGCGTTGGCGAGTGTCGATCAAAGCGCAAATCAAACGCTTGGCCGATCTCGACGTTATCCCAGGAGACTTCGCCACCCACCTCTACAAGCTCTACTCCGCCAAGGGATGGACGAAGGAAGAACCGTTCGATCGCCAATGGGCGCCTGGAGAGCCTCGGGTGCTTCGAGACGCGCTCCACCTGATTGTCGATGAGGGTGTCCGGTCAAAGTCGGACCTGCTGGCGCTCGAATTCACGATTCCGGCGGGCGATGTTGAAAATCTGACGGGCCTGCCACCTGGCTGGTTCACACATGAAGTCGCGCCGGTAGTGAGGCTCAAGCCTAATCCCGTTCAGTCCTCTGCGGGCGAAGACGGAGGAAGCGTCGTGCCGTTCCGGCGTCGTGATTAGCTCTTTGCCACCAGGAAGGATTCGAACATCCCCGCCGTCAGGAACCGCCGTTTCTACGACGCTGAATACGCTTGGGTTTCATTCAGCGTAGCCAATGCGGTGCTGGCGTAAGAACGGCGGCAATGGCTGTCCGACCTGAGACATCGGTGACGTTCTGTACCGGAGACATGGGTAACACTTTCTCCCATGCAATTGCATGGGAGAAAGTGTGGATGCCATGGAAAGAGAGCTCCGTAATGGACGAACGCGTGCGTTTTGTTGCTCGCCTTCTGGAAGGCGAGGAGATGACGGCGATGTGCCGGGAATTCGGCATTTCCCGCAAGACCGGTTACAAAATCCTCAACCGTTACAAGGAGGAAGGAGCGGAGGCGCTCTGTGACCGCTCGCGCCGGCCGGTACGCTATGCCAATCAGCTCGCCGATCAGGTGGAACGGCTGATCGTCGATCTCAAGCGCGAGAAGCCCCATTGGGGGGCACGCAAGATCCGCGAGCTGCTGGTGCGCAAACTGGCTGGCGATGTGCGGGTACCAGCCAAAAGCACCGTGCATGCCGTGCTCGATCGTCACGGGCTGGTCAAACGTGCCAGGCAGCGGCGCAACAGGGCGCAGGGAACCCCTCTTTCCCAAGCCCTCATCGCCAATGACCTGTGGTGCGCCGACTTCAAAGGCGAGTTCAAGCTCGGCAATGGCCGCTACTGTTACCCCCTCACGGTAAGCGACCAGGCTTCGCGCTATTTGCCTCAACCAAGGAAGTGCCGGTCATCGAAGCCTTTGTCCGCCTGTTCAAGGACAAGGGCCTGCCGCGGGCGATCCGATCCGACAATGGTCTGCCCTTCGCTTCCCCCAATGGTCTCTACAACCTCTCGAAGCTGTCGGTATGGTGGCTCAGGCTCGGTATCGCCATCGAGCGCATCGAGCCCGGTCATCCTCAGCAAAATGGCCGCCATGAGCGCATGCATCTGACCTTGAAGCAGGAGACCACCCGGCCGCCGGGCTCAAACAGCCTGCAGCAGCAAGATCGCTTCGATGCCTTCATGAGCGAGTTCAATACCGAACGCCCGCATGAGGCCTTGGCCATGAAGTGCCGGCCGAGTTCTACATCCCGTCTTCAAGAGCCTATGACGGGCTGCCTGAGGTGGATTACCCCTTCCATGACCGCGATGTCCTGGTCACCGCCTGCGGGCGCATTTGCATGCACCGCAAGAAAATCAACGTCTCAACCGTGCTCGCCGGCCACAAACTCGGCATCAAAGAAGTCGACGAGGGCATTTGGCTCGTCTCCTTCATGAGCTACGATCTCGGATATATCGATCTGGAACAGAGGACCTTGCAAACCATCGACAACCCGTTCGGCTCGAGGGTGTCACCCATGTCTTAGGTACGTTCTGTTAACTATGTGTCCGGGCTGGACACAAGGCGGAACGTGGCGCACCCGACAGGATTCGAACCTGTGACCTCTGCCTTCGGAGGGCAGCACTCTATCCAGCTGAGCTACGGGTGCTTCTGAAAGGGCCGAGGACATATAGCCGAAGCCGGAGGCGCGCCGCAACCGGCCTTCTGGCGGACCTGCGCATGGCAGGGAACTTCTCGGGAGCCGATGGCGCGTCGCCAGCAATCTGTTGAAATTTCTCAAGATTTTAGAAAGACGGCAGGCCGCAGACCGGCTTCCTCCGGCGAGTCAAGCGTGGCCGATCAGCCTCTCCATCGTCAAATGCACGATCGACGTCGCGGGCGTGAGCGCGCTCCGGCAGGCGAACTGGGCGCGGACGATCTCGTCATAGGTGAACCGCGTGTAGCCCCGCCGGCGTAGCAGCATGCCGGTATAGCGCGCGGCGCGATCGATGAGCTTGCCGTTGGAGGGATAGACCCAGGTCATCACATTGCCCTCGAAGCGTCCGAGCCGTCCCATGACCAGGGTCGAGTGCATGTTGAGCAGGAGCTTCAGCGTCAGATGGTCGAAGAGCGGGAGCGATTCCGGCAAAGCGAAACGCTCAGCGCGGCCGGCGAAATCGAAGCGCAGGTCCGCGCCCCCTCCGGCGGGGTCGATCGCGAAGACATGATGCGGGCCCGGAATGCGGCGGCGGAATTTTACCGCGTCGCGGCCGAAGTCGAAGCTCAGGAGATAGTCCCGCGTCGTCTTGGGATGGATGTCGGGCCAGGCGAGCGCCACGGGATCGCGCGCCAGGAGATGGCGCCAGCCCGCCTCGGCCGTGGCGGCGCCGGGGATGGTCAGATAGGTCAGCGACGGGCGGCCCGACGGATGCGCCGGATTGTCGAAGGGCGCCAGGTTGAAGGTCGGCGCCCGCTCGGTCGTGTCGGTGAAGACCGTGATGGCGAACTCGTCGGTCGAATAGATCGTGTGATCGCCGTCCCGATAGGCCTGCGCCTCCGTGACGATGAACGGCTCGAGACGCATCACGTCCTGCGCGTCGAGGAAGTCGATCCAGCGCGCGAAGGCCGCGAAGGCCGCGTCGACGTCGCGGCCGAAGTCGAGCGCGAGGCCGACCGCCAGCATGAGCACGGTCGAGGCCTGCATGCGGGTGCTGCCGGTCAGCGCCATCGGCCCGGTGGCGAGGCAATAGGATTGGATGCGCGGATCGGCCAGCACGCGGCGCGCGCGCTCCACCTTCGCCGTCAATATGTCGCGCGGATTGCAGCACAGGAACTGCGGCGCGCGGCGCGACAACTCCGCCGCCGTCTCGACGGCGCCGATCACATAGGGCGTCTCGCCGCCTTCGGTGGCGCCGATGGCGAGGTCGTTCGGGCCGAAGCCGCGCTCGATCAGATGGCGCGCGCCGTAATCGGGAAAATCCTCGAAGCCCTCGAGCGAATGGACCAGCGCCACGTCGCCGCCCGCCATCAGCGAGCGGACCTGATCGGAGCCCGGGAACTTCCGCCGCCACAGACAGTCGAGCGACAAGGACAGCCGGCCGGTGGCGCCGCAGCCGACGAGGAAGATGCGGTCGCCCGCGGCGAGCGTCGCGGCCACGGCGTGGAAGAACGGCGTGAGCTCGCGGCGCAAGGCGAGGACAAGGCCGAGCGCGTCGAGATCGACCGCGCGCAAGGCGCCGAGCGCGCGGGGCAGATCGTCCTGCGCCCAGTCGGAGAGCTGCGCGGTCCTGGGATGCGCGGCCTCGGTCGGCAGGTCGCCGAGCTGGAACTTCTCCTTCTGCTTCAGGAATTCGTCCGCGCTGGTCATGGGCATAGCTTTAGCGAAAGGCGGGGATAGTGGCGAGCGATCGATGACGGCGACATCTCCCTCCGCCGCGCATGCGCGCGGCGGAGGGAGGCGTTGCACCCCATTGTGCGAAAACTCACAGAGCCGCGCCGGCCTTCTCTGTACACTCCGTTTCGTTCGCGAACGAACTCTCGCGATTGGGGCATTCACCGCCGACGGCGCGCCGGCCGAGCCGGACCGCGTCGGCAGACTGTCGAAGCGAACGGCGCTGGCGTCGCCTGGAGGCCCCATGACCTTTCATCACGGCTTGAAGCTCAAGCATGCGAAGCTCGACGCGCTGGCGGCGCTCCGGGCGCCTGTCGCGGCCCTGCTCGGCGTCTCCGCCGCGGTCGCGGAGACCTTGAGCAAGCTCGGCATCAAGACGGTCTATGACCTCGCCGCCTCGCCGCTCTTCCGGGTCAGCGCCGAGCTCGTCGATGCCGCCGACGGCGCCGGCGACAGCGCCATGGCGCGGCTCGGGCGCGTGCCGGCCGAGATCGTCGATGCCGACGAGCCGGTGACGCCGGCGGCGCTCATCGACAAGGATGTCGGCGTCTTCCGCGACATCGGAACGGCGTTGGCCTCAGAGATCAAGACCAGGCTCGAGGTCGAGACCGCGGGCGAGCTCGGCCGCTGGCCGGCCTTCCGCGCCGCCAAGGCCATACTCGACACCGCCATTCCGCCGCGCGCCGCAATCGACGACGAAGCGAGCGAGCTCGTGCCCAGGCTCGGCGAATATCCGACCGAGCGCCACTATTATAGAAGCATCGTCGTCGATCACGTGGTGCCCGGCCAGACGACCGACCTCGCCACCGCCGGCCCGGTCGATCTTGCGCCCGCGGTCGGCGCCGATTTCGGCTTCAAGGCGCCGGCGGTCGGCGCCATCATCACCTTCGCCCAGTCCTGGTTCGCGCAAGGCGTCACCCTCGGCAACCTGCTGCACAGCGTGGCGCTGGCGCCCGGCGAAAGCACGCGCATCGCGGTGGTCGACTGGTCGAGGCGCACCTCGGCCTCGGGCACCGAGGCGATCGGCGAGACGGAACGGCTCACCAATGCCAGCACCCACAGCCGCGCCATCAGCGAGGTGCAGGAGGCGGTGGCGACGGAAGTGCAGAGCGGCTTCTCCAAGAGCTCCGGCACGTCCAAGACCTATGCCGGCGGCGCCGGCCTCGGCGTCAGCATCGGCCCGGTGAGCTTCGGCGCCAGCGCGTCGGGCGCCAAGACCACGACCACCGCGGAAAGCTTCTCCTCCTCGGCGGGCGCCCGCAACCTCTCGGCCTCGATGAGCCAGCGCGTCTCCGATTCGACCCAGCAGGCCGCCTCCTCGGTGCGCGAGCGGCGCGCCTCGATCGTCAAGGAAGTGGCGGAGAGCGAGCATGAGAGCGTCTCGACCCGCATCCTCGCCAATTACAACCACATGCATGCGCTCACCGTGCAGTATTTCGAGGTGATCGAGATCTACCGGGTGATGGTGCAGGTGCAGCAGGTCGAGCGCTGCCTGTTCGTGCCGATGAAGCTCGTCGATTTCACCGATGCCGCCATCGAGCGCTTCCAGGCGGTGCTCGCCGATGCGGCGCTGACCCGGCGCGCCTTCGAGCTCCTGAGCGCCGAGCGCGGCATGGTGCGCCTGCAGCCGGCCTTGCCGGTGCGCCGCATCAATGTGTTCGATCATGTCGCGGCGCTCGACGGCCTGTCGGCCACCGCGTCGCTGCGGCGCCTGGCGCGCCGCGCCGGCGACGGAGCGAGCGCCGGAGCCGCCGGTGAGAGCGAGGCGGACATGCCGTCGCCGTCCGCCTCACCGGCGGCGACCGACGTCGCGGTCGTCGCGACGTCCGGGCTCAAAGCGTGGAGCGGCGAAGAGCTGGCGCGCGCCGCGCGCGTCACCATGTGCGGCGTGGTCCGGCCCAACAGCCCGGACCTGTTCCTGCCGGGCGAGGCCGAGCTCGTCGGCGTCACCTTCGCCCTCCAGCCCGAGGTCGGCACGCCGGCAGTGGCGCTCACGGCGCTGCAGGTCACGACCCATGCCGGGGCAGGGACCGCCTTCACCGCGACGAGCCCGGTCGACTGGCAGGCGCCGGTGCCGGTGCCCTTGCAGGAGATCGACCAGCTGCGCGTCTCGGCGGCGCTCACCACGCGCCAGCTCGGCCGCATGACGCTGCAATTCGTCTATCGCGGCGCCCGGTTCCCGATCACTTTGCCGGTCGAGATCGGCATCCAGGCGGCGGGCCAGGTGCTCCTGCGCGCCGTGCCGCAGGAGACGGGCACCGAGCTCAGGCTGCATCTGCAGGAGAACCAGCTGCATTACAGCCAGGCCATCTGGCGCGCGCTCGATTCATCGACCGCCGCTTTGCTGCTGTCGGGCTTCAGCTTCGAGGGCATCCCGGTCGCCGACCTGATCGATCCCAATCCGGTGATGGTGGCCGGCAATTACCTGGTCTTCCGCATGCCGGCCTTCGTCGAGGCGCTGGGCGTGCCCGGCGGGCGCGAGGACGCCAACACGCCGCTCGCCAATGCCCGGCGCAGCTGGCAGGACTGGCTCGCAGAGCGCGGCCTGACGCTCGGCGCCGAATCGGCCGCCGAGCAGCTGGTGCCGATCCCGACCGGCGGCGTCTTCGCCGAGGCGGTGCTCGGGCGCTCGAACTCGGCCGAGAAGCTCGACGCGACGCGCTTCTGGAACTGGCAGGATTCGCCCATTCCGCTGCAGCCGCCGGAGATCTCGGCGATCCAGATGGCGTCGCGCGCCCAGCCCATCGACGTCACCCCCGGACAATTGGGCCAGCCGGTGCTCAACATCATGAATCCGACGACCCTGCCCGACCCGACCGGCCTCGGCGCCGCCTTCGGCGCGTTGCAGAACGGCAACATATTCCGCGACATGTCGGGGCTGGCGGCGACGGTCGGCCTCGCCGGCACCCTCTCCAACAACGCCACCAGCGCCAGCACCGAGGCCGGGCGCCAGGCGGCGGCCAATCTGGCGGTCGCGGCGCAGAAGGACATCGAGAGCCAGCGCATCGCGGCGCAGGTCGCCATGGCGGCGATGGGCCTGCCCGGCGCCAATGCCGGCACGCCCAAGAACATCTCGGAAGGCGGTGCTTTGCTCAACACGGCGGCGGCCATGGACGCGAAAGCGGGCCAGGGCGGCGCCCTGGGTGGCGGCGACCTTTCGGGCGGCGGTTCGGGCGGCCCCATCATGGGTGGCGGCGGTGGCGGCTCGGGCGGCGGCTCATCCGGTGGCGGCGAGGTCATCGACGGGTCGTTCATGCCGGGCGTCGACGGATCCTTCGGCGGCACGAGCCGCGCCGACGACGTCCGCAACCGCATGACCTGGGGCAATCTCGGTTTGCCGGCGGGCAGTGTGGTGCTGGCGCAGCACAAGGGCGGCACGACGGGCACTCCGGGCACCGCGGCGGTCGTCTACGAGCTGTCCTTCTTCGGCAAATATCCCTATCCCTTCGCCTCGACGGCGGACGAGGACACGGCGATGCAGAACAACCAGTGGTCGCCGTCCGAATTCGACATCGATCCCGTTGGCGAGGCCGTCACCTCGGCCACCGGCGGCGCCCACAAGCCCAAGTCCGGCATCACGCCCAATATCGGCGAGATCATCACTGGGCCCAATTATTTCGCCTATTTCAACAGCGGCGGGACGAACGTGCCGTCGGCGCGGGTCAAGCGCGTCAACCTGCTCGTCTATGCCGGCAGCAGCGTGATGGCGCTGGTGGGCAATGTGCAGACAACCGGCGGCATCACTCTGGGCCCCGTCTCGCCGGCCAACATGGCCGCGGAGGTGCTCAACACCACCTCGCTGAACAAGCTGCGCACCCTGGCGGCCGCCAAGAAGGAGCTGGCGCGGCTGAAGAAGGCCTGGGCGCCGGAAGCCGAGGTCTGGCTCTACAGCTCGGGCGGCGTCGCGGGTGATGCGCTGTGCAAGGCGCTGGCCAGGCTGCTCGGCGCCACGGTCAGGACCTTCGACGAGAAGTTCTTCGTCATCCCCGAGCTCGACCCGCAGACGCAGACCTTCAAGCGCGAGAAGGTCGGCTTGGGCTCCGACTTCGCCACCGCCAAGGCGAATGCGGTGCCTGATCTGAAGAGCCTCGATGGCTGGGCCACCCGGCGCTTCACGCCGTAAGGATGAGTCTTGATACTCACCTTCCGCGTCCGTCCCTTCTTACTCCTTCCCCGCGCTGCACGCGGGGAAGGTGGACAAGGTGAATACGGCAGCGCTTGCTTGCGGGAGAGGCGGAAATTGGAACAAGCTCGTCGAGAGGCGATCAGCTGCGCTTGCGCGCACTCTTCTTCTTCGCGGTCTTCGACGTCTTGCGTGCCATGATCCATCTCGCTCGGATTGTTGACGATCATGGCCAACGCGAGACGCGGCAATCAGGTTCCGCTTTGCGCCGGTCAGCCCGGAGCACCCTCGCCACGCCTATGCGGGCCGCCATTGCCGGAAGCCGCCTTGCGGAACTGCCCGGGCGCCATCGCGAACTCGCGCTTGAAGGCGCGGTTGAAGGCCGCCTCCGACTCATAGCCGACCTGCGTCGCCACCTGCAGCACCGGCTGGCGTGTGGTCTGCAGAAGCCTTGCCGCAAGCTGCAATCGCCAGCGCGCCAGGTAGGCCAAGGGCGACTCGCCGAGATAGAGCTGAAACCGCTGGGCCAGGACGGAGCGCGAGGCGCCGGCGGCTTCGGCAAGCTCGGACGTCGTCCAATGGTGGAAAGGCCGCGCATGGATGAGCGCGAGCGCGCCGCCGACCACCGTGTCCCTGGCGCCGGCGAGCCAGCCGGTCTGTTCGGCCGGCAGCTGCCCCATATAGCGCCGCAGGATCTCGACGAACAAAGCTTCCGCCATCTTGGACAGCAGGATGGATTGTCCCGGCCGTCCCGATGCCGATTCCGACACCAGATGCCGCACCGAATGCTCCAGCCACTCGCCCGCCGCGTCGCCGCGAATGCTGATCTTGATCATCGGCGGCAGCCCGGCGAGGAACAGCCGGTCGGCATGCCGCTCGCAGCCGAAATAGCCGCAGACGAAACGGGTCGTCTCGCCGCCGCCGCCGAGGCGCATGGTCGTCAGCTCGCCCGCCAGGAATTTGCCGAGCGTCGCGCCGCTGTCGATGAAGGCGCAGGGCGATCCGTTCGAGACCGTATGCGCATCGCCATGCGGGATGACCAGGACATCGCCGGCTTCGACCGGGATCATCGCTTCGGGGAAGCCGACGATGGCCTTGCCCTCGGTCACCAGATGATAGCTGACCAGCCTTTCGGTTCCGGGCGCCAGCACATGCGCCACATCCTGGACATGCGGCACCCGGAAGCCCCACGGCGCCGTGCATTCGGCATGGTAGAAGATGGCGCCGGTCATGCGGACCGACTTCAAGGCCTCGGAAAGCGCATCCATCTCTTCCGATTCTCCAGCTCGCGGCAAAGAAACACGGAATTCCGGCAAAGTTTGGATCGCCGAACCGCGCTAGCCTCGCATTCACGAGAGGGCGCCGAAGCGAGGTGAAACATGACCAACGCATTTGACGCCATCGTCGTCGGCGCGCGCTGCGCCGGCTCGCCGACGGCCATGCTGCTGGCGCGCCAGGGATATAGGGTCCTGGCCGTCGACCGCGCCACCTTTCCAAGCGACACGGTGTCCACCCACATGGTGCATCCGCTGGCGGTCCGGTCTTTGGCGGACTGGGGCCTCCTTCCAAGCCTGGCGCGATCGGGATGTCCGCCGATCGACACCTACAGCTATGATTTCGGGCCCTTCACCATCGCGGGGGCTCCGGGAACGCAAGACGCGCCGGTCGCCTACTGCCCGCGCCGGACCGTGCTCGACAAGATTCTGGTGGACGCGGCGGTCGCGGCGGGCGTCGAGCTGCGCGAAGGCTTCACGGTCGACGAGATCGTGTTCGAAGATGGCCGCGCGGTCGGCATCAAAGGCCACGCGCGCGGCATGGCGCCCGTCATCGAGACGGCGAAGATCGTCGTCGGCGCCGACGGCAGGGGATCCTGCCTCGCCGAAGCCGTGCGGCCTGAGACCTATGACGAGAAGCCGCCGCTGCTCGTCGCCTATTATGCCTATTGGAGCGGGCTTCCCATGGGCGGCCGGTTCGAAACCTATATCCGCGAACGACGTGGCTTTGCCGTGGCTCCCACCCATGACGATCTGACCATGGTCATCGTCGGATGGCCTCATGCCGAATTCGCCGCGAACAAGGCGGACATCGAAGGCAACTATCTGAAGACGATCGCGATGGCGGAGACTTTCGCGGATCGCCTGCAGGGTGCCAGGCGGGTGACGCGCTTTGCCGGCGCCGCGGTGCCGAACTATTTCCGCAAGCCCTACGGGCGGGGCTGGGCGCTGGTCGGCGATGCCGGCTACAACCGGGACTTCATAACCGGACAAGGGATACAGGATGCGTTCCGCGATGCCGGACTCTGCGCGGCGGCCCTCGCTGCAGCCTTCAGCGGCAGACGATCCTTCGACGAGGCGATGGCGGATTACCGGCGCCGGCGCGACGCGCAGGTCAGTTCGATGTATGACTTCACCTGCGCGCTCGCGACCCTGGAGCCGCCGCCTCCGGACATGCAGAGACTCTTTCATGCCGTTCACGGCAATCGTCATGCGATGGACAGGTTTGCGCAGATGAATGCCGGAACCATTCGGCCTGCGGAATTTTTCGCGCCTGAAAGCGTCGCGGCGATCCTGGCTGCCGCGTGATCAGGAGTCGAAGGCAGGGCCGCAATTCTGTAGAATGGCGGGATCGAAAGTTCCAAGGATGCGCAATCATGACCATTGATCGCCGGCGTCTGCTGCAAGTATTTACGGCGGGCGCGATGTCTTCTGCCATGCCGCCCGCCTTCGCGGCCGACGCCGCCATCGGCACGGTGTCCGAGATCGTGGGCGAGGTCGTGGCCGAGCTCAATGCCAGGCGCCGTGACCTCAAGCGCAAATCGCCCATCTTTCTCAACGAGACCTTGCGGACGGCGGCGCAATCGCGGCTTCGCGCCGTGCTGGCGCGCAAGACAAGCCTGCGGCTGGGCGCGAAGACCACCGTCCGCATCGATCGCTTCATCGTCGATCGGGGCGGCGAGCTTGTCCTCGACAGCGGCGCGCTGCTGATCGACACCAGGGGCAAGTTGCTGAAGAGTCTCGAAGTCGAGAGTCCGTTCGCGCTCATCGCCGTGCGCGGCACGCGCTTCTTCGCCGGCCCCATTGACGGCATATTCGGCGTGTTCGTCGCCAGGGGTGCTGTCGATGTCACCGGCGGCGGCACGACGGTCAGGCTCAGCCAGGGCGAAGGCACGGACATTGCACGTCCCGGTGCCGCGCCCGGTCCCGTGAAATCATGGGGCGCGCCCAAGATCGCCAAGGCCATGGCTCTGGTGCAGTAGGACCGGTTCGTCATGGCCGGCTGACCGGTGTCCACCCATCCGCCCGACGATGGCCGGGGTTTGGCGAGCTGGATGCCCGTTCAAGCGCCGCCATGGCGGGATGAGACGCCCTGCCGTGATGCAACCCCTTCCGGCTCGAATACTTCGACCGGTTCTTCGACACCGCCGATCGCGATCTTGCCATGGCTGCGCAAGGCAACTCGCCCGGCAAGCTGCGCGGCCGTGCCCGGGCCGAGCAGGATCGATGAGCCGAGACGCTTGTTCGCCTCGTCGAGCCGTGAGGCCAGGTTCACCGCCGACCCATAAGCCGTGTAATCACGCCGTGATCCGCGCCCGACATCGCCGAGCACGGCCGGTCCCGTCTCGATGCCGATGCGGGTGCGTCCGAGTTGCGCCGCCGCCAGAGCGGGTGCGCGCCGCAGCGTCTCGGTCGCCTCGATGATGGCGCAAGCGCAGGTCACGGCCTTCTCGGCATGGTCCGGCAAGTCCAGGGGTGCGTTGAAGAAGGCATGCAGCGCATCGCCGACGATCTTGTCCACCATGCCGCCGTGACTCACGATGATTCCTGCAACCGTGTCGATATAGCGGTCGAGGATGGAAATGGTCGCCTCCGCGCCCACCCGCTCGGTAAGCGCGGTAAAGCCTTCGATATCGGTGAACAGAGCGGTGATCATCCGCTTCTCACCCGCGAATCCGATCTCCTTCGGATTCTCGACGATGCGGCGGATGATTTCCGGCGGCAGATGGAAGGCGAAGCGCCGTTCTATCGCCAGCCTCTGGCGATAGGTTTGGGCGAACTGGGTGAGGGCTGCGCCCTGGAAGGCGATCAGGGCGATGAGCGCGGGAACAAGCGGATCGGTGAGGAGGAGCGAGTTCGTGCTGAGCCTGATCGCGCCAAGCGCCCACGCGGCGCAGAGCGCCAGAACCGCGATCGCCGCGCGCCCTGGCGAAAGGATGATGACCGCGAGTATCCCGACGAGACCGAGAAGCGTTCCGGCCGTGGCCTCAGCCCAGATCATCGATCTGGGTCTGAAGGGGATATGGCCGCTGAAGATCTGTTCGACCGCTTCCGCCTCGATTTCGACGGAGGGCATGAACGGATCGGCCGGCGTCAGGCGCAGCCCGCCGGCCTCCGGCGCGCTGGCGCCCAGCATCACGATCTTCCCCGCCAGCCTTTGCGGGGCGATGCCGCCCGACAGCAGGATTTCGGCCGGCAATGTTCGCGCCTCGCGACTGCTCTTCGTCGTGAAATGGAGCCGCATCGTTCCGTCGGAAGGAAGCGGCACGGAACGTCCGCCGATGCGAAGGACCTGCGGCGGGGCGGAAGCGATCAAGGTGCTGCCGCCTTCCGCTGCGCGCAGCGTTTCCACGGCAAAGCCGGCGAAGAGTGAATTCGCTCCCGCGGCGAGCAGGTACACGGACCGGACGGGCTGGCCCTCGGCGGCCGGCAGCGAAATCACGCCCAGCCCCTTGGCATGGGCAGCGATCGCGGGCGCCGGCAGCACGACACCGGGCATCTGCAGCAGGTCCGGCACATCAACTTCGCCCTGGGTGGCGACCGGCGTCGGCGAGCTTGTGACGACATCTTGATTGGGTGACGGATCGAGCACCATGGCAAGGACGGTCGGCGCGCGGGCAATGGCTTCTGCGAGACGTTCATCCGCCCGAGCCGCTTCGGGCGGCTCGCGTGGCGAAAGCAGGATATTGATGGCGAGCGCCGCAGGCTTGGCATCGGCGATCCGCGCGATCAGCTCCGCCAGCCGATCGCGCGGCCAGGGCCAGGGTCCGAGGGCCTCGAGCGCGTCCCGGCCGATGTCGATGACAACCACCGGGCTCTCCGCATTGGGGCGCGGCGACCAGAGAAGCAGCCGGTCGAAGACGTCCTCGCGCAGGTTGCGCACAGCCTTGCCGGGATCGAGAAGTGTCACGGCGAGCGCCACGACGAGAGAGAGGCCGCCCACCAAAGCGACAAGACGGGCGCTCGATCCTATCGGTCTCATGCCACGGGCCTTCATCCGCTGGATCACGATGAGCTTGGATTGAATCAATCCAAACTCATGAACATGATCGATTCCCATGTTGGCGCGGGATTCTTGCGAAAAACCGGACACGGGTTTCCGAAAGGATCATGCGCGGACAACAGGATAAAGCGTGATGGCGGTTCGATGCAAAGTCATCGTGCTTTGGTGCGGCGACCAGGATGCCGGCGTCCGCGGTGAAGGTAAAGCGGCACGCCTCATCACGGTCCGCCGGCCGGAACGGCGAGCGGGCCGCCTTCCGCACCGATATTGACTGCGAGGACGCGGGTGACGACGGCGCCGCGGTTGCTGGGCCGGTGCGGCCAGTCCACCGCCTCGAGCATGGCCTCGCCGGCGCGGAAGACGCGCACGCCTTTCGAGCCGTAATCCACGGTGAGCTCGCCTTCGAGTATGTAGCCGAAGAGCGGCGCCCCATGCGTGTGCCAGCCATATTCGACGCCGGGCGGAACGGTGATGACGATGGCCTCCACCATGGGCGTGCCGGCCGGATAGGCGATGGTCTGGCCGATGGCCGTCTGGTTGCCGCGAAACACCTTGGTGGTCGGATAGGGCGCGGGCGGGGACGCGTCCAGCGCCTGGGCGACCTCCATCCGGGTGCCGATGACGGCACATGCCAGCAGGGCGCCCGCGGCGAGGCCCGCGATGGGCCATCCCCACACCGCCCTTCGCCGCCGCCGCGCCGTTGGTTCACCCTCCGTTGTCTCGTTCACCGCCGTCCTCCTCATGTTCAACACTCTCTTGTGCGATCCGCGACGTCAGCCTGCGAACAGCGCGCGGGCCTTGGGCGAATAGCGCGCCACCTTGTCGGGGTCGAGGGTGACGCCGAGGCCCGGCTTGTCGGGAATGGCGAGATAGCCGTCCTGATCGAGCGTGAAGGGCTCGGCCAGCAGGCCGTCCACATAGGGGCTGCCGCCGATGAACTCGACGAGCTCGGTCAGCGGCATGGCGGCGGCGAGCTGCAGGTCGGCGGCGACGCCCAGGGCCGTATTCCAGCCATGGCCGACATAGCGGATGCCGAACTCGTCCGCCATCCAGGCGATGCGCCGCTGCTCGCTGAGGCCGCCGACCTTGGTGGCGTCGGGCTGCACGATGTCGAAGGCGCCCTTGACGAGCCAGGGCAGGAAGGCCTGCCGCCGGGTCAGCACCTCGCCGCCGGCGACCGGCACCTTGCTGCGCTGGCGCAACGCGCAAAAATCATCGAGCGCGTCGGGCCTGAGCGCCTCCTCGAACCAGCCGACATCATATTGGCCCAGCATGTCGGCGGTGCGCACCGCCCAACTGAGCCCGTTGGGCCAATAGGCGTCGCTGGCGCCGGCATCGACGAAGAGCTGCGCGTCGGCGCCGATGCCGTCGCGCGCGGCGCGCACCATCGCCTCGTCGAGCTTCGCGTCGTCGCGGCGCCCGAACGGCCCCCAGCCGATCTTGAAGGCGCGGAAGCCCTGCGCGTGGTAGCGCTGCACCACGTCCTTCATCCGCGAAGGCTCCTCCATCAGGAGCGAGCAATAGGGTTTCACGCGCCGTCGATAGGTGCCGCCGAGCAGCCGGCCGACCGGCTGGCCCACGGCCTTGCCGAGAATGTCCCACAGCGCGATGTCGATGCCGCTCGTCGCATGGGTCAGCGTGCCGCCGCGCCCCATCCAGAAGGAATGCTGGTTGAGCTTCTCGCTCACCCGCTCGGGCTCGAGCGCGTTCTCGCCCAGGCAGAGCGGCGCCAGCACCTCGAGCGCCGCCTCGACCAGGCCGCCATTGGTGAAGGCGCTGCCGAAGCCGGTGATGCCGTCCTTGGTGTGGACGGCGATCAGCGTGTGGACGGAATCCTCAGGGCGGATCTCATGCGCCCAGCCGCCCTTCGGGCTCTCGCCCAGAAGCGGCGCCGCGACGATCGCGGTGATCTCGAGAGAAGAAGCCATGAGTCGCGCTCCCGTTCGAATCGGAAGCGTTCTCTAACAGCAACGCAGAAGCCCGTCACCGGGGACGTCACACGACCTCCACCTCGAGATCGCCGATGCCGTCGATATGGCCGTGAAGGCGGTCGCCGCGCCTGACCGGACCGACGCCCGCGGGCGTGCCCGAGAAGATGAGGTCGCCCGGCTGCAGCACGAAGAGGCCGGAGAGATAGCTGATCATCTCCGGCACCTTCCAGATCATCTGGTTGAGGTCGCCGGTCTGCCTGCGCTCGCCATTGACGTCGAGCCAGATGGCGCCCGCGGCGGGATGGCCGATGGCGCTCGCCGGAACGAGGGCGCTCGCGGGGGCCGAGGATTCGAAGGCCTTGCCGATCTCCCACGGCCGTCCCGCCTCCTTGGCCTTGCCCTGCAGGTCGCGGCGCGTCATGTCGAGGCCGACGCCATAGCCATAGACGCAGTCGAGGGCCTGCGCGAGCGGGATGTCGACGCCGCCCGCCTTGAGCGCCACCACGAGCTCGATCTCGTGGTGCACGTCGTTCGAGGCCGAGGGATAGGGAAACCTTCCGTCCTCGACCAGGTTGTCCGGGTTCTTCTGGAAGAAGAACGGCGTCTCGCGGTTGGGATCATGACCCATCTCGACCGCATGCGCGGCATAGTTGCGGCCCACGCAATAGATGCGGTGCACCGGGAAGGCGGCCTTCGCCCCTTTCACCTTGAGGCTCGCCTGTCGCGGCTGGGCAATCACGAAGTCCATGGAGCTGCTCCTTGTTGGCATGAGGTCAGTTGCGCGATGAAGCGAAATAGTCGAAGCGCCGCTCGAGCCAGGCCAGCCCTTCGTTGATCGCGAAGGCGAAGGCGAAGAGCACGAAGAGCAGCGCCCAGAAATGCTCCATCAGGAAGCGGGAGGAATAGAGCTCGAACAGCCGGCCGAAGCCGATGATCGACACCAGCATCTGGCCGATGACGACGCCCTTGACGGCGCGGATGAGGCCGAGCCGGACGCCGGCGAGGATTTCGGGCAGCGCCGCCCAGACATAGATCTTGGTGAAGGCCTGCCAGGGCGAGGCGCCGAAGCTCAGCGCCATCTCGACGAGCGACGGCGTGATCGAGCGCACCCCGGCGCGGGCGTCGAGCACGATGATCCAGATGGCGAACAGCACCACGGTGAAGACGATGGTGGTCTGCCCCGCGCCGAAGATCACCATGATGACGGGCACCAGCGCCGAGAGCGGCGCCGACAGGAACAGGTTCACCCAGGGCAGGAAGACGCGGTCGGCGATGATCGAGCGCCCCATCAGCACGCCGAGCGGGATGCCGATGACGATGGCGATGAGCGTGCCGGTGACGAAGGCCGTGCCGGTGATCCACAGTGCCTCGCCGAAACCGGCCGTCGGCACGATCTCGGCGATGCGCCGGACGATGGCCGAGAGCGGCGGGATGACGAAGGAGGCGCCCGAGCGCCCGACGATCTCCCACAGGATCGCCCAGACGACGAGCGAGGTCATGATCGGCAGGCGGAAGCGGCCGATGGTCATGCGGCGGCCTCCTGCGCGCGAGCGCCCCACCCGGCTCGCTTTGCTCGCCACCCTCCCAGCTTCGAAGGGCGGAGAGGGAGAAGGCAAGCGAATCCCGGCCGCTTTTTCTCTCCTCGCGCGTTGCGCGGGGAGGGTGGCGCGAAGCGCCGGGCGGGGCCTTTCTCCAGGGGGAATGTGCGCGGAAACCTGTTCATCCCGTCCCCCTCAATCCAGATAGCGCTTGAGGCTCTGCCAGATCGTCTCCACCGTATCGAGATAGGCGGAGTCGCGGCGGATCTGGTCGGGGTCGCGGCCGCGCGCGATCTGCGGCTCGACGATCGAAGAGACCTGGCTCGGGCGGCGCGACAGGAGGACGATACGGTCCGAGACATAGACCGCCTCCTCGATCGAATGGGTCACGAACAGGAAGGTCTTGCGCTCGCGCGCGATGAGCTCGAGCAGGTCTTCCTGGAACTTGCGCCGCGTCTGCTCGTCGACCGCCGAGAACGGCTCGTCCATCAAGAGCACCTTGGCGTCGACGGCGAGCGCCCGGGCGAGGCCGACGCGCTGGCGCATGCCGCCCGACAATTCATGCGGAAAAGCGCGCTCGAAGCCCTTGAGGCCGACGCTCGCGATGTATTTCTCCGCCACCGCCTCGCGCTCGCTCTGCGCCACGCCCTTGAGCTCGAGACCGAAGGCGACGTTGCGCATGACGGTGGCCCAGGGCATCAGCGCGAAGTCCTGGAACACGAAGGCGCGCTCGGGGCCGGGTCCCGTCACCGCCTTGCCGTCGACCTCGACCATCCCCGAGGTCGCGGGGATGAGCCCGGCGATGATCTTGAGCAGCGTGGTCTTGCCGCAGCCCGAAGGGCCGAGCAGCGAGGTGAGCTCGCCTTCCGGGAAGTCGACCGAGATGCCGGAGAGCGCCTCGACGCCGCCCGGATAGACCTTCGACACGCGATGGACCTGGACCATGGGCCGGGACAAGGGCTCGAGTCTGCGGGCGGTTGCGGGGCTCATGAGCGGGCTCGCTTTTCAGGACGGAAGAGGGTGGTCTCGACGATCTCGAGCGCCGAGATGAACAGCACCGAGAGCGCGATGATGGCGAAGATCGCCGCATACATCTTCTCGTATTCGGCGACCGACTGGTTGTAGGTGATAATGTCGCCGATGCCGGTCGGCGTGATCAGGAGCTCGGCCAGGATGACGCCGATGAAGCCCGCGGCGCAGCCGAGCCGGAGGCCGGCGAAGATCACCGGGCTCGCCGCCGGCAGGATGATCTTGAAGATGATCTGCCGCGGCGAGGCGAGGAAGGCATGGCCCATGTCGAGCAAGGGCTGCGGCGTGTGGCGCACCGCATTGAGCGAGTTCAGCACGATCACCGGCATGGCCATGATGCAGACGGTGAGCACCTTGGCGGTGAGGCCGATGCCATAGGCGAAGGTGAGGATCGGGATCAGGGCGGCGAGCGGCGCCGATTGCGCGATGACGAAGACCGGCGAGCCGAGCCACTCGGCGAAGCGGTTGAGGCCCATGAGCACGCCGAGCCCCACGCCGGCGACGATCGAGGCGACGAGGCCTATGGCGAGCGGCTTCAAGGTGATGAGCAGCGCCTTGCCGAGCGAGCCGTCGGCGATGAGGCCGAAGAGCGCCGCCATGGTGTCGGAGAAGGGCGGAAAGGCCGGGCTGATCGGCCAGCGCCCGGCGATCTCCCAGGCGCCGAACACGATCGCCGTCGAGAGCAGCCACAGGCTGGCCGGATGGGTGAGGAGATCTCCCCACGAAGATCCGGTGCGGTGGTGGAGCTTGGTCTCGGCGATGAGAGTCATGCGTGCACGAGCCCACCCTGTTGTTCCCCCTCTCCCGCTTGCGGGAGAGGGTGCCCGAAGGGCGGGTGAGGGTGTTGGTTTGATTGCGGCGATCTGTACTGTTTCACCGAAGGACACCCTCATCCGGCCTGTCGGCCACCTTCTCCCGCAAGCGGGAGAAGGGGCTAACGTTTGCGACCGTCACCCGCCGAGCTTCTTCTTCGCGGCGTCGAGCGGGCCCAGGTCCCAGTAGTCCTCGACCTTCAGCGTATCGGCGCCGCCTTCCATCATGCCGGCCTCGGTGTAGAACAGGAAGTCGACCTTGGCGACGCCGGCGGCGTCCTCGAGCGGCGCATAGACGCCTTCCTTGGTCGCCTCGGTGTAGAAGGGCACCACCTCGTCCAGCACCTCCTTCGGCTGGTCGGCGATCAGCTTGCGCTTGGCGCGCTCGGTCTCGATGATGGTGGGATCGGCCTTCATCTCGCGCCACAGTTTGTGCAGCTCCTCGACGATGATGTTCGCCGTCTCGCGATTGTCCTTGAGCCAGGCGTCGCTGGCGAAGACGAGCTCATCGCTCGCCGGCTCGTCGAGCCCGGGCAGCACATGGAAGCGGTCGCCGGCCTTGGCCATCAGCGTGTTCTTGTTGGCGAGATCGACCACCGTCGCCTTGATCTGCCCGTTCATCATGGCGATGATGCGGTTCTCCGAGCCCGGCACGTAGCTCCTCTCGCCGAACTCGATGCCCTCGCGCTTGGCGATGATGTTGCCGATCGCCTCGGTGCCGGTGCCGCGGGCATGGAAGGTGATGGGCTGGCCGTTCATGTCCTTCCAGGTCTTGTACTCCTTCGACGCGACGGGGAAGAAGACGAGGCGCGACATCTGATAGATGTTCTTGAGCGGCAGCTTGGATTTCTGGATCACGGCATAGGGCGTGCCGACGCCCAGATCCGACTGCCCGTTGATCATCGACTGGATGGCGAGCTCTTCCTTGGCGAAGGAGGTGAGCTCGTAGTCGACGCCGCGGTCCTTGGCGCGCTCCATCGCCACCACGAAAGCGAGCGTCTCGACCGAGACGACGTCGCCCAGCGCCACGCGCACCTTCTCGGCGGCCTCGGCCGTGACCGTGACCGCGAGCATGAGGCCCGCCGCGGCGAGGCCGGACAGAAGTCTTGCAACTGGTTTCATCGGGTATCCTCCCATGTGCTTCTCGAAAAAATCGGTGAAGCGGCCCTGCGCGCGTTCCCGCCTTCTTCCGGGCTTCCCGGAGATTTAACCAATTCTGGATTGGTTTGACAAGAAAAGAAGATTGGTCAAGGATATTGACGGTCAAAGGTGAAGCTTTTATGCGCCATGCCGGACGGAATAACGGGCTTGGGGATCCTGGGACGATGAGCGATGAGGTTGGGGGCGCCTTGACGCAGCTCCGGGCATATCTCGCCCAGCTCGACCTGCCGGCGAATGCGCAATTGCCGCCGGAGCGCGAGCTCTGCGACCTGCTCGGCGTGTCGCGCGGCGAATTGCGCAAGGCGCTGGCGGTGCTCGAGGGCAATGGCGAGCTGTGGCGCCATGTCGGCAAGGGCACCTTCATTGGCGCCCGTCCGGTCGAGGAGTTCAAGAGCGTCGCCGATCTCGCCGCCGCCAGCAATCCGCGCGAGATCATGCAGGCGCGGCTCGCCGTCGAGCCGATCCTCGCCCGCGAGGCGGCGCTGCACGCGACCTCGGCCGACATCGCCGAGATGCGCCAGTGCCTCAAGGCCTCGCGCCAGGCCGAGACCTGGCGGCAATATGAGAATTGCGACAACCGCCTGCACCGCCTCGTCGCCGAGGCCACCCACAACACGGTGCTGATCGCGCTGTTCGATACGCTGAACGCGGTGCGCCGCACCGTCGTCTGGGGGCGGCTGCGCCACAACGGCCTGCGCCCGCCCGCCGATCATCACAGCTTCCACGAGCATGAGCTGCTGGTTACCGCCATCACCGAGCGCGACCTGAAGGCCGCCGCCGCCGCCATGGACCGGCATCTCCATTCGGTCGAGGCCAATCTGCTGCGCCAGCGCCAGGCGGCGGAGTAGGCACGCTCCGTGAATTCCCGAATGATCTCGACCGCTTAGCCAAGGCTGCCGCGGCCCCTGGCGGCGCTCCGGCACGGCTCTTGCGAGGCCGCGCCAAAGTCCGTGCCGCAATGGCACAGGGAGAGGCGACATGACATCAGGGATAAAGGGAGAGCGGGTCGACTGGGTCGATTACGCCAAAGGCATCTGTATCATTCTGGTCGTGATGATGCATTCGACGCTGGGGGTCGAGAAGGCGGCGGGCGAGCTGTCCTGGCTCAACGGCTTCATCGAATGGGCGCGGCCCTTCCGCATGCCGGACTTTTTCTTGATCTCGGGCCTCTTCCTGGCGAGCCGCATCGACCGGCCCTGGCGCCAGTATCTCGACACCAAGCTCGTGCATTTCGCCTATTTCTACATCCTGTGGATGACCATCCAGTTCGGCATGAAGAGCACCGGGCTGGTCGCCGAAGAAGGTGTTCTGGCGGCGCTCAAGGCCTATGGCCTGGGGCTGGTCCAGCCCTTCGGCACGCTGTGGTTCATCTATCTCCTCGCCATCTTCTTCGTGACGGCGAAGCTCCTGCGCGGCGTGCCGCCGCTCCTCGTCTTCGCCGTGGCCGCGGCGCTGCAGATGACGTCCATCCATACGGGCTGGCTGGTCATCGACGAATTCGCCAACCGCTTCGTCTATTTCTTCGCCGGCTACTGGCTGGCCAAGCATGTCTTCGCCTATGCGCGGGAGGTCCAGAGCCTCAATCCGCTGGGCATCGTGGGCGGCCTCGCCATCTGGGCCGTCATCAATGCGATCCTGGTCGACAATGGCGCGGCCAAGCTGCCGGGCATCGGCCTCGTCCTCGGCTTCATCGGCGCCGGCGCCGTCATCGCCATGGGCGTGTTCCTGGCGCGCTTCAAATTCGCGCTCCCCATCCGCTATTGCGGCGAGAATTCCATCGTCATCTATCTCGCCTTCTTCATGTTCATGGCGGCGACCCGCACGCTGCTGCTCAAGACCGGCGTGATCACCGACCTGGGCGCCGTCTCGCTCATCGTGACGCTGGCCGGCGTCGCGGGGCCGGTGCTGCTCTTCTGGGCGGTGCGCAAGACGCCGTTGAGCTTCCTGTTCCGCCGCCCGGGCTGGGTCCGGATCCCGGCGACCTCGCGTCAGCGCGCGGCCCAGCCAGGACTTGTCAGCAGCAAGGCCGGAAGGCTGGAAGCCTGAGGAAGAGGGTGGCATAAGGGGGGCATGTCCCAACATCGCCCCCTCAAATCCGGCGATCATGTCTATCTGATCGACGGGTCCGGTTATATTTTCCGCGCCTATCACGCTCTGCCGGCTTTGACGCGCAAGAGCGACGGGCTTCCCGTCGGCGCCGTCACCGGCTTCTGCAACATGCTGTGGAAGCTCATGAAGGAGATGAAGGCGGGCGAGAAGCCCACCCATCTCGCGGTCATCTTCGACAAGTCGGAGCAGACCTTCCGCAAGCGCATCTATGCCGACTACAAGGCGCACCGGCCGGAGCCGCCGGCCGACCTCATCCCGCAATTCGGCCTCATCCGGCAGGCCACCCGCGCCTTCAACGTCGCCTGCGTCGAGCAGGACGATTACGAGGCGGACGACCTCATCGCCACCTATGCCCGGGAGGCGGCGGAAGCGGGCGCCACGGTGCGCATCGTCTCCTCCGACAAGGACCTCATGCAGCTCGTGGGCAAGGGCATCAAGCTCTATGACACGATGAAGGACAAGGAGATCGGCGAGCCCGAGGTGCTGGAGAAATTCGGCGTCGCCCCCGGCAAGGTCGTCGACGTCCAGGCCCTGGCCGGCGACTCGGTCGACAATGTGCCGGGCGTGCCCGGCATCGGCGTCAAGACCGGCGCCCAGCTCATCACCGAATATGGCGACCTCGAGACGCTGCTCGCGCGCGCCGCCGAGATCAAGCAGGCGAAACGGCGCGAGAACCTCATGCAGTTCGCCGAGCAGGCGCGCATCTCCAAGAAGCTGGTGACGCTCGAGAGCCATGTGCCGGTCGAGCATGCGCTCGACGGCTTCCTGATCGAGGAGCCGCGCGCCTCCGAGCTCATCGGTTTCTGCAAGACGATGGAGTTCTCCTCGCTCATGCGCCGCGTCGCCGCCGATCTTGCGGCCGATGCGGCGGCGATCGACCCGGTCCCGGTCGCGGTCAAGGGCTGGCCGCCGGAAGGTGCCGCGATCGGCGCCGCGCCGCCTCAGCCCGCTGCCGCACCGCAGCGCGCCGAGAAGCGCAAGCCCGATCCGCAGCATGAGGCGACCCGCACCGTCTTCGCCGCGGTCGAGGAGGCGCCGAAGATCTCGGTGGCGGACAAGCTCCGCGCCGTCGCGTTCAACATCGACGGCTACCGGACGGTCATCGACAAGGACGGGCTCGAACGCTGGGTGGCGCGCATTTATGAGGAAGGCGAGGTCGCGATCGACATCGAGACGACGGCCCATGACCCGATGCAGGCGAGCCTCGCCGGCATCGGCCTGAGCGTGGCGCCGGGCGAAGCCTGCTATGTCCCGGTCGGCCACCGCACAAGCGACGGGCTCGATTTCGGCGGCTCCAACATCAAGCAATTGCCGCTCGCCGACCTCATCACCCTGCTGAAGCCGGTGCTCGAGGACCCGGCGATCCTCAAGATCGGCCAGAACCTCAAATTCGACGCCCTCGTCTTCCGCCGCCTCGGCATAGACATAAAGGCGATCGAGGACACGATGCTCATGTCCTATGCGCTGGAAAGCGGCCTCAACGGTCATGGCAAGGACGAGCTGGCGCAGAAGCATCTGGGCCACAAGCCGATCGCTTATAAGGATGTCGCCGGCACCGGCAAGTCGGCGGTCACCTTCGACAAGGTACCGCTCGACCGCGCCACCCGCTACGCCGCGGAAGCGGCCGACATCGCCTTCCGGCTATGGCTCCTGTTCCGCGAGCGCCTGGCGCGCGAGCACAAGACGACCGTCTATCAGACGCTCGAGCGGCCGCTGGTGCCGGTGCTCGCCGCCATGGAGCGCGAGGGCATTCTGGTCGACCGCGCCGTGCTGGCCAGGCTTTCGGGTGAATTCGCCACCAACGGCGCAGCGATCGAGAAGGAGATCTACCGGCTCGCCAACGACAATTTCAATATCGGCTCGCCCAAGCAACTGGGCGACATCCTTTTTGGTCGCATGGGACTGCCGGGCGGGCGCAAGACCCAGACCGGCGCCTGGAGCACCGATTCCGACGTGCTGGAGGATCTCGCGAGCCAGGGCATCGACCTCGCCCGCAAGGTGCTCGACTGGCGGCAGCTTTCCAAACTGCGCTCGACCTATACCGATGCGCTGCCGAGCTTCATCAATCCCGACACCGGCCGCGTCCACACCTCTTACGCTCTGGCCGCGACCTCGACCGGGCGCCTCTCCTCCAACGATCCCAATCTGCAGAACATCCCGGTGCGCACCGAGGAGGGCCGGCGCATCCGCACCGCCTTCATCGCGCCCAAGGGCGCCAAGCTGATCAGCGCCGATTACAGCCAGATCGAATTGCGCGTGCTGGCGCATGTCGCCGACATCCCGCAATTGCGCAAGGCCTTCGCCGAAGGGCTCGACATCCATGCGATGACGGCGTCCGAGATGTTCGGCGTGCCGGTGAAGGGCATGGATCCGTTGATCCGGCGCCAGGCCAAGGCGATCAATTTCGGCATCATCTACGGCATCTCGGCCTTCGGCCTCGCCAACCAGCTCACGATCTCGCGCGAGGAGGCCGGCAATTACATCAAGACCTATTTCCAGCGCTTCCCGGGCATCAAGGATTACATGGACCAGACGCGGAAGGCGGCGCGCGAGAAGGGCTATGTCGAGACGATCTTCGGCAGGCGCTGCCATTTCCCGCGCATAACCTCGCCCAACGCGTCGGAGCGCTCGTTCATGGAGCGCGCCGCGATCAACGCGCCGATCCAGGGGGCGGCGGCCGACATCATCCGCCGCGCCATGATCCGCATGCCGGATGCGCTCGCGAAAGCGGGGCTGGGCGCCCGCATGCTCTTGCAGGTGCATGACGAGCTCATCTTCGAGAGCATCGATGCGGAGGTCGAGGCGGTGAAGCAGATGGTGAAGGAGGTGATGGAAAAGGCGCCAGAGCCCGCCGTCAAGCTCGCCGTGCCGCTCGCCGTCGACGCCCGCGCCGCCGCCAATTGGGAAGCGGCGCACTGAAAGGAACGTCATCCCGGCGACAGCCGAGGTGACGCTTGCCATGACGGGCTCTTTCGCTGTAACCAACCAGCAATCGTCATACAATTGGGAGCGGTCATGACCGATGCCATCTATCCGAGCCTCGAGGGCAAGACGGTGTTCATCACCGGCGGCGCCATGGGTATCGGCGCAGCGATCGTCGAAGCCTTCGCCGGGCAAGGTGCCAAGGTGGCCTTTGTCGATATCGCGAGCGACGCGGGCGAGGGGCTGAGGGCGCGGCTCGCGGGCGAGGTCTGGTTCGGCCATTGCGACGTCACCGACATCGAAGCCCTGCAGGGCACGATCGCCGCGGCCGCCAGGGCGCTGGGGCCGATCACCGTGCTCGTCAACAACGCCGCTCATGACGAGCGCCATGCCTGGGACAAGATGACGCCCGCTTATTGGGACCAGCGCATCGCCGTCAATATCAAGCACCAGTTCTTCGCCGCCCAGGCCGTCATCCCGATGATGCAGAAGGCGGGCGGCGGCTCGATCATCAATCTGGGGTCGTGCTCGTGGAAGATCGGCCAGGGCGGCATGGCCGCCTATACGGCGTCGAAATCAGGCGTCACCGGCCTGACGCGCTCGCTCGCCCGCGATCTCGGGCCCGACAATATCCGCGTCAACACCATCTCGCCCGGCTGGATCATGACCGAGCGCCAGCTCAAGCTCTGGGTGACGCCCGAGGGCGAGACGGAGATCATGAAGAACCAGTGCCTCAAGCGGAAGCTTTATCCGCTCGACATCGCCCGCATGGCGCTGTTCCTGGCCGCGGACGATTCCTCCGCCTGCACCAACCAGGATTTCACCGTCGATGGCGGGTGGGTGTAGCAAACTTCTTTCCGACCCTCACCTTGAGGTGGCCGCGAAGCGGCCCTCGAAGGGTGGCAAGCGGCACGACCGATGTTCCTGGATCATGCTTCGAGGTTCGCTACGCTCTCACCTCAGCATGAGGGGTACAGAGAGGCTGCCCTACTCCTCCACCCTGAACCGCCATTCCATGCGATGGCGGTAGACCTCGCCCGGCCGCAAGACGGCCGAGGGGAAATTCGCGTGATTGGGCGCGTCGGGCCAGTTCTGCGGTTCGAGCGCCAGCGATCCGAAGCGCCGCAGGGTTTCGCCTCTCTTGCCCTTGAGGCCCGGCCCGTGATGGCCGGCGGTATAGAGCTGCAGGCCGGGCTCGGTGGTGAAGAGGTCGAAGCCGCGCGTCGGTGTTGCGACCGAGGCCGCGTGATGGAGCTCGTGGCGGGGCCCCTCCAGGCAGAAATTGCCGTCAAAACCCTGGTCCTCGGCGAAGGCGTCGGCGAGCAGCGTCGGCTCGCGGAAATCGTAATTGGTGCCGGAGACGAAGCTCACCGCGCCCGTCGGCACGAGGGCCTGGTCGGTCGGCGTATAGGCCTGCGCCGAGATCTGCAGCACGTGATCGGCGACCGTCTCGGCGCCCGACAGGTTCCAATAGGCGTGGTTGGTGAGGTTGACGATGGTGGGCCGCCGCGTCCGCGCTTCGATGTCGAGGCTCAGCGTGTCGCCGTCGAGACGATAGACCGCCCTGGCCCGCAGGCGGCCGGGATAGCCTTCTTCGCGGCTCTGCGAGACGAGCATGAAGACGAGCGTGTCGTCCTCGATCGTAGGCACCCAGTTCTTGCGGTGGAAGCCGTTGACCCCGCCATGCAGATGGTGCGGCGGCTCGTTCTGGCTGAGCTGGCGCTCCTTGTCGTTGAGCATGAAGCGGCCGTTGTCGATGCGGTTGGCGAAGCGTCCGCATATGGCCCCGGCATAGATGTCGCTGTCCGGCATGTCCTCGATGCGCTCAGGCCCCGCCACGGCGTCGAAGCCGTCGGGATAATGGAACGCCATCAGCCGCGCCCCCACCGAATTGAAGGTGGCGCGATAGCCGTCCTCGCTCACGATCTCGAAATTGCGTGCCGGCTCGCCTTCGAACGTTCCCGCTTCGAGCTCGGCGACCCGCGTCGCCATCAGTGGTTGTCGCGCGGCAGGCCCTTCGTCTGCGCGATCTTCTGATATTTGACGGCCGGCCTCAGCACCATGCCTTCCGACAATTGCTCGACATTGGCGCGGAAGATCTCCTGCCAGGGCGTCTGGCTCTCCGGCACGTGATAGCCGCCATTGGACTTGAACGCGGCGCGCCGCTTCTCCAGCTCTTCCTTCGAGATCAGGATGTCGGCGGTGCCCTTGTTGAGATCGATGCGCACCTTGTCGCCGTTCTTGAGCAAAGCGAGACCGCCGCCGGCGGCGGCCTCGGGCGAGGCGTTGAGGATCGAGGGCGAGCCCGACGTGCCGGACTGCCGCCCGTCGCCGATGCACGGCAGCGAATGCACGCCCTTCTTCAGGAGCTCGCCGGGCGCGCGCATGTTGACGACCTCGGCGGCGCCCGGATAGCCGAGCGGCCCGGTGCCGCGCATGAACAGGATCGTGTGCTCATCGATGCCGAGCTGCGGATCGTCGATGCGCTTATGATAGTCCTCCGGTCCGTCGAACACGACCGCCTTCGCTTCGAAGGCGTCGGGGTCCTTGGGATCGGACAGATAGCGCGCGCGGAATTCGTCAGAGATGACGCTCGTCTTCATGATCGCGGCATCGAACAGGTTGCCCTTCAGCATCTTGAAGCCGGCATGCTTCTTGATGGGCGCGTCATAGGCTTTGATCACCGCGCGGTTCTGCGAGAACTTGCCCTTGCAGTTCTCGGCCAGCGTCTTGCCGTTGACGGTGAGCGCGTCCTCGTGGATGCGCTTCGCCTGGATGAGCTCGGCGACCACGGCCGGCACGCCGCCGGCGCGATGATAGTCCTCGCCCAGATATTCGCCGGCCGGCTGCAGGTTGACGAGCAGCGGGATGTCATAGCCGTGCTTCTCCCAATCGGCGACCTCGAGGCTGACGCCGATATGACGGGCGATGGCATTGAGATGGATCGGGCAGTTGGTCGACCCGCCGATCGCCGAATTGACGGCGATGGCGTTCTCGAAGGCCTTGCGGGTGAGGATCTTGGCGGGTGTGAGATCTTCCCGGACCATGTCCACGATGCGCTTGCCGGTCTGATAGGCGATCTGGCCGCGCTCGCGATAGGGGGCGGGGATCGCGGCATTGCCGGGCAAGGTCATGCCGAGCGCTTCGGCCAGCGAGTTCATCGAGGTCGCCGTGCCCATGGTGTTGCAGAAGCCGGTCGAGGGCGCCGACGAGGCGACGAGCTCGATGAAGCCTTCATCGTCGATGTCGCCCAAGGCCAGGAGCTCGCGCGCCTTCCACAGGATGGTGCCGGAGCCGGTGCGCTCGCCATTGTACCAGCCGTTGAGCATGGGCCCCGAGGACAGAGCGATGGCGGGGATATTGACGGTCGCCGCCGCCATCAGCGCCGCGGGGGTCGTCTTGTCGCAGCCGATGGTCAGCACCACGCCGTCGATCGGATAGCCGAACAGCACCTCGACCAGGCTCAGATAGGAGAGGTTGCGGTCGAGGCTGGCGGTCGGGCGCTTCAGCGTCTCCTGGATCGGATGGGTGGGGAATTCGAGCGGCACGCCGCCCGCCGCGGTGATGCCGTCACGCACCCGCTTGGCGAGCTCCAGATGCACCCGGTTGCAGGGCGCGATATCGGACCCGCTCTGGGCGATGCCGATGATCGGCTTGCCCGACTGCAGCTCTTCGCGGGTGAAGCCGAAATTGAGCTGGCGCTCGAGATAGAGCGCCGTCATGTCGATATTGTCGGGATTGTCGAACCAGGCTTGCGACCTGAGGCGGGGCGAAGGTTTTTTCATATCATACAATTAGCACGACCACCCCCGTGCGAGGCAAGTTTTCCGTGGGCTTCGGGCAGGGTTGCGACCCCTTGGCGCGGCGGGCCGCCGCCGCTAAGGGAAGCACATGAAAAACCACGCCGAAGACCTGATCACCATCCGCGACATGCTGCGTTTCGCGGTCAGCCGTTTCGGCGAGGCGGGGCTGGTTTTCGGCCAGGGGACGGCGAGCGCCGTCGACGAGGCGGCCTTCCTGATCCTCGAGACGCTTCACCTTCCGGTTGACGACGTCAATCCCTGGGCCGAGGCCAGGCTCACCCGTCCCGAGCGCGAGCTCCTGCTCGGCCGCATCGAGGAGCGCGTGACCAAGCGGCGTCCCGCCGCCTATCTGACGAAGAAGGCCTATATCCAAGGCATCCCGTTCCATGTCGACGAGCGGGTGATCGTGCCGCGCTCCTTCATCGGCGAACTGCTGTTCACCGACCTGTTCGGCGGCGAGGGCTTCACGCTCGTTCCGGATGTGGCGCAGGTGGGGCGCGTGCTCGACCTGTGCACCGGCTCAGGATGCCTCGCCATCCTCGCCGCCCATGTCTTTCCCAATGCCGCGGTCGACGCCGTCGAGCTGTCGCCCGCGGCAATCGAGGTGGCGCGGCTCAATCTCGCGGACTCGGGCCATGCCGAGCGCCTCAATCTCTTCCAGGGCGACCTATTCCAGCCGGTGGCCAAGGAGCGCTACGACCTCATCATCACCAACCCGCCCTATGTCGATGCCGCGGCGATGGAGGAACTGCCGCCGGAATTCCGGCTGGAGCCGGCCATGGCGCTCGACGGCGGCGCGGACGGCCTCGACATCGTGCGCCGCATCCTGGCCGAGGCGCCGCGCCATCTCAATCCCGAGGGCGGGCTTCTGTGCGAGATCGGCCGCGGCCGCGAGCTCCTCGAGGACGACTATCCCGAGCTCGACTTCTTCTGGCTCGACACCGCCGAGAGCCAGGGCGAGGTGTTCTGGCTCACCGCCGACAAATTCGGGCGGTGACGCGGCACGTCATTTCAGCGTCACCGCATAGACCTTGCCCTCATAGGGCGCGCCCGCCTTGTTGTCGACGGCCATGATATACATGGTCTTGCCGTCGGCGCTGAAGGCGAGATTGGGCGCGGCGGCCGACGGCACCGTGTGCCTGGTCACGAGCTTGCCATTAGGCGCCACCACCAGGATGGTTCCGGCGCTGTATTCGCCGACATAGAAATTGCCGTCCGGCCCGAGCTTGATCCCATCGGGATAGGCATCCGCCGGCTCGCCCAGCGCCTGGAGCCTGACGAACAGGCGGCGGTCGGACAACCGGCCCTGATCGTCGACCGCGAAGGAGATGACGCGGCCGGCTTCCGACTCGTTCACATAAAGGCGCTTGTCGGGGCCGAAGGCGATGCCATTGGCATAATGCAGGTCGTTCGCCGTCTCGCCGAGCTTGCCGTCGGCCGACAGATGCAGCACGCGGCCGACGATCGGTCCCGCTTCCCAGGGCCCCGATGTCGTGAAATAGAGGCCGCCCTTGCCGTCGGGTGTGCCGTCATTCGGGCCGACGAGCGCCGCGCCCGTGTCGTCCTTGTCATGGCTCGCGACGTCCTTGCCGTCCCTGGAGATGACGGCGAGCTTGCCGGAATCATAGCAGGTGACGGCGAAGCTCTCGCCCATCGGGATCACCGCGGATGGTCCGCAGCCCTCCTGTTTCCACAGCACGGTGTTCTGCCGTCCGTCCCAACGCATCACCGTATGGCCGGCATATTCGGTGTAGTAGAGCGCATCGCCGACCGTCACCGGGCCCTCCGGGAAGAGCGCGCGCGGATTGATCACCGCGATGTCCTGGGCCTCGGCCGCGCCGGCGAGAGCGATGAGCGTGCTTGCAACAAAGAGCCTGAGCATGAGTGTCCTCCCCGTTTCGACGGCCACTCTATCGGGGCCGCCTATCGCGCAGAACGGTCAATCTTGCTCACGCGTCGGCAATGCGGAGCGGCGAAACCCGCCGCAGCTTGCGCTCCCTGCCGGACGCGGTGTATTGGCCATGGCAGTCAAGCTGAAGACCGTATCTCCCCGATCGCCGGCCAGGCTTCGTCAGGCTCAATCGATGTCACGTGAAACCGCTGTCATGAACAAGAAGGTTCTTGCGCCGCGCACCATTGCCAAGCGGAGAAGCGGCCTGACCGACGGACGCATCTATGGCGAGATCTACTCGGCCATCGTCGATCACCAGCTGCGTCCGGCCACTGCGCTGCAGGAAGATGCTCTCGCAAAAGCGTTCGGGGTCAGCCGCACGGTCATCCGCAAGGTGCTGCACCGGCTGGCGCATGAGCGGCTGGTCGAGCTCTACCCCAATCGGGGGGCGTTTGTCGCAAAACCCTCGATCGAAGAGGCGCGGCAGGTGTTCGAGGCGAGGCGGGTCGCCGAGTGCTTCATCATCGAGAAGCTCGTCTTCACCATCGGCGACGATGACATCGCGAAACTGACGGCGGTCGTGCAGGCCGAGGCGCAGGCGCAGGGCGACGGCAAGAAAAGCCAGCGCGTCCGGCTTTCCGGTGATTTTCACCGCGAGCTTGCGAGCCTCGTCGGCAATGTCGTGCTGCGCGACTTTGTCAACGAGCTGGTGTCGCGGACCTCGCTGATCATCGCCCTTTACGAGTCGCCCGGCGCCGTTCCCTGCTCCTACAACGAGCATGTCGAGATCATGGATGCGCTGAGGCGGCGCGACGGGAGGAAGGCGGCGCAGTACATGGAGCATCATTTGCGCCATGTGGAAGCGCAGCTCGACCTTGCCGATCAGCCGACCCGCGTCGACTTCACCTCGCTCTTCAAGCCGCTCGGCTAGACCGGCGCCGTTCGGGGCCTGCGGTGATCCTCGAAAACGAAGTTGTGTACACTTTGACGTGTAGGCGACGGCCGCTCCGGTCAGTGTCGATCGCTGCTCTCTGCCGCCGTTCCGGCCCTACGAAATAGCGGACAGCAACGGATGGCTCGCCTGTCATACAGGCGATTAAACATATGAAAAATCACATAAAAATCTGAAGGGTCAAAATAGCGCGCCGCCCCTGCCGGGACGAACCGCCCTTGGCGCCTGCGGCCCGGTCCAAGCGGCTGACAAAAGATCCGGGCGCAACTTCCAGCGGCATGGATAGGATACTCATTGACCTCGTTGTGTATACATGAAACAAATGACCGGAGCGCCTTTCCACGCCCAAGGGGAGCAAGTTGGGTGAAAGACGACGCCGAAGCCATTCTTGCGGTCCGTAACCTCAAGACCGCCTTCGAGACCCCGGCAGGGATCGCCCGGGCGGTCGACGATGTCAGCTTCTCGGTTCATCCCCATGAAATCCTGGCGATCATCGGCGAGTCGGGATCCGGCAAGACCGTCACGGCCCTGTCGCTGATGAAGCTGGTCGCGACGCCGCCGGGCAGATATCTCGGCGGCACGATCGAGATCGGCGGCGTGAACCTGCTCGCGCTCGACGAACGCGCGCTGGAGGATGTGCGCGGCAAGATCATCGGCATGATCTTCCAGAATCCGCGGGCGTCGCTCGATCCGTCCTTCACCGCGGGGTCGCAGCTGATCGAGACGCTCAGGCGGCATGAGCCCGCACTCGGCCGGGATGCGGCGCAATCGGCGGCGCGCGCGGCTCTGGTGGAGGTGGGCTTCGGGGATCCGGACCGGGTGATGGCGAGCTATCCGCATCAATTGAGCGGCGGCATGTGCCAGCGCGTGGGCCTCGCCATGGCGCTGGCCTGCCGGCCGCGGCTGCTCATCGCCGACGAGCCGACCACGGCGCTCGATGTCGGCGTCCAGGCCAAGATCCTGCTGCTCCTGAAGAACCGCAGCCGGGAGACGGGCCTGCCGATCATCATCATCACCCACGACATGGGCGTGGTCCGCGCGGTGGCGAGCCGCGTGCTGGTGATGTATGGCGGCCATATCCAGGAATCGGGCGATGTCGACGACGTGCTGACGTCGCCCCTCCATCCCTATACCCAGGCTCTCATCCGCTCGATCCCGGACCCCGACGAGCCGCGGGAAACGCGAACCCATATAAGGGGCGAGCCGCCCAACCTGCTGGCGCCGCCCCCGGGCTGCCGTTTCGCGCCGCGCTGCGACAGCGCCTTTGCGCGCTGTCACGAAGAGCTGCCCGAACAGCACAACCCGGAGCCGGGGCGCTGCGTCCGCTGCCATCTCTACGATCCGGAGAGACGCCAATGAACGCCGGCACGTTGATCGCGGCGCGTCACCTGTCCAAGACCTTCGTGGTCAGGCGCGGCGCCCTGTTCCGGCGCGCGGTTGCGAATACGAAGGCCGTCAACGACGTCAGCCTCGACATCAAGCGCGGCGAGATCCTCGGCTGTGTCGGCGGGTCGGGCTCCGGAAAGTCCACCTTGGGCCGCATGATCCTCCGCCTGATCGAGCCGGACAGCGGCGAGCTGCGCTATGACGGCACCGATCTGCGGGCGCTGTCGCCCGAAGAGATGCGGGGATTCCGCAAGCGGATGCAGATCGTGTTCCAGGACCCGCTGCAGTCGCTCAATCCCCGCCGGACCGTGGCGGAGAACATCGAGCGGCCGCTCTTGAATTTCGGCACGGCACGCGCGGCCGCCGGCCGGCGGGTCGAGGAGTTGCTGGATCTCGTCGGCCTCGATCCAAGCCAGTCCTATCGCTATCCGCACGAATTCAGCGGCGGGCAGTGCCAGCGCGTCGCGATCGCGCGCGCTCTGGCGCTCGAGCCGGAATTCCTGTTCCTCGACGAGCCCGTATCCGCGCTCGACGTCTCTATCCAGGCCCAGATCCTCAACCTGCTGGCCGATCTCCGGAAAAAGCTCGGGCTGACCTTCCTGTTCGTCTCGCACGACCTGAAGATCGTCAAGCAGTTCTGCGACCGCACCATCGTGATGTATCGCGGCAACCTGCTGGAGAGCGGCGCCAGCGATGCGCTGTATCGCGAGCCCAAGCACCCTTTCACGCGCGATTTCCTGCGCACCGTATTGCATGTCCATGGCGACGGCAGCTGGGAACAGGCGGCGGAGCGCGCGGAAGACTTGGAAGGGCTCGCCGCGCCGTCGGGCGCCTGCTGCGCCTATGCCGGCAATTGCGCGGACTGCTTCGACGACTGCCGC
Organism: Parvibaculaceae bacterium; assembly: GCA_050251035.1. Taxonomy (GTDB): domain Bacteria; phylum Pseudomonadota; class Alphaproteobacteria; order Rhizobiales; family Aestuariivirgaceae; genus Taklimakanibacter. The sequence goes on from JBFWNN010000003.1 coordinate 83,153, forward strand.
CAGTCGCCACCGCCGCTCTTCGACATCGGGGCCGGGCGCGACGTCGCCTGCTTCCTGTATCGAGGGCAAACGGCGGAGCCGCGGAGGCCATGACCGACAACCAGAAGAAGACACATAACCAGCAAAGGAGAGGAAACATGACACAAGACCTGCACCGGAAGCCGCCCTCGGCCCGTCTCAGACTGAGCCGCAGGCTGGCGAGCCTCGCATTCGCTCTCGCCGCGGGCGCGGCGACATTCGCCGGCGCCATCCCCGCTTTCGCGGCCGGCAACAACATCGTGTTCGCGGTCGAGTCCGACTTCAGCCGTCTCGATCCGCACGCGTCGCGCACCTGGAACACGTTCAAGGTCATCCGCCACATCTTCGAGACCTTCGTGGAGGAGGACCTGACCAAAGGCGGCAGCGCCACGCCCGAGATCGTGCCGGCGCTCGCCGAGAGCTGGGACGTCTCCCCGGACGGCAAGACCTACACCTTCCATCTGCGCAAGAACGTCACCTTCCACGACGGCACGCCGTGGAACGCGGAAGCCGCGAAGTTCAACATGGACCGCATGACCAACAAGGACTTCGAGTTCTTCCAGCCGCTGTCGCCTGGTCTCATGGGCTGGATGTGGCAAGATCTCGACGGCTACGAGGTCGTCGACGAGTTCACCTTCAAGATCAACCTCAAGCAGGCCAATGCCGAGTTCCTGCGCCGCATGGCGGCGGGCGGCTCCGGCTCGCCGCGCATGGTCAGCCCGGCCGCGGTCAAGGCCAGCGGCAACGACAAGTTCGAGCAGAATCCGGTCGGAACCGGGCCGTTCAAATTCGCCGAGCGCGTCGTCGGCGAGAAGCTGGCGATCGTGCGCAACGACAATTACTGGAACGATGCGCGCAAGCCGAAGGCGGATCAGATCGTGCTGCGCGGCATTCCGGAGGTGGCCACGCGCGAGCTGGCGTTGATGAGCGGCGAGGTGGATGTCATCGGCACGCCGTCGCCCGATTCGCTCGAGGTCCTGAAGCAGCAGGGCATGCAGATCATCACCGGCGAGAGCCCGATGTTCTATGTCATGTGGGTCAACCTCAAGGACAAGCATTTCAAGGACGTCAAGGTGCGCAAGGCGATGTGCATGGCTATCAACCGCGACGAGATGGCGAAGCATCAGCGCAAGGGTCTGGCAAAGCCCGCTTATGGCGTGCTGAACTTCGGCGGGCCCGGCTTCGACCCCAATTACAAGGACTGCCAATACGATCCGGAAGGCGCCAAGAAGCTGCTGGCGGAAGCGGGCTATCCCGACGGCTTCTCGACGCGGCTGGACTGGACCTTCGGCGCGGGTTCCGACGTCAACACCAAGGGCGATGCGGAATGGCTGCAGCGCGATTTCGAGAAGGTCGGCATCAAGGCGTCGATCGAGATGTTCGACAACAACACCTTCTGGGACATGATGTCGAAGGGCATGCGCGAAGGCACGGGCCTCACCTCGGCGTCATGGGGCGAGAGCACCTTCGCCTGGCTCGACCAGGTCGTGACCAAGGGCGCGCTGCCTCCGAGCTGCTGCAACTCGGGCTATTACGACAACCCCAAGGTCGACCAGCTCCTTTCGGAGGCCAGGGCCTCGGCGACGCAGGCCGACATGGACGCCAAGCTGCATGAGGTGCGCGACATCATCGCCAACGACATGGCCTTCACCTCCTACTACACGGCGATGTCGGTCTATGCGGCGCGTCCCGAGGTCAAGGGCTTCGTGCTGGCGCCCCAGCACTGGTTCGACCTGACCGGCATCACCAAGCAGTAACCGTCCGCAAAGTGCCGGGCCTCCTCGAGGCCCGGCACGCTCCGCAACGGAGGCCGCTCTTCGTGTCAGTGCTCAGCTTCATCGGCGCCCGACTTCTCTATGCCATCCCGGTGCTCATCGGCGTGACCGTGATCGTGTTCCTGTCGCTGCAGCTGGTGCCGGGCGACATCGCCCTGACCCTGCTTGGGCGCATGGCCAGCGAGGCGGATCTCGAGGCGCTGCGCGAGAGGCTCGGCCTCAACCAGCCGCTGATCGTGCAATATGCGCGCTGGGTGTTCAACCTGCTCCAGGGCGATATCGGCAACTCGGTGTCCCAGCAGCTGCCCGTCATGCACATCCTCGGGCCGAAGATCGTCAATTCGCTGATCCTGATGACCGGCAGCCTGGCGCTGGTGCTGGTCGTGGGCTTTATCCTCAGCGTGCTGTCGTCATCGCGCTTCCGCAGCACCACCGACCGCGCCATCGTCGGCCTTACGCTGGTGCTGGCCAGCCTGCCGGTCTTCTGGCTGGGCATCGTGCTGCTCTATTTCTTCGGCTTCAAATGGAAGCTGTTCCCGATCTCCGGCATGTACAACACCATCGATCCCGGCGGGATCGGACAGCTGCTGCACCACATGGTGCTGCCGGCGATCACGACGGCGGCATCGTCGATCGCGGTGGTCACACGCGTCACCCGCTCGCGCATGATCGACGTGCTCGGCCAGCCTTATATATTGGCGGCGCGCGCCCGCGGCCTGACCCGCAACCAGGTGGTGATGCATCACGCGGTGCGCAACACGCTGCCGACCTTCGCCAATATCGGCGGTCTGCAGATCGGCTATCTGTTCGGCGGCGTGATCTTCTCGGAGATCATCTTCAACTGGCCGGGCGTGGGCCTGCTCCTGTTCGACGCGATCCTGCAGCGCGATGTCCCCGTCATCCAGGGCTGCGTGCTCGCCGTGGCGGTCGTATTCGTCCTGGGCAACATGATCTCCGACGTCGTCGTGCATTTGCTCGACCCGAAGCGGCAGTGAGGTCGCGATGCGCAAGGCTTCAGCTCTCGATCCGAATGCGGCGCCGAACCGGCCGGCCGGGCCCGCCCGCAGATCGAACCTCTATTTCGTCTGGCGCGGCGTCCTGGGCGACCCGGTGGCGCGTGTCGCGGCCTTCATCATCCTGCTCCTGGTCCTGATCGCGATCCTGGCGCCGTGGCTGGCGCCCTATCCGCCCAACGAGGCGTTCTCGGACCTGCGGCTGAAGGGACCTGGCACCGACGGCCATCTCCTCGGGCTCGACCACCAAGGCCGCGATATTCTCTCGCGCCTGATGCATGGCGCCCGCCTCACCCTCGTTTCGGGCGTGGTGCCGGTCCTTCTCGGGGCGGCGATATCCATTCCGCTCGGCTTGATCGGCGCCTGGTATCCGCGGCTCGGCGAAGTCGTCATGCGGCTGATGGACATCCTGTTTGCGTTCCCCATGGCGCTGCTCGCCATCATGCTGGCGGCGCTGATGGGGCCGGGTCTCGGAAACATGATGATCGCGCTGGTGGTGACGCTCATTCCCTACAACACGCGCGTCGTCTATGCGGCGGCCAGCCAGGAGCGCGAGCTGGCCTATATCGAGGCGGCGCGCGCCATGGCCACGCCCGATCTGAAGATTCTGTTCGTGGAGATGCTGCCGAACGTGGTCGCGGCATCCGTGGTCTACAGTTGCACCATCATCGGCGCCGTGGTGATCACCGCGGCCGGCCTGAGCTTCCTGGGGCTCGGCGTGCAGCCGCCGGTCGCCGAATGGGGCATCATGACCAGCGAGGGCCGCAGCTACATATTCGTCGCCCCGCATATCGCCGCCCTCTCGGGCCTCGCGATCACCGTCCTGGTCATGGCCTTCAATCTTCTGGGCGACTCGCTGCGCGACTCGCTCGACCCGAAGACGCGACTTCAACTGGTCAAACACCGCGCGCAGCCGGAGACGGCCGCCAAAAGCAAGGGATAACGCCGTGCTCACCGTGATCAAGAACGCCCGCATCCTGACCCTCGATGCGAAGGACGGCGAACATGCCGCGGCCGACATCGTCATTCGCGGCGACGAGATCGTAGCCGTCGGCCCGGGGCGCGCGGAGGGGATCGACGGCGCGAAGGTCATCGAGGCGAGTGGCTTGCTCGCCATGCCGGGGCTGATCAACGGCCATTTCCACTCACCCGGCAACTTCATGAAGGGCGCGCTGGCGAACTGGCCGCTCGAGCTCTTCATGCTCTACGAGGTGCCGCCGCTCATGGACAAGGTGGTGTCGCCGCGCTTTGCTTATGTGCGCACCATGCTCGGCGCCATCGAAATGCTCAAGCAGGGTGTCACCGCGGTGCATGACGACTGCTTCTTCGTGCCGGTGGTGACCGACGATGAAGTCGACAGCGTGATGCAGGCCTATCAGGACTCCGGCCTGCGCGCCACGGTGACGCTCGACCAGCCCAATGTCACGGAATACAGCAAATACCCCTTCCTGAAGGAGCTGCTGCCGCCGCATCTGGTGGCGTCGATGGATGCGGTGCCGTTGATGAGCGACGGCGAGCTGCTCCGCCATTACGAGCGCCTCCTCAGCCGCTGGCATGGGCGCGGCGAAGGCCGGCTGCGCGCCGCCGTATCCTGCTCGGCGCCGCAGCGCGTCACGCCGACTTATTTCCAGGCGCTCGGGCGCATCGCCCGGGAACGGGACATCCCGTTCAACATGCATATTCTCGAGACCAGGCTGCAGCGGGTCCTCGGCCAGGAGAAATACGGCAAGTCCCTGGTCCGCTATGCGCATGACATGGGGGTGCTGAACGAGCAGGCCATGGTCATCCACGCCATCTGGATCGACGAGGACGATATCCGCCTGCTGGCCGATTCGGGCTGCTCGATAGCGCACAACCCGGCCTCCAACCTGAAGGTCGGCAGCGGCATCATGCCCTACCGGCGGCTGCGCCGCGCCGGCGTGAATATCTGCATCGGCAATGACGAGGCGTCCACCGACGACGGCGTCAATCTGTGGACGGTCGGCAAGATCGCCGGCCTGGTGCACAATGTCGGCGGCCCGGACTATGATGAATGGGTGCAGCCGGTCGAAATCCTGAACGCGCTGACCTCGGGCGGGTCGGCGGCGATGCGTCTGCCGCGGCCCGCCGGGCGCATTGCCGAGGGCCACGCCGCCGACGTCATCCTCCTGGACCTCAATGCGCTGGCCTTCACCCCGCTCAACGACCTGCGCCGGCAGCTGGTCTATTGCGAGAGCGGCTCCTCGGTGGTGACGACGATCGTGGCGGGCGAGGTCGTCATGGAGAACCGGAAGCTGCTGACCGTCGACGAGGAAGCGCTCAAGGCGGAAGCGCGCGCGCTCGCCGGCGAATTCGCCCAATACATGGCCCGCTGCAAGTCGGCGGCAGACGAGCTCAAGCCCTATTACCATCAGATGTATCTGAAATCGCTGGAGACCCCGGTCCCCATGCATCGCTGGGCGGGGCCCATGGATCCTTGATGCGGACGGGTGACGGCGGCTTCTCCTGACACACCGGAAAATCTCTAGACTGGGGACAATATGACAACGACACGGATAAAGGCACGCTACGTCATCGGCTATGACGGCTCGGGCCATCGGACGCTGAAAGACGCGGAAGTCGTCTATCGCGGCGACAGCATCGTCTTCGTCGGCCGCGGCTATGGTGGGCCGGTCGATCACGAGATCGATGGCGGCAATGCCGTCCTCGGCCCCGGCTTCATCGATCTCAATGCGCTGGCCGATCTCGACACCACGGTCCTCGCCTTCGACAATCAGCCCGACTGGGCCAAGGGCCGGGTATGGCCCGAGGACTATCTCGCATCGGGTCCGGTCGAGATGTATTCGACCGAAGAGACGACCTTCAAGATGAAGTACGCCTTCGTGCAACTGATCCGCAACGGCATCACCACGGCCCTGCCGATCACGTCGATGTTCTACCGCGCATGGGCCGAGACCTATGAGGAATTCGAGCGCTCGGCCGACAGCGCGGCGGAAGTCGGCATCCGCGCCTATCTCGGTCCCTGCTACATGACCGGCGTCACCGTCATCCGCGCGGATGGCAGCTTCACGACGCATTTCGACGAGGCGCGCGGGCTTCGGGGGCTGGACCGGGCGCGCGACTACATCAGGAAATTTGACGGCGCGCATGGCGGGCTGGTCCGTGGCATGCTGTCGCCGGATCGCATCGAGAACTGCACGCCGGAGCTCATCCGGCGCACCGCGGCGATCAGCGCGGAGTTCGATTGCCCGGTCAAGCTCCATTGCTGCCAGGGCCTGGAGGAATTCCACTCGATCGTCGAACGCTATGACAAGACGCCGATGGAATGGCTGGCCTCGCTCGATTTCCTGTCGCGGCGCGCGCTCCTGCCGCATGGGGTGTTCATCACTGGTCACAGTGCGATCGAGCGCCAGGGCGACGACGCCGGCCTGGTCGCGGCCGCAGGCGCGACATTCGTCCATTGTCCCCTGGTCCTGTCGCGCTATGGCGGCGCGATGGAGTCGTTCATCAAGCTGAAGAAGAAGGGGATTTCCATAGGCCTCGGCACCGACACCTTCCCGCCCGACATGGTCGAGAACATGCGCATCGGGATCGGACTTTGCCGCGTCGCCGAGAGCGACGTGGCCGCGTGCAGCTCGGCCGATTTCTACAATGCCGCGACGATTGTCGCGGCCGATGCGATCGGCCGACCTGACCTCGGCCGACTGGCGGTGGGCGCCAAGGCCGACATGACCTTGTTCGATCTTTCGGCATTCGAGCTCGGCCAGGTCATCGACCCGATCCAGACCATGATGCTGAGCGGTACCGGCCGCGATTTCAAGACGGCGATCGTCAACGGCCGGACCGTGATGCGCGACCGCCAGTTGCCGGGCATCGATCTCGACGATTATCGCCGGCGGGCGCAGTCGCAATTCGACGGGCTCATCGCCAAATATCCGATGCGCACCTGGCGCCATCCGCCCGTCGAAGAGATATTCTCGCCGTCGTTCCCCTTCGGCTAACGTTCACCCTTGCGATAAGGGACCATCAAGGCGCGCGGGTAGGACGCGCGCCGCGACATCAGGATGAGCGCCAGGATCGACAGCACATAGGGCAGCATCAGGAAGATCTGATAGGGCACGAAGGCGGAAGCGAGCTGCTGCAGCCGGAGCTGATAGGCATCGAAGGCGGCGAAGAGGAGCGCGCCCAAGAGCGCCTTGCCCGGCCGCCAGGAACCGAAGACGACGAGCGCGATAGCGATCCAGCCGCGCCCGTTCACCATCTCGAAATAGAAGGAGTTGAAGGCGGAAAGGGTGAGGAAGGCGCCGCCGATGCCCATCAGTGCGCTGCCCAGGACGACGGCACCGATGCGCACTTTGGTGACGTCGATGCCTTGCGCCTCGACCGCGGCCGGGTTCTCGCCCGCGGTGCGCACCGCAAGCCCGGCCGGCGTGCGGTAGAGGAACCAGCCGACGAGGCCGGCGGCGATGAAGGCGAGATAGGTGAGCGGCGTCTGCCGGAACAGCGCCTCGCCGAGGAAGGGAATGTCGGAGAGGAGCGGGACCGCCCAGGGCTGGAACGGCTCGATCTTGGGGGGCGAGGTCACTTCCGGGAAGGCCAGGCGATAGGTGTAATAAGTGAGGGCGGCGGCGAAGAGCGTGATGCCGATGCCGGTGACGTGCTGCGAGAGGCCGAGCGGCACCACCAGGATGGCGTGCAGCAGGCCGAAGGCGCCGCCGGCCAGGGCCGCGACCAGGACGCCGAGCCAGAGGTCGCCGCCCTGATAGACGGTGAACCAGCCGGCGAAGGCGCCGACCGTCATGATGCCTTCGATGCCGAGATTGAGGACGCCGGCGCGCTCCGAGATGAGTTCGCCCAAGGTGGCGAAGATCAGTGGCGAGGCGATACGGATGGCCGCCGCCCACAATGTCGCCGAGAACAGGAGCTCGATCGCGTCCATGGGCTTATTTCCAGCGCAGGCGGTAGCGGGTGAACATCAGCGCCGTGACCATGGCGAGGAGGGCCGTCGCCACCATCACCTGCGCGATGTAGCTCGGCACTTGGGCGCTGCGGCTCATCGCGTCGGCGCCGACGAAGATGCCGGCGACGAAGATCGCAGCCGCGACCACGCCCAACGGATGGAGCAGCGCCAGCATGGCGACGACGATGCCGGCATAGCCGAAGCCCGGCGACAGATCGAGGGTAAGATTGCCCTTGAGGCCGGCCACTTCCGAGAGGCCGGCGAGGCCCGCGAGCCCACCCGACAGCAGCGCCGTCTTGAGCATGATGCGGTCGACCTTCATGCCGGCGAAACGGGCGGCGCGCGGATTGAAGCCCACCGCCTTCATCTCGTAGCCGAGCGCCATGCGCGTGTTGACGATCCAGACGAGGACGGCCGCGGCGAGCGCCAGGATGAAACCGAAATGCAACCGCTTTCCTTGGATGAGCTTGGGCAACTGCCCGTCGGCGATGACCTTCTTGGTCTGTGGCCAGCCGAGGCCCATCGGGTCCTTCAGCGGCCCCTCGAGCAGGAGGCTGACGAACAGGATGACGATGAAATTGAGGAGCAGCGTCGTCACCACCTCATCGACGCCGAAGCGCACCTTGAGGAAAGCGGGGCCGAGCAAGGTGAGCGCGCCGGCCAGCGCGGCGGCGACGAGCAGCACGGGCACGAGCACCGGCGCCGGCAGCGGCAGAAGTCCGGTGCCGAAGACGATGGTGGCGATCGCCCCCATATAGAGCTGCGCCTCGGCGCCGATGTTCCACAGCTTGGCGCGGAAGGCGACGGCCGCGGCGAGGCCGGTGAAGATCAGAGGCGTGGCGCGGGTCAGCGTCTCGAGGAAAGCGAATTGCGAGCCCGCCGCGCCCTTGAGCACGAGGCCGAAGACCGAGAAGGGATTGGCGCCGCTGAAGCTGACGAGGATGCCGGCGAAGACGAGCGTCGCCAGGACCGCCAGCGCCGGATAGAGCAAGGTGACGAGAAGAGTGGGCTTCTCGCGCGGTTCAAGCCGCATGCGCCTCTCCTTCGCCGAAGCCCTGGCCCGCCATCATCAGGCCGAGCTCCTTGATGCTGACCGCCTTGCGCGCCAGGGCCTTCGAGATGCGGCCGCGATAGATGACGGCGATGCGGTCGCAGAGCGCCAGGATTTCGTCGAGATCGTCGGAGATGAGGAGCACCGAGGCGCCGCGCCTGCGGGCCGCGACCAGATGCTCGTGCACGTAGGCGACAGCGCCGATGTCCAGTCCGCGCGCCGGCTGGCAGGCGAGGATGAAGCGCGGCGTCAAGGACAGCGTGCGCCCGAGGATCAGCTTCTGCATATTGCCGCCGGAGAGGAGCCGCACCCGCGCCTGGGGCGATGGGCATTTCACGTCGAACTTCACGATGATGTCGCGGGCGAAGCCTTCGGCGGCGCGCCAGTCGAGGAAGCCGCGCCGGTTGAAGCGCTCCTCGCGATAGAGTTCGGCGATCACGTTCTCGGTGACCGACATGTCGGCGATGAGGCCCTCGGCATGCCGGTCCTCCGGGATGCGGGCGATGCCGTGCCGGGTCACGATATCGGGCGTCCAGTGCGCCGCATCCTCGCCGAAGATGCGCAGCGATCCGCTCTTGGGGCGGGTGAGGCCGCTCAGGAGGTTGGCGAGCCCCGTCTGGCCGTTGCCCGAGACGCCGGCGAGGCCGAGGATCTCGCCGCCATGGAGCGTGAGGGAGGCGTTGTCGAGGCCGTCCGCGGTCGAGACGGATCTGACATCGACATGGACCTCGTCCGGCGTCCGCGGCTCGATTCGGGGCTCGGCGATCGGCCGGCCGACCATCAGTTCCGCCAGCTCCTGGCGGTTCGTCGCCTGCGTCGCCCGCTCGGCGACGAGCTTGCCGGCGCGCAGCACGAAGATGCGGTCCGAGACGCTCAGGACTTCGTTGAGCTTGTGCGAGATGAAGATGATGGAGAGGCCCTTCTGCGTGAGCCGCTTCAAGGTTGCGAACAGGCTCTGGCTTTCCTGCGGGGTGAGCACCGCGGTCGGCTCGTCGAGGATGAGGATGCGGGCCTCGCGATAGAGCACTTTCAGGATCTCGACGCGCTGCCGCTCGCCGACCGAGAGTTCGGTCACGGTCTTGTCGGGCGCGGTGACGAGGCCGAAATCCTCGGCCAGCCGGGTGAGGCGCCGGCGCGCCTCGCTTTTCGCCGAATTGAGGCGCCACAGTTTCTCGGTGCCGAGCATGATGTTGTCGAGCACGGTCAGATTGTCGGCGAGGGTGAAGTGCTGATGCACCATGCCGATGCCGGCGGCGATGGCGGCATTGGGCTGGCCGGGCGGCAGGGGCTGGCCGAAGACGCTGATCGATCCGTCGTCGGCGACATAATGGCCGAAGAGGATGTTCATCAGCGTCGTCTTGCCGGCGCCGTTCTCGCCGAGGAGGGCGGCGATCTCGCCGCGCTTCAGGTCGAGCGAGATCGCGTCATTGGCGAGAAGCGGCCCGAAGCGCTTGGAGATGCGCTCGAGGCGAAGGACGGTGTCGGTCGTCATCGGTCGCCCTCGCCCTGCGAGCGCAGCGATGCGGGGAGAGGGAAGGGGCCCGACGCGGAGCGTCGGGAAGGGTGAGGGGCAAAGGTCTGCGCCATCGTTCGCTTAAATTTCTTCATCCGCGAATCGTGTTGGTCGACGATTTCGCCATAGCCCCTCACCCTCCCATTGCTGCGCAATGGGTGCCTCCCTCTCCCCGCTTTCGCGGGGCGAGGGTATTCATCACGATGATTTCGGCTCCGAATCGTCGATGGCGACGGTGAAGGCGCCGGACTTGATCGCCTCTTCCTTCGTCTTGACCTTGCCCATCACCTCGGCCGGCACCTTGCCTTCGAACGTCCCGAGCGGCGCCAGGCTGCAGCCGCCGAACTTCATGAAGGAATATTGCCCGTAATCGTCGGCCTTGAAGCTCTTTTCCTGGATCGCCTTGATAGCGGCATCGAGCGTCGGCTCGAAATGCCACAAGGCCGAGGCGACGACCGTTTCGGGATAGTCCGCCTGGGTGTCGATCACATTGCCGATCGCCAGCACCTTGCGTTCCTTGGCCGCATCCGAGACGCCGAAACGCTCGGCATAGAGGAGGTCGGCGCCGGCATCGATCTGGGCGAAGGCGGTCTCCTTCGCCTTGGGCGGATCGAACCACGAGCCGATGAAGGCGACCTGGAATTTGACGTCGGGCTTCGTCTCCTTCACGCCCGCCATGAAGGCCTGCATCAGCCGGTTCACTTCCGGGATGGGATAGCCGCCCACCATGCCGATGCTGCTCTTCTGCGTCATGGCGCCGGCGATCATGCCGGTGAGATAGGAGGCGTCCTGGATGTAATTGTCGAACACCGCGAAATTGGGATTGGCCGCCGCATCGGGCTTGAAGCTCGAGCCGATGAGGAAGGCGCGGTCGGGATAGTCCTTGGCGACGGCGCGGGCCGCGTCCTCGACCGCGAAGGCTTCGCCGATGATGAGCTGGTGGCCGGCCTCGCAATATTCGCGCATCACCCGCTCGTAGTCGGTGTTGGCGACCTTCTCGGAGAAGGTATATTCGATGTCGCCGCGCTCCTTGGCGGTGAGCGCCGCCTTGTGGATGCGGCTCACCCATTGCTGCTCGACCGGCACCGTATAGATGGCGGCGGTCTTGATCACGTCCTTGGCCCGGGCCGCTCCCGCGCCCAGGAGCGGCAGGGCTGCCGCCGGACCTGCATATTTGATGAGCTCTCGCCGTGACAGACGCATCGTTCCCTCCACTGTTATGTTTTTACCAGTTGATCAAAACCGTCCGGCACTGTCAATTGGCAGGCTCGGATTGTAAGCGGCAAAATATCGCTTTATGCCTCGATAGGAACAGGACTGCGGAATGACGAAGCTCAATCTGGTGGGCGATATCGGGGGCACGAATTCGCGCTTCGGCCTCGTGGCGGAGGGCTCGGTCGAGGTCGGGCGCATCGCGAAGCTGAAGAACGACGACTTCGGCTCGCTCGAGGATGCGGCGCGCGCCTATCTCGACCGCCAGGGCATCGACGGGCTGGCCGCCGCGGCGATCGCGGTCGCCGGCATCGTCATGGACGAGGACTTCCTGCTCACCAACCGCGACTGGATGATCTCGCGCTCCAGGCTGAAGGGCCGCCTCGGGACCGAGAAGCTGATCATCCTCAATGATTTTGAAGCCTTGGCGCTGTCGCTGCCGCATCTCGAGCAGGTCAATCTCATCCAGATCGGCGGCGCCACGCTGCCGCCGCGGCGGCTCAAGATCGTGCTCGGGCCCGGCACCGGCCTCGGCATGGCGGCGCTCGCGCCCTTGCCGCAAGGGGGCTGGATGGCGCTGCCGGGCGAGCTCGGCCATGTCAATCTGCCGGTCGCGACCCGGGAGGAATTCGACCTGCGCGAGGCAATGTCCGAGCCCGGCGTCGTCTTCGAATCGGAATTCGCCGTCACCGGCGGCGGGCTTTCCCTGATCTATCGGACGATCGCCCGCCTGGCCGGCCGAGAGCCCCGGCTCGCCACGCCGGAGCAGGTCCTGCAGGCCGCACTTGCCGGCAGCGATCCCGATGCGGTGAAGACGCTCGATCATTTCGTCATCTGGCTGGCGCGCCTCGCGGGCGATGCGGCGATGATGATGCAGGCGCAAGGCGGCGTCTACCTCGCCGGCGGCATCGCGCCGTCGATTGTCGGGAAGCTGCAGGAAGGCCCGTTCCGTCGGGTCTTCGAGGAGAAGGGCCGCCTCGATCTCAACGCCGTGCCGGTCTATGTGATCATGGACGATTTCCCCGCCTTCAAGGGCTGCGCCGCGGCGCTCAACCAGGCGCCCGCCTGACACAATGTTCTTGCTTTGTTCGAGGCTGGGCGGCAGATTGGGATTGCGAGCTCATGGGATGCTCGGGACGATCGGATCATGACTGGCAGGACCGCACCGCGTGAAGGGGAAATTCTGCTCTATACGGGCCCCAAGGGCGATGTCCGAGTCGAAGTGCTGTTCGAGGAGGAGAGCTTCTGGCTGACCCAGAAGCGCATGGCCGAGCTCTTTGAGGTGACGGTCCCGACGATCAATGAGCATCTGAAGAACATATTCAAGACCGGGGAGCTCGTAGAGGAATCAGTTATTCGGAAATTCCGAATAACTGCTGATGACGGCAAAGGCTACATCACCAGCTTCTACAATCTCGATGCCATCATCGCCGTCGGCTATCGCGTGAACAGCCGCCAGGCGACGCAGTTTCGCATTTGGGCGACGGCGGTCCTGCGTGACTTCATCATCAAGGGATTCGTGCTTGATGACGAGCGGCTGAAGCTCGGCAAACGCTTCGCCAAGGATTATTTCGATGAGCTGCTCGAGCGCATTCGCGAGATCCGGGCGAGCGAGCGGCGCTTCTATCTGAAGATCACCGATATCTACGAGCAGTGCAGCATCGATTACACGCGTGATGCCGACATCACTCAGACCTTCTTCAAGACCGTGCAGAACAAGCTGCATTGGGCCATCACCGGCAAGACGGCGGCGGAGATCATCAGCGAGCGCGCCGATGCCGCGAAGCCGCATATGGGTCTCAAGACCTGGAAGAACGCGCCCGCCGGCAAGATCCTCAAGGGCGATGTGGTCATCGCCAAGAACTATCTGAGCGCGGACGAGGTCAAAGGCCTGGAGCGCGTCGTCTCGATGTATCTCGACTATGCCGAGAACCAGGCGGCGCGCCGCATCGCGATGCGCATGGCGGACTGGGTGACGAAGCTCGATGCCTTCCTGGCCTTCAACGAATATGAGATCCTGAAGGACGCCGGGAAAGTATCGCATGCCGTCGCCAAGGCTTTGGCCGAGAAAGAATACGACGCTTTCCGGATAGAGCAGGACCGGGCCTTTGAAAGCGACTTTGAGCGCGAGGCCAGGCGCGTGACGGCGAAAGCGAAGGTCCAGAGAAGCCGAAAGCCGAAGCCGGAAACAGATTAATCTCTGATAGGCGCACATCAAAAATTGACAAGATCGTAGCGCCGGGTCCAAGCTGCCCGGCGCAATGGGAAAAATCACGATCCTCGATGTCGCGCAATCGGCCGGCGTCAGCGTCGCCACGGTCGATCGCGTGCTCAATCACCGCAGCGGCGTGCGCAAGGTCACGGTCGAGCGGGTCGAGGCCGCCATTCGCCAGCTCAACTACCAGCCGGACCGTCTGGCCGCCAGGCTCGCGCGCTCGCGCGACTACCGCTTCTGCTTCGTGCTGCCGACCGGCAACAACACCTTCATGGTGCAGCTCGGCGAGGAAGTGCGCGCCGCCGCCGAGCGCATGGCGCCCGAGCGCGTCGTCATCGACATGCGCCTGACCGATGTCTTCGACGGCAATGTGCTGGCGGCCACGCTCGACCAGATCGGCGACATCTATGACGGCGTCGCCGTCGTTGCCCTCGATCATCCGAGCGTGCGCGAGGCGATCAGCGGGCTCAGTGCGCGGGGCGTCACCGTGGTCACCCTCGTCTCCGATGTGCCGGGCTCGAAGCGCGTGCATTATGCCGGCATCGACAACACCTCCGCCGGACGCACAGCCGCGAGCCTGATGGGCAAGTTTTTGGGCGGCCGCAAGGGCGAGGTCGGCCTCATCGCCGGGTCATTGGCGCTGCGCGATCACATCGAGCGCCAGTTCGGCTTCGAGCAGATCATGACCCATGAATATCCGCATCTCTCGATCCTGCCGGTGCGCGAGGGCCGCGACGACTGGCAGCGCGTCGAGGAGGTGACCGCCCAGCTCATGAAGGAGCATCCCAATCTCATCGGCATCTACAATGCCGGCGGCGGCACCCGCGGCATCATCGTGGCGCTCGAAAAGGCCAAGCGTGAGCGCGACATCGTCTTCATCGCCCATGAGCTCACCAATCATGCGCGCAAGGCGCTGATCAAAGGCACGGTCGATGCGATCATCAACCAGGATGCCGGCCACGAGGTGCGAAGCGCCGTGCGCGTGCTGCTCGCCAAGGCCGACAATGCGCCCTTGATCGAGGCGCAGGAGCGCATCCGCATCGACATATTCCTGCGCGACAATCTGCCATGAGGTGAGGGATGTATCTGGGGCTCGACATTGGGACCTCGTCGGTCAAGGGCGTGCTGATCGACGCCAAGCAGAAGATCATAGCCTCGGCCTCGGCCGCCTTGAGCGTGTCCAGACCCCATCCCGGCTGGTCGGAGCAGGCGCCGGAACACTGGTGGAAGGCCTGCGGCAAGGCGGTGAAGGAACTCGCCCGCCAGAAGCCGAAAGCCATCGCGGAGGTCGAGGGCATCGGCTTGTCCGGCCAGCAGCATGGCGCGACCCTGCTCGACAAGGCCGACAAGGTGCTGCGCCCGGCGATCCTGTGGAACGACGCGCGCTCCTTCGTCGAATGCCGCGACATCGAGGAACGCGAGCCCCGGGCCCGCAAGATCGCCGGCAACATCCCGCTTGCGGGCTTCACCGCGCCCAAGCTCGTCTGGGTGAAGAAGCACGAGCCGCGCGTCTTCGACAAGGTGGCGAAGGTACTGCTGCCCAAGGACTATGTGCGTCTGCGCATGACCGGCGACTACGCCTCCGACATGTCGGATTCCTCCGGCACCTTCTGGCTCGACATCGAGAAGCGCGCCTGGTCGGACGATCTGCTCGCGGCGACCGACATGTCGCGCGACCAGATGCCGAGGCTCTTCGAGGGCACCGACGCCACCGGACGGCTGACCGCGCAGGTCGCCAAGGCCTGGGGCATGCCGAAACGCCCGGTGGTGGCGGGGGGCGGCGGCGACAATCCGGCGGCGGCGTGCGGCATCGGCGCGGTGAAGCCGGGTGCCGCCTTCGTCTCGCTCGGCACGTCGGGCGTGCTCTTCGTCTCCAATGAGCGCTTCATGCCCAACGCGGCGCGCGCCGTGCACGCCTTCTGCCATGCGGTGCCCGGCACCTGGCACCAGATGGGCGTGATCCTCTCGGCCGCGGCGAGCCTCGAATGGCTGGCGGGCCTGCTCAAGACGCCGGCGCCCAAGCTGACCGCGGCCCTCGGCACGGCGCTCTCGGGCCCGTCCTCGGCTCTGGTCCTGCCCTATCTTTCGGGCGAGCGCACGCCCGTCGCCGACGCGCAGATCCGTGGGGTAGTGATGGGCCTCGGCCATGAGACCGACGCCAAGGCGCTGACCCATGCGGTGCTCGACGGCGTCGCCTTCGCCTTTCGCGACAGTTTCGAGGCGCTGAAGGCGGCGGGCTCCACGGTCGAGCGCGTCACCGCGGTGGGCGGCGGCTCGCGCTCGGACCTGTGGCTCAAGATCATCGCGACCGCGCTCGACGTGCCGGTCGATGTGCCGGCGGCGGGCGATTTCGGCGGCGCCTTCGGCGCGGCGCGTCTCGGCCTGATCGCGGCGACGGGCGAGGATTTCACCCGCATCTGCACGCCGCCCAGGATCGCCAAGAGTGTCAGGCCCGAGGCCAAGGCGCGCGCCGCCTATGAAAAGGCCTATGCCCGCTATGTGCAAATCTATCCGGCCATCAGGGAGATCTGATCGATGAGTTTCTATTCCGTGACCGAGCCGGTCGGATATGAGGGGCCGGACAGCGCCAATCCCCTTGCCTTCCGCTATTACGATCCCAAGCGCAAGCTGCTGGGCAAGACCATGGCCGAGCATCTGCGCTTCGCCGTGTGCTACTGGCACACGCTGTGCTGGCCGGGCCTCGATCCCTTTGGCGGCGAGACGTTCTTGCGGCCCTGGCACCAGCCGGGCGACCAGATGGACCATGCGCGGCGCAAGGCCGATGTGATGTTCGAGACCTTGCGCCTCCTGGGCGTCCCGTTCTTCACCTTCCATGATCTCGACATCGCGCCCGAGGGCTCGTCGCTCAAGGAGTTCAACCGCAACGTCTCGACCATCGCCGCCTATCTCCATCGCAAGATGGACGAGACCGGCATCAGGCTGTTGTGGGGCACGGCGAACATGTTCTCCAACCGCCGCTTCATAGCGGGGGCGGCCACCAATCCCGATCCCGACGTCTTCGCCTACTGCGCCGCGCAGGTGAAGCACTGTCTCGACGTCACGCGCGAATTGGGCGGCGAGAACTATGTGATGTGGGGCGGGCGCGAGGGCTATGAGACGCTGCTCAACACCGACATGAAGCGCGAGCTGGCGCAGGCCGGGCGCTTCCTCAATCTCGTCGTCGACTACAAGCACAGGATCGGCTTCAAGGGGCCGATCCTGATCGAGCCCAAGCCGCAGGAGCCGACCAAGCATCAGTATGACTATGATGTCGCGACCGTCCATGGCTTCCTGAAGGCGAACGGCCTCGAGAAGGACGTGAAGGTCAATATCGAGCAGAATCATGCGATCCTCGCCGGCCACACTTTCGAGCATGAGATCGCGCTCGCATCGGCGCTCGGCATCTTCGGCTCGATCGATCTCAATCGCGGCGATTACCAATCGGGCTGGGACACCGACCAGTTCGCCACCAATGTGCCGGAGCTGGCGCTGGCGCTCTACGAGATCCTGAAGGCCGGCGGCTTCACCTCGGGCGGCATGAATTTCGACGCCAAGATCAGGCGCCAGTCGATCGATCCGGACGATCTGCTGCACGCCCATGTGGGCTCGATGGACGCCTGCGCGCGCGCCCTCATCATGGCGGTGAAGATGATCGAGGACGGAAGGCTCAAGGCCGAGGTCGACCGGCGCTATGCCAAATGGGACGAGCCCGCCAACCAGGCGATGCTTGCCGGGAAAGAAAGTCTCTCCGACATCGCCGGGCGCGTGCTGAAGGACGGCATCGATCCCAAGCCCCGATCGGGCCGGCAGGAAGTGCTCGAGAATCTGGTGAACACCTATCTTTAGGGAGTGGACTCATGGCGAAGACCATCAAGGGGCCGGCGATCTTTCTCGCCCAGTTTGCCGGCGACGAGAAGCCGTTCAACTCATGGGACGCGATCTGCAAATGGGCGGCGGGCCTGGGCTACAAGGGCGTGCAGATCCCGACCTGGGACGCGCGGCTCTTCGACCTCGAGAAGGCGGCAAGGTCGAAAGCCTATTGCGACGAGATCAAGGGCATCGCCAAGACGCATGGCGTCGAGATCACCGAGCTCTCCACCCATTTGCAGGGCCAGCTCGTCGCGGTGCATCCCGCCTATGACGAGGGATTTGACGGTTTCGCCCCCAAAGCCGTCCATGGCAAGCCGAAGGAGCGGCAGAAATGGGCGGTCGGCCAGGTGAAGGCGGGCGCCAAGGCCTCGCGCAATCTCGGCCTCGATGCGTCTGTGAGTTTCACCGGGGCGCTGGCCTGGCCCTATCTCTACTCCTGGCCGCCGCGCGCCCCCGGTCTGATCGAGACGGCCTTCGAGGAGCTGGCGAAGCGCTGGACGCCCATCCTCGATGAATACGACACGCACGGCGTCGATGTCTGCTTCGAGCTCCATCCGGGCGAAGACGTCTTCGACGGCGCCACCTTCGAGATGTTCCTGGCTCAGGCGAACGGTCATCCGCGCTGCTGCATCAACTACGATCCCTCGCATTTCGTGCTGCAGCATCTCGACTATCTGGCGTTCATCGACATCTATCACGAGCGCATCAAGGCCTTCCATGTGAAGGATGCCGAGTTCAATCCCGACGGCCGCCAGGGCGTCTATTCGGGCTTCCAGCCCTGGATCAACCGCGCCGGCCGCTTCCGCTCGCTGGGCGACGGCCATGTCGATTTCGGCGCCGTGTTCTCCAAGCTCGCCGCCTATGATTATGAGAGCTGGGCGGTGCTCGAATGGGAGTGCTGCCTGAAGGACGCTCAGCAAGGTGCGGCCGAAGGCGCGCCCTTCATCGACAGCCACATCATCAAGGTGACGGACAAGTCCTTCGACGATTTTGCTGGCGGCAGCGTGGACAAGAAGCAGGTCCGACGCATGCTAGGCATCTAAGTCACTGAACTCAGATCGGGAGGAAACACATGTCTATCGAAGGGCGCAGCGACGCCAAGCAGGGCGGACGCATCAGGCTCGGCATGGTGGGTGGCGGCCAGGGCGCCTTCATCGGCGCGGTGCATCGCCTGGCGGCGCGCATGGACGATCACTATGAGTTCGTCGCCGGCGCGCTGTCCTCATCGCCGGAACGGTCCAGGGCGTCGGGCAAGGAGCTCGGCCTCGCCCCCGACCGCGTCTACAGCGACTATCGCGAGATGGCGAAGGCGGAAGCGAAGCGCAAGGACGGCATCGAGGCAGTGGCCATCGTCACGCCGAACAATGTCCATGTGCCGGCGGCGAAAGCCTTCATCGAGGCCGGCATCCATGTGATCTGCGACAAGCCGCTGGCGATCTCGCTGAAGGAGGCGAAGTCGCTGGAAACCCTGCTCAAGAAGAAGAAAGACGTCATCTTCGCCTTCACCCACAATTATTCGGGCTATCCGATGATCCGCCAAGCGCGCGAGATGGTGGCCAGGGGCGATCTCGGCCAGATCCGTCTGGTCCAGGCCGAATATCCGCAAGACTGGCTGACCGAGGACATCGAGAAGGGCGGCCAGAAGCAGGCGGCCTGGCGCACCGACCCCAAGCAGTCGGGCGGCGGCGCCATTGGCGATATCGGGACCCACGCCTATCAGCTCGCCTGCTTCGTCTCGGGCCTGACGCTGGACCAGGTCGCGGCCGACATGACGAGCTTCGTCAAGGGCCGCAAGGTGGACGACAATGTCAATGTGCTGTTGCGCTTCAAGAACGGCGCCCGCGGCATGCTGTGGGCGAGCCAGGTGGCGCCCGGCAACGAGAACGGCCTGCGCCTGCGCGCCTATGGCACCAAGGGCGGCCTCGACTGGACCCAGGCCGATCCCAACTATCTCTGGTTCACGCCGTTCGGCGGCGAGATGCGGCTCATCACCCGGGGCGGTGCCGGCTCGGGCGCTGCGGCGGCCCGCATGACGCGCGTGCCGCCCGGCCATCCGGAAGGCTATCTCGAGGGCTTCGCCAATATCTACAGCGAGGCGGCCCGCGCCATCATCGCCAGACGTGCCGGCAGGAAGGCCGACAAGGAGGTCATGTTCCCCGGCATCGAGGACGGCGTTGCCGGCATGGCCTTCATCGAGGCCTGCAAGAAATCCTCGGCCAAGAACGGCAAATGGACGAAGGTCTGACGGGGCTAGACCTTCTCCATCAGCTCGATCCGGTTGCCGAACGGGTCGTCGACATAGACGCGGTCATAGCCCGGCAGGGGCTCGTCTTGCCTTACCGTGCTCCCGGCCTGTTCCAGCCTCGCCACAAGCCGGACCAGGTTCTCGACCAGGAAGGCCGGATGCGCCTTGCGTGCCGGGCGGAAGTTCTTCTCGACGCCGAGATGCACCCGGATTGGGCCTTTCGCGAACCAGCAGCCGCCGCGCGTCTTGAGATTGTCCGGCTTCTCCACCTCATCGAGGCCGAGGAGGCCGGCATAGAAGCCGCGCGCCGCCGCTTCCTGGCCTTCCGGCATGGCGAGCTGGACATGATCGAGCTTGAGGAGGTTCATCTGCCGCTTTTCTTCGTTGCGATGGAGCGCAATCTAGCATAGAGCGAGGTCCCTTCGGCAGGGAGGCGGACACCCATGCGGGACGGCGAAGTGCTCCTCGTCATCGACGTGCAGAACGACTTCTGCTTGGGCGGCCGGCTTGCGCAGGACTGGCATGCGGACGGCCGCCACCTCTCCTTCGCCCCGTGCTGTTCGGCCGAGGACGCCGCCGCTCATGGTTTTGACACGATGGTGGTGGAAGAAGCCTGCCGGGCCAACGATCTTGCCGGCGCTGCCGCCCCAACCAAGGCCTCTTTCGCGACAGAGGGATAAAGCTCACATGAATCTCCGCGAACGCATCTATGAGTATGTTGTCGACCTCGCGCCCCTGCCGGCGGTGCCCGTCATCGGCACGCGCCGCCTCTTCCCGGTGCGCCGGCTCTATTGCGTCGGGCGAAATTATGCCGAGCATGCGCGCGAGATGGGCGGCGATCCCAAGCGCGAGAAGCCCTTCTTCTTCCAGAAGGCCTCCGATTCGATCGTTACCGACGGCGTCTTTCCCTATCCGCCGCTGACCTCCGACGTGCATCACGAGATCGAGCTCGTGGTCGCCCTGAAGGCTGGCGGCCACAACATCCCGGCCGCCAAGGCCAAGGACATCGTCTATGGCTATGCCGTGGGCCTCGACATGACACGCCGCGACCTCCAGGCCGAGGCTAAGAAGCAGGGCCGGCCCTGGGAGGCCGCAAAGGCCTTCGACCGCGCCGCGCCATTGAGCGCCATCACGCCGGTCGAGCAGTCGGGCTTCCTGGTCAAGGGCGCCATCACCCTCGACGTCAATGGCGAGCGCCGCCAGACGGGCGATATCGCCGACATGGTCTGGCCGGTCGCCGACATCATCGCCGAATTGTCCCAGCTTTTCCTGCTGCAGCCGGGTGACCTCATCTTCACCGGCACGCCGGCGGGCGTCGGCGCCGTCAAGCGCGGCGACCGTCTCCACGGCGAGATCGCCAAGCTCGTCCCGCTCGACGTGACCGTCGGCTGAGGTGCGGTTTGTCGACCTCAAGGTCTGGGCGGACCAGGGTTGCGCCTTGGGCCGCGAAGCCGAAAGCGGACGCCTCTATATGTCGATCCCGGTGAGCAACCGGCAGGCCGATTACGAGGAATATTACGAGATCGACCAGGATGCCTTCGAGCGCTTCTCGAAGGATGCGGAAGCTGCCGCTGCCTTCGCCGGACGCTGCCGGCGGCATGAGCTCGATCACCTCCTGATCGTCCCGCCGGGGCGGGACCGCGGCGCGTGATCACCGCCGGAGGAGGTAAATTGGCTATTTTCCTGGATTTTTCCGACCCTTCGGCCTAGAAAGCCGCGATGCACGCCCGTCATTTGGCCCGACCATGAAGCTCGACAAGATCGACAGGAAGATCCTGCAGGAGCTCATCGAGGACGCCCGCATCCCCATCGTCACCCTGGCCCAGCGCGTCGGGCTGTCGAAATCGCCCTGCCAGCGCCGCGTTCGCATACTCGAGGAGAGCGGCCTGATCGACCGCTTCACCGTCGAGGTGAATCCGAGCAAGGCCGGGATCAAGGTGGTGGTCTACGCCACGGTCGAGTTCAATCATCTGAGCGCCGAGGGCCTCGAGAACTTCGAGCAGTTCGTTCTCAACTCCGAGGAAATCTCGGAATGCTACGTGACGACCGGCACCAGCGACTATCTGATCAAGATCGTCGCGCCGGATTTCGAGCACTATGACGCGTTCATCAAGAGCAACCTCCTGCCCCTGCCCGGCATCAGGCGGATCAACACCATGGTGGCCTATCGCTCAATCAAGAACCGCATGACCCTGCCCAAGTCGCTGATCATGAAACAGAGCCGGCAGCGGCAGCCGGACGCCGATGAAAAGGTCAAGCCGGTGCCGAGCCGCGTCGTTCTCGGCGACTGATTCCGATGTCCCGCCGAACCTCCGTCATGTCCTGACCAGCGGCTGGTGCGCGCAGCGGAACGATCCGCCGACCCGCGACAAGGCCTCATAGGGTGTGCGGATCACGTCGATGCCGCGCCGCTTCAGCTCGTTCGCCACGAAGTCGAGCGGCTCCTCCGAGGGCAGCATCGCGGTCCGCTCGTTGATCACCAGATTGTTGCAGGCCATGTGGCGCTTGGCCGCCTCCTTGCTGACGACGATACGGTCCCAATCGCGGATATGGGCCGGCAGCCCGTGCGTGAACGCCTCCTCGCAGATCACCGCAAGGCCCTCGCGCGGCGTCATGAGGACGCAATCGAGATGCGGGAAGAGCTTGTCGAGCGGGACCATTTCGACATCGTAGTCGGGCCCCAGAGCGTGCTGGAGCCAGCGTCCGCCTTCGGCGTTGGAGCAGTTGCCGGAATGACCGATGAGGATCTTCCTGCCAAGGACGAAGATGTCGCCGCCCTCGAGATAGCCCCAGCCTTCCGCGTCGACATAGTCGTCGGCACCCGGATCGGGCTGCGCGAAATAGCGCGCGCCCCGGTCCATGGTGCTCATGAGGATGTGCCTGATCGGAAAGCGCTGGCGCCGATGGAACAGCGAGCGCGGCGCCAGCTCGATGACGTTGTTGCCGATCGTCACGAAGGGATCGCGCATCCAGGGGGTCATCGAGCCATGGTGCTCGCCGCGCGGGAATTTGAGATTGGCCGCGCTGTGCCGGCGCGGCTGGTGAACGATGATGCCGAGCGACCTCAGGATCGCGACGGCGCCGTCGACCTGGGCCGTCACGGCGGCATGGTAGTCGGGGTCGGCGTCGCGGACGTCGCGGCCCTGGTTCTCGGCCCAGAAGCGCTCGAAAGTGCCATAAGCGCGCGCCTTCGAATCCGCCAGGAATTTTGGGATGATGAATTCCTCGGGCCAGCCATAGACGCATTCCTTGAGATCGCCCCATTCGCTGGTGACGCCGATCGCAAGCTTGGTCGATGCCGGTGCAGTCATCTCGTTCATGTCGTCTCCTTCACCGCATCTCGCGGTCATAGAATTGTCCCACCGCCGCCGGCGCGCGGATCTGGCCGATCAGGCCGACAAGGGCGACGATCGCGATCAGATAGGGAAGCGCGGCGAAGAGCTGGAAGGGAACTTCCGGCTGCAAGGCCTGCAGCCGCAACTGATAGGCATCGAAGACGCCGAACAGCAGGCAGGCGATCAGCGTCGTGAACGGCGCCCAGCGCCCGAGGACGATGGCCGCGAGCGCGATGAAGCCCTTGCCGTGGGTCATGTTGTCCGAAAACAGGAACACTTGCGAGAGCACCACATAGGCGCCGCCGACCGAGGCCAGGATGGAGCCGATGATGACGCAGCCATAGCGGATGAGGAACACCGGCGCTCCGGCGGCGTCGGCCGCCGCGGGACTCTCTCCGGTCGCGCGCACCGCGAGCCCCCACGACGTGTATTTGAGCGTGAGGTGCAGCAGGACCGCGACCACGAGCATCGCATAGACGAGAATGTCGTGGGTGAAGAATGCGGTGCCGAGCACCGGGATCTGGTCGAGGACGGGCAGGCCGAAGCGCTTGAAGCCGCTGAGCGACAGGCTGTTCGATCCCTGCGGGAACACGACGCGCGACAGGAACGACGTCAGGCCCGAGGCGAGCAGGATGATGGAGATTCCCACGACGATCTGGTTGACGCGCATGGTGACGCCGAGGACGGACAGGAGGACTCCCGAAAGAGCGCCCACCAGGACCGCCATGAGGACTCCCCCCGCCGGCGCGCCGAAGAAATAGGCGCCGACCGCCGCCGCGAAAGCCCCGAACAGCAATTGCCCTTCGAGCGCGACATTGAACACGCCGGCCCGTTCGCACAGCATGCCGCCCATGGCGGCGAAGCCGATCGGCACGCTGAGGCGGACTCCGGTCGCCAGGAAATCCCCCAGCTGTGTCGCGTTGAAAACGAAGTCAAACATGGGCTTTTGTCTCCGTCTGCATCTTAGCTGGAGGGCCGGCGCCATTGGCGGAAGGCAAGGCCGACGGCGACGAAGAGCACGATCAGGCCCTGCAGCGCCTCCACCATGGTCGTATCGAGCCCGGTCGTGCGCTGCATCGAGCCGGCGCCGGCCTGAAGGCCGGCGAGGAACAGCGCGGTGATGATCGCGATCAGCGGATTGAGGCTGGCGAGAAAGGCGACGATGATCCCCTGCAGCCCATAGCCGGGACTGAATTGATCGAAGAGCCGGTAGCGCAGCCCGATGACCTCGAAGACGCCGGCGAGGCCGGCGAGAGACCCGCCGACGAAGAACGAGGTCATGATCATGCGCTTGATGTTGATGCCGGCATAGCGCGCCGAGGTGGGATTGTGCCCGACGATTTCGATGGCGAGGCCGAATGTGGTCCGCTTCAGCACGATGGCGATGCACAGCGCCAGCACGATCGCCGCCGCCACGCCGGCATGCACCTGCGTCTGCGGCAGGAGGACCGGCAGGATGACGTCGGCCGGCACTTCCTTGGAATAAGGGAACGGCGCCCCTTTCTCCATCAGCAGGCTGCGGATGACGGCCCCGACGACATTGATCGCCACATAGCTCAGGAGCAGCGAGGATATGACCTCGTTGACGCCCCGATAGGCCTTGAGCACGGCGGGGATGAGCGCCCAGAGTCCGCCGGCGCAGGCGCCCGCGAGGACGATGACGGGCAGGCGGACGGCCAGCGGTATCGTCTCCGGCAGATTGAGCGCCGCCAGCGTGCCCATCAGGGCGCCCATATAGATCTGGCCTTCGCCGCCGATATTGAAGAGGCCGGCGCGCATGGGAATGATGACGGCGAGCCCGGCCAGCAGGATCGGCGCCATGCGCACCAATGTGCTGGCGAAGCCCCAATAGTCCAGAAAGGCGCCGCTGAACAGCGCCGCATAGGCCTGCAGCGGATTGCCGCCGGCAAGGATGACCAGGCCCACGCCGACGACCAGCGCCGCGCCGACGGCAATGATGCTGCGCAGCGAATAGGCTATTCCGAGCAGACTGTAACCGAACCGCGTCACTGAGCTTTACCCGCCATCATAAGACCGAGCTTCTCCGGCACCGCTTCGGATGCGGACAGCGTTCCGACGATGCTTCCTTCGTAAATGACGGCCACGCGATCCGCGATCTGAAGCAGATCCCTGAGCTCGGTCGATACATAGAGTATCGCTGCGCCCGTCGCGCATTGAGCGGCCAATGTCCGTTGAACGAAATCGACCGCACCGACATCCAGGCCTTTCGTCGCCTGCGACACGACGAGCAGGATCGGCTTCTCGTCGATCTCGCGCGCCAGAATGATCTTCTGCTGGTTGCCGCCCGACAAATCCCTGACCATCTGATGGATACCGCGCATGCGAACGTCGTATCTCTCGGCCAGATCCGCGGCATGGCGCTCGATCACCGTGAAATCGACCCAGCCCAGCCGGGAATAGGGACGGTTGCGGAAACTTCTCAGGATCGAGTTGATCGTGATCGGCGAGCTTATGTCGAGGCCCGAGGCATGGCGATCCTCGGGGACATAGCCGATGCGCATTCTCTCCTTGCGTTCGGCGACGCTCATATGGTCGATGCGTTCTCCCCGGACGCTGATGGTCCCGCCTTTGGCATCGCGCAGCCCGGCGATGGCCTCGCAAAGCTCCCGCTGGCCGTTCCCGTCGACGCCGGCGATGCCCAGGACCTCGCCCGCTCTCACCGTCAGCGAAAGGTCGCGCACCGCCGCCAGTCCGCGATCGTCGAGCACGTCGAGATTGGCTATGTCGAGCACGATCTCTCCGGGCTCGGCTGCCGCCTTCCTGCCGTCGAGGACGATCTCCCGGCCGACCATCAGTCGCGCGAGCTCGCCGGGGCTCGTATCGCCGGTCGCGAGGTCCGCCACGACCTTTCCTTGCCGCATGACCGTCACCCGGTCGGCCAGCGACATGACCTCCTCGAGCTTGTGGGTGACGAGAACGATGGTGTGGCCGCTTTCCCGCAGTTTCCTGAGCATCGCGAAAAACGGCTGGACTTCGCTGGGCGTGAGGACGCTGGTCGGCTCGTCGAGGATCATGAGATCCACATTGCGGTAGAGCAGCTTCAGGATTTCGACGCGCTGCTGCATGCCGACCGGCAGCGTGTAGATCAGGGCGTCGGGATCGATCCGGAAGCCGAGCGTGGCGGCAAGCTCGCTGATCTTGCGGCGATGCCCGGCAATATCCAGGATCAGCTGCTGATTGAGCCCCAGGATGACGTTCTCCACCACGCTCATGGTCGGCACTTGCCGGAAATGCTGGTGGACCATTCCGATCCCGAGATCGAGCGCGCTGCGGGGATTGGGTATGCTGACCGGCTTGCCGCGCGACTCCACAATTCCGGAATCCGGGTGATAGAGCCCGTAGATGATGTTCATCAGGGTCGATTTGCCGGCGCCGTTCTCGCCGAGGACGACATGAATCGAGCCCTCGGCGATGCGGAGATTGACGCCGTCATTCGCCTTGAACTTGCCAAAGCTCTTGACGACGTCGCGAAGTTCCAATCGATAGGTCATGACGCCGGCCGGCGATCTCCTGGGGTCACTTGAGGACGAGCTTGCCGGCCTTCAGCTCCTCCACGGCCGCTTCCGCCTGTTTGCGGACATCCTCCGGAACCTCCGTGTTGAAGCCGACGAGATAGCCGGCTTCGCTGCCGATGCCGAACACATGGTTCTTCTTCTCGAGCTTGCCGTCCGCCGCCAGCTTCAGGGTCAGGTGAAGCGCGCCGCCGAAATCCAGCAATGCCGAGACATAGGTCTGCTCGGGATGGCTCTTCAGCGTGTCGGTGATGAGGCTGGCGACATGGGAGTTCTTCTCCTGCGCGGCCTGGGCGACGCCGAGATAGGCGGCGTCGAGATAGGGCAGGATGACTTCCGCACCCTGTGAGATGACATTCAGCGCCGCCTCCTTCGCCTTGGCGACATCGGCCCAGTCATTGGTGTAGACCACCATCACCTCGCCGTCGGGATGGCTGAGCTTGAGGCCCTCGCGATAGCCGTCGATGACCTGGTCGATGGCGGCGAGCGGCTGGCCGGCCATGACGGCGATCTTGCCCGACTTAGCCATGCGCCCCGCGACGAGGCCGAGGACATAGCCGAACTGCTTGCCGTCGAAATTCACGGTGACGAGGCCGTCGGTCGGCGCGCCATTGAGGATCACGAACTTCACGTCCGGAAACTGCCCGGCCACGCGTTTCGCCGCATCGGTATATTCGCCGCCGGCGCCGACGATGACCGAATAGCCGCGCCTGGCATAGTCGGAGAAGATCTCCACCTGGGTCGCCTGGGCGACCTTCTCGCTGTAGGCGACCTCGAAGCCGAAGTCCGCCTCCGATTTCTTCAAGCCTTCATAGATCTGCTGATTGACGGAATTGTCGGTGATGACGCCCGGCAGCAGGAGCGCCACCTTGGCCTTTTCGGCCATGGCCGGCCCCGCCACGAGAACGGCGAAGGCGAATGCTATCGAAAGAAGAAGCTTGGACATGGTTTTTCCCTCCTGGTTGTTTCTCACAATCCGCGGAGAATCAAGGTTCTCCGTTCTTCTAAGGCATGCGGTGATGAATTGATGCAAAGATGTGGGCCCGCGGAGCTTATCTGAATTCCTTCGCGACGATCGACGACACATGGGTGACGAATTCCTCGATGAGGATCTCGCCCACCTCGCGCGTCGAGCCCTGCGCCGGGGAAAGGCAGCCGGACGGCGGAACCCAGTCGGGGCGGACCGGGAACACGTCATAGGGCGGGAAGTCCGCCGCCGGCTCGTCGGCGAGCTTGGACATGTCCACCAGCTCCGGATGGATGTAGAGCATCATGGATGTTTCCAGGAACGCCGCGTGCTCCAGCTCGAGGCCCGGAAACGGCCTGCCCTTGTAGATCGCAGCGAGGGTCTCGGGCTTGATGCGTTCCGGATAGAGGATCTTGAGGATCGTCACGTCCTTCAGGCCGCGGTCTTCCATGTGCTGCTGGGCGCGGTAGCAGCCTTCATCCAGCAGGAAGCGGTTCTCGAAATGGGCGTCGATCAGGGCGATCTTCTTCGCGCCATGGCGGCCGAGCTCGGTCAGGACGTCGAAGACCGTGTCGATCAGCGTTTCCGGCCGAAGGTTTGTGGTGCCCATTCTGTGCGGCCCGCCGCCGGTGCGGATCTGCGACCGCGCCGCATACATGATCGGCGGGGCGACGATGCCGCCGACATTCTCAGCGACCCGTTTGGCGATATAAGTGCCGATCAGCCAGTCCGTCCCGAGCGGCATGTGATAGCCGTGCTGCTCGACCGAACCCACCGGCAGCAGGACGACGGCGTCCTCCTGGCGCAGCCGGCGCTCATATTCGCTCCACGACAATTCGGACATCATGACGGACGATGACATTTGATTCCCTCTGTAGGCTTGAAGTTGGATGTCTCTGACCTGCACCGATCTATGACGGCCGCCGTTCCGCGAGCCTCGCCACTGCCGCCTTATGGTCGTCTATTCCAAGCGAGAACAGGCGGCCCGTTCCCGGCAGGCAATCGGATATTCCGGCGAGGCGGAGGCAGTCCCACATCATGCCCTGATTGCTGACGATGACCGGCTTGCCGAGCTCGGCCTCGAGGTCGGCCACGATATCGAGCGCCCGTAGCGCCCCGCAGCATACGAAGACCGCTTCCGCTTCGGGCCGGTCGACGGAACGCGCATAGCCCCGCAGGAAGCCGGGGGTCACCCGGTCGATATCCGTGTTGCGCTTCAGGTTGAGCCCCTGGAATTCGGCGATCTTGAATCCGTAGGACGAGAGAAAGCCATGCACGATGGAGTTGACCGCATCGGGATAGGGGGTGGCGACGCTGATCGTCCTGGCGCCGACCGCCGCCAGCGCCCTGACCACGCCGGTCATCACCGTGGTCGTCTTGCCGACACGCTTGCCGTCGTCCAATGCGGCCATGACCGCGCTTTCGCCGATGACCATCGTGCCGCTGTTGCAGGTATAGCACAGGACATCCAGACGATCTTCCGGAAGCAGAAGCGATCCGGCGGCGGCAATGCCGGGCGCCATGCCGGCGAGCGCCTCGAACGTGACGTCGTTGCTCATGGGCATGCGCGTGAAATGCACGCCGACATTGTCGGGTGTCATCCGGAAAACGTCGGCCTCGACCGTCTGCTCCATGGCGAGCACGACGAATCCGAGCTTGGCGCGCCAATGCCGTCCGGCATCGAGGACCGCATCGACAGGTTTCGAGCGGATCGTCACGGGAGCGCTTGTCATGTTCACGGGGGCAGGCTCCTTGCATGCGGGCTTCGCGGCGAGCGATCGAATGTAGTTATAGTTTCGCGCCTCAATCAAGGTCAGGACGCCTCATATTTGATCCGTCGGGTGAGCATTTTGGGGGCGATTTACCTACTATGGTCGGGTTTTCCGGCTAAACGGCCCATAATGGACCGAGGTGGAGAATGCCGGGCCTGGGCAGCGTCAAAGCCGGAGCAGCCGCACGGCATTGGCCCCGACGATCGCCTCCTTCTCGGACAGGCTGAGCAGCGGAAGGCCCATCACGCGCTCCACCGTCCTGTCGAGGTCGTACCAGGGGAAGTCCGATCCCATCATCACCCGCTCATAGCCGACCGTCCTGATCAGGCCGGCGAGCTCGTGCTCCGTCGGGCCGTTGGGCGAGCCGGTCCATTCGATGATCTCGGAGCAGTCGAGGCAGAGATTGGGATGCCGGGCTGCGACCGCCGCGGTCTCACGCCAGGACGCTCCACCCATATGCGCCATCACCACGGTGAGCTTCGGGAAGGCGGCGAGCATCGGCGCGAAGGCCTGGGGCACGCAATATCCGTTGCCCTCGCGGTCGGGGCCGCCATGACCGAGCACGCTCAGGCCGCGCGCCTCGCACAAAGCATAGAGCGGCCAGAGCCGCTCGTCGGACATGGAAAAGCCCTGCAGGCCGGTATGGAGCTTGACGCCCCGCGCCCCATGGTCTTCGGCGAGGGTCCTCACATGGCGCTCCGCCTCCGCCGCCGACTGCACGGAGAGGTCCACCGCGACGAAAGTGCTCAATTGCGGATGATCGGCGGCGATCTTGCAGCCCCAAAGATTGTTCCATTCGAGCTCGCGCAGCACGGCGGCATCGATTTCCATGGTCTTCTCCGCGCGGGCGCGCGCATCCAGTCCGCGCGGCAGCGCGCCGATCGCGCGTTCGCGGGCCTCGCGCGCCCTTGTATAGATGAGCACGATGCCCTTCGAGATCGCCGCCCGCTCCATTTGCGCGAGCAGCTCATCCACCGTTCCGGCGGCGGTACTCAAGCGCGCGGGCTTCCCGCCATACTCCCAGATCTCGGACTGCTTCTCGCGCAGGCCGATGTCCGCGGACTGGTAGAGATGGATATGCGTGTCCACTCGGATATGGGCGGTCATGGCTGTTCCTTTCGTGGCGCCGTCGCGGCTGCTGAAGCGGGCGACGGCAATCCGGGCCATCCATTCGCAAAGCGAATCCGGCCTCGCCGAGCGGCATACCGCCCGTGCCGGGCGATATGCCGCTTCGTCGTTCCTGCGATCTGTCCTGTGCCGGGAGTTAGAGCTTGTCCGGATCGAGCTTGCCGGATTGCATGTCCTTGATGGCCTGCTCGGCCTCCTGGCGAACCGCTTCCGGCACCTCGGGGCCGAAGCCGATCAAATAGCCGGCCTCGGTCCCCAGGCCGAAGCGATAATCCTTCTTCTCCAGCGTTCCGTCCTTCGCCATCCTGACCATCATGTAGAGCGCGCCGCCGAAATCGAGCGAGGTCGCCACATAGGTGACCTTGGGGTGCGACTTGAGCATGTCGGTGACGACGCTCACCACATGGACGCCCTTTTCCTCCGTCGCCTGGGCCACGCCCCGCAGGCCGGCATCGAGATAGGGCAGGAGGACGTCGGCGCCTTGCGCGATGACGTTGTTGCTCGCTTCCTTGGCCTTCGACACGTCGGCCCAGTCATTCGTGAACACGACCATGACTTCGCCATCCGGCCGGCCGACCTTCATGCCGGCCTTGTATCCCGCCACGATCTGCTCGAAAGCCTCGAAGGTGAAGCCGGCGACGATGGCGTTCTTGCCGGTCTTGGTCATGCGGCCGCCCACCAGCCCGGCGAGATAGCCGAACTGCTGGTTGTCGTAGTTCAGCGAGATGATGCCCTCGGACGGCGCGCCGTTCACCACGGCGATCCTGGTGTCAGGGAACTGGGCGGCAACCCGCTTCGCGGCATCGGAATATTCGCCGCCGACGCCGACCACGATGTCATAGCCGCGGCGGGCATAATCGGAGAAGACCTCGATCTGCGTCGCCTGGGAAACCTTCTCGGTATAGGCGATCTCGATGCCGAAGTCCTTCTCGGCGCGCTTCATGCCTTCATAGGCCACTTGGTTGACGGCGCCGTCCGTGACCAGACCCGGTATGAGCAACGCCACCTTGAGCGTTTCGGCCATGGCCGATTGCCCGTACAGCAGCAGAGCGGCAGCCGCTGCAACAAAGAACTTCCCAGTCATTCTCCGATACTCCTTGCCAAGGGCCGGCTTGTCGCGGCCTGGCGTTCAATCTACGAACTGGAGATCAGCCCAAACAAGGTTCAAACAGATCAATTTCCGCCCACGGGAGAGGCCAAAATTGGGCTTTTTGCCTCCTTGCGGCGCCATGTCAGGCGTCATCCTCAATAAGCGAGCTCGTGCAGCGCGCCGGCGAGCAGCCTGATGCCGTCGACGATGTCCGGGGTCGACGAGAATTCTTCCGGCGTGTGACTGCGTCCGTCCTTGCTGCGCACGAACACCATCGCGGCCTTCGACCGTGTCGCCATTTGCTGGGAGTCGTGTCCGGCGCCGCTCGCCATGACCATCGCGTCGAGCTTCTGGTGCCGGGCGACGCGATCCAGGACCTCGAGCACGTCGGGAGCGCAGAGGCACGGCAACTTGTTCAGCCTGACCTTGAACTCCACCCCGAGCCCGCGGCGGGCCGCGACTTCGCGGATGTAGCGCTCATGTGTCTCATGCAGGGCCGTGAACGCGGCGGGGTCGGGATGGCGCGCATCGACCACGAACTCGACCGATTGGGGAATGACCGCGGCGCCGCCCGGATAGACGGTGCAGGCCCCGATCGTCGTCACCGCCGGCCGGCCCATGCGATGCGCGGTGTCGATGAGGCCGGAGGCGATCTCCGCGAAGCCCGCCATCGGGTCGATCCTGAGATCCATCGGAAAGGCGCCCGCATGGTTCTGGACGCCGGTCAGCTTCACCTGGGTATGACGGATGCCGGTGATGGCATTGACGATCGCGACGGAACGGCCGGCATGCTCGAGGACGGGCCCCTGCTCGATATGCAGCTCGATGAAGACCTCGATATCG
This sequence comes from Parvibaculaceae bacterium, assembly GCA_050251035.1. Taxonomy (GTDB): domain Bacteria; phylum Pseudomonadota; class Alphaproteobacteria; order Rhizobiales; family Aestuariivirgaceae; genus Taklimakanibacter. The sequence goes on from JBFWNN010000003.1 coordinate 115,672, forward strand.
TCGCGCCGCGCCTTGGCGATCGCGGCGGGATCAAGTCCGACGCTGCGCATCGCGTCGCCGATGGGCTTGCCGTCGAAATCCGTCACCGTCGCGACGTCGCCTGAGGCGATGCCGCCGGTGATCGCCCGCGATCCCCAGAAGCTGGCGGTGGGGAACCGGCTGCCCTCCTCCTCGCAAAGGGACACGGCCTCGAGCATCCGGCGCGGCTTGCCGAACTGCTCCTTCAGGGTCTTGATCGCCACGAAGGCGGCGATGATTCCGAGCGCCCCGTCATAGCGGCCTCCCGGCCTCTGCGTGTCGATATGGGAGCCCGACACGATGCTTTTCCCGGGCACCGCGCCGGCGAGGCTTGCCCAGACATTGCCCGCCTCGTCCGTCCGCACCGTGAGGCCGGCCGCCTGCGACCAGTCGCGGAAGAGATCGTTGGCGCGGACCCATTCGGGCGAATAGACCGTCCGCCAGACGCCGGTGCCGCTATGCGCGCCGATGGCGCCGAGATCCAGGATCAGGCGTTCGACATAGTCACCGTCTATTCGGATGTCCGGCACGTTGGGCATGTTGCTCTCCGCGCCGATCCTATCGTTGCCGGATCGGCGCAAACAAGGTTCAAACGGATCAATTTGCGGTTCTGGAAGACTATGGAATTGGTCATTCTGCCTCTTGCGGCCGGGCGGCGCATGGCGGCAAAGCAAGGGACTTCACACCGGATTGATATAGGCGGTCTTGATCGAGGTGTAGAATTCGGCCGCATGCCGGCCCTGCTCGCGTGGGCCGTAGCTTGAGCCTTTGCGTCCGCCGAAGGGCACGTGATAATCGACGCCGGCCGTCGGCAGGTTCACCATCACCATGCCGGCCGCCGAATTTTTGCGGAAATGCGTCGCATGTTTGAGCGACTGAGTGGCGATGCCGGAAGAGAGGCCGAAGGTCGTGTCGTTGGCGACCGCGAGCGCCTCCTCATAGGAGTCGACCTTGATCACCGAAGCGACGGGGCCGAAGATCTCCTCGCGGTTGATGCGCATCTTGTTGGTGGTACCGACGAACAGAGCTGGGCTCAGATAGTGACCCTTGGTGTCGCGGTTGAGCAATTCGCCGCCCCAGGCGAGCTCGCCGCCTTCGTGCCGGCCGACATCGATATAGGACAGGTCCTGCGCCAGCTGGTTCTCATCCACCACCGGGCCGATCTGCGTGCCGTCCTTCAGCGCATGATCCACCTTGAGCGCCTTCAGCGCCGCGATCGTCTTGTCGACGAAGGCATCATGGATCTTGCTCTGTACGATGAGGCGCGATGAGGCGGTGCAGCGCTGCCCGGTCTGGTAGAAGGCGCCGTCGACCGCGGCCTGGACCGCAACGTCGAGATTGGCGTCGTCGAGCACGATGAAGGGATTCTTGCCGCCCATTTCGAGCTGGAACTTGGCGCCGCGCGCCACGCAGGCCTGCGCCACGCGCGCGCCTGTCGCGACCGAGCCGGTGAAGGAGACGGCATTCACCTTGGGCGAATCGAGCAGCTTCTGGCCGACCACCGAGCCCTTGCCCATCACCAGATTGACGACACCCTTGGGCAATCCGGCGCGCGAAAGGATCTCGACCAGCGTCCAGGCCGAGCCCGGCACCAGGTCGGCCGGCTTGAACACGACGGTGTTGCCGAAAGCGAGCGCCGGCGCCATCTTCCAGGCCGGGATGGCGATCGGGAAATTCCACGGGCAGATGAGGCCGACGACGCCTAAGGGCTCGCGCGCCACGACCACGTCGATGCCGGGGCGAACCGAGGGAATGGCGATGCCTTCCTGCCGCAAGGCCTCCTGCGCGAAGAATTTGAAGATCTGGGCGGCGCGCATGGTCTCGGCGACGCCATTGGCGAGCGTCTTGCCTTCCTCGCGCGCCAAGAGCTTGCCGATCTCGTCCTTGCGGGCGAGAAGCTCGACGCCCGTGGCTTCGAGGATGTCGGCGCGCTGCTGCGGCGTGGTTTGCGCCCATCCGGGTGCCGCGGCTTCGGCGGCGGCGATGGCGGCCTCGGCATCGGCCTCGCTCGCCTGAGCATAAGAGCCGACGATGTCGGAGAGGTCGGACGGGTTGATATTGTCCTTGGCCTGGTCGCTGCCGACCCATTCGCCATTGATGAAGTTCTTATGCAGTGTCACGGCGTCAACCCTCTCGCGCTTCGAGGCGGCGGAAGCTAGCATGCCGGACCTTGCGGGGAAAGGATGAGACGATGCGGATTGGTTTCGTTGGTCTGGGGCTGATGGGCTCCGGCATGGCCGGCCATCTGATGGCGGCGGGCCACGATCTATGGCTCATGGCGCACCGGAACCGCGGCTTCATCGATCCCCTCATCGCCAGGGGCGCGCATGAGGCGAAGGACTTGCGCGCGCTCGCCCGGGAAAGCGCGGTGATCATCCTGTGCCTCACCACCGCCAAGGTGGTGGAGGAGACGGTCGCGGGTCTCCTGCCGCATCTCAGCCGCGGCCAGATCGTCATCGACACCGGCACGAGCGCGCCCGAGACGACGCGCCGCCTCGCCCGCGAGCTGCACGGCCGCGGCATCGCCTATGCCGATGCGCCCATGGCGGGAGGGCCCGAGCAGGTGGCCAGGAAGGACGTTGGCGTCCTCATCGGCGCCGACGACGCGACCTATCGGGCGATCGCCCCTTTGATCTCCTGCTATGCCAGCCGCCTGAAGCATTTCGGCCCGCCGGGTTCGGGTCATGTGGCGAAGCTCATCTCCAACTACCTGGTGACCGGCATGATCGGCCTCGTCGCCGAGGCCTTCACCACGGCGCGCAAGGCGCAAGTCGACTGGCGCGACCTCTATGAGGTGATGCTGAACGGCTCGGGCAATTCGGGCGTGCTGCGCAAGATGATGGAGGCGGCGCTGGCCGGCGACTTCGACGGCTATAAATTCTCCCTCGCCAATGCCGCCAAGGACATCGGCTATTACGCAGCCCTCGCCCAGGAGCTCGATCAGTCGACGCCGCTCACCGAGGCGGTGGAGCAGATTTTCGCCAAGGCGGTC
>JBFWNN010000003.1:118781-135405 GCA_050251035.1 Parvibaculaceae bacterium
GCCAAGGGGGCGCCCGTCATCAATCTCGGCATCGGCCAGCCGGACTTCTCGCCGCCCCGCCACATATTGGCGGCGGCCGAGAAGGCGGTGCGCGACGGGCCGCATGGCTATACGACGCCGATCGGCATCCTGCCTCTGCGCGAGGCGGTGGCGGCGCATGTCGCGGGCCGCTTCAAGGTCGAGGTCTCGCCCGACGAGGTCGTCATCGTGCCGGGCGGCAAGGTCACCTTCTATTTCGCCTGCCTGCTCTTTGGCGGGCCGGGGGCCGAAATCCTCTATCCCGATCCGGGCTTCCCGCCCTATCGCGAGGCGATCCGCTCGGGCGGCGCCACCGGCGTCCCCTATCCCATTCGCGAGGAGAGGGATTTCGGCTTCGACGCCGACGAGGTGCTGTCGCTCATTACGCCGAGGACGCGCCTGGTGATGATCAACTCGCCCGCCAACCCTACGGGCGGCGTCGTCGCGGCCGAGGAGATCGCCAAGCTGGCGCAGGGCCTCATGCGGCATCCGAACGTCGCGGTGCTGTCGGACGAGATCTACAGCCATCTCGTCTTCCACGGTGCCCGGTTCACGAGCTTCCTCGATTTCCCGGACTTGCGCGACCGCACCATCATCCTCGACGGCTGGTCGAAGACCTTCGCCATGACCGGCTGGCGGCTGGGCTTCGGCATCTGGCCCAGGGCTCTGGTCGATCATGTGCGCAAGCTCATCACCGTCGATCACTCCTGCGTCAATGTCGCGGCCCAGATGGCGGGGCTCACCGCCATGACGGGGCCGATGGACGAGATCGAAGGCTTTCGCCGGAGCTTCGAGAAGCGCCGCCGGATCGTGGTCGACGGGCTCAATGCGCTTCCCGGCGTCTCCTGCCGCATGCCGGGCGGCGCCTTCTATGCCTTTCCCAATGTCAAGTCGACGGGGCGCGCCGGGCGTGATCTGGCGCGCGACCTCCTGACCGAGGCGCATGTGGCGCTGATTCCGGGCGAGAGCTTCGGCGACAACGGGGCGGGCTATCTGCGCCTGTCCTATGCGGCGAGCGAAGCTGAGCTGACGGAAGCCCTAGAGCGGATGAAGGCTTTCCTAAGTCGATAAAAAGTATCGACCCGATGCGATATTGCCGGAAAGAAAGGGCCATGCCGGACGCGGACCTTTAAGGGGCTGAGGATGGGAAGGTGGCGCCGGCATGGCGGGGCAGTCGGGTGATGCCAGGAATAAGGGAACGCGACTGACGCCTCCTGGTAAACTTAACCTGGCTTTAATTTATGACACGCCGATGACGTTTGCGCGGGTGATTCACGAAATCCGCATCAGGCGGCGCCTCACGACAGGCGCAGCGCCACGGCGCCGAGGACGATGAGCGCTGCACCGAGGAGACGCAGGCCCGTCACCTTCTCCTTCAGGACCACCGCCGACATGAGCATGACGAAGAGAATGCTGGTCTCGCGCAAGGCGGCGACGGCGGCGATGGGAGCGAGGCTCATGGCCCAGATGACGATCCAATAGGCGCCGGCCGAGAGCGCAGCACCCGCCGTTCCGCTCTTCCAGGAGGGCAGGATCTGCAGGAAGGCCTTGGGTCCGCGGGTGAGGAGGGCGGCGGCGATCATGAACAGCGCGTCGAGCACGAACAGCATGCCGGCATAGGCCGAGGCCGAGCCCGACAGCCGCGCGCCGAAACCATCGACAATGGTATAGGCGGCGATGAAGCCTGACGTGCCGAGCGCGAAGAACAGGGTCATGCCGTCGAGGCGGATCGACTGCGCGCCGGGCCGGGCGGTGAGCCAGATGCCGCCGACGAGCAGCAATATGCCGAGCGTCCCCAGCCCCGCGACCGTCTCGCCCGCCAGCGCCCAGGCGCCGATGAAGGTGAGGAGCGGTGCGGTGCCGCGCGCGATCGGATAGACCTGGCTCAGATCGCCGGTGCGGTAGCTCCTGGCCAGGAACATGTTGTAGCCCGTATGCAGGATGCCCGAGGTGATGAAATAGGGGGCGCTCGCCATGGCCGGCCACGGAAAGACGGCCAGCATCACGAGCCCCATGAGGCCCATCACGCAGGAGATGAGGAGCAGCGCCAGGAAGCGGTCGAGGTCGAGCTTGACCAGGAGATTCCAGCTCGCATGCAGGAGGGCCGCGAGGAGTACGGCCAGGAAGATATGCAGATCCACTGAGTTGTTACGTCCCCGGGTCCGCGAGGACCCGCCCGGAAATCACCGACTGTCGTGTTCTATAACTACCCGCCGCAATCGGTGCAATCGAGGGTCTTGCCGAGACGCGGGCGCATGCTGATCTTGTATTTCATGTCGATCGAGCCATAGCCGAAGACCTGCAGCGCGATCGGTGCCACCGTCGTGCAGACCGAGGCGATCACGATGTCGTTTTGGTCGCCCATTTCAGTGCTGCCGATGGCCTGGAGGTCGGCGGCCGTGGGCGCGGCGCCGCAGCTGCTGCCGCCATTGGCGGAATAGCTCCATTGCTGCGTGACGGCGCCGTCCTTCTTGCGGAAGGCGCGCATCGTCATTTTGACGTCGGCGAGCTTCATGGGCGCGATGATCCGGCCGATGCCGTTCCAGATCCCGTTGATGTCGGCCTTCGTCACCTGCTTGGTGGTCTGGGTCGTGAGGTCGGCGACGGTACTGCCGGCCACCACCAGGCGGCGATGCGACATGTACCAGTTGGCGAGATCGACGGTGCCGAAATAAAGGAGAAGCAGGAGTGGCGCGACGAGGGCGAGCTCGATGGCCGCCACGCCCTTGCGATCGCGGATGAAGCGGCGGATCTTTGCGCGCAGCTGCCGCGTCATGGTCTCAGCCTTCATAGGGTTCGTTGCGGAACATGGCGCCGGCGACGAGGCGCCGCACCTTGCTGCCCGCCCCCATATTGGCGAGCCCGGTGATGCCCGGCACGGCGAGGCTCCAGTCATAGCGCGCCTGCACCAGCACCCAGTCCATCGGCCCGCCGGTCTGGAACGACTGGGCCGCGCCGTCCTGGACGGTCATCATGTCGGGGCCCGAGATCGGCAGGCTCGCCGATTTGGTGATGTCGACGCGAACCTTGCCGCAGTCGATATAGGCGGCGATGTTGCCGCACAGGAGCTCCTTGAACCGGCCCGAGCTGATGCTCTGGGTCTGCACCTGGCCGGTGCGGATGAGGCGTGCCGTCTCGGTGACGCCGTTCTGCAGCGCGATGTCGGTGAAGATCACGGCGGCGGTCTCGAAGATGACGAACAGCAGCCACAGGAACGGCAGGGCGACGAGCGCGAACTCGACGGCTATGGCGCCGTCCCGCTTGCGTGCGAACAGGGTGAGCAGCCGCCTGAGGCTGGTGGCCTTGCGCCGTCCCATGAGCGAGGTGTCGTCTGCCGCGGTCATGCCGTCCCTGTAGCAACTCGCCATTGCGGTGAATTGAAAGAATTCAGTAAAATTTTAACAAAGGGATCGTCCGCGTGGCAGGGCGGGACTCATTCGCCCTTGGTCGCGCCGCTGGCAATGTCGCTCTTGGTCTGCATTTCCTTGGCCAGCGGATCGAAGACGCCGATCAGATCGTCGCCCACTTGCAGGGTCTGCTCGCAGACCGGAGCGCAGGCGAGGCTCATGCGGGCGCCGCGCCTGAACACATGGACGGCGTTCTTGTCGGTGATCTGCACCGTGACGTCGAGGGCGGCGATCTGCTTGCCCTCGCGGTCGAGGATGATGACATTGGTGACGCCGTAGCTGCGGCCCATCAGCACCACTTGCTCGCCCTGCACGGTGACGTCGGCGATGCTGGGATTGCCCACCACAACGGTGCCGGGCTGACCGGTGACATGGATGATCTTGGCCTGGTCGGCGAGGATGGTGACGTCGCTCGCGGCGAAGGCGGGGCCGGCGAGAGACAGGAGCGCCGTGGCGAAGGCGAGGCCGGGTAAGGAAAACTTAATCATCGCGGGAGAAACCCTCATTGCCGCAGCGCGCCAGGCGTGATGCCGGCGATCTGTCGCTTCGTCCGATTTGATCCGAGAATGGTGAAGTTTCCCTTACAAGGGTGGTTTCCCCGCGTTCACCTCGCGATCGCCTTGAACCTCTGCGTCTGGGCGATGAGGGCGCGTTCCGCCGGCAGGCGCTCCATCGAGGAGGCGCCGTAGAAGCCGTGGCAGCCGGGGCATGATTTGAGGATGAATTCGGCGTCCTCGGGCTCGGCGATCGGCCCGCCATGGCACAGCACGATGATGTCGTCACGGATCCGGCGCGCCGCCCTGATCATCTCCGTGATCAGCTTGGCGCTGTCGTCGAGGGTGAGGGCGGTCGCGGCACCGATGGCGCCGCCCGTCGTCAGCCCCATATGGCAGACGAGGATGTCGGCGCCGGCCTTCGCCATCGCGACCGCCTCCTCGACGGTGAAGGCATAGGGTGTCGTCAGCATGTTCTTGCGATGGGCGAGCCGGATGAGATCGACCTCGAGCCCGTAGCCCATGCCGGTCTCCTCGAGATTGGCGCGCATCCTGCCGTCAAAGAGGCCGACGGTCGGGAAATTCTGGATGCCGGCGAAGCCGAGCGCCTGGAGCCGGTCGAGGAAGTCGTCGAACAGGCAGAAGGGATCGGTGCCGTTGACGCCCGCCAGCACCGGCGTGGCCTTCACCACCGGCAGCACCTCGCGGGCCATGTCGAGCACGATGTCATTGGCGTTGCCATAGGCCAGCATGCCGGCGAGCGAGCCGCGGCCCGCCATGCGGTAGCGCCCGGAATTGTAGATGACGATGAGGTCGATGCCGCCCGCCTCCTCGCATTTGGCCGAAAGCCCGGTGCCGGCGCCGCCACCGATGATGGGCTCGCTTTTGCGGATCATCGCATGGAAGCGGGCGAGGAGCTCCTCTCGGGTGAAACGTCTCATGCGCGGGGACTCTCTTCATTGGTAATGGCGCGGAAGGCCTCGACCAGGGCGTCGGCGAAAGCGGGGTCGTTGATGTGATGCGGCAGCTTGACGAGCCGGTGCGTGGCGCTTGCCGCGAAATGTGCTTCGATCGTCTTGAACAGCGCGCCATCCGCCGCGGCGTCGAAGAAAGGCTGCCCTTCGTGGTCGAGGGCCGAGACGCCGTTCAGCGGCAGGAGGAAGCGCACCGCGCCTTTCATGCGGTTGAGCTTGTCCGCGACGAACCGGCCGATGCGCTCGTTCTCCGCGACGCTGGTGCGCATCAGTGTGACATTGGCGTTGTGGACATGGAGCTTTCGTCCGCGCAATTCGGCCGGCACAGTGTCCATGGCCCAGAAATTCGCCATGTCGAGCGCCCCCGCCGAGCCGACATAGGGAATGGCATGGCGCGCGAAGACGTCGAGGCGCGTCGGTCCGGCCGAGAGCACGCCGCCCGCGATCTCGTCGGCGATCTCGGTCGTGGTGATGTCGAGGACGCCGGCGAAGAAGCCCGATGCCGCCAGCGTCTCGAAGGACTGCCCGCCGCTTCCCGTCGCATGGAAGACGACGCAGTCATAATCGGCCTCGAGCTGCCGTGTCACCTGTTGCACGCAGGGCGTGGTGACGCCGAACATGGTGAGGCCGATGGCGGGCTTTTCGGCTTCGCCCGCGATCGGCTCCGCGCGCATCATGCCGGCGAGCGCGCCCGCCGCGTTGGCGAGCACCCGGCGCGAGATGCGGTTGAGGCCCGCTATGTCGGTGACCGGATAGATCATGGCGATGTCGGACGAGCCGACATGCGGCCGGACATCGCCGCTCGCGACGGTCGAGACCATGACCTTGGGCGTGCCGACCGGCAAAGCGCGCATCGCGGGCGTCGCCAGCGCGGTGGCGCCGGAGCCGCCCGCCGCGATGATCCCGCCCAGATCGTCGCGCGTGTGGATGAACTGGACGAAGGCCTCCGCCATGGCCTTGACCGCGCTGCCGCGCTCGCCGGTGAAGACGGCTTGCGCGGCCATCGGATGATAGGTGGCGATGCTGAGGGCGCCGATGTCGGCCGCGCCTGCCGCGCCGTCGCCCGAGGTCGAGAGATCGACGGTCGTGACGGGAAGGCCCTCCGCCGCAAGGCAGTCGCGCAGGTAGAGGAGCTCGCGCGCCTTGGTGTCGAAGGTGCCCGCCACATAGGCGGTTTTGCCGGTGCTGGCGTGTCTTCCCATCGTCCGACTGTGCATGAGGAGAAGATGGTGGGCAATAACCGTTTCGCCCCGGATGCCTGCGACAGGCGTCACCGCCTCTGCTATAGGGATCATCGGCAGGAGATCCGCATGACGTTCCGCAGCTTCGCTCTGTCTCTCGTCCTCGGCGCCGCGCTGGCCGCGAATGCCGGTGCCGCCTCTCGGAATGAGACATCCAAGGACTGGACGGCCTCGCTCGAGGAGGTCGATACCGGCGAGGATGTGCGCAAGACCTGCACCGGCTGGACCGCGGCAAGGGACGAGGCCGGCAAGGACTGGACGCTCAAGCTCGCGATCGGCGATGGCGACGTCCTGCCGCCCGATGCCTATCCGCAGCTCTCGATCACTGCGGCGGCAGGCGGCCTGAACAAGGCTGAGAACCAGCCCGCGACATTCGATTTCGGCGGCAAGGAGGTCGAGGCGAAGGTCTCGGGCGGCGGCAATGAGGTTATGGTCGATAATGTGAAGGAGACGAGCCTCGCTCTGCTGAAAGCCCTCGCTGCCGGCGACAGACTCACCGTGACGCTCACCGGCAAGCCGTCGCCGGCGCTGTCGCTCAGCGGCTTCACCGCATCTTACCGCAAGCTCGGCCAATGGTGCGGCTTTCCAACAGCGGACGTGGCCAAATGATCAGATATCCGATTCTCCTTCTTGCTCTCCTCGTTTTCGCCGCCTCGCCCGCCCAGGCCGCCAGCTTCGACTGCGCCAAGGCGGCGAAGCCCGACGAGCGCGCCATTTGCGCAACCCCCGATCTCTCTGCCCTCGACAGCGAGATGGGCGGCCTGTGGTTCGCCTTCAGCAAGGTGCCGATGCTGATGGGCTCGAACGGCGCCCGCATGGACGACGCGCAGGCTTTCCTCGCGCAGCGCGCCCAATGCGGCGAGGATGCCGCCTGCATGCGGCCGCTCTACCGTGCCCGCATCGAAACGCTGAAGCAGGGCATCGTCCGCGCGATGACGGACTATGCGAGGCTGCAGAACGGCGATCCGGCGCAGTGATGCGTTCCCCTCCCCAAGGGGGAGAGGAAACGAGAGTTTAGCTCGCCTTCTTCCCGTCCACGAACCTGATCGCCGCCGTGAGCGCCTCGTCGCGCGTCATGACGGAGGTCTCGAGCACATAGGCGTCCTTGGCCGGCACCAGGGGCGCATGGGCGCGGCTGCGGTCGCGCTCGTCGCGCGCCTTGATCTCGGCGAGCACGGTGTCGAACGCGACCTCATCGCCGCGCTCGGCCAGCTCGGCATGGCGGCGCCGGGCCCGGACTTCCGGGCTCGCGGTCACGAAAATCTTCGCTTCGGCATCGGGGCAGACGACGGTGCCGATGTCGCGCCCGTCGAGAACCGCGCCCGGCTGGCGTCTGGCGAAAGCGCGCTGGAAGCCGAGCAGCGCCTCGCGCACCGCGAGATTGGCGGCGACGATCGAGGCCGCTTCCCCGACCTTTTCAGCGCGCAGATCCTGCTCATGCATCAGATCGGGCTTGAGCGACTTGGCGACCGCATACGCCGTCTCGGCGTCGCGCGGGTCATGGCCCTGCGCCAGAAGGGCGAGTCCCACCATGCGGTAGAGCGAGCCGGTGTCGAGGAAATGGTAGTTGTAGTGCCGTGCCAGAGCGCGCGCGAGCGTGCCTTTGCCGGCGGCCGCGGGTCCATCGACCGCGATGATCATGCGACCGGCTCGATCCGGCAGCCCATGCCGTTCATCAGCGCGAGAAAGTTCGGGAAGCTCGTCGCGATCATGGCGCTGTCGTCGACGGCGACGCCTTTCGCCGCCGCGAGGCCCATCACCAGGAAGGCCATGGCGATACGATGGTCGAGATGGGTCGGAACCGTGCCGCCGCCTGCGGGCGCGCCGCCGTCGACCTCGAGCCAGTCGGGACCGGAGCGGGTCGCGACGCCATTCGCTGCGAGCCCCGCTTCGACGGCGGCCAGGCGGTCGCTCTCCTTCACCCGCAATTCCTCGAGCCCTTCCATATGGGTGACGCCGTGCGCGAAGGACGCCGCCACCGCGAGTACGGGATATTCATCGATCATCGATGGCGCGCGGCTTTTCGGCACGCGCACGCCTGTGAGCCGGGAGGAGCGCACGCGCAGGTCACCCACCTCCTCGCCGCCTGCGGACCTGCGGTTCTCGATCGCGATGTCGCCGCCCATCTCGATAAGGGTAGTGATGAGGCCGGTGCGGGTCTCGTTCAGCATCACATTCTCGATGGTGATGTCCGAGCCCTCGGTGATGAGGGCGGCGACCAGCGGAAAGGCGGCCGAGCTCGGATCGCCCGGCACGTCGATCGCCTGCGCCTTGAGCTCGCGCTGGCCCACGATGTGGATATGGCGGCCGTCGTCCTTCTGCTCGACGGCGATCTCGGCGCCGAAGGCTTTCAGCATGCGTTCGGTGTGATCGCGCGTGGCCTCGGGCTCGATGACGGTGGTGCGGCCGGGCGTGTTGAGGCCGGCGAGCAGCACCGCCGATTTGACCTGGGCCGAGGCGACCGGGAGCGTATAGGTGATCGGCACGGCGTCGCGCGCGCCATGGAGCGTGAGCGGCATCCTGCCGCCCGCCGCCGTCTCGAAGCGGGCGCCGATCTGGCCGAGCGGCACGGTGACGCGGCCCATGGGCCGTTTCGACAGCGAGGCATCGCCGATGCAGCGCGCGGTCAAGGGGGTCGAGGCCATGAGCCCGAGCGCCAGGCGCACGCCGGTGCCGGAATTGCCGAAATCCAGGTCCCCCTCGGGGCTCATGAGGCCGGAGACGCCGACGCCCTGGATGCGCCAGACCCCGTCCGGATCGCGGGCGACCTTGGCGCCCAGCGCCTGCATGGCCTTGGCGGTATTGACCACGTCCTCGCCTTCGAGGAGGCCCTGGGCCCGGGTTTCGCCCACCGCCACTGCCCCCAGCATCAAAGAGCGGTGCGAGATCGATTTGTCGCCGGGGACGCGGATGTGGCCCTTGAGGGCCTGGGCCGGGCGGGAGCGGAGCGGCTTGGGGGGTGAACCGTGCACGGGAGGTCCGATTTTGTGGGGGTTCGCTGTTGGCGTGGCCTCCTAACATGGGGGTTTTCGCCTGTCACCTTTGCTTTTGACAAGCGCGGCCGCGCGTGGCATGGAGCCCGCAATCACCGCAATTTTCTAGCCCTGTAGAGGATCAACCGTGGTCAAGGCTGAACTCGGAACCAAGCGTATATGCCCGTCCTGCGGGTCGAAATTCTATGATCTGCTGAAATCGCCGATCATTTGCCCGAAATGCGGGGTGAGCTTCATCGCCGCCCCCTTGCTGCCTTCCAAGGGCGATGTGCCGCAGCCTGCTCCCAAGCCGGTGCGCGAGGCGCCGCCGCCCGCCGCCGATGCCGAGGAGGTCGCGGATGTCGAGCTCGTCAGCCTCGAGGAGGTCGAGGAGGGGGGCGATCAGGAGGACGAGACCGCCGCCATCGCCGATGTCGATCTGGGCGAGGAGGACGAGAGCGCCGAAACCGAGGAGGATTCGACCTTCCTGGTCGAGGACGAGGAAGAGAATTCCGACGTTTCCGGCTATCTCGATGGCGGTCCCGGCGGCGGCAAGGAAGGCGAGGAAGAGGCCTGATCCTTGCCCTCTGCCCCGGTTGGGGACGAAGGCAGGACAGGCCGCAAGTTTTGCTTGCTAAATGCCGAGGGCGGCCCTAGTTTCCGCCCGCTTCGCAAGGCTTGAGGGCCGGCGCGGCATCCCAAGTCGATGGGCGCACAGGCGCCCCTTCGAACCCAGTGTGGGGTCATAGCTCAGTTGGGAGAGCGCTTGAATGGCATTCAAGAGGTCGTCGGTTCGATTCCGTCTGGCTCCACCACTCACTCTCCGGCAGATATCCTGCGAGGGACACGACGGATGGGCGGACGAGCGTCAGCAGAAAAGCCTCCCGTCACGGCGCGCGCTCCCGTTTCCGCGGCATTGAAGAACGGCAATCTGCACGTCGCCTCGCGCGAGCGGGCGGTGGCCAAGATCCTGAAGGCGGCCGAGATCGTGTTCGGCCGGCGCGGCTTCGATGGCGCGACGACTGCTGAAATCGCCAGGGAAGCCGGCGTCGCCAAGGCGACGGTGCATTATTATTTCAAGACCAAGGAAGAGCTGCATGCGGGGGTGCTCGACCGCATCCTCGTCATCTGGGCGGAAGCGCTGAACGAGATCAGCGCCGAGGTGGAGCCGGCCGAGGCGCTCAGCCGCTACATCGCCCGCAAGATGCGCTACTCGCGCGAACTGCCCGAGCTGACGCGCCTGTGGACGATCGAGGTCCTGTCGGGCGCCAAGCGGATCGAGCCGTTCCTGAGCGACCGCTGCCGCAAGATCATCGCGGAGAAGAGCGCCGTGGTGCGCCAATGGATCGCCGCCGGCAAGATGGACCCGATCGATCCTCCCCATCTCTTCTTCATGATCTGGGCCGCGACGCAGACCTATGCCGAATCCGAGGCGCAGATCTCGATGATCCTGGACAAGGACGCGCTCGACGAGGACGTGCTCGCGCGCGCCACCGAAACCATCTCGCATATCCTCCTCAAGGGCCTGGGCCTGCGGTGATTCTCCCTGCTGACGGCCGTCGCACGGCTGTTGACAGACGCTGACCAAGCGGTCATGAATTGCTGACCAAATGGTCTAAAAACGAAAATGGAGGAGGGTAACGCCAATGACAGAGGAAGAAACACGCGCCGGCTCGCGCCATCCCAACCGCCGGACCGTGCTGGCGCTCACCGCGGGCGGCCTGGCGGCGGCTTTCGCGGGCGAGGCCCGGGCGGCGGCCAAGATCAAGGTCGCGGCGGTCTATGTCGCGCCGGTCGAGCAGCAGTGGAACAGCCGCCTGCACAAGGCGCTGCGCGCCGCAGAGGAGCGCGGCGATATCGAATATGCCTATTCCGAAAGCGTCGCGATGACCGATCAGGAACGGGTGATCCGCGAATATGCCGTCGGCGGCCAGCAACTGATCGTTTCGGACTCCTTCTCCAACGAGGAGGGTTTCCGCGCCATGGCGAAGGACTATCCCGACACCAAGTTCCTGATGGCGTCGAGCTTCGGCCCCGAGGCCGGCAACTACGCGGTTTTCGACAACTTCATCCAGGACGCCTCCTATCTGACCGGCCTGATCGCGGGCGGCATCACCAAGTCGGGCGTCATCGGCATGGTCGGCGGCTATCCGATCCCGGAGGTCAACCGGCTGATGAACGCCTTCAAGGCCGGCGTCCTCGAGACCCGGCCCGACGCCAAGTTCCTGGTGACCTTCATCGGCTCCTGGTTCGATCCGCCCAAGGCCAAGGAGGCCGCTTTCGCGCAGATCGATGCCGGCGCCGACGTGCTCTATGCCGAGCGCTTCGGCGTGAGCGACGCGGCGAAGGAACGCAAGGTACTGGCCATAGGTAATGTCATCGACACGCAGGCCGACTATCCCGACACGATGGTGGCCTCGGCGATCTGGAACACCGAGCCGATGATCGACGCCGCCATCGCCAAGGTCCGTGACGGCACCTTCACCGGCGAGAGCTACGAAGCCTATGCGTCGCTGAAGGCGGGCGGTGCCGCGCTCGCGCCGCTCGGCACCTTCGAAGGCAAGCTGCCGGAAGACCTCGTGGCGCGCGTGCGCAAGCGCGAGGAGGAGATCCGCTCGGGCGCCTTCAAGGTCACGCGCGACGATTCCGAGGTGAAGCCCTGAGGCTGTGACCGTCGCCCCCTCCCGCAACTGGTGAAAGCACGCCGAAGGACCGCCATGTTCGATCTGCTCGTCAAGAACGCAAATCTCCAGGATGGGCGCCGCCGGATCGACATCGCCTGCGCCAAGGGCCGCATCGTCGCCGTCGAGCCGAATATCGAGGGCGAGGCCCGTGAGACGATCGACGCGGCGGGAAACCTGGTGATCCCGCCTTTCGTCGATGCGCATTGGCATCTCGACGGCGCGCTCTTGCACGGCAATCCCTACAGCAACGAGAGCGGCACCCTCTATGAGGGCATCGACATATGGACGAAGCTCAAGCGCACGGCGACCGTCGAGGACTACAAGGAGCGTGCCCGGCGCGTCCTGTGCTGGGCCATCGCCAACGGCTCGCTGCATGTCCGCTGCCAGACCGACATCTGCGAGCCCGAGCTGCGCGCCGTGCAGGCCCTGATCGAGCTGCGCGACGAGCTGAAGCCCTATATCGACCTGCAGCTCGTCGCCTTTCCGCAGGACGGCTATCTGCGCGACCCGAACGCGCTCAAGCTGATGAAGCGCGCCCTCGACATGGGCATGGACGTCGTCGGCGGCATTCCCGACTACGAGCTGACAGCGCCGCTCGGCAACGAAGCCGTGCGCCAGCTCTGCGAACTCGCCGACAAGCGCGGACTGCTGGTCGACATGCATGTCGACCAGACCACCGATCCGCAATCGCGACAGATCGAAGCGATCACCCAGGAGTGCATGCGCCTCAAGATGGGGGCAAGGGTCAGCGCCTCGCATTGCCCGTCGATGGCCAATTTCGACGACTATTACGCCGGCAAGCTGATCGCCCAGATCGCCGAGGCCGACATGAATATCTGCGTGCAGCCCTTGGTCGCCGCCACCTGCTGGGGCGTCATGGCGCGCGTCCGCCAGCTCCTCGACGCCGGCGTGAATGTCGCCTTCGGGCAGGACTGCGTGATGGATCCCTGGTACCCGTTCGGCAAATGCGAGATGCTCGACGTCGCCCATATGGCGATCGTCTGGGGACAGGTCCTCGCCGAGAAGACCAAGCTCAGGGTGTTCAACGCCATCACCTATGGCGGCGCCAAGGCGCTGAACATCGACGGCTACGGCATCGCCAGGAACAATCATGCCGACCTGGTGGTGCTCAAGGCGCCCGATCCGATGGAGGCGATCAGGATCCGGCCGGCGCGCCTCGCCGTCATCCGCCGCGGCGAGGTGATCGCACGCCAGCCGGCGCAGCGCGCCGAGCTCTTTCTCGGCGGCCAGCGCCTGGCCGTCGACTTCACGCGCGACGACGTCCTCAGCGGCGAGGGCGCCAGGCCGCGGGCCCACGCGCATCGGCATGCGCATTAGAATGTGATCTGGCTGGAGGAGCTCGCGTCGCCGCGGTGCCGCGCTCAGCCCTGTCGCAATGTGCTTCGCGCTTCCGGTCCATCGACGAAAGCGATCATTCCGACAAGAACGATGTGTTGGACGCACTGGGTTCGTTCGCCTATCCGGGCACGGTCATGTCCGAGACCGCCCTCGCTCTTCCCCATTCGCGTTTTCGCCTGTTGCCGGGCCTGCTCCTGACGAGTGTCATCGCGGCGGCATCCTTTCAGCTGAACAGTCTGCCTGGGCTTGCGATGCTCAGTCCGCTCATCATCGCGATCGTCATCGGCTTCGCGGTGAAGAACCTGATGGGCACGCCGCCGGCGGCGAGCGAGGGCGTGCGCTTCGCCCTGCGGTGGATATTACGGTCCGGAATTGTCCTTCTCGGCTTGCAGCTGACACTCGGGCAGGTGGCCGAGATCGGCGTCCGGGGCGGTGCTGCGATCGTGCTCGCCCTCGGCATGACTTTTCTCGCCACGCTCGGCCTCGGTCGGCTTTTGGGCGTCGAGGCAAGGCTCGCCCAGCTCATTGCCGCGGGTACTGCGATCTGCGGCGCGTCGGCCGTGATCGCGGTCGGCGCGGCGACACGCGCCGATGATGAGGACGTCGCCTATGCGGTGGCCTGCGTCACCGTGTTCGGCTTGCTCGCCATGTTCGCCTATCCGCCGCTGGCGGCGATCATGTCGCTCGACGGCCGGGAGTACGGCCTGTGGGTGGGGGCTTCGATACATGAAGTGGCGCAGGTGGTCGGCGCCGGTTATCAATACGGACTCGAAGCGGGCGAATTTGCCGTCGCCACCAAGCTCGCACGCGTCGCGATGCTGGCGCCGATGGTTCTGCTGATCGCCTGGTTCGCGCGGCGCGGCGGCGGCGCTGCCGCCCAGGCCAGGCCGCCACTGCCGTGGTTCGTTCTCGGTTTCCTGCTCATGATGGGAATCGCCTCTTCCGGACTGGTGCCCGACAACATTTCGGGTGGTGCTGCGGTTGCGACGCAAGTCCTCATGGCCATGGCGCTGGCCGCGATGGGGCTCGAGACCGACTTGACGAAGCTCCTTAGAAAGAAGATCCGGCCGCTTCTGCTCGGCGCGGCCGCCTGGCTCTTCATCGCGTGCTTCACCCTGATGCTGGTGTTCGTCATCGGCCTGGGCTAAAGCGTGGCCAAGACCATGAGCAAGCAAAAAGCAAGAAATGAAGCGTGATGGCGAGCCGACCTGAAGCTGTCCGCTTTGCGGCTGCGTCATGACACTCGAGCAGCTCCGCATCTTTCTTGCCGTGGCCGAGCGCGAACATATGACGCGGGCGGCCGAAGCGCTCAATCTCACCCAATCGGCGACCTCCGCGGCGATAGCCGCACTCGAGGCGAAATATGGCGCCGCGCTCTTCGAGCGGGTCGGCCGCGGCATAAGGCTGACGGAGCCTGGCCGCCTCTTCCTGCATGAGGCGCGCGCGGTGTTGGAACGGGCGGCGGCGGCGGAAAGGGTGCTCGGCGACGTGGCGGATCTGTCGCGCGGCAGCCTGCGCCTGGCCGCGAGCCAGACGCTCGCGAGCTATTGGTTGCCCGACAAGATCGTCCAGTTCCGGCGAGCCTATCCCGGCATCGCGCTGACACTCGCCATCATGAACTCGGAACAGGTGATCGCCGAGCTTCACGAGATGCAAGCCGATCTTGGTTTCGTCGAAGGCCGCGAAGGTGGTGACGGTCTCGTATCGACGGTCGTCGGCGAGGACGAGCTCTATCTCGTGGTCGCGCGCGGCCATCCCTGGTCGGTATCGACGCCCGACGAGGCGACATTGCGGGCCGGCCCGTGGGTCATGCGGGAGCCCGGCTCGGGGACGCGCCTGGAAACAGACCTGGCGCTTGCCGCGCTGGGCATCGCCACCGCGGCGACGGAACGGCTCGAGCTGCCGTCCAACGAAGCCGTCCGATCGGCCGTGGCCGCGGGCGGCGGCGCGGCGCTGTTGTCCCGGCTGGTGGTCGAATCTTCTCTTGCCGCCGGCGATCTCGTCCGTGTTCCCTTCCCGCATCCGCCGCGCAATTTTCGCATGCTGCGGCATCCGCAACGACACGAAACCGCCGCAACCCGGGCCTTCGCGGCGATGCTTGCGGCCGCGCCGTCCCATTCCTCTTCTCCTTGACGGAGCGCGCGCAGTTTCGAGCCGCAGCTTCGAAAACGCAAACGCGATCACTTGTGAAAAACTTGTTTGACGGTATCGCGAGCCGCCCGCTTTAATTCCGCATGCGCCCGGTGCACGCAGCCTTGCGGAAGGGACTCGAAAGAAGCATGGAATCCTATGTTTATGGTGCGCGCAAGCCGCTGCCCGATGGCTTTGACGATTTCTTCGACGTCGGCCGCACCGCGGTGATATCGATCGACATGCATGAGGGGCACCTGTCAGATTCGGTGGACTGTCCCTGCCCGGCCCCGCGCGGGCGGGAAATCATCACGCCCGTAAACGAGTTTCACCGGCGGTCGCGCTCCCTGGGCGTGACGGTCATCCATGTCCGCAGCGTCCTGCGGCGGTCCGGCGTCGACGATATCAGAGGAACGGCCGCGGCCTGGCGGCGGACGTTTCCCCTGTATGTCGGCGCGATCGGAAATTCCGCCGAACATGCGCTCGAAGGAACCCGCTGGACGGAGTTCGTGACCGAGATCGACGGCAATGATCATATCGTCGAGACCAAGCGGCGCTATTCGGTATTCTATCCGACCGATCTGGATTTCCTCCTCCGCAACCTGCAGGTCAGGTGCCTGGTGCTGAACGGCGTGATGGCCGATTGCTGCGTACTGAACGCGTCCTTCGACGCCGCCAATCTCGGCTACAGGACGATCGTCGCGCGCGACCTCGTGCGTGGCACGAATGCCGAAATGGAGGATAGTGCGCTGAAGACGATCTCGTTGCACCTCGGTCTCGTCATGGATTCGGTCCAGATATTGCGGGCATGGGATGGCACAGGCTGGTGAATCTTCGGACGCGCCCGGAGACCTCGAAAGCCAGGTCAAGGCAATCGAGTCGCTCCTGATAGAGAAGGGTCTGCTGGACCCGCGCACGGCCGATGCGATCATCGACGCCTATGAACACCAGATCGGGCCGCATATCGGCGCCCGCGTGGTGGCGAGAGCCTGGCTCGACCCCGGCTTCAAGGCGCGGCTCCTGGCCAATGGCAGCGACGCGGCACGGGAAATGGATATATCGGGTCTTCAGGGCGAGCACCTGGTCGTCGTGGAGAACACCGATGCGGTCCACAATCTCGTCGTTTGCACGTTGTGCTCCTGCTATCCCTGGGCGTTCCTCGGATTGCCGCCCACCTGGTACAAGTCGCATGCCTATCGCGCGCGTGCGGTGATCGAGCCGCGCGCGGTCCTGGCCGAATTCGGCCTCGCTGTTCCGCTGGAAAAGGAAGTCCGCGTCTGGGACAGCACTGCGGAACTGCGCTACCTCGTCTTGCCGCAGCGGCCCTGCGGCACGGACGGCTGGA
>JBFWNN010000004.1:0-42625 GCA_050251035.1 Parvibaculaceae bacterium
AATTCGATCGCAACCATGCGCCAACGACTGATTGTCAAACTGATCACGACGCTGGCGCGATGTCCATGCTGTGCGAGACAAACAATCCGCCTATCTCGATATGAAAGTTTATGACGCAGTAAGACTAACTAATCGCGATTGAGATAGGCGATGCGCAGCATGTTGGTGGCGCCGGGCGTGCCCAGGGGAACGCCGGCGGTGATGATGATGCGCTCGCCCGGAGCGGCGAAGCCTTCGGCCTGCGCGATGTTGCAGGCGCGCGAGACCATGTCGTCGAGATCATGCGCATCGTCGGTCAGGACGCAATGCAGGCCCCAGACCAAGGCCAGGCGGCGGCTCGTGGCGGTGATCGGTGAAAGCGCGATGACCGGCACGTCGGGCCGCTCACGCGAGACGCGGATGCCGGTCGAGCCTGAGGCCGTGTAGCAGACGATGGCCGAGAGGTTGAGCGTTTCGGCGACCTGGCGGGCGGCGGCGGATATCGCATCGGCGCTGGTGGGCTCGGGCTCGCTCCTCTGCGCGGTGATGATGCCGCGATAGAACGCGTCGTTTTCGACCGACTGGGCGATGGCATCCATCGTGGCGACCGCCTTGTCCGGCCATTTGCCGGTGGCGCTTTCGGCCGACAGCATGATGGCGTCGGCGCCCTCATAGACGGCGGTGGCGACATCGGAGACCTCGGCGCGCGTCGGCACCGGCTCGACGATCATCGATTCCAGCATCTGGGTGGCGACGACCACGGGACGTCCGGCGCGGCGGGCGGCGCGGGTGATCTGCTTCTGGCGTGCCGGCACCGTCTCGAGCGGCAACTCGACGCCGAGATCGCCGCGGGCCACCATGATGCCGTCCGAAATCTCGAGGATTTCCTGCAGCACGTTGAGCGCCGAAGGCTTCTCGATCTTGGCCATGACCCCGGCGCGTCCGGCGATAAGCTTGCGCGCCTCGGCGACATCATCGGGGCGCTGCACGAAAGACAAGGCGATCCAGTCGACGCCGACATGGGCGGCAAGATCGAGATCGGCGCGATCCTTTTCGGTCAAAGCCGGGATGGGCAGGATCGTGTCGGGCAGATTGAGGCCCTTCTTGTCCGACAGGGTGCCGCCGAAGACCACGGTGGTGGTAAGACGGTCGGGCTTCACGTCGGTGATCTCGACCCTGAGCCGTCCATCATTGACCAGCAGGTTGTCGCCCGGCTTGACGGCGGAAAAAATCTCCGGATGGCCGAGATAGACCCGGGTTTCGTCGCCCGGCGCCGGGTCGGCGTCGAAGGTGAAGGCCTGACCGGCGGCGATGCGCGCCTCGCCGCTCTTGAAGGTGCCGATGCGCAGTTTCGGGCCCTGGAGATCGGCCAGGATGCCGATCGGCCGGTTGAGCTTCGCCTCCACCTGGCGGATCGAGCCGTGCAACTCTTCGAGAAGCTTGTGGGACGTATGGCTCATATTGATGCGGAACACATCCGCACCGGCCAGGAACAGCTTTTCGATCATCTCCGGGCTGGAGGAGGCAGGCCCGAGTGTGGCGATCACCTTGACGCTGCGATTGCGTCTCACTGCGTCTGATTGCCGTTGGTGGTCGTCTTTTCGCCCGACAGCGAAATCGTCCAATCGGTTTCCTCTTTGGTATCGACCTCGAAGAAGCCGGTTTTCTGATAGCCGCGCTCGAGGCAGTTGCCGATGCCGCGGATAGTGAAGATCTTGTCCCTGGTGCACATCATCGATTTGCCGCCCCACGAGCCCCCTTTGTCATAGTCGACGGCAAAAATATAGTAATAGCGCGCGATGAGCGGCCCCTTGAGCAAGGTCTCGCAATTGTTGGCGCCGATGTTCCACCAGCCCTCGGAAGCCCAGCCGTCCTTGTCCTTATAGCCCAGCGCCACACCGACGCGGCTTTCCGTCTTGTTGCACAGCTTGAGGTCCGCCTTGGCGCTTTGCGCGGTGAAGGCCAAAGTCAGAACCGCGGCGGCCATTATTGCCGACCATTGTGACATTCGTCTCATGGCTCCCAGAGATACTGTCGAATCGATCATAAGATTCCCTGTCAATGAACAGGCGTCAACCGCCGGCAGGCCGCAAAGGCATCCCGGCGTTGTGCCACAACTAGTCCTGCCGTCAAGTTTGGCAAGATAATGACTGGTCATTTCGGACCCCCTATAAGACCCGCAATGTTTGAAACAAGCCTTAATGAGAGTTTCCTCCGGATTCACGGGGATTTGAAGCCGGGAATCATCCTCATCGCCGATCACGCCAGGAATGCCGTGCCGGAGGCGTATGGCGCGCTCGGCCTGGCGCCAGATCAGTTCGAACGGCATATCGCCTATGACATAGGGGTCGAGGCGGTAACGCGCGGCCTTGCCGCCAGGCTCGGCTGCCCGGCGCTGATGGCCGCCTTCTCGCGCCTCCTCATCGATCCCAATCGGGGCGCCGACGACCCGACCCTCATCATGCGGGTGTCGGACGGGGCCATCGTCCCCGGCAACGCGCTGGTCGACGACGCCGAAAGAGAGGCGCGCATCGCCCGGTTCCACCGGCCCTATCATGCCGCCATTACGGCCGAGATCGATGCCGCGCTGGCGTATGGGACAGAGCCGCTCCTGGTCTCGATCCACAGCTTCACCCCCTATTGGAAGGGCATTGCGCGCCCCTGGCATGCGGGCGTGCTGTGGGATCGGGATGACCGGTTCGCAGCCCATCTGCTCGCCGCGCTGCGACGCCCTGGCGATCTCATCGTCGGCGACAACGAGCCCTATTCGGGCACTCTCGAAGGCGACACCCTATATACACATGGGACGAAGCGCGGCCTGCGCCACGGCCTCATCGAGATCCGCCAGGACCTGATTGCCCGCCAATCAGGTGTGGATGAATGGATCTCGCGGCTGGCGCCGGCCCTCGAAGCGTTTATGAAAGGGGGTTCATGATGATCGACCAGACGACCCAGACCGAGCTCGAAGCCGCGGTGTTCCGCCGCCTCGTCGAGCATTTGCGCCAGCGCACCGACGTCCAGAACATCGACCTGATGAACCTGGCCGGCTTCTGCCGCAATTGTCTGTCCAACTGGTATGAGGAAGCCGCTAAGGCCAAGGGCCTCGCCATTGCCCGCGAGGACGCCCGGACCCATGTCTATGGCATGCCCTATGCCGACTGGAAGGCCAAATATCAGCGCGAGGCCAGCCCGGCCCAGGATGCGGCCTTCAAATCCACCCACAAGCACTAGCCAGGACCGCCGCCCATGGATACCAAGACCAGTTTCGCCCAAGGCCAGCTCAAGAGCCTCGTCGAGCGCATCGAGAGGCTCGAGGAAGAGAAGAAAGTCATCGCGGGCGACATCAAGGAAATCTATGCCGAGGCCAAGGCCAACGGGTTCGACACCAAGATCCTGCGCAAGGTCATCGCCATCCGCAAGAAGGACAGGCATGAGCGCGAGGAAGAGGAGGCGATCCTCGATCTCTATCTGAACGCGCTGGGCATGCTGCCGGCGGAAGAGGTGGCCTAGGGCAATCCCGCCAAAGTTGAAGACTTTGGGAGAAGTTTGCCTCCCCCTCAAAAAAACCTGTGCATAACGAGAAACGACTGGAACCAGTACGGCTCCTGCGCATTGTCGGCGATGGAAATCCAAGGGCCCGACCATGACCGAACATCCGTTGAGCCGACCCGCTTCCGAAAAAACCGAAGTCCTTGAGATGGTTCTACGCATGACCGGCGGCGGCGTTACCGTCGGCCTGCTGATCGTGCTGCCGGCGCTCAAGATTCTGGGCGTGGCTTGATGCCTCTCGTCGACCTTTCGGCGCTCGAGCGCCTGACGCAGGGTGAGAAGCCGTCGAAGACCATGACGCGGGATCCGCGGCGTGGCCGTCTGAACGATGTGCCGGCCGCGATGCCAGAGCCAGGAGCCATGGGCAAATGGACGCCCGCGCTCAACTGATCCTGACGCGAGCGAAAGAGCTGTTGGCACGCGACGAGCCGGGGACGAACTGGGTCGATGCCATAGACAGGCCCGACGATCGGGCGATCACGCGCCAGGGCGCCTATCTGTCGCGTGCCGAGCATCAACTCCTCGCCGAGGGCCGGATCGACAGCGTCGATCAGAGCTGACCCGGCAGCGCCGTCCGCAAGCGGCTCGTCAGCAGCGACGAACGGCGATCCGCCAAGCCCCCCGTCCATGGCGCACCCATCCTGAGACGACAGAGAAATGCCTGTAATTAAAGGCTTTCTTTTGTTGCGAAAAGAACACGGACCGGTGGAAATCGAGACCTTCAGGGCGTGTGTGCGATTGACCGTCGCCGGCGCATACGCTTATCTCGCGGCCGACTGTCCCGGTCCCAGCCCGGGGGACGGTCGGCCGGGGAGCGGACGGTGCAGGCTCAACGCCTCTCTCGAAAGCAGGTGCTCATCCGCTCTCCGGTTCCTGACGCCGACAAGGTGACGAAACGGATTTACAATCTGATTCCGGTGAAGAGAACGGAGGGCATGCCCGCGCGCGGAAAGGGATGGCCGGACGCCGGGAACCGATCAGTTGCCGTCGGTCGTGTCTTCGATGGACTGGCTGAGCGACTGGCGTTTCTTCTGCATGGCCACCGGCTCGTTCAACAGCATGCTGCCCTTGGTCGAACGGTTGACCTCGAGCAGATCACCCTTGCCGCTCGACATGGCCTGCGGCGAAACCACCGCTGGCGGGGGCGCGGCATTGGCCTGGGCAACCATCAAGGTGCTCGACGACGACAGTTGCGGCGCCGCCATCTCGGCGATGGTCTCGCTGTCGTCCGGCACGAGCTCCTGCGGCGCGCCGTCGCGGCGGATCGCCTGCTCGGGGCTGAAGGTCAGCTGCTTCGGCCACCAGAAGAGGTCGTCATTGCCGGCGGACGCCGTGGTGAGGGGCTTGATCATCGGGACGTTCTCGGCGGTCCCGTCCCGCAGCGAGTCGGCGAAGCTGCCCTTGGCGGAGACATTCGCCGTCTGGGTCACATCCGGCTCCTCGGCCATCGATTCGGCGCCGGCGATGACGCCGAGCGATTCCGCATCGAAGCGCGACTTGAAGTTCGTCTTGACGTTGGCGGCCGGTGCCGCGGCCGGCTCGATCTGCATGTTGGCGGCCGCCATCATGAGGACTTCGATGGGCTTGGGCCTGGGCAGCGGGACCGGATATTTGTCGACCACCTCGACGGGCCGCTGCGCCGGCTTCACTCGCGGCGTCGGCGCCGGCTTGGCTGCCGCTTCCGGCGCCTCCTGCGCTTCCGCGGCATCCTCGTCGTCAAAATCGGTGGTGGCGATGCTGGCGAGCTTCGCCTTCATGGCGTCATCGTCGGTTTCGGCCGAGGCGACCAGGATCTGATCGTCACGATTGATGCGGGCGCCAACGGTCTTGCGATAGTCGCGGAAGATCTTGGCCATCTGCGAGGGCGATATGCGCGGCCAGGTGCGCACCTTGCCCGAATCGAGATGGACGAAGCCGCTGGGGCCGGACGAGCGGTAATAGCCGACCCCGCCGACCTGCCGGACAAGCGCGCTGTTGCGCAGCTTTTCGGTCGAGATATCAGGGAAATAGAGGTCGATGGCCTTGCCGATCATATGCTGGCTTTTCTTCGCCACGTTGCGCCCGATGCGCTTCAGGAAGGAATTGGTCTTGGGCGAGCGGTAGCCGCAAATGATGTGGATGGGGCGTGTCGAGCCGAGGTCGGCATGCAACTCCCACATGAGGTCGATGGTCTTGGGATCGATGCGGATCACTTCCTTGCGGCGCCAGTCGCGCATCAGATAGTTGATCTTCTCGAGGGCGGAGGGAATGTAGCGGCCATCCACCTTGTAGGTGATGGTGAGGCTTTCCTTGGTGTGGACGTGATAGAGCGAGAGAGTGCGGGTTTCACCGCCGGCGGTGGCGTCATGGCCGAACCCGAACCACAGGCCCGTCGTCAGGGCGCCGACCAAAGCGGTCGAAAGGGCGATCCGTTTCGCGCGCGCAAAAAATGATACGTGGTGTCCGTTTGCAGCGGGCAGCAAACCCATAACTTACGTTTAGACCGGAATCCCGGTTCCCCTACAATTGTCCCGAAACAAGGCGCATCCGTCCCAAACGGATTACACCACTTCAACCCTTGCGACAAGAATGCGGCCGCTCTGGGGCAGTCCCGTCAATGGACAACCCTAAATTACTATAATTAACAGGGATTTAAGTATAAAAATCTTTGCCCGGGGACAGTCCGCTAGGTCACCTTATCGTCACAGCCATCGCCAGAATCGCCGTTTTTACGCCCGGGCAATCGCGTCGGTCGGGCTAACTCGGGTGAATTCGATCAGTTGCCGTCGGCGATGTCTTCGATGAACTGGCCGAGCGACTGGCGTTTCTTCTGCATGGCCACCGGCTCGTTCAACAGCATGCTGCCCTTGGTCGAACGGTTGACCTCGAGCAGATCACCCTTGCCGCTCGACATGGCCTGCGGCGAAACCACCGCTGGCGGGGGCGCGGCATTGGCCTGGGCAACCATCAAGGTGCTCGACGACGACAGTTGCGGCGCCGCCATCTCGGCGATGGTCTCGCTGTCGTCCGGCACGAGCTCCTGCGGCGCGCCGTCGCGGCGGATCGCCTGCTCGGGGCTGAAGGTCAGCTGCTTCGGCCACCAGAAGAGGTCGTCATTGCCGGCGGACGCCGTGGTGAGGGGCTTGATCATCGGGACGTTCTCGGCGGTCCCGTCCCGCAGCGAGTCGGCGAAGCTGCCCTTGGCGGAGACATTCGCCGTCTGGGTCACATCCGGCTCCTCGGCCATCGATTCGGCGCCGGCGATGACGCCGAGCGATTCCGAATCGAAGCGTGACTTGAAGTTCGTCTGGACGTCGGCGGCCGGTGCCGCGGCCGGCTCGATCTGCATGTTGGCGGCTGCCATCATGAGCACTTCGATGGGCTTGGGCCTGGGCAGCGGGACCGGATATTTGTCGACCACCTCGACGGGCCGCTGCGCCGGCTTCACCCGCGGCGTCGGCGCCGGCTTGGCCTCGGCGGCGGCTGCCGTTTCGGCCGCATCCTCATCATCATATTGGGCGGCGGCGATGCTGGCGAGCTTCGCCTTCATGGCGTCATTGTCGGTTTCGGCCGAGGCGACCATGACCTGGTCGTTGCGGTTGAGGCGGGCGCCAACGGTCTTGCGGTAGTCGCGGAAAATCTTCGCCAGCTGGCGCGGAGCGATGCGTGGCCAGTTACGCACCTTGCCTGAATCGACATGGATGAAGCTGCCGGCGTAGTAGCCGACACCGCCGACCTGGCGAACCAGCGCGCTGTTGCGCATTCTTTCGACCGGAATATCGGGGAAACGGATGTCGATGGCCTTGCCCAGCATATGCTGGCTCTTTTTCGCCACGTTGCGGCCGATGCGTTTCAGGAAGGCATTGGTCTTGGGCGAGCGATAGCCCGAAATAATGTGAATGGGCCGGGTGGAGCCAAGATCGGCGTGCAACTCCCAGACGAGGTCGATCGTCTTGGGATCGATGCGGATGACCTCGTTGCGACGCCAGTCCCGCAGAATGTAATTGAGCTTTTCCATGGCCGACGGAATGTAGCGGCCATTGACCTTGTAGGTGACGGTGAGGCTTTCTTTGGTGTGCGTCTGGTAGAAGGTGATGGTGCGGGTCTCGCCGCCGGCGGTGGCATCATGGCCGAAGCCGAACCACAGGCCCGTCGCCAGGGCCCCGGCCGAAGCCGTTGAAAGGACGATCCGTTTCGCGCGCGCGATAAATGATCCGTGGTGTCCGTTTGCGGCGGCCAGCAAACCCATACTCACTTTTAGACCGGAACCCCGGTTCCCCTATTATTGTCCCGAACGATCCGCGTCCGTCCCAAACAGCGGCATGACTTCCGTGCTTGCGACAAGAATGCGGCCACTCTTGGGCAGCCCCATCAAAGGCCTACTCTAAATCGCCATCATTAACAGGGACTTAAGTGAAAGGCTATTTCACTTAAGGACAGGCCCCAAGGTCACCTTGTCGCCACAGCCGTTGCCGAAATCGCCGTTTCCATGCGCTGGTCGCGGCCATAGACGTCGTCATAATAGACGATCTTGCCGGTCTGGTCGGGCCAGGCGGTGAAATAGGTCAGGTGGACCTTGATGTCGGTCTTGACCTTGGCGCTCTGGCTCCGGCCGCTGTCGATGCGCTTGGCGATTTCCTCGCCGCTCAGCCCCAGCAGCTTCTCCGCGAAAATACGCGGGTTTTCGACGCGCACGCAGCCATGGCTGAAGGCCCTCGTCGAGCGCGCGAACAGCGAGCGCGCCGGCGTGTCGTGGAAATAGATGCTGTGCGAATTGGGGAAGAGGAATTTGATCTCACCGAGCGCGTTGTCGTCGCTGGGCGGTTGCTGGATCGAGTAGGGAACGCCCTTGCTGTAGGCCGACCAGTTGACCGAACTCGATCGCACGATCTGTCCGTTCCTGGTGACGACGCGGTAGCCCAGCCGGTCGAGATAAGAAGGATCGCGCCGGAGGATGGGCAGCATTTCCTTGCGGATGATCGAGGGCGGAACGCCCCAGGACGGGTTGAAGACCACCGTCTCCATGCGGTCATGGAAGGACACCGTCTGGGTGAGGGGCTTGCCGATGATCACCTTGGTGCGCCAGATCTCGCGGTCGGCGTCCATGACCTGAAGCTGATAGGCGGCCTGGTTCACGATGACATATTTGCGGCCGAGATTCTTCGGCAGCCAGCGCAGGCGCTCGATATTGTAGACGAGGCGCGCGACATTGCGCTCCTCGGTGCGCCCGTTGAGCGCGTTGACGGTCGCCTGATCGAGGCCGCCCCAGGCCTTGAGCTGGGCCTCGCTCTGGAAGGCCTTGAGCGCCTCCGACATTTCCGGGTCGAGAACCGGGCCTTTATCCGCGACCTCGGTCGGCGCGGTCTTGGACTTGAGATAGCCCAGCCTCTCGAGGTGGTGGCGGACGAGCGGCAGCCGGTCATCGGCATCGCCGGGCTTCACCCTCTTGCCGAGCGGGACGGCTTCGCTCTCGGCCACATGCAGCAAAGCCCGCTTCTTGGCGAGTTCCACCTTGAACAGCTCGAAAGCGGGATGCGTCGGCTGGAGGCTCTTCAGATAGTCGAGCGGGAAGGGCGACCAGGCGAGGACCTTGGCGGCCGCTGCCGGGCTCACGGTCTCGGGGCTGATGTCATTGTATTTGGTGAGGCGGTTGGGATTGAGCCGGCCGCCCGAGACATGGCGGGCATATTTCAGCGCCATGGCGGTAAGGCCGAGATCGAGACGGGCGAGATGGATCATGTCGCCCTTGAAGAGGGTTGGGCTGTCGGCAAATGAGCCGAGCACCGGCGGCAAATAGTCGGTGGGCTCCAGGGCCTCGTCGGCGCTCTTGGCGAGCACCGCAAGGACGTCCCGGCCACGCTGGTCCAGGCCTTCCGCCGATGTCCATAGAGGCTTAAAACCGCCCGCGCGGTAGACATCCAGAATGGCCGACTTCTCGTCGGGCGTGACGCGCAATGTGGCGTCCTTGTTCAACAATTCCTTATAGATAGCGGCCGGCAGGATGTCCGTGGGTTCGGCCTCGGCGAAGCTTTCGGCCTTCAGCGTCTGGAGCTTGTCCGGCCGGTAGACCAGCGGCGCCTCAGGCACGTCCTTCTCGATCGCCGGCGCATTCTGGATAACGGGACCTGGCTGACGATAGCGGCGGACTTCCCGGCTGCGCTCCAATTGCCGGCGCTCATAGCGCTTGCGCTTGAAATATTCGAAGAGCGAGCCTGACCGCTTGGCGGCGGGGTCGCCGCGCGGCGCCATCCGATTGCTTTCCGCCTCGGCCACGGGCGCCAGCAGGAACAAAGCCAAAACGAGCGCAGAGGTGCCCGCAATTCCGCGCGTCAGCCGCATCTTAGGTCTACTCCCATAGTCTCCCATAGCTAACCGCGGCTTCGTGGCATTTCAACGGTATGCAAGCCGCGGCCACATTTTAAACGGAGACTGTAGCGTTTTTGCCGCAACTTCCGGCGCCGGCTGGCAGAATCAGGCCGTCGAGCGTCCGTTTTCGGTGTCCTCGAGGCCGAGATCGCGCATCTTGCGGTAGAGCGTCGACCGCCCGATGCCGAGCTTGCGGGCCACTTCCGACATCTGGCCGCGATAGCGGTGGAGCGCCAGCCTGATCATGTCGGCCTCGATTTCCTCGAGCTTGCGGATATGGCCGCCATCGGTGACGGCGGGGATGCCGAGCGCCATGCCGTCGGAAATGACCGCGCCCGTCGAGCGTGACGGCGATGCGCTCGCCGGCTGGACTTGAGGTTGAGGCTGGGGCGGCAGCTCCGGGATCTTCACCTCATAGCCCTCGACCAGCGAAGCGATCTGCGGGAAGTCCTGGATCTCGAGGATATCTCCCTCGCAGAGCACGATGGCGCGGAACACGGTGTTCTCGAGCTGGCGGACATTGCCGGGCCAGCTATAGGCCTGCAGCATGGTCAGCGCCTTGGGGTCGATGCCATGCACCTTGCGCCCTTCCTCGGCGGCGAAGCGGGTGATGAAATGATTGACCAGGGCCGGGATATCGTCCTTGCGCTCCTTGAGCGGCGGTACCATGACCGGAAAGACATTGAGGCGGTAATACAGGTCCTCGCGGAACTGCCCCGCCTTCACCATCTCGATCATGTTGCGGTTGGTGGCGGAGATCAGCCTGATGTTGATCTTCACGGGCTTGCGCGATCCGACCGGATCGATCTCGCCTTCCTGGATGGCGCGCAGGAGCTTCACCTGCATGTCGAGCGGCAATTCCGCCACCTCGTCGAGGAAGAGCGTGCCGCCATCGGCCTCCTGGAACTTGCCGATATGCTTGGACGTGGCGCCGGTGAAGGAGCCCTTCTCATGACCGAAAAGAATGCTTTCCACCAGGTTTTCCGGGATGGCGCCGCAATTGACCGCGACGAAGGAGCGGCCGCGCCGCTCGCTCTCGCCATGAACGGCGCGCGCGATGATCTCCTTGCCGACGCCCGACTGGCCTTCGATCAGGATCGGGATGTTGGACTGGGCGCCGCGGCGGCCGAGCCGGATCACGCCCGCCATCGCCGCCGAAGAGGCGATGAGATCATCGAAGGTCAAGGCGCCGCCGACCTTCTTGTTGAGGCGTTTGACCTCCTCGGTAAGCGCGTTCACCTTGAGGAGATTCTGCACCGAGACGCGCAGGCGTTCGGGCGAGATCGGCTTGACCACGAAATCGTCGGCGCCGGCGCGCATGGCCTTGATGACGGTCTCGATCGAGCCTTGGGCGGTCTGCACGATCACCGGGATGTGACCGCGCACACCCGTCATGCGCTCGAGGAACTCGAGCCCGTCCATGCCAGGCATCATGAGATCGAGGATCACGAGCTCGATCTGGCCGCCGGACGCGCCGGCGAGCACGTCGAGGCCCTTGGCCCCGCTTTCGACGCTTGCCGCCTCGAAGCCGAACCGCTTCATCATTTCTTCGAGAATGCGCCGCTGGGCCGGGTCGTCTTCAACAATAAGGACGCGCGCTGTCATGCTTGACCGATACCACTCAACTGTTTGGCCGCTCGGGTAAAAGCCGCCGCAGGCGCGCCGCCCAGCCGCACCTTGGCCTCTCCCCCATTCGCGGCCGACTGTGACAAAGAAGGGTAAAGAGGCGATTAAGGACCTGGCGAGATTGGGGACAGTTTCGTTCCGTGTCCATAGGCTCGTCAATGTCGCCTTACGTCACAAGTGCCGTTTTTCTTCCATAGCGCATCCCGGCGAAGCGCTTCGCGCCAATCAATAATTGGAGCAATCCTTATCACCGAAGTCTCCAACCTCGGCGGGATGTGCTCTATTGCCGCCAGAGGGGGCATGGGCCATATGAGCACAAACCTCAAAAATCGGATGCCGCTCCCATGGACTCTGCCGCTGCCGCGAAGAAACTCGGCCCCCTGCCGGAATGGAATCTCGCCGACCTCTATGCATCGCCCGACGATCCGGCCTTTGCCGGCGACATGAAGCGCGGCCAGGCCGAGGCCAGGCGCTTTGCCGACAGCTACAAGGGCAAGCTTTCCGGCCTCTCGGGAGAAGACCTCGCGCAGGCGATCCGAGCCTATGAAGGCTTGAGCGATCTTCTCGGCCGCGCCGGCTCCTATGCGCAGCTCCATTATGTCGGCGACACGACCGATCCCGCCCGGGGGAAATTCTACGGCGATGTCAGCGCCAAGCTGACCGACATCTCGACCATCCTGCTGTTCTTCGAACTGGAGCTCAACAAGATCGCGGATGCCGAGCTCACGAAGAAGCTCGAGGCGCCGGCGCTGGCGCATTACCGTCCGTGGATCGACAATCTGCGCAAGGAAAAGCCCTATCAGCTCGACGACAAGATCGAGGAGTTGTTCCTGGAGAAGTCGCAGACCGGCTATTCCGCCTGGAACCGCCTGTTCGACGAGAGCCTGGCCGAGATGCGCTTCACGGTCGATGGCGAGGAATTGCCGCTCGAGCCGACGCTGACGCTCCTGATGAGCCCCGATGAAGCCAGGCGCAAGGCCGGCGCCGAGGCCCTGGCGCAGGCCTTCAAGAAGAATCTCAGGCTCTTCACCCACATCACCAACACGCTCGCCAAGGACAAGGAGATCTCCGACCGCTGGCGCGGCTTCAAGGACATCGCCGATGCCCGCCATCTGTCCAACCGGGTCGAGCCCGAGGTGGTGGCGGCCCTCGTCGAAGCGGTGCGCCAGGCCTATCCGCGTCTGTCGCATCGCTATTACCGGATGAAGGCGAAGTGGCTCGGCAAGCCGAAGCTCGATCACTGGGACCGCAATGCGCCCCTGCCGCAAGAAGACACCCGCGAGGTGCCATGGGCCGACGCCAAGGCCACCGTCCTCGGCGCCTACAGGGGCTTCGCCCCGGAAATGGCGGAGATCGCCGGCCGGTTCTTCGACAAGAGGTGGATCGACGCGCCGGCGCGGCCCGGCAAGACATCGGGCGCCTTCGCGCATCCGACGGTGCCCTCGGCGCACCCTTACGTGCTGCTCAATTACATGGGCAAGACGCGTGACGTCATGACGCTCGCCCATGAGCTGGGCCATGGCGTGCATCAGGTGCTCGCCGCCGATCAGGGCGCGCTCATGGCGCAGACGCCGCTGACGCTGGCCGAGACGGCCTCGGTCTTCGGCGAGATGCTCACCTTCCAGGCGCTGCTCAAAGAGGCGAAGGACCCCAAAAAGCGCAAGGCCATGCTCGCCCAGAAGGTCGAGGACATGCTCAACACCGTGGTGCGCCAGATCGCCTTCTATACGTTCGAGCGCAAGATCCACACGGCGCGCAAGGACGGCGAGCTCACCGCCGAACAGATCAACGCGCTGTGGCTCGAAGTGCAGGGCGAAAGCTTAGGAGAGGGCATCGCCTTCTCGGAGGGCTATGAGACTTTCTGGGTCTATATCTCGCACTTCATCCACTCGCCCTTCTATGTCTATGCCTATGCCTTCGGCGATTGCCTGGTGAACTCGCTCTATGCGCGCTACCGCGAGAGCGCCGAGGGCTTCCAGGAGAAGTATTTCGCCATGCTGAAGGCGGGCGGCAGCAAGCATCACAGCGAGCTGTTGAAGCCCTTCGGCCTCGATGCCAGCGATCCAACCTTCTGGCACAAAGGCCTCACGGTCATCGAAGGCTTCATCGACGAGCTCGAGGCGATGGAAGCTGCTTGAAAACTACCCCCTCTCCCGGTTGAGGCGAGGGACGTCGCGATGAGGATTGCTTGGCCGACGACGAGAACAGCCTGACCGGGCGATTGCTGCGCTATGCCAATGTGGGAACGGGCGTCGGCAGCGCCGTCGCCCGGATCGCCGCGGGACGGCTTCTCGGGGCCGAGAAAGGCTCGGCGGCGGAAGGCCAGCTCCTGGCGGAAGCGCTGGGCAATCTGAAAGGGCCGTTGATGAAGGTGGCGCAGCTCCTCGCCACCATTCCGGATGCGCTGCCGGCCGGCTATGCCGCGGAACTGGCGCAGCTCCAGTCGCAGGCGCCGCCGATGGGCTGGGCCTTCGTCAAGCGGCGCATGGCGGCCGAGCTCGGGCCCGAATGGCGCACGCTCTTCTCCGACTTCACGCATGAGGCGGCGCATGCCGCCTCGCTCGGCCAGGTGCACAAGGCGGCGGCGCTCGACGGGCGCGCGCTTGCCTGCAAGCTGCAATATCCGGACATGGATTCGGCCGTCGAGGCCGATCTCAGGCAGCTCAACGTCATCTTCGCCCTGCACAAGCGGATGTCGCCGGCGATCGACACCAGCGAGATCGGCGAGGAGATCGCCGCGCGCCTGCGCGAGGAGCTCGATTACGTCCGCGAGGCGAAGCACATCCGTCTCTATACGGAAATATTGGCGGGCCATCCGGGCATCCATGTGCCGGTCGTCGAGCCGCAACTGTCGACGCGCCGGCTCATCACCATGGGCTGGCTCGAGGGCCGCAAGCTGCTCGAATTCAAGGAACATGACCTCGAGACGCGCAACCTCCTGGCGCGGCATCTCTTCGCGGCCTGGTGGACGCCGTTCTGCGGCCATGGCGTCATCCATGGCGACCCGCATCTCGGCAATTACTCCGCCGCCCTCGGCGAGACGGGCAGGCCCGTCGGGCTCAACCTTCTCGATTATGGCTGCATCCGCATCTTCCCGCCGCGCTTTGTCCAGGGCGTGGTCGATCTCTATCAAGGACTCATGGGCGACGACCGCGAGCGCATCGTGCATGCCTATGAGACCTGGGGCTTCGCGGGCCTGTCCAACGAGCTTATCGACATCCTCAACATCTGGGCGCGCTTCATCTACGGACCCCTGATGGAGGACCGGGTGCGGGCCATCGCGGGCGATGTGTCGCCGGCCGAATATGGCCGCCGCCAGGCCTTCACCGTGCATCGTGCGCTCAAGGAGAAGGGGCCGCTCAAGGTGCCGCGCGAATTCGTGTTCATGGACCGCGCGGCGATCGGCCTCGGCGGCGTGTTCATCCATTTGCGCGCCGAGCTCAATTTCTACCGGCTGCTCAACGAGGCGCTCGAAGGCTTCAGCGTCGAGGGCGTGGCGGCGCGGCAAGGGGCGGCGCTCGCGGCGGCGGGGCTTATTTCCAGTTCCCCATCAGGATGAAGGCGGCCCAGTAATAGGGGTGAGAGGCGGGCGGCAGGTCGGGGCCCGCGGCAGGATCGGTGTCTTCGACAACCGACATCGAGCGGCTCGACCGGAGCGCCACGGCCTGCGGCGGTGTGCCGGCGATCATCGCAAGCTGCGCCTGGCGCAAGGCGTGCGCTTTGTCGAGACCGCGATTGACCAGCCCGTGATAGAAGTCGGTCATGAGCCGCGCGGTCGAGTCGTCGGCGATCTGCCACAAGGTCGACATCACGGCGGAGGCGCCGCTGGCCTGGGCCAGCGCGCCGAAGCTCTCGATCTCCTCGCCTTCGGCGCCGCCGCCGCGCGCGGTCTCGCAGGCCGAGAGCGTAATGAGGTCGATGCCACGGAAGCGGAAGCGCTTCTCGGTGCGCAGCCGGTTCAGCGAAAGGCCATCGCCGTTCCCCAGCAGCAGATAGGAGTTCATCTCGTTGCCGGGCCGGAAACGGAAATGGCTGGCGATGTGCAGGATCTGCGGCTTCATCGTGAGCGCCTTGGCGAGGTTGCGTGCATCGAACTGGTCATCCAGGCTCGGCGTGCCCTGGATGATGCCGAAGACCGCCGCGAGCTCCTGACGCACGCCGGGCAGCGCTGCGAAGCCGGGCAAAGCGCGCGTCACGCCGAAGCCCGCGCCCTTGACCTTGTCGCGCTCCGGAGCAGCGAACTCGGTCGGGATGGCGGGGTTGTGCAGCGCCAGGGCGAAGTCCTCGATGAGATAACGCCGGCCGTCATGGAGCGCGGCGAAGGGGACGTAACGCAGGAAACCGGAGAGATCGAGCAGCAACAACGGCGCTTTTGAGCCGTCGCGCCGCGCCGCGTCGAGATCGGCCCTCACCGGCTTGATCAGCAGATCATAGAGGCCGGCGAGCTTCGCCTTGGCCTCGCCGTCGCGGCTCTCGACCGCCGCGACGGCGGCGAACACCCGATCGGCGAGCTCAGCGCGGGTCATCCGCACTTGCCGATGCACCGTCTCGCGCCCGGCGGCGCTCACAAAAAGATGAAGCCCGTCTTCGAGGCTCATGGCCTGGAGAAGCAGGACGTCCTGCCCCATGGCCGTCAGATCCGCCTGGAGCTTCTCGGTATAGCGGGGTTCGAAATCGACGGCTTCCTGCTGTCTGAGGCGCCGCTCGGCCTCGTTCCGTTCGATGAGGCCGATCGCTGCGGCGATGAAGTTTCTCACCGCCGCGTCGCGTTTCTCGGCGAGGTCGCGCCAGCGGCCCTGATGCCCTGGCGAGAGCGAGGCGGTCTTCTCGCGGGCGGCAGCGAGCGCGCGCAGATCCGCCGCGAGCCGATGCTCGGGCGCCATGAGTCCCATGAGGCCGTCCCATAGCTTCTGTTCCTGCTTGGTGAGGCGGACACTGCCGGGCTCGATGTCGCGGCGGTCGGATGACTGAGCTTCGGCGCCGCGCGTGAACTCGTAGAATTCCTCCTGCTTGAGAAGCCCGCCGACGAACTGCGTCTCGGCGAACTGGCCGTCGGCAAGGAGCAACTGCGCCAGAAGGCGGTAGGAAGGCTGGAAGCTCTCGCCGAGCGCCGAACGGAACTCGCTCGACAGGGCGCTGTTGCGAGCGCGCAGCGCCTGATGCGTGTTGACGGCCTGCTTGGCGAAGAACAGGGCGGCGCTGACGTTCCCCTTGGCCGCGAAGATACGCGCCAGCATGCGGAACGTGTAGCGCCGGTTGTCGATATCAGCGTCCTTGGCGCCCGCTTGGATGAGCAAGGCCTCGAGGCCGTAGTTCAGGGCCGCGTCGTGACGATCGAGCTTGCGGGATGTGTTGCCCAGCCGGCCAAGCATGGTGGCCACCTCGGCATGATCGGCGCCAAAGGTGGCGCGGATGACGGCCAGCGCCTGGCGATAGTGCGACAGCGCGGCTTCATATTGCCCAAGCTCGTCCTCGACATTGCCGAGATTGGTGAGCGGATGCACCATGTCGATGCTGTTCGCACCATAGCTTTGTTCGAGGATTGAGGCGGCGGCGAGATATTGCGCGCGCGCCTCGTCGTAGCGCGTCAAGCCCTGGTAGGCGAGGCCGAGCATCCCGTGGGTCGCGGCCAGAGTGCGCTGGTCGGGAGGCGTCCTGGCATAGATGGCCAGCGCCGATTGCGCCGCCGCGGCCGCCTCCCGATGGCGCGCCAGCAGGCTCAAGACGCGGCTCTCGGTCTTGAGCACGTCGGCGACGCCCTGAGCCTCCGGTCCGCCCCGTTTCAGGAAGATGGCCTTGGCCTTGTCCAGGGCGTCCAACGCCTCGCCATAGCGCGCGAGGTTGACCAAAGCGATGCCCTTGTTCTCATAGAGGCCCGCGACCACTTCGCTGTCGCCTCCGGCGATCCTGGTGAACAAAGCGAGGGCGGTCTCGTTGGCGGCGAGCGAGTCCTCATGGCGTCCCGCTCCGGCGAGTCCGCTGGCGAGGTTCATATAGGCGCCGGCGACTTGCGGGTGCTTCCTGCCCAACAGGCGCTCGAACAGGCGCCGCGCGCTCGCATAGGCCGCGACGGCTTCCTCGAAACGTCCGAGCCTTTCATAGGTGAAGCCGAGCTGCGACTGGATGTTCGCTTCGACGAAGGCCGATCCGGACCGTGTCCTGGCCAACGCCAAAGCGGCGGTGCCGACCTGCAAAGCCTGGTCGAGGTCACCTGGCCTGGCCCGCTCCCTGAGCGCGAAGCTCAAGAGATAGAGTGCTTGGACATCCTTCGATTGTGCCGCCATGGCGAGCCATCCGATGGCGGCATCGAGGTCGCGGGTGACGCCGTTGCCGTCGAGATAGGCCTCTCCCAGGCTGATCATGGCGCCCGGATCGCCGGACCGGGCCTGGGCGGTAAGCCGGGGGATGTCGGGGGCGGCCTGTCCGGTCTCGGCGAAGCATGGGCTGGCGCATCCTGCAAGCCACAGAATCACCGCAAGCCAGAGAACTGCCATCCGCCGTCGCATGGGGTCCAATCGCAGGCTAGACCGGGATTATGACGCAAGCGGGAGGTTTTTCCAGCCGAATGGCGGCAGCTTGCCGCCGTCTGGCCCGGCCTCATGGGACTCATCGCCGCGCCAGCCCTCGGTTCTTGCAGGCCTTGAGGCTCTAGGCTAGTTAGGCATCCCTGGATTTTACGGCTTTCGAGGGGATTTCCG
This sequence comes from Parvibaculaceae bacterium, assembly GCA_050251035.1. Taxonomy (GTDB): domain Bacteria; phylum Pseudomonadota; class Alphaproteobacteria; order Rhizobiales; family Aestuariivirgaceae; genus Taklimakanibacter. The sequence goes on from JBFWNN010000004.1 coordinate 18,198, forward strand.
ACATGGCGGAGCAATCGGTCGACCATCACCTGGACATTGCAGCGCATCGCAGCACCTACGGCAATTTCGTGCGCGGCTCGGTGGCGCTGGGCATCATCTGCGCCTTCGTGCTGGTCGCCCTGTGCGCCTTCGCCTTCGGCCACACGCTCAACGTGTTCACCGGCTTCGTCGGGCTGATCATCGGCGTCATCGCCGTCCTGATCGACGCGCGCTCGGGCTCGCAGCGCTGGCTCCTGTCGATCGGCGTCCTCGTGCTCTTCGGACTGATCACCGCCGTCAGCGTCGGCTAGGGCCTGCGCCATATGAAGATCGCGGTCTCAGCCGAAACTCATCCGGGCGAGAGCCGCGTTGCGGCGACCCCCGACACGATCAAGGCTTTCGTCAAGAAGGGGATGGAGGTCGCCGTCGAGGCGGGCGCGGGCGCCGGGGCGTTCATCTCGGATGATGCCTTCGCCGGTGCCGGCGCCAAGGTCGGCAAGGGCGATGCGGCGCTGAAAGACGCCGACATCCTGCTCAGTGTCCGCCGCCCCGAGGGCAAGACCACCGAAGGGCTCAAGAAGGGCGCCGTCGTCGCCGCCATCCTCGATCCTTACGGCGACCGGCCGGGACTCGAGGCGCTGGCCAGGCAAGGCCTCACCCTCTTCGCCATGGAGCTCATGCCGCGCATCACCCGCGCGCAATCGATGGACGTGCTCTCCTCGCAAGCCAACCTCGCCGGCTACAAGGCAGTGATCGACGCCGCGGCCCAGTTCGGCCGCGCCTTCCCGATGATGATGACGGCGGCGGGCACGGTGCCGCCGGCCAAGGTCTTCATCATGGGCGTGGGGGTCGCGGGCCTCCAGGCGATCGCCACCGCGCGCCGGCTCGGCGCCATCGTGTCGGCGACCGACGTGCGCAAGGCGACGGAAGAGCAGGTCAAGAGCCTCGGCGGCAAGTTCGTCTTCGCCGACGTGGCGGACGCGGCGACCGCCGGCGGCTATGCCCGCGAGCTCTCGGCCGAGGACAAGGCCAAGCAGGCGGCGCTCATCGCCGAGCACATCAAGGCGCAGGACATCGTCATCACCACCGCCCTCATCCCGGGTCGGCCGGCGCCGGTGCTGGTCACCCCGGACATGGTCGAGACGATGAAGCCCGGCTCGGTGATCGTCGATCTCGCGGTCGAGCGCGGCGGCAACTGCCCGCTGTCTAAGCCGGGCGAGATCGTGACCCACAAGGGCGTCACCATCATGGGCAATCTCAATCTCGCCGGCCGGCTCGCCGGCAACGCCTCGCCGCTCTATGCCAGGAACCTGCAGAACTTCCTCGATCCCCTGATCAAGGACGGGGCGCTGAAGATCGACTGGGCGGACGAGATCGTCACCGGCACGCTCGTCGCCAAGGACGGCGAGCTGGTGCACAAGATGTTCAAGTCTTAAGGGACCTCCCGATGGAACATGCGATCGATCCTTTCGTCTCGCTCTTCGCGATCTTCGTGCTGGCGGTTTTCGTCGGCTATTACGTCGTGTGGAACGTGACGCCGGCGCTGCACACGCCCTTGATGTCGGTCACCAACGCGATCTCCTCGGTGATCGTGGTCGGCGCGCTGCTGGCGGTGGGCGCGGGCGCCATCGCGTCGGGCTCGACGCTCGCCATGATCTTCGGCTTCCTTGCCCTGATCCTCGCCTCGGTCAACATCTTCGGCGGCTTCCTCGTCACCCAGCGCATGCTGGCGATGTACAAGAAGAAGGACCCTGCCGCGTCCAAGAAGAGCCACTGATGCCGCGGATGAGGGGACTGCGGGGGCGGCTTCTTGCGGCAGGCGTGGCGCTGCTCAGTCTTGCGGGCGCGGGCAGCGCGCCGGCGCGTGACCTCACCGACGCCGAGACCGCCGGGCTCGCGGAAGCCGTCGCCGGCTTCGATGCGGCGATGGAAGGCAAGGATATCCCGACACTCGTCAAGGCCATCCCGCCGCGCGTCATCAAGGCGATGGCCGAGCATGACGGTGTCAGCGAGGACGAGATCCGCAAAGCGCTGGGCGATCTCATCGGCCAGACGCTCGTGGCGCTGCCGGTCCATTCCTTCACCGTGAAGATGTCCGAGGCCGAGCGCGGCGAGCTCAAGGACGGCACCCCCTATCTGCTCATCCCGACCGACACGATCATGACGACGGGCGGCGAGGGCAAGACCCTCATGCGCGCCCAGACGCTGGCGCTGCTCGACGGCGATGCGTGGTACCTGGTGCGCAGCAGCGATACGCAGCAGGTCTCCGCCCTGCGCGAGGCCTATCCCGAATATGAGGCGGTGGCTTTCCAAGAGGCCACCATGGAGCTTGTCAAGGAATAGTCATGAGCGCTTCTCTCGCCGCCTTCCTCTATCTGGTCTCCGGTGCTCTGTTCATCCTGGCGCTGCGCGGCCTGTCGAGCCCCGAATCCTCGAGGCAGGGCAATCTCTTCGGCATGATCGGCATGGGACTTGCGATCGTGACGACGCTGCTCCTCGCGGCGCCCGCGAGCGGGCTCGCCTGGGCCCTGATCATCGGCGGCATCGCCATCGGCGGCGCCATCGGCGCCGTCACCGCCAGGCGCATCGCCATGACGGCCATGCCGCAGCTCGTCGCCGCCTTCCACTCGCTCGTCGGCCTCGCCGCCGTCTTCGTGGCCGCCGCCGCCTATTATGCTCCCGAGGCCTTCGGCATCGCCACCAATGGCGAGATCCACGCCCAGAGCCGCATCGAGATGGCGCTCGGCGCCGCCATCGGCGCGCTCACCTTCACCGGCTCGATCATCGCCTTCCTCAAGCTCGACGGACGGATGAGCGGCAAGCCGATCATCCTGCCGGGCCGGCACTACATCAACATCGCGCTCGCCCTTGCGCTCGTGTTCTTCATCTACGGCTTCTTCGCCAGCCAGAGCGCCTTCGACTTCTGGATGATCGTGATCGTCAGTCTCGTGCTGGGCTTCCTGCTCATAGTGCCGATCGGCGGCGCCGACATGCCGGTCGTCATCTCGATGCTCAATTCCTATTCGGGCTGGGCGGCGGCAGGCATCGGCTTCACCCTCGCCAACACGGCGCTCATCATCACCGGCGCGCTCGTCGGCTCGTCGGGCGCCATCCTCTCCTACATCATGTGCAAGGGCATGAACCGCTCCTTCATCAGCGTCATCCTGGGCGGCTTCGGCGGCGAGACGGCGGCCGCGGCGGGCGGTGCCGAAGCGCGGCCCGTGAAGCAGGGCTCGGCGGACGATGCCGCCTTCATCATGAAGAATGCGGGCTCGGTCATCATCGTGCCGGGCTACGGCATGGCGGTGGCGCAGGCCCAGCATGCGCTGCGCGAGATGGCGGACCATCTCAAGAAGGCGGGCGTCACGGTCAAATACGCCATTCATCCGGTGGCCGGGCGCATGCCGGGGCACATGAACGTGCTGCTCGCCGAGGCCAATGTGCCATATGACGAGGTGTTCGAGCTCGAGGACATCAATTCCGAATTCGCCCAGTCCGACGTCGCCTTCGTCATCGGCGCCAATGACGTGACCAATCCCGCCGCCAAGGACGACCCGGCCTCGCCGATCTACGGCATGCCGGTGCTCGAAGTGTGGAAGGCGAACACGGTCATGTTCATCAAGCGCGGCATGTCGTCGGGCTATGCCGGCATCGACAACGGCCTGTTCTACCGCGACAACACCATGATGCTGTTCGGCGACGCCAAGAAGATGACCGAAGAGATCGTCAAGGCGATGTGAGCCCTGCCGTGACGCTCGATTTCGAGCGCGACGGCGTCGCGGCCGCGCCGGGCCTGGTCGGCGCCGGTGTCCTGAGCCAGCTTGCGGGAGAGTTCGAGGACCCGGAAACGGGGCGCTGAAGGTGATCGCCGGCAGCCACCGCCGGGGACGGCTCAGCGATAGTGAAGGTCGAGGGTCAGGCCGTGACCTGCGCGGTCGCTGCCGGCGGCGTCCTGGCCATGAAGGCGCTGACGCTCCATGCCAGCGACGCTTCGCGCTCGCCGCGCCGAAGACGGGTGCTGCATGTCGATTATTGCTTCGGCGCGCTACCGGAGGCGCTCCAATGGGCGCTCGAGGTGTGAGGCGAGCTATTGCACGCCATATCGGTCCTTGAGAACGGCGAGCGCCTTGTCCGTGGAATCGCCGGCCTGAATCTCCGCAGACGTATGAAGAAGCACATTGGCGGCGAGATAGGGCAGGGGATCGTCGCTGGGGCGCTTCGCGAGCTTCTGGTAAAAGAGCGGCACGGGAACAGTTAGTACGCCGATCGCCCGCGTCAGCTCGAATCCCATGCAGAGATACTGCATTCGCGGCGATGCATCGCTGTCGATGAAGATCATTGTCTTCTCTATGGTCCAGGTCTGCTGCTCGAAATAGATCGTCGCGCGGCAAGGTGCCGGTTGCGGCGGGAAAAGGAATTTGGCTCCGATCTGGGCATCGATGTGGAGCTCCTTGTCGACTTGCCGATCTCGTCGGTCGAAGTCCGCGGGCTCGGCGGCCACATAGATCTCGATCTGGGCCGTCTCAGGTTCGGCGACCACGCTGCCATAGGCGCCCGGCACGCGGGATCTGAGATCAGCGAGAATGTGCGGAAGCTTCGGATCGCAACCGTCGCTCTGGCAGTGGATGTAGATCCTGGGCGGCTGCCGGAATTTTAGAAAGCCGGCGTAGGTCTCCGCCGATGCCGCGTATTTGATGATGAACTCCAGCCGCTGCTCAGGGTTAAGCGCGCGGATATAGGTGTCAACATTTGCTTCGGGCCGGGGCTCGCCCGACAGGAGAGTCGAGACGGCGGACAGCACCAGCCAGTTGACCACTGAAAACAAGACTTATCGCCCTATATTATTGGGAATATACGCCAATTCCCTGTTTCGTGCTTCTGGTTTAGGCAAAACCTTCATGGTCTCGCTGTTAACCCGCCACGCAATCGTCTAGATTTGCCGCCATTTACCGCCGCTTGAGGTTCTGATGGCGACCATGGCCGACGCAAAAGAGCACACTGTCCTCGAATTGCCCAAAGTCTATCTCGTCCGCATGCTCGTGTTCATGCTGGTCGTGACCATCCTCGCGGTTGTTCTATTTCCCCATATGCAACGGGCCTTTATGGCCAATCCGGGCCTCAATGCGGTGATCGTCGGAGCGCTGCTCCTTGGCGTGATCTATTCCTTCCGCATGGTCTGGCGGCTGTGGCCCGAAATCAACTGGGTCAACGGCTTCCGAATCGCCAATCCTGGCCTCGAGCTCACCCATACGCCGAAGCTCCTCGGACCGATGGCGACCTTGTTCCGCGACCGGCCCAACCGCACCGTCCTGTCGCCTTTGTCGATGCGCTCGCTGCTCGATTCGATCGCGTCGCGCCTCGATGAAGCCCGCGACATCTCGCGCTACATGGTCGGCCTCCTGATCTTCCTGGGCCTGCTCGGCACCTTCTGGGGCCTGCTCGAGACGGTGACTTCGGTCGGCGACGCGATCCGGTCGCTCGATGTCTCGTCCGCCCAGTCGGCGACCGTCTTCGAGGAACTGAAGACCGGCCTCGAGGCGCCGCTCTCCGGCATGGGCCTCGCCTTCTCGTCCTCGCTCTTCGGCCTCGCCGGCTCGCTCATCCTCGGCTTCCTCGAATTGCAGGCGAGCCAGGCGCAGAACCGCTTCTACAACGACCTAGAAGACTGGCTGTCGACGATCACCGATCTCCAGGCGGGCGAGAGCGGCTCGCTCGCCGTGCCCGGCTATCTGAGACTCGATATTGCCGGCCTCCATAAGGGCATCGAGCGCATCAACCAGACGCTCGATGACGCGCTGACGGCCGACGCGCCGACGCCGGCAGCGGGCACGCCCAGTCTCGCCGCCCAGGACGGGGAATCGATGGAGAAGCTCGCCGACGCGGTGGCGAGCCTCGTCCAGCAGATGCGCGAGGAGCAGAAGATCGTCCGGCAATGGGCGCAAGCCCAGCAGGTGCAGCAGAACGAGATGCAGAAGCTCATCCTGCGCACCACCAAGCAAATGCCGGCCTCGGCCGGGCGCTTCAGCCAGGCGGCCGCCGTCGAGGACGAGGAATAGGCCATGTCGCAAGCCCTTGCCCGCCGCCGGCGGCATTACGAGGCGCCCTATTGGCCGGGTTTCGTCGACGCGATGGCGCAGCTCCTGCTCGTCATCACCTTCCTGCTCTCGGTGTTCATCGTCGCGCAGTTCCTCCTGGCGCGCGAGATCTCGGGCCAGGACAGCGCGCTCGGGCAATTGCGTTCGCAGATCGCCGAGCTCACGCAATTGCTGGCGCTCGAGAAGTCGGCCAAGTCGGAGCTCGAGCTCAATCTGTCGACGCTGGGCGACGATCTCAACGCCGAGAAGGCGAAGTCGGCAAACCTCGCTCTCCAGCTCGAGGGCGAGAGCGAGAAGGGCGAAAGCGCCGGCACGACAATTTCCGGCCTGCGCACGGCGCTCGATGACGAGAAGCAGATTTCCTCCGAGGCGCTCGCCAAGGTCGAGCTTCTCAACCAGCAGCTCGCCGCCTTGCGCCGGCAGATCGCGACGCTCAACGGCCTTCTCGCCGATGCCGAGACGCGCGCCAAGACCGACCAGGCCCAGATCATCGATCTCGGCAAAAGGCTCAATTCGGCGCTGGCGCAACGGGTGCAGGAGCTGACGCGCTATCGCTCGGAATTCTTCGGCCGCCTGCGCAAGATCCTGAGCCAGCGCTCCGACATATTGGTGGTCGGCGACCGCTTCGTCTTCCAGTCGGAAGTGCTGTTCCCGAAAGGCTCCGCCGACATCAATCCGGCGGGGCTGGTCGAAATGGACAAGCTCGCCGCCGCGCTCAGGGAGCTCGAGGCCGAAATCCCCACCGATATCGCCTGGGTGCTCAGGGTCGACGGCCATACCGACACCGATCCGATCACGACAGCCTTCAAATCGAACTGGGAATTGTCGTCGGCGCGCTCGATCGCCGTCGTCAACTACCTGATCAGCAAAGGCATAAACCCCAAGCATCTGGTGGCCGCCGGCTTCGGCGAATTCCAGCCGCTCGATCCCGGCGACAGCGAAGAGGCCAAGACCCGCAACCGCCGCATCGAACTCAAGCTGACCGAGCGCTGAGGCGCGGCCACGCCGTGTGCGTGTGGTCTTCTGACCCAGGGGAAACAGATTCGACTTCGCAGCTCATTCATGACAACTTGCTTGAATGGTTGCGCAATGAGCCACGGACTCAACAAGCGGGCCGACATGAAGAGGACGGCCGTCATCGGTAATGCCGGCGGCGGCAAGTCGACTCTGTCGCGGCGCCTCGCCTACGAGCATGGGCTTCCCTATCACGAGCTGGACGCTCTGCTCTGGGGACCGGGCTGGGTGGCGCGGCCAGTGCATGTCTATGAGGCCGACCATAGCCAGCTGGTGGCGGGCGAAAGCTGGGTCATAGACGGGTTTGGACGGCTTGAATCGCTGCCCGCCCGTCTGGTCAGGGCCACCTGCGTCGTCCTGGTCGACATGCCGGTTTGGCAGCATTATTCGCTCGCCGCGCGAAGACATTACAAATGGATCACCGGGAAGCTCGCCCATCCGCCAGGAGGGTTGAGCGAAGTGCCGTCATTGGACGAGGTGTTCAAGATGATCTGGAATGTCGACCAGCAATACATGCCAAAGGTCCGGAGCCTGGTGACGGACCTCGAAGCGCAGGGGATGGCCGTAACCCGGCTCGCTTCGCCCGCAGACGTGGCCGGCTTCACGCAGACTGGGCACTGAACTGGAGCTCGGCCAGGCGCGAGTAGAGTGGATTCGACCGGGTGAGCTCGCCATGCTGGCCTTGCGCCACCAGCCGCCCGCCGTCGAGGACGAGAATGCGCCCGGCATTCCTCACCGTGGCCAGGCGATGCGCGATGACAAGCGTTGTGCGGTTGTGGGTGAGTTCCTTGAGGGCTTCCTGGATCAGGGCCTCGCTCTCGGCATCGAGCGCGCTCGTCGCTTCATCGAGGAGCAGGATCGGCGCATTGCGCAAGATGGCGCGGCCAATGGCGATGCGCTGGCGCTGGCCGCCGGAAAGCGTGATGCCGCGTTCGCCGACCTCGGTGTCGTAGCCCTTGGGCAGGCCTTGCGCGAACTCCTCGACATGCGCGGCGCGGGCCGCCCGCTTGATTTCGTCGGGCGACGCCTCGGGCCGGCCGAAGCGGATATTGTCGAGAACCGTGCCTGAGAAGATCACCGTCTCCTGCGGCACGACGGCGATGCGCGAGCGCACCGCCTTCGGGTCAGCCGTCTTCACATCGATGCCGTCGATCAGGATACGGCCGGCTTGCGGATCGTAGAACCGCTGCAGCAGGGCAAAAATGGTGGACTTGCCGGCGCCCGATGGGCCAACCAGCGCCACCGTCTCACCAGGCGCCACCGTGAAGCCGACATCGTCCAGAGCGGGGCCGTCGGGCCGCGTCGGGTAATGGAAACTGACGCCGGCGAAGACGATCTCGCCCTTGGGCGGCGAGGGCAGGGCAATGGGAGACGCGGGAGCGGCGATGGCAGGCTTCTCATCGAGGAGTTCGGCGATGCGTTCCGCTGCGCCCGCGGCGAGCTGGATCTCGCCCCAGACCTGCGAGAGCTCGCCGAGCGCGCTTGCCGCCAGCACGGCATAGAGCACGAACTGGCTGAGCGAGCCCGCCGTCATGGCGCCCGAGATCACTTCACGCGCGCCATACCACAGCACCATGGTCACCGAGCCGAGCGACAGGAAGATGATGGCGGCGGTGAGGAAGGCGCGGGCGCCGGTGCGCTTCGCCGCCGCAGCGAAGGCGGTGGCGGTGGCCTCCTTGAAGGCGTTGATGGCGGTCGTTTCCTGGACGAAGGACTGGACCGCCGTCACCGCGAGCAGGCGCTCCTGCGCATAGGCGGCCGAGTGCGCCAGCGTATCCTGGGCGCTGCGCGAGAGCGTGCGCACCCTGCGGCCGAAGAAGATCAACGGCAGCACGATCAGCGGAATGGCGAGGAGGACGAGGCAGGACAGCTTGACGCTCGTCACCACCATCATGATCGCGGCGCCCACCAGCATCACCAGGTTGCGCAGCGCGACCGAGGCCGAGGTGGAGAAAGCGGATTTGACCTGGGTCGTGTCGGCGGTGAGCCTGGAGACGATCTCGCCCGACCGGTTTGCCTCGAAGAAGGCGGGGCTCAGCTCGAGAAGATGCTTGAACAGAAGGTCGCGCGTATCGGCGACGATGCGCTCGCCGAGCCAGGTGACGAGATAGAAGCGGGCTGCCGACGCCAAGGCCAGCACGGCGACGACCGCCAGCATCACCGCAAAATACTGGTTGATGAGGGTGCTGCCCTCGACCGAAAAGCCGTGATCGATGACCCGGCGGACCGCCAGCGGCACGATGAGGGTGGCCACGGCCGCAACGACGAGGGCCAGAAAGGCGAGTATGACGGGGAGGCGGTAATGCCTCAGGAGCGGCAGAAACCGCCGGAGGGGCTTGAGGCTCTTGCCAGCGGGCCGGGCCGGGGCGGTATCTGCGGACGAGCGGGCCATGCGCCTCCATTCTTTCGCGCATCGGATTGGTCCGAAAGCCGCTGCGCACCTTTCGGTCCGATGCTGTAGACCAGGCTCCGGGGCCTATGAAGGGGCCAAGCCGCCGCACTTGCATAGGGGGCCCCCCTCCTGTATAGACGCCGCCCGAAACCCCTGAATTTACAGTTTTCCGGCGCTGGAACGCGCGCACCAAGAGAGTTTACGCCATGAAAAAGGATATTCATCCCAAATACCACACGATCAATGTGGTCATGACCGACGGCAGCAAATTCCAGACCCGCTCGACCTGGGGCAAAGAAGGCGACACGCTCAATCTCGACATCGACCCCAAGTCGCACCCGGCCTGGACCGGCGGCCAGCAGACGCTTATCGACCGCGGTGGCCGGGTCAGCAAGTTCAAGCAGAAATTCGGCTTCCTCAACAAGTAAGCCCGAGCTGAGACGCCAAAACAACCCGGCCTTGCGCCGGGTTTTTTTGTCGGTGGAGAGACGACCATGCCGAAGGACGGCGGACCACGCATCGCCATCACCTATTGCACCCAGTGCCAGTGGCTGCTGCGCGCGGCATGGATGGCGCAGGAGCTGCTCGCGACCTTCGGCACCGATATCGGCGAGGTCGCCCTCCTGCCGGGCACCGGCGGCGTCTTCCAGATCGCCTGCGACGACGTCCTGATCTGGGAGCGCAAGCGCGACGGCGGCTTTCCGGACGTCAAGACCCTGAAGCAGCTGGTGCGCGATGTGATCGCGCCCGAGCGCGATCTCGGCCACACCGACCGCTAGGTCCGACGTCAATGACGACGACGATCGAGATACGCCCGCTCACCCAAGACAACATGGCGGATGCCAAAAGCTGCGATGCGTCCTTCGTGATCGAGTCCGAGCTCGTGCTGGACGCGCGGGACGGCATTATCTCTTATCGCGTGCGTCCGCTTCCCGCGTCACGCAAGACTTATGCCCATAGCGAGGCACGCGAGCTCGCGGGCTTCATCGGCCATCCCGACAAGGGCTTCTTCCTCGCCTATATCGACGGCAAGGTCGCGGGCCATGCCTCGATCTCGGTGAACTGGAACCGCCTGGCGCTGCTCGACCATGTCGAGGTGGACAGGCATTTCCGCCAGCGCGGCGTCGGCCGGGCGCTGGTCGCGCAGGCGATCGCCTGGGCCAGGGAGAAGCGCCTGCCGGGCGTGATGCTTGAGACCCAGAACAACAATGTCGCGGCCTGCAGGCTCTATGAAGCATGCGGTTTCACGCTCGGCGGCTTCGACCGCTTCCTCTACCAGGGCGACATGCCGGACACGCGCGAGATCGCGCTCTACTGGTATTTGATGCTAACGCGCGACTAGGTCGCCATCGGGCTGGTTGACATAGATCAGGACGCCCAGGATCGCGACATAGAACTTGAAGGCCGCATCCTGCCCGTTCCAGGTCTGCGACTGCCACATCGCGAACCATTCGCCGCCCACCACCATGAAGCCGAAGAACCAGACGAGGAAGCCCATGGTCGCGCCGATGATGGCGAAACGCTTGGCCTGGTTGAACCCGGCACCCGTCGCATGGCGCGCCTGCCAGAGATGAAAGGCGCCGACGAGGAACAGGAGGCAGGTCAACCCTTCGCCCAGGATGATGAGCCAATAGCCCAAGTGCCACAGAGGCTCGCTGGTGATGGCGCGGTACATCAGCTTGTTGCCGGGAAAGGTCGTGTCCATGCTCAGCACATGCTGGACAAAGGCGAAGTTCGAGCCGTAATCGGTGATGTTGCCGAAAGTCACAAGGGAGGCGAAAGCCGCCAGGCACAGGCACAGGATGATCTTGGAGAGACGGACGGTCATGGCAGAAATTCCCCCAGACGATTCGCCCACAAATCATAACCGCGATGCCGGAACCCGACCAATGCGCAAATCAACCATCCGCCTGACCGACAGCGCGCTTCGCTACGCGCAGCGCCATCAGCTCGAAAGCGAGCTCGACAGGCTGGCGCTGGGCGCCGACTGCCTGACGGGTGATCTCGTCTCGCTCGAGACCGGCGAGCGGCCGCATGATTTCACCATCCTCGGCCGGCGCTGGGTCGTTGCGGGCGACGGCACGCGGCTCGAGCTGACGCTCGATCATCCGGTGCGCAGGATGCGGGTCTGAGGCCGCCGGCTCAGCGGCGTGCCATTTTGAAAACCGCGGCCAGGCGGTCGATCTGGTAGCTGACCGGGCTCGGCTGGGGATGGACGAACTTGGCCTTGGCCGACAGGATACCATCGAGCTTCAGGATGCGCTCATGCAGGCGCAAGGAGCGGTCGACGAGGTCCTTGAGCGCCGCAGGCAGTTGCTCATGGCCGGTCAAGGTGTGGCCGGCGCCGATCTCCGCCAGATTGATGCGGTGCTTCTCCTTCGAGGCGTCGGCGAGCGAGATCTCGCCGGCGCTCACCGCGCGCTGGAGCAGGAGCCAGGAGGCGAGCTGCATGAGCCGGGTCGTGAGCCGCATGCTCTCGGTCGCATAGGCGATGGCGCCGGTGCGGTCCAGGAGGCGGGCATCCTGGCGTCCGGGGCCATCCAGATAATTCGCCGTTTCCTCGACTAAACCCATACCCTCCTTGAAGATTCCGGCAAATTGGTCCGACGCGGTGAAGCGTGCGAGGAAATCGACCAGGCTCTCGTTGCGGTCGTTTCCCGAATTATCCCCTGCAGCCTTCATGAGAATCGATTCTTTCGTTCTTTTCTCCGTCGCACCCTCAGCGAAACGGGATTAACGGAACATTAATCTTGGTTCATTTCTGGCCACTATCCACAGAAAATGGCCCTGACGGGCGTCAACGAGCAAATGCCGGGCCAAAAAAAAGCCGCGCTGAAAGCGCGGCTAAAGGTTCTAACAGGGAGGCGTCAAACAGAGTGGACAGGAGCCACTCGGAGAATCCAGATGACTGGATTACATTGACGAAAATACAACCGAATCCCTTACTGATTGGTTAACGATACGGTTGCTTAACGCAAAAAGAGTCTGAACCGCCGGTCAGCTCCTGAAAAACGCGTCGGCAGCGGCCTTGCTCGAGCGCTTGCCGACAATGGCCTCGCGGATGCGGACGATCTCGGATTCCAAAAGATGAACGCGGTGTTCGAGTTCGGCAACCGACAAGAGAGCGAGATCCTCGCCAATGACGATCTCGGGCTTCTTGATCGGACGAATGTCGTCGGGGTCCATGGGCCTGCTCCCTTGACGATGTGAAACGGCGCGCAGTTTGGCTCCGGGGTTCCGCACTGGCAAGCCTACATGTTCCCGCCATGCGACCGTACGCTTTGCCGGCGCAGCGCGGCGAGTTCCACAGCGCTCAGCAGGGCGGCGAGATTGCGCAGGACGACGGCGATCGCCTGGTCGCGCGTGATGTCATGGCCGACCGCCTTGCGCAGCCATAGTCCGTCGATCACCGCGGCGATGGAGATTGATGCCTCCCGCAGGCGCTCCTTGTCCAGGAGGCCGGCGAAGGCCGATGCCAGGTTGGAGACCAGGCGGCTGTAGAACAGGCGCTGCAGGCGCTCGTAATTCCGGTTGATGTTGGTGGCGGCGCAGACGGAGAGCCAGGCGACGGCGACATTGCGGGTGAAGGAATGATCCGGGAAATTGCCTTCGACGATCGCCTCCAGCCGCTCCCAGGAGGTTGTCGCCCGCCGCATCCTGGCGATCACATCCTCCATCAGAAGGCGGTTGTTAAAGCGCACCATGGCATAGAGGACCTCGTCCTTGCCCTTGAAATAATAGGCGAGGATGCCCGGCGACATGCCGGCCTCCCGGCAGATGCGCGCGGTGGTGAGGCCACGGAGCCCTTCCTGCAGGAAGACGCGGTGCGCGGCCTCGATCAACTCGGTGCGGCGGATTTCGTCGATTCGCTTGCGCATGATCAGTTCATTTTATTCTAATGCAGAAAATTGTACGATGATATAATTTTCTGTATTGACATAAAGCAAACCTGGGATAGGCTGGTCGGAAAACCAGGAGAGGAAACCCGAAAGATGCGTCAGCTTCTCGCCCTCGCTGTGTTCGCCGTGGCCGGCGCCGCGCCCGTCTGGGCCGCCGATGCGCCGCAATGCCAGAAAGTCCGCCTCTCGGATCTCGGCTGGACCGACATCATGCTCACCAACAGCACGGCGGAAGTGCTGCTCGACGCGCTCGGCTATGACGCGACACAAACGCTGCTCGGGCTCGACGTCACCTATGTCAGCCTCAAGAACAACGAGATGGATGTGTTCCAAGGCAATTGGCGCCCGGTGCAGGACGAGCAGTACAAATCCTATTTCGAGGACGGCGCGGTCGAGGTCCTCGGCACCAATCTGGAAGGCGCCAAGTTCACCCTCGCGGTCCCCAAATATGTCGCGGATGAAGGCGTCAAGAGCTTCGCCGACCTCGCCCAGCACGGCGACAAGTTCGGCAAGAAGATCTATGCCATCGAGCCCGGTTCCAATCAGCCCTTGCTCGACATGGTGGCGGCCAACCGCCATGGCCTCGGCGGCTGGGAGATCGTCGAATCGAGCGAGGCCGGCATGCTCACCCAGGTCAGGAAGGCGGTGCCGCAAAAGGCGTGGATCGTCTTTCTCGGCTGGGAGCCGCATCCGATGAACCTCGATTACGAGATCACCTATCTCGCCGGCGGCGATGCCGAATACGGGCCGAATTTCGGCGGCGCCACCGTGCGCACCATCGCGCGCAAGAACTACTCGGCCGAATGTCCCAATGCGGCGAAGCTCTTCGCCAATCTCGTCTACGATCTCGACTATGAGAATCACGGCATGCAATTGGTGATCGGCGCGGGCAAGGCGCCCGACGAGGCGGCGCGCGAGATGATGAAGCGCAATCCGCAAAAGCTCGACCAGTGGCTCGCGGGCGTTTCGACCTTCGACGGCAAGGAGGCCTTGCCCGCGGTGAAGTCGGCGCTCGGCCTCTGAACTTTCGCTTTTGTTTTGCGCGTAAAAGATTCACTCTCGGTGCGATTCATCAACTGATCGAACCTTGAGGAGCCTCGAAATGACCGCGCTGCCCCGCGAGATGACCGCCATCGCCATCACCACGCCCGGCGGGCCGGACGTGCTCAAGCCGCAGCGCGTCGCCGTGCCGGCCCTCAAGGATCACGAGGTGCTGATCAAGGTGGCGGCCGCGGGCGTCAACCGGCCGGACGTGTTCCAGCGGCAGGGCGGCTATCCGCCGCCGCCGGGTGCGCCGTCGACACCGGGACTGGAGGTCGCGGGCCACGTCGTGGAGAGAGGTGCTTCGGTCAAACGCTACCAGGACGGCGATGCGGTCTTGGCCCTCGTGCCGGGCGGCGGCTATGCCGAATATTGCGCGGCGGCCGAGGACAATGCGCTGCCTGTGCCCGACGGGCTGTCGATGATCGAGGCGGGCGGCATCCCCGAGACCTTCTTCACCGTGTGGACCAATGTCTTCGAGCGGGCGGGGCTCAAGCCGCAGGAGACGCTCCTCGTCCATGGCGGGTCGAGCGGCATCGGCACCAGCGCCATCATGATGGCGCATCATCTGGGCGCGCGGGTCTTCGCCACCGCGGGCTCGCCCGAGAAATGTCGGGCCTGCGAAAAACTGGGCGCCGAGCGCGGCATCGACTACCGGGCCGAGGATTTCGTCCAGATCGTCAAGGCCCAGACCCAGGGCAAGGGCGTCGACGTCATCCTCGACATGGTGGGCGGCGACTATGTCGGGCGCAATCTCGCCGCGGCGGCGATGCACGGACGCATCGTCAATATCGCCTTCCTCAAGGGCTCCAAGGTCGAGGTCGACCTCCTGCCGATCATGGTGAAGCGCCTGACCCTCACCGGATCGACGCTCCGGCCCCGCAGCGTCGCCGAGAAGGCCCTGATCGCCCGGGCGCTCGAGGCCCGGGTCTGGCCGCTCCTGACCCAGGGCAAGATCCGGCCGCAGATCTTCAAGACCTTCCCGCTCGCCGAGGCGGCCAAGGCCCACAGCCTCATGGAATCGAGCGTCCATGTCGGCAAGATTGTGCTTGTGCCGTGAGGGGCGGGGCGCCTATATAACCGGCATTCCATTCATTTTTTGATCTCGCGATCACGGAGCCAATCGGTTCTGAAGGAGTTTCAGCCCATGTCACGCGCACCCCTGATGCCCAAGGCCACCGCCGTCTGGCTGGTCGAGAACACCGCGCTCACCTTCCGCCAGATCGCCGATTTCTGCAGCCTGCACGAGCTCGAAGTGAAGGGCGTCGCCGATGGCGACGTCGCCCAGGGCATCAAGGGCCTGGATCCGGTGACCGGCGGCCAGCTCACCCGCGAGGAGATCGAGAAGGGCGAGAAGGATCCCGACTATCGGCTCAAGCTGCTCGAGCCCAAGGTCAACATCCCGGTGCAGAAGGCGACCAAGGGACCGCGCTACACGCCGGTGTCGAAGCGCGGCGACCGCCCGGACGCCATCGCCTGGCTCCTGCGCTACCATCCTGAGCTGCCCGATTCCCAGATCATGAAGCTCGTCGGCACCACCAAGACGACGATCGCGGCCATCCGCGACCGCACCCATTGGAACACGCCCAACATCAAGCCGGTGGATCCGGTGTCGCTCGGCCTGTGCTCGCAGATCGACCTCGATTTCGCCGTCCAGAAGGCGGCGCGCAAGGCGGGGCGCGGCATCGCCCCCGATGCCGAGCCGGTGCGCACCTTGATCCCGGCCGCCGCCAGCGTCGCGCCGGAAGCCGCGCCGTCGCTGCCGGAGCCGGAGCCCAAGGCGTCCAAGAAGCCGGAAGAGGAGGAATATGACGCCGATTCCGTCTTCGCCAAGCTCAAGGGCCTCAAGGCGCCGTCGGAGGACGAATAGTGCGCATACTGATCATCGGCGCGCACGGCACGCTGGGCCAGGCCGCCGTGGCGGCGCTCCAGGGCCGGCATGAGATCATCACCGCCGGACGGTCGTCGGGCGATGTGACGGTCGACCTGCTCGACCGCCGATCGATCGCCGACATGTACAAAAAGGCCGGCGCGCTCGATGCGGTCATCACCTGCACCGGGCATGCGCATTTCGGGCCGCTCGCCCAAATGACCGAAGACCAGTTCATGATCGGCCTCAAGGACAAGCTGATGGGACAGGTGAATGTCGTCCTCATCGGCCAGTCGCTGATCAACGACCGGGGCTCCTTCACGCTGACCGGCGGCGTCCTCGACCGCGACCCGATCCGCAAGGGGGCCAATGCCGCGGCGGTGAACGGCGCGCTCAATGCTTTCGCCATGAGCGCCGCCATCGAGCTCGAGCGCCAGATCCGCATCAATGTGGTGAGCCCGACCGTGCTCGAAGCCTCGGCCAAGAAATACGAAGGCTTCTTTCCGGGTCATGTGCCCGTGTCGTCAGAACGCGTCGGCTTCGCCTATGTGAAGAGCGTCGAAGGCGCCATCACCGGCCAGGTGATCGCGCTCGACTGAGGCGCGAGCCGTGCCGCTTTGCCGGCGCGGCGCCTACGTCTGAAATCCCGGACTATTCCGCGAAAATTTTTACTTTTTTCCTCTCAGGAACGGAAAATAGGGTTCTCGTATCCAAATATGTTGTAAGTGCAACATTGTTAGTGTAGATTAGAAACCAACCTTAGACTGTCTCTACGCCATTTCGCTCAGAGAGCAGTTTCCTTGCCTGATAGACGACGCAAAAAACTTCGATTTTACAATTATTTACCTGTATGAACCGCGGATGAACGGGCTGGCGAGCGCTCGTTCAGAAAGTGAATCCTATGTTGTGAGCGCAACACTGGAGGTACTCGAATGTTCAAGGTATTCACTTTCAAAACCCTGACCTTGCTGGCCGTCATCGCCGCCGTCGCGGGCACCAGCGCCGCGCCGGCGCTGGCGAAGAAGAAGCAGAACGTCCCAGGCCACTGGGAGCGCAGCGAGGACGGCGGCTTCGAGTGGGTGGGCAAGAAGCCGAAGAAGCCGATGGCCGGCGAGCCCGTCGTGCGCGATCACCGCACCCAGCCCGTCGTGCGCGACCACCGCACGCAGCCGGTGGTCCGGGATCATCGTTCGACGACCGTCGCCGGCGCGTCCGGCGGCATCACCGTTACGACCAGCGACAGCGATCGCAACAAGCCGAAGGTACGCGATCATCGCCGGAAGAAGTTCATAGGCTTTCCGTTCTGAAGGTGAGGAGGTCACTCACTCTCGACGAAGCGGCGCCGGCTCATTCGAGCCGGCGCCGGATTGGCAACCGAACGCAGGGCCGGCAGGCGCCGGTCCCGTTCACAATGAAGCGGCACGGGGATGAACAAACTCATTTGGCATGAATTCAGCACCAACGTGTTGCCGGAGAGCGAGCGTTTTCCGGTCTTCTGCGAAGAATTGATCCGGCGCCAGGTGGCGCTCGACGTCGTCGCCCGGCGGGACATGCAGTTCTCCGGCACGATCAAGCGCTGCCTGCTCGGCATGGTCGACGTGGCCCGGATCACCACCACGGTGGCGAGCTATGTGCGCACGCCCGAACTCGTCAGCGACGGGCGCGACGCGGTGTTCGCGGTGATCTGTCTCGACGGCAGCATGCTGTGCACCCAAAGCGAGGAGCCCGTCAGGATCGGGCCGGGCGAAGGCGTCATCTGCGACAGCGTCGAACCGGGCGGACTGCAGATGGAGACCGAAACGCGCTACTGGGCGCTGAAGGTGGCGCGCGCCGACATGGCGAAGACGGCGCCGCACATCAGGCGTTTCGCCGGACTGCGGCTCAACAATACCGGCATGGCGGTCAAGCTCCTGACCCGATACCTCGACGGTCTGCAAGGCGGAGACGCGGTGGCGGACGCGCGCGAGGCACGGATCTTCGGCGAGCATCTCCTCGACCTCATCGGCATGGCGATCGGCGTCGAGGAAGAAACCCGGCAACTGGCCGAGCGGCGCGGCGTCAGGGCGGTGCGCCATGCCGCCGTCCTGCGCGAGATCGAGCGCAATATCGGCGACAACCGGCTGAGCGCGGCCGTGGTCGCGGAAAAGCTCGGCGTCACCCCGCGCTACGTGCATTTCCTGCTCGAGGAGAGCGGCCGCACCTTTTCCGAGCACGTGCTCGCCCGGCGGCTCAAGCTGGTCGAGGAGCTGCTCGGCGATGCCGACAAGGGCACTCTCAAGATCTCGGCGATCGCCCGCCAGGCCGGCTTCACCGACATGTCCTATTTCAACCGCTGCTTCCGCCATCATTTCGGCGACACGCCGACTGGCTATCGCAAGCGGTGCGCGCCGGCTGTCGAGCCGGCGCCGCTCGCCGGCGCCGTCAACCTGAAATGCGCCTGATGGCCCGTTCTCCCATAAGCTTCCGCCGTCCCGACAAGAGACGGCGGAAACTCACGGCTTCACCGGGACGGTGTAGTTGAGCGGCAGCCGGCCGCCATCGGCATAGATCGTCTGGCCGGTGATGTAGCTCGCATCGTCGGAGACGAGAAAGGCCGCGATCGCGGCGATCTCAGCCGCCTCGCCGATGCGGCCCAGCGGCGTGCGCGACAGGAGACGCTGGCGCGCCTGCGCGTCGGCGTTCACCGTCGTCAGCATGTCGGTCATGATCGAGCCCGGCCCGATGGCATTGACGCGGATGCCATGGTCGGCGAGGCCGAGCGCCATCACCTTGGTGAGCTGGTTGACGCCGCCCTTCGATGCCGAATAGGGCACCTGTGTCGCGATGGTGACGACGGCGTTGACCGACGACATGTTGACGATGGCGCCGGGCTTGCGACCGGCCTCCACCTGTTTCACCATCTGGCGGGCGGCGGCCTGGCCGACCAGGAAGGCGCCCTTGAGATTGACCCGGATCACGCGGTCGAAATCCGCTTCCGATATTTCGAGAATGTCGCCGGAAGCCCCGATCCCGGCGTTGTTGATGAGGATGTCGACAGCGCCATGCCGCGCCGTGACGTCCGCGACCATCCTGTCGACCTGTGCCTTGTCGCCGACGTCGCAATGGAGGTAATGCGCCCCGTCACCCAATGCGGCGGCGGTCGCGGCACCCGCCGCATCGTCGATATCGGCGAGGGTGACGCAGGTACCTTCCGCGAGGAGGCGCTCGGCGCAAGCGCGGCCGATGCCCTTCGCGGCGCCGGTGACAATGGCGATCCTGTCCTTGAGCTTCATTCCATCCGTACTCTGATTTGAAGAAGGGCCTCAGCCCGGCAAGGTTCCGCCGTGGTCGGGATCGACGACGATCGACGACAGCACGACATGGCGCGGACGCGAGAGGGCGAACAGCCCGGCCTCGACGATATCGCGATTGGTGGCGAGCGAAGCGGGTGGGCGCGGCGCATCCCAGGCTTCGGCGTCGAGCGGCGAGATGTCGACCAGATTGGGCGGATAGAGCGCGCTCACGCGGATGGACCGGCCGCGCAATTCCTGGCGCAGCCCCTCCGTCATGCCGGTCTGACCGTGCTTGGCGGCATGGAAGGCGACCGATTCACCCTGCAGCGGTACGTTGGGCAGGCCAGAGATCGAGATGATGTTGAGGATGTCGCCGGCGCCCGAGGCTTCGAGCGGCTTGATGAGGCCGCGGGTGAAGAGCAGCGTGCCGGTGACGCCGGACGAGATGGTGCTGACGATGGCATAGGCGTCGTGCTCATCCATCCGCCCCGGCAGCCATTGCGCGCCATTGTTGATGAGGATGTCGATGTGGGGCATCTCGTCGCGCATCTTCTTGGCGGTGAGCGTGACCTGGCCCGGATCGGCGAGATCGAAGACGATGGTCTGCGGGCGCTTGCCGGTGCGCAGGCCGATAGCCTCGGCCATGGTCGTCACCTGCTCGGTGTTGCGGCCGGTCATGATGACCTCGGCGCCGAGATCGGCGAGAATGACGGCGAAGGCCGCACCCAGCCCGCGCCCGGCGCCGGTGATGACGACGATCTTGCCCGTGAAATCCGGCTTGTTCATTCGCTTCGTCCCCTCGCTGCCCTTCGATCCTAGCTAATAGGCATCGGCGGCGCCAGCCGCCCGCGCACAGGCAGCGATCACCAGCGAGGCGAGCACCACCAGGCCGAGCGCCACCGTCAACCCCGTGAGCTCGGCGACGAAGCCGATGAGCGGCGGCCCGGCGAGGAAGCCGGCGTAGCCGAGCGTCGTCACGGCGGCGATGCCGCGGCCCGGGGCCTGCGGCTCGAGCCGGCCGCCGCCGGCGAAGAGAATGGGCGCGGCGTTGCCGATGCCGATGCCGGCGAAAGCGAGGGCGATGATCGCGATCGGCACCGAGGGAACGACGAGCGCGACGGCGAGCCCCGCCGCCATCAGGAGCGCGCTCCAGCGCACCAGGCGCACGGCGCCGGCCTTCATGCGCATCCAGTCGCCGAGCAGCCGCGACAGCGACATGCCGGCGGCGAAGCTGGCGAAGCCCAGAGCCGCGGTGCTGGCATCGAGCGGGAAGCGCTGCAGCAGCATGAGGCCGGACCAGTCGACGACGGCGCCTTCCGCCATGAGCGCCAGGAAGCACAGAAGACCGAGCCCGATCGTGGCGCGCGTCGGCCAGACGAAGCCTTCGCCCGACAGTCCCTTGTCGACCGCGGTCGGCAGATAGAAGCGCGTCTCCGGGAGGAACAGGACGAGGCCGATGGCGAAGCTGAGAAAGACATGCGCCGTGCCGTCCATCAATCTGAGCGCCAGGGCGCCGAAGAGCGAGCCCGCCATGGCGCCGATGCTGAAGCCCGCATGCAGCAGGGACATGGTCGCGCGGCGCAGCGCCTTCTCGACGGCGATGCCATGCGCGTTCATGGCGACATCCATGCTGCCGATCGTGGCGCCGAACAGGAGTGCCGCCGGCAGGAAGGTCCGCAGGTCCGGCGCCAGCGGCAGCAGAATGAAGGCGAAGCAGAAGGCGATGCCGGTGATCGTGGTGACGCGCGCGCTGCCGAAGCGGTTGATCAGCGCGCCCGAGATCGGCATGGCGATGATCGCGCCGATCGCGATGGCGAGGAGCGCTAGGCCGAAAATGCCGGTGCCGACGGCGAGACGGTCCTTGGCCAGGGGAATATGCGGGATCCAGCTGCCGAGGACGAAGCCGTGCACGAGGAAGGTGAGCGCGATGCTCCAGCGCGCTTTATGGATCGTCGAAGGCGACATTGGAAACGACCGGGAATCGAGGGCTGATCAGAAAAGTTCCCTACCATCTTGTCGCCGCCGGGGCACGATCCACTTTCCCAGGGAACTCGACGAATTGCCGGTTGCGCTCGGAAACGAATTGTACGACAAGACCGGCTGCGCAGGGCATTTGCCGTGAGGGAAAGTGGCGGGCCCGCGCCAACAGCAATGATGACAGATGGGTGAGTGAGGGACTAACGGCATGATGCTGGGCAGGCTCGCAGCCGCCACATTTATTCTGGCGGCGACGATGAGCACTTTATGCGCCGCGGCCGATCACCGGCTCCTGGTGCTGGACGGCTCGTGGGTCAAATGGGGCAAGCTCCAATGGGGAGCCGGCGCCACCGTGACCTATGCTTTCGCCTCGGGTCCGCAGACCTCGCCCGGCGCCCGCAATTGCGCGGCGCTCCAGCCGTTCGCCGAACTGGTCAAGAGAACGGGACTGCCGCAGGCGCAAGTCGAGAGCGCGGCGCAATCGGCCTTCACCGCCTGGAGCGAGGTCACCGGCCTCACCTTCATCGCGACGAAAGACCCGGCGCGTGCCGATATCGTCATCGGCGCCCAGGGCAATCCGGCAGGCCGCGCCTTCACCAATGTCGAGCTCGAGGCGGGCCCGGTGGCGCAGGCGCCGGCAGTGGAGCGCGGCTTCACCGTCGCCGCCGAGCCGCCGTCGCATGGTGGCAAGCCGCAGGGCCTGCGCCAGATCCGCAAGGCGCTGATCTGCTTCAACGCGCTCGAGAAATGGAAGATCGGCTTCGACGGCGACCTCGACGTCTACGACCTGCGCTACACGCTGACGCACGAGATCGGCCATGCCATCGGGCTCGACCATCCGGGTGCGGCGGGCGCGCTCATGGGCTTCCGCTATGACGAGAAGCAGAACAGCCTGACCAGGGGCGACATCGCGGCGGTGCAGCGGCTCTATGGGCCGCGCTGATCGACCGATACCCTCGCCCCAGCGTGCGGGGCCTAACCCAGCCCCTTCGTCCGCAGCGCCGCCGTGATCTCGTCGAGGATCGCCGGGTCGTCGATGGTCGCCGGCATCGTCCATTCCTCGCGATCGGCGATCTTGCGCATCGTGGCGCGCAGGATCTTGCCCGAGCGGGTCTTGGGCAGGCGCGCGACGATCATCACCGTCTTGAAGCTGGCGACCGGACCGATCTCCTCGCGGATCATCTTCACGCATTCGCTCTCGATCTCTTGTTGCGCTCGCGCAACGCCGGCCTTGAGCACGACGAAGCCCACCGGCACCTGGCCCTTGAGCTGGTCGGCGATGCCGATGACGGCGCATTCGGCGACATTGGGATGGCCGGCGAGGACCTCCTCCATGCCGCCGGTCGAGAGGCGATGGCCGGCGGTGTTGATGATGTCGTCGGTGCGGGCCATGATGTAGAGATAGCCCTCGTCGTCCATGAAGCCCGCATCGGCGGTCTCGTAATGGCCCGGGAAGCGGTCGAGATAGCTCGTCCGGAAGCGGGCATCATTGTTCCACAGCGTGGGCAGGCAGCCGGGCGGCAAGGGCGTCTTGATGCAGATGGCGCCCAGATTCCCGGGCTTCACCTCATGGCCGCCCTCATCGAGGACGCGCACGTCATAGCCCGGCATGGCGACGGTGGGCGAGCCGTATTTCACCGGCAGCTGTCCGAGGCCCACCGGATTGGCGGCGATGGGCCAGCCCGTCTCGGTCTGCCACCAGTGATCGATCACCGGCACGCCGAGCCGCTCCTCGGCCCATTTCACCGTGTCGGGGTCGGCGCGCTCGCCGGCGAGGAACAGGGTGCGGAACCGCGAAAGATCGTATTTGCGGATGAAGTTGCCGTCCGGATCCTCCTTCTTGATGGCACGGAAGGCGGTCGGCGCGGTGAACAGCGCCTTGACGCCATGCTCGGCGATCACCCGCCAGAAGGTGCCGGCATCGGGCGTGCCGACCGGCTTGCCCTCGAACAGGACGGCGGTCGCGCCATGCAGCAGCGGCGCGTAGACGATATAGGAATGGCCGACCACCCAGCCGACATCGGATGCGGCCCAGAAGACCTCGCCCGGCGCGATGCCATAGATGTTCGCCATCGTCCATTCGAGCGCCACCATGTGCCCGCCATTGTCGCGCACGACGCCCTTGGGCTGGCCGGTGGTGCCGGAGGTGTAGAGGATATAGAGCGGGTCGGTGGCCTTGACCGCGACACAGCCGGCTTTGCGGTTCGCCACGCGGGCCTTGGCGAGGAGATCCGCCCAGTCGTGGTCGCGGCCCCGGATCAAGTCGGCGGCGAGCTCGGCCCGCTGCCAGACGAGGCCCGAGCCGGGCTTGTGCGTCGCGATCTCGATCGCCTTGTCGACCAGCGGCTTGTAGGCGACGACGCGTCCGGGCTCGATGCCGCAGGAAGCCGACATCACCAGCTTCGGCTTGGCGTCGTTGATGCGGGTCGCGAGCTCGGCCGAAGCGAAGCCGCCGAACACCACCGAGTGAATGGCGCCGATCCGCGCGCAAGCCAGCATGGCGAAGAGGGCCTGCGGGATCATCGGCATGTAGACGAGCACGCGATCGCCCTTGGCGACGCCGAGATCGGCGAGCACGGCGGCGAGCGCCGCGACTTCGTCCTGGAGCTCGGCATAGGTGAAGCTCTGCCTGCGCCCGGTGAGCGGGCTGTCATAAATGAGCGCCGTCCGCGCGCCGTGGCCGGCCTCGACATGCCGATCGACGGCGTTGAAGCAGGTGTTGCATTCCGCGCCGACGAACCAGCGGTCGAGACCGTCGACCTTGGCATGGACCTGGTCCCAGGGCTTGCTCCAGTCGATGGCGCGCGCGGCCTCGGCCCAGAAGGCTTCCGGGTCCGATTGCCAGCGCCGATAGGTCTTGCCGTAGCTGCTCATTGCGTATCCCTGTGC
>JBFWNN010000004.1:42725-99337 GCA_050251035.1 Parvibaculaceae bacterium
CCATTCACTCCAGGATTGCATCGTGGCCCAGTCGGCTCATCTCACCGTCATGATCAATGCCGTGCGCAAGGCGGCGCGCGGCGTGCAGCGCGATTTCGGCGAAATCGCCAATCTCCAGGTCTCGGTCAAGGGACCGGGCAATTACGTCACCGCCGCCGACAAGCGCTGCGAGAAGGTCATCCGCGAGGAGCTGGAGAAGGCCCGTCCCGGCTACAGCTTCCTGATGGAAGAATCGGGCAGCGTTACCGGCAGGGACGCCGACCACCGCTGGATCATCGATCCGATCGACGGCACGACGAATTTCATCCACTCGATCCCGTTCTTCGCGCTGACGGTGGCGCTCGAGCGCAAGGGCGACCTCCTCGCCGCCGTCACCTACAATCCGATCAGCGACGAATTGTTCACGGCCGAGCGCGGGCAGGGCGCCTTCCTGAACAACCGACGCTTGCGGGTCGCGGCGCGCAAGACGCTCGCCGACAGCGTCGCCGCCTGGGGCATCCCGATCATCGGCGACGAGGACCGCCATGCCCAGTTCCAGCGCGAGATGGTGCGCATCCAGCCCAAGATCTCCGGCATCCGCCAGATCGGATCGGCGGCGCTCGAGCTCGCCTATGTGGCGGCGGGCCGCCTCGATATGATGCTGGCCCGCGGGCTCAACCCCTGGGACACTGCCGCCGGCATATTGCTGGTGCGCGAGGCGGGCGGCGTCACCGTGTCGGCGGAAGGGGAGAAGACGCCCTTCGAGACCGGCACGATCCTCGCCGGCAATGCCGATCTCGTGCCGCTGATCAGGGCCGAGATCGCCCAGGCCCGCAAAGCCGCCTGACCCCCATTTCCGGGTCCGGATTCAGGGAATATCAGGGATTATCAGGGAATTTTTGCGAAAAACGAGGTCGCCTGAGATATATCAACAGGTTGGCCAGAAATAGGAAAAAAGAGCGGGGGATTTTCGCGCTTACCGCACTCTTTTCCCAATTTTTTCACCGGTGAAAGCCACCGGTTCCAAAAGACAACGCCCGCAAGCTTCCGCTGCGGGCGCGTGATCTTCGATCCTGATATTTCCCAAATCGCATATTTGGCCCACAAAGACAAGAGACGCATCCCAAAGCAAAAGGCCGGGAACAGGCCCGGCCTCATGACAGTCCTGCTCTGCGGCAGGGTATTACGGCTTGACCACCTTCTTGGGCGCCGGCAGCAGGCCTTCGCGCTGCAGGCGCTTGCGGGCCAGCTTGCGGGCACGGCGAACGGCTTCCGCCTTCTCGCGGGCCTTCTTCTCGGAGGGCTTTTCGTAATGTCCGCGGAGCTTCATCTCGCGGAAAATGCCCTCACGCTGCATCTTCTTCTTGAGGGCCTTGAGCGCCTGGTCGACATTGTTGTCGCGAACGATAACTTGCACGAGTTTGACCTCGGTTTCCTATGCCTAAGGGTTATGACAAAAAACCGGCTGGGATAAACCCAAGCCGTCCGAAAGGGTCGCCCCTTTCAAGCTGGCGGGCGAAATAGCACAGGGTCTCAGCCCTGTCGAGGGGTCAGCCGGTTAATATGGCCCATCTTGCGGCCGGGCGGGCTCCTGGTCTTGCCATAGAGGTGCAGCCCGGTCCGGGGCTCCCCCGCCAGTTTCCGCCAGTCCTGGACCTCATCGCCCAGGAGGTTGGTCATCACGACATCGCTGTGGCGCTCAGGGCTGCCGAGCGGCCAGCCGGCCACGGCCCTGACATGCTGCTCGAATTGCGACACCACGCAGGCGTCCATGGTCCAATGGCCGGAATTGTGGACGCGGGGCGCGATCTCGTTGACGATCAGCCGTTCCGTGCCCTTGTCCCGGGCCAGAAACAGCTCGACCCCGATGACGCCGACATAATCGAGGGCGGCGGTGATCCGGCCGGCGATGTCGCGCGCCGCCGCCGCGGTTTCGGGGGCGATCCCGGCCGGCACGACCGATTCGCGCAGGATATGGTCGGCATGCCGGTTCTCGGGGACATCATAGACGGCAATGGCGCCGTCCCAGCCGCGCGCCGCGATCACCGAGACCTCCGTCTCGAAATCGACGAAGCCCTCGAGGATGGCGGGCCTGGCGCCGATCGCGGCCCAGGCGGCGGCGAGCGGCGTCTCGGCCGTGACGGTGATCTGGCCCTTGCCGTCATAGCCGAAGCGGCGGGTCTTCAGGATGGCGGGACGGCCGATCCGGGCCACCGCCTGCTCCAGGCCGGCGAGTCCGTCGACATCGGCGAAGGGCGCCGTCGCCAGGCCGATGCGGGCGAGAAAGGTTTTCTCGGTCAGCCGGTCCTGGCTGGTGGCGAGGGCGTCCGCCCCCGGCGCCAAGGGCTTGAGAGCGGCCAGGAGGGCCGCCGTCTCGGCCGGCACGTTCTCGAATTCGTAGGTCACGACGTCGACGGCGGCGGCGAAGGTTTCGAGCGCCGCGCGGTCGTCATAGGCGGCGCAGGTGTGCCGGGCCGCGACCTGGAACGCCGGGCTTTCGGCCTCGGGGGCGAAGATGTGGCACTTGAGGCCGAGGCGCGCGGCCGCCAGCGCCAGCATGCGGCCGAGCTGGCCGCCGCCCAATATGCCGATGACGGAATTGGGCGGCAGAGGACGTTCGAGCCGCATCAAAGGGTGTCCTTGGGACGCTCGGCCACGGCGGCGGTCTGCCGGGCGCGCCAATCCTCCAGCCGCTTGGCGAGCGCCTCGTCATGGAGGGCGAGGATGCCGGCGGCGAGGAGGGCGGCATTGATGGCGCCCGGCTTGCCGATGGCGAGCGTGCCCACCGGAATGCCGGGCGGCATCTGGACGATGGAATAGAGGCTGTCCTGACCTTTCAGCGCCTGGCTTTCGACCGGAACGCCGAGCACCGGAAGGGTGGTCATGGCGGCGGTCATGCCGGGCAGATGAGCGGCTCCCCCGGCGCCGGCGATGATGACCTCGAAGCCCTCGTCTTTGGCGCCCTTGGCAAAGGCATAGAGCCGCTCAGGCGTGCGGTGCGCCGAGACGATACGGGCCTCGTGGGCAATGCCGAGCTCGGCCAGCGTGTCGGCCGCATGCTTCATGGTGGACGGCCAGTCGGACTGGCTGCCCATGATGATCGCCACCTTGGCTTTCTTCATGCGATGATGTCCGGGATCAGCTTGTCCTCGACCTTCTGGATCTCGTCCTTGATCTGGAGCTTCATTTTCTTGAGCCGGCGCAACTGCAATTGGTCGCCGGTGCCCGAGGCCTCGAGCGAGGAAATAGCGGCATCCAGGTCGCGATGTTGCTGGCGCAGCGTCATGAGCCTTGTCTGCAGAAGATTCTCTTCAGTCCCGTCGATCATCCGGCGCCTTGACCCCCACCAGAGTCTTTCCCAGTTTGATCGAAACAGACCGATCCGATCAAACGGGGAAAGACTCGACTGCGTATTCTGGAGCGCTTCCTTATCGCCAAAGTCGAGCAACTTTGGCGGGAGGCGCTCTAGCACCGATTTTCCCCACTCACCTATGCCCTTGCAGAGGGTTCGACAAGACCCCAAGTCTATGTCACACTCACTTGGTCAACAGAGGAGGCTTTGATGAGCGTTCAAGCGCATCTCGGTGAACTCGCGGCAAAACACAAGGCTCTCGAGGCGGAATTGGAAGACTGCATGTCCCACCCCGCCTCGACGGATGCCGAAATTGCCGAGCTGAAGCGCAAGAAACTCCGAATCAAGGACGAAATAACCAAGCTCGAAGGCCAGATGCGGCATTAGCCGGTCTGCAAGCCTCGGGACCGAAAGCTTTCGTCTTTTCAGGCCGTCCAGCGACGTGAAATGACGTGAAGGCAGTAGAGCTTTTTCCAGCTTCCATAATAGACGATCGTCAACCCGGCCGCGGCGCGTGAGTCGCCCCGCCGAGCGTTCCCCGTGAGAAAGCCCGGGGCCAGACAGCTGACGACAGGTTCATCCGGCGGGCAAGACGGGGCTTCCCTCATTCGGCAACCATCAGGTCGGCGCGGCGCAGCGCGGCGTCGATGACGTCGCCGCGCGCGGCGGCCAGTGAAGCCATCAGCCGCATGATGACGCAGGCCGCGAGACGCGCCGCCGTGCCGCTGATATCGAAGATCGGGCAAAGCTCGGTGAGGTCGATCA
The DNA here is from genome assembly GCA_050251035.1 of Parvibaculaceae bacterium. Classification (GTDB taxonomy): domain Bacteria; phylum Pseudomonadota; class Alphaproteobacteria; order Rhizobiales; family Aestuariivirgaceae; genus Taklimakanibacter. Next base: position 46,822 of record JBFWNN010000004.1, read on the forward strand.
CGCTGACCTGACCGCGCTTGGCGATCATGTCGGCGATACGCATCATCTCGCGCGATTCGATGCCGCCCGGCTCCGTCGCGGTGACGCCAGGGGCGGCGGATGAATCCATCACGTTGAAATTGAAGCTGAGATATTGCGCGTCGGTGCCGGTCCAGACGCGGTCGATGGACTTCTCGATCGGTGGGAAGAGGCCCTGATCCACAAGGTCGAACATCGAATTGAATGTGAGGCCGCGCTCGCGCGCGAGATCGATGTGGTCCTTGGGGTTCATGGCGTTGCGGGCGCCCAGATGCGCGACATTTCCGATGGCGAGGTTGGGAAGCTCGGTGATGCGCGCCAGGGCGCAAGGCGCCAGATTGCGCTCTCCCGCCCAGCTATCGGCCATGTCGAGATGCGCGCCGAAATGCATGTAGCCCATTTTCTTCTTCGGCCCGATATGGTCGGACAAAGCGCGGGCCGCGGCAATCGAGATCGAACGGTCGCCGCCGCAGACGATGGGCGTGACGCCTGATTTCAACACCTCGCGCACAGCACGATAGATGCGCTCATGGGCGACGTCGGGGCTCACTTTCGGCATCGACACGTCGCCGCAATCGACGGCCTTGCCATTGAGGTCGACATTGTATTCGAACCAGTAGGAGAAATATTCCTGCGACACGAGGCGGAATTCGCGCGGACCATCTTCTGACCCCGGCTTGCCGACATTGCCTTCATCGAACGGCACGCCGAGAAAGGCATATTGAGCTCCGCTCTGGCGCAAGGCCTCCGCCTTGAGCGGCACATGTGCCGAACGCAGGAAGGTGATGAGACCGGGCGCGCGATAATTGTCGCCGGCGTCGCCGCCGAGAGGGGAAAATAGATGCGCATAGGCCTTTGCCGGATTCATGGTGTGTCTCTCCTCCTGGATTATGGTTGCTTGCCGTGCCGGCGCAGCGTCTCGGCGCGCGAGCCCAGATAGTGATAGATCATGTTGACCGCCATCTTGGCGCTGATCTGGCTCGAGTCGAAATAAGGACAGAGCTCGACGACATCGAGGATGTCGCAGCCATACTGGCCGGCGATGCGGGCGAATTGGATCGCCTCACGTCCCTTGAGGCCATAGCATTCGGGCGAGGTCGAGCCCGGCATGCAGCTCATGTCGATGGAGTCGGTGTCCCAGGTGAAGTAGAGCGTGTCGGCATCCTTCGTGACGCGCTCGAAGACTTCGCGCGCGCAAGCTTCGAGGCCGCGCTCGACGACCTCCGGCATGGCGACGACGCGGATCTCGTTGTCGACATAAAAGTCCCACCAGTCCTTGGGGTTCAGGCCATTGCGCGAGCCCAGATGCGCCATGTTGCGGGCCGAGACATTCGGCAGGTCGAGGGCGCGCGGCGCCCCCGAGCAGTTGGTGATGGGATTGCCGGCCCAATCCGGTCCGGCATCGAGATGGCTGTCGACATGAAGATAGCCCATGCGGCCGGAGCCGGTGTAGCGGGACAGCGCCTTGGCGCCGGGGATCGGCAGGGAATGATCGCCGCCGAACAGGATGACCTTGGCGCCGCCTTCCAGGCACTCGATGACGTAGTCGGTCGTGTATTCCTGCGATTTGGCGTTGTTGCCCGGCACATTCGGGACATCGCCGCAATCGACGATGCGGAAGAAGCTCAGCAGGTCCGCGTCATATTCGAACATGTACGGGAAATACTGGGTCGTCGCCTCGCGCAGCGCGGACGCGCCCTGCGAGGTGCCGGCGCGCACGATCTGGCCCTGGTCCCAGGGCACCGCGAGGAAGCAGATCTTGGCGCCCAGCTCACGGATCTTGCGGCGGTCGGGCGGGCAATAGGGCGCACCCATGAAGGTGGCAAGGCCGCGCGACTTGAAGCTGCCATTGTGCAGCTTGGGCGAATAGATGTGGTCAAGCGCGCCGGACTGCTCGGCCGGGCCCTGATGCTGATGCGGCGTGAAGCGCCATGGCATGGTTTCCGGTCTCTCCTGTCGCATAGGTCTCCTCCTCGAACGCTCCTTGTGACGGCGTCCTCTCGATCTCGATATCGACCAGCTCCAATTCGCGCCCGCTCAGCACCTGGCGCGAGGGCCGGCCGCAATCCGGGCAGCGCAGATTGGCCAGCGAGCGCGGTGTCCTCGCTCCGTTGCAGGCGGCGCAGAACAGCGTGAGCGGTATCTCCTCGATATGGAGCCTGGCGCCTTCGCACAGCGTGCCGCGCGTCGCCGGGCCGAAGCAGAAGTAGAGCGAGCGGGCGATGCCGCGCATGGCGCCGAGGCGGACATGCATTTGCGTGACGCGGCAGGCTCCCTGCTTATCGGCATGATCGCAGGCAATGGCGATGAGGCTCGCGGCGATCGTCAGCTCATGCATGATGATGATGCTCACCGATCACGTGCTGGCGGGCATGGCCGATCCAGTGGATCCAGTCCGCCATACCTTGGCCGTCGCGTGCCGACAGAACGATGACCTGGATACCGGGATTGACGTCACGGGCGCGCGCGATGCAGGCGGCGATGTCGAAATCGCAATGGGGTCCGAGATCGGCCTTGGAGATGAGCAGAAGGTCGGCGACGGCGAAGGCTTCGGGATATTTTGCGGGCTTGTCGTCACCTTCCGTCACCGAGAGAATGACGACCTTGTGGGCCTCGCCCAGATCGAAGCCGGCCGGGCAAGCGAGATTGCCGACATTCTCGATGAACAGCACGCCGCCTGCCTTGAGCGTCAAGGTGGAGAGCGCCTGATCGATCATGTCGGCGTCGAGGTGGCAGCCTTTGCCGGTGTTGATCTGTACCGCTTCCGTGCCGGTGGCGCGGATACGCTCGGCGTCATTGGAGGTTTCCTGGTCGCCTTCGATCACCCAGGTGGGGAAGGCATCCTTGAGGCGCCGCAGCGTCTCGACCAGCAAGGTGGTCTTGCCGGCGCCGGGGCTGGCGATGAGATTGAGGCCCAATATCGAGCCGACGGTGAGCTTGTGTCGCACGCCGTCGGCGTGAAAGTCGTTCTTTGCCAGAATCTCGCGTTCGATCTGGACCAGGCGCTTCTGATCCATGCCAGGGACGCTCACTTTGGCGAGGTCGCGTCCGAAATGCAGCTCATGGTGATCATGACGGTGATGGTCGTGACCGTGACGCGCATGGGAAGCGGCCATCCTGCCGTCGATGCGTTTATCGTCGGGACCGCAACCGCATATCTGGCACATGATCGACCTCCCTGGAAAATCATCTCCCGGCGGCGGGTTTCGTCCCGGCATAGTGCAAGAGCCGCCAGACGACGGTTTTGAGCGTCTTCATGGCATCGGCGATCGGCGCGCCATTGGGCATGAAGCTGCCGAAATAGATGCCGTCGATATTGCGGGAGATGAAGGCCGCCATCTCATCGGGGTCGGGGCAGATGAACAGGTCCGCGGCGATACCCTTGCGGATGCAGTCGGCGAGTATCTTCTTTTCGGCCTCGTAGAAATCTTCGACGAAGCTGTCGATGAATTTCGGCCCGCCGTCACCGGCATGACCGACATTGACGAACATGATGCGCACCACGCTGCGCAGCGTCTCGGACATCTCGACATTGAGATCGAGATAAGCATCGAGCTGTTCGATCGGGCTGTCATGGCGCGTGAGCACGGCGCCGTAATTGGTCATCAGCCGGTCGAGGGCGTGGAGAACCGAGGACTGATAGAGAATGTCCTTGCTCTTGAAATAGTAATAAATCAGCGAATGCGCGACGCCGAGCCTCTTGGCGACGAGCGGAATGGTGACCTTCCTGTAGTCCTCTTCGGCGAAACATTTGAGCGCCGCCTCGAGCAGCGAGTCGGCGCGCGCGCCCGGGTTGCGGTAGAGCCGCTTCTTGGCGCGTTTTACCGATTTCACGCGGTCTTCGAGATGGCTGAGGGCTGGCGAGGTCATGCTATGCGCAATCGAGACTTTACAAATGTCCAGGCCGATTTCTGCATGCTTTGACACTACTGTCAATTCACATTTCGAATCTGAGTTCTCCAATGTGGTCCTGGAATATAAGGAAATACGAAGAATATCGAGGCCTTACTGATTATTTCGCGTTGCCTTTGACAAAGAGTTTGACAATATTGTCAAATTGCATCAGCCTTGAAGGCCGAGAACGCCTGTCTACGGCAGGTAGCTGTTCACCAGATCCAGATCGGGAAACATACTCAAAAAATACAGTTCAATAAGAATCAGTTCGTCAGCAGGGAGGGACGTGTTGCTATGTCGAAACTCTTGAACTGCGATATGAGCCGCAGATCGTTCCTGGCCGGTTCTGCCGCCGCGGCGGGTGCGCTGGCCTTGCCGCGAATGGCCGGGGCCGCGAGCGAGCTCAATGTCCTCGCCTGGTGCGATCATACCGATACCCGCCTGCTCGAGCCTTTTGAAAAGGCGCATGGCGTCAAGGTGAACGTGAAGGCCTATGAAGGCACGGGTACGGGACTGTCGCTTATCGAGCAGTCACAGCCCGGGGATTGGGACGTCTTCATGGTCGATGCCACGGACGTGCCGCGCATAGCCGGCAACGGCCTGTTCATGGAGCTTTCGCAGGATGCGGCTCCCTGGGACGACATGTTCGAGCAACTGAGGAATTCGCCTTTTGCCCATGTTGACGGCAAACTTTACGCCGTGCCGGAAAAATTCGGCTATTACGGCGTCTGCTTCAATAAGGAAAAGGTGGATGTCGCCGATGCCAAGCGCGGTGATATCCTGTGGAACGACAAGTACAAGGGCCGCATCGCCGTTTACGATTATTACTTCCCGCTCATACAGATGATCGCCATCGGCAACGGCTGGAAGCCGACCGAACTCGACGAGGACAAGCTCGAGACGATCCGGGCCAAGCTTATCGAGGGAAAAGCCAATACGAAGCTGATCGGCGATATCGTAAGCGTGCAGAACGCGCTGGTTTCCGGCAACGTCGATGTCATCTTCGGCGGCGCCGAGTTCACCGTTTCCAATCTCATTCCGGCCAATCCGCGTCTCGACTGGGTCATCCAGGATACCGGCGGCCTGATCTGGACCCAGGGTCTGACGGTGCTCGCATCGAGCAAGCGTAAGGACCTCGCCGTCGAGTTTATCAAATGGATCATGAGCCCGAAGGGACAGGGACTGCTGGCGACTTCGGATTGTTATTGGGCGATGCCTACGAACAGCAAGGCCGAAGTCGACGAATCGCAGAAGAAGGTGCTGCGTTGGGACGAACAGCCCGCTTATCTGAAGAGCTCCGTGTTTTCCCAGCTTCCGGCCGGAGACCTCGACGCCCGGATGCTCGAGGTCTGGACCGAGTTTCAGCAGAGTTAGGGATCGGGCGGATGCGGCCGTCGCCGCCCGGCTGTGATGTCCGCCTTCGTATGTGACGCGAATGCTCAAGATGACGTCAGATTCAGTCGTTTTCAGGCAAGGAAGGGCGCCATTGACGACTGCCCGGCACGCTCATATGCGGACGATCGACCTGGCACGGCTGATGCTGTGGCCGGCGGTCGTGTTCACCCTGGTCTTCTTCGTCGTTCCGCTCGTCGTAATGGCCTGCGCCAGCTTCTGGCAGCGCGCCGGCGGCGTACTGGTCGTAGACTGGACCTTGCAGAATTATGTAAAGTTCTTCTCCAGGAGCTATCTCCTGGCTTCGTTGAGAAATTCGCTTGAAGTCACGCTGCTGACCACCGCACTCAGCGTCCTTCTGGCCTATCCTTTTGCCTATGTCCTGGCCTTTCACGTGCCTGAGCGCTGGCAGAAGGTCCTGCTGGCTGTTGCGGTGCTGCCGTTCTGGACGTCGTATGTGGTGCGTTCCTACAGCTGGCTCCTGGTGATCGGTGACGCCGGCTTCGTCAACAATCTCCTCATCGATCTCCACCTGCGCACCGAGCCGTTGCATATTGCCTATACGAGGAGCGCCACAGTCCTGGGCTTCGTGCATTTCTTCATCATGCTCCTGACGCTCACAATCTATGCCAACCTGGTGCAGATAAGCCCGACCTATATCAAGGCGGCTCAGGATCTCGGCGCGTCCACCTTTGGCGTGATCTGGCATGTCGTCTTGCCTTTGAGCCTTCCCGGCATAGCGGTGGGGGCATTCCTGACCTTCGTGATCACGATCGGCGACTATGTCACGCCGCAGATCCTGGGCGGAAACACCGAGGTGCTCGTACCCCAGGCCATCATGCTCCAGATCAGCCGCACCGCAGATATTCCGATGGCGTCAGCCATGTGCCTGGTGCTGATGCTGCTCGTCATGGTGGTCTATGTCGCTTTCCGCCGCTATCTGGTGATGGATCGCGTGTGATGCGAAAGGCCCTGGGCGCATGGCCGACCTGGGTGCTGCTGGCAGTGATGATCTCGTTCATCTATCTGCCGGTCGTCGTGCTGATCCTGTTTTCATTCCAGGGTGGCGACCTGCCGGTCCCGCCATTCGACGGCCCAAGCCTCAAATGGTATGGAAAGGTCCTTGCCAATGACAGGTTGACGGCCGGCCTCGGCAATTCTTTTCTCGTCGGATTTGCGTCATCGGCGGTTGCAACCTTGCTGGGCTTTCTCGCCGCCTACAGCCTGTTCAAATACCGGCCCATGGCGGCAAGCCTCTTGAGAGGGCTGCTCATCGCGCCGGCGACCGTCTCCTACCTGATCGTCGCACTCGGACTGCTCATCCTCTTCAATTTCTTCGGCATAGGACGCTCTCTCCTGGCGGTCGGCATCGGCCATGTCGTCATCAATCTTCCCGTCTGCTACGCGATCATCAATTCGCAGCTGGGCGAACAGCTCCGCAATATCGACAATGCCGCTCACGACCTGGGAGCAGGCGATATCGCCACGGTGACGCGGATCATTGCGCCGGTGCTCGCGCCGGCCATCCTTGCCGCGTTCTTCACCTCATTTACCCTGTCGTGGGACGAGTTCATCATTGCGCTGCTGCTGTCGCGCTTCGATGTCACGTTGCCGGTGATGATATACGAGCTGATGCGGGCCGGGCTGACGCCGGAAGTGAACGCTGTCGGCACGCTCGTCTTCGTTATCTCCATCTGCACGGCGATCCTGGCGGCCGCGACCATGCTGCTGATGAAGAGAAAGGCAGGGTGATGAGAAGTTCCGTCGAGCTGCAGGACGTCTCGAAGAGATATGGCAGCTTCAATGCGCTGGAGACGATGTCGCTGACCTTCGACAAGGGGGAGTATGTCGTTCTGCTGGGGCCGTCGGGAAGCGGCAAGACCACGCTTCTATCGATGCTGGGCGGCTTTTGCGAACCGACGACGGGCCGGATCCTGATCGATGGTGCCGATGTCACGAGGGTTCCGCCGGCGGCCCGGCCCACTGTAACGGTTTTTCAGGACTATGCGCTGTTTCCTCATATGACGATCATCCAGAATGTGGCCTTCGGCCTGTCGATGCGCGGGGTAGCGAGGGCCGAGCGCATGGCGCAGGCGGAAAAGGCGCTCGAGAAGGTGGGCCTGGGAGGGTTCGGCGGCCGCAAGGTGCACCAGATTTCCGGCGGTCAGCGCCAGCGTGTCGCTCTGGCGCGCGCCATCGTGATAAGGCCCGCGGTGTTGCTGCTCGACGAGCCCCTCGGTGCTCTCGATGTCAAGATCCGTCGGCAGATGCAAGATGAGCTGCGGCAGTTGCAGCGCGCGCTGGGAGCAACCTTCATACATGTGACCCATGATCAGGAGGAGGCCATGTCGATCGCCGACACAGTCCTTCTCCTGAACAAGGGCGCCGTCGAGGACATGGGGCCGCCGGAACGCGTCTACAAGCGGCCCGCCAGCGTGTTCACCGCGACCTTCATGGGCGAGGCCAATCTGCTCAAGGGTACTGTCTGCGCCGAGGCGGGTGGTACTGTGACGGTCGATACGCCGCTTGGCCGCCTTCCGGCCGCGGGCAGCGCCGCGATGGGGCGGGCCGTGCACATCTCGATCCGCCCCGAGAGTATCAAGACCGGCAAACCGCTCGGCGCCAAAGGCATATCCTTGGGGACAGCGGTGCTGGGCGAGATCGTGTTCCAGGGAACGCACCGGCGCTGCAAGGCCGAGATGGAAGACGCCGCCGGCAGTCCGCTGCTGGCACGCTTGCCGCCGGAGGCCAGTGTCGAAGCCGATGCAAGAGTCGATCTCTGGGTTTCTCCGGAGGACATCATTCTGGTCGATGAGGGTGGAGCTTGAAAATCGAACAGCCTCCCGGCACTCGGACGACACATGATCCTTTTCCGTCCCCCGCCCACGGGCAGATTGACCTGAGTGTCGGCTCCGGCCACGCCGGAACCGCCGCTCTGTCTTCTCGAGCTTTTCAACGCAGGCGGTCGGGCAGGCCGTCATGCGGCCCGAGCGGCCGCGAGGGCTCTATTTTCCAGTGGCGCGCGCCGATCTCGGCGTTGCGATGCGGGTGGAGCGGGTAGTGAATGCGGCTCCGCCGCCGTGACGCCTCACCCACGACCAGAAGCCTGACATCGGTGTCCGTGTTGTTGATGAAGGTGTGGGCGAGACCCGTTCCCGCCGGGAAGGCCACGCCGTCGCCGGGCTTCAGCCGCTTCACATGGCCGTCGGCCCACAGATCGGGCTCGCCTTCCACGACGAAGACGAACTCCTCCTCGTCGGCTTCGGCATGTGGCCAGGAGACGCGCCGGCCGGGCTTCAACCGCTCATGATGGATGCCGAGCCGCATCAGGCCGAAATCGTCGCCGTAAGAAGCCGAGATCGTCTGCAGCTCGTCCGAGCCGTCATAGTGATTGTCGTCATCGCCTTCGATGTCGCGCCAATGGGCGACGAAGGTCGAGAAATCGATAGGGCCGGTCATCGTTGAAACTCCCGTTGAGGAATCCAACGATACTACCGGCCCTCGCCTCAGATAAGTGTCAGCAAGGTAAGCTTAGTTAGGCCGCCTTTTCGAGCTTCTGCGACCACTTGCCGGAAGCCGCCAGCGCGTTCATCTCGGCGCGGTGGTTGAAGGCGCGCTGCGCCGCCGCGACATTCTCAGGCTTGCCCTTCCAGGTCTTGAGCGCCGCCGCCTGCAGCGCCCGTCCGTAGGAGAAGGTGAGCTTCCAGGGCAGGTTGCCGATGGCGTTCATGTAATGGAGATGCGCGGTCGCATCCTCGTCCGACTGGCCGCCCGACAGGAAGGCGATGCCCGGCACGGCCGCCGGCACGCAACGCTTGAGCACGGTGACGGTCTTCTCGGCCACTTCCTCGCGCGAGGCCTGCTTCGCGCACTCCTTGCCGGACACGACCATGTTGGGCTTGAGGATGGTGCCTTCGAGCACGACGCCGGCATAATAGAGCTCGCGATAGAGCTCGTTCAGCGCCCATTCCGACACCTTCATGCAGGTGTCGATGTCGTGGCCGCCCTCCATCAGCACTTCGGGCTCGACGATGGGCACGAGGCCGCCGTCCTGGCAGAGCGCCGCATAGCGGGCGAGCGCATGGGCGTTGGCATGGATCGAGTTGTGGGTCGGCAGGCCCTGGCCGATGTCGATGACGGCGCGCCATTTGGCGAACTGGGCGCCGAGGCCCACATAATCCTTGATGCGCTCGCGCAGGCCGTCGAGGCCTTCGGTCACCGTCTCCTTGGGCGACAGCGCCAGGGGCTTGGCGCCGGCATCGAGCTTGATGCCCGGGATGGCGCCCGACGACTTGATGAGATCGACCAGCGGCGTGCCGTTCTTGCCCTTCTGGCGGATGGTCTCGTCGAACAGGATCACGCCCGAAATGTGTTTCGCCATGCCCTCCTTGGCGGAGAACAGCATCTCGCGGTAATCGCGGCGATTTTCCTCCGTAGACGGAAGATTGATCGAATCGAACCGCTTCTTGATCGAGCCGGTGCTCTCATCGGCGGCCAGGATGCCCTTGCCGGGCGTCACCATCGCTGCGGCGACTTTCGCGAGTTTGTCGGTCATCTTTGTACTCCTCTCAAAGCTTTCACGCCTGGCAGCGGCTTGCCTTCCAGCCATTCGAGGAAGGCGCCGCCCGCCGTTGAAATATAGGTGAAATCGTCGGCCACGCCCGCCTGATTGAGGGCGGCGACGGTGTCGCCGCCGCCGGCGATCGAGACGAGCCTGCCGGCCCTGGTCAAGGCCGCCGCATGGCGCGCCGCCGCGTTGGTCGCGGCATCGAAGGGCTCGATCTCGAAGGCGCCGAGCGGACCGTTCCACACCACGGTGCCCGCCTTGTCGAAGGCGGCCGTGATGGCGGCGACACTCTTGGGCCCGGCATCGAGGATCATGTCGTCGGCCCCGACATCGGCGACGTCCACCACGCGGTGGGGACTGCCCGCCTTGAACTCCTTGGTGACCACGCCGTCCACGGGAAGAAGGATCTCGCAGGATTTCGCCTTTGCCGTGACGATGATGTCCTTCGCCGTCTGGGCCAGGTCGTGCTCGCACAGCGACTTGCCGACCGGGTAACCCAAGGCGGCGAGGAAGGTGTTGGCCATGCCGCCGCCGATCACGATCACATCGGCGAGGCCAGACAGGTTGCCGAGCAGCTCGAGCTTGGTCGAGACCTTGGCGCCGCCGACGACGGCGACGAGCGGCCGCTTCGGCTTCTCGAGCGCGGCCGCGAGCGCCGCGAGCTCGGCCTCCATGGCGCGCCCGGCAAAGGCCGGGACCAGGCGGGCAACGCCCTCGGTCGAGGAATGGGCCCGGTGCGCGGCCGAGAAGGCGTCATTGACATAGACATCGCCGAGGCTGGCGAAGAGCTTGCACAGGGCGTCGTCGTTCTTCTCCTCGCCCGCGTGATAGCGGGTGTTCTCGATGAGGAGGCAGTCGCCGGGTTTCGCCGCCTTGGCCGCCGCGACGGCCTTGCCGTCATGCCAGTCGGTGAAGACGAAGGTGACCGGCCGGCCCAGCGCCTCGGCGAGCGCCGGGGCCACGGGCTTCAGCGACATCTCCGGCACGACCTTGCCCTTGGGGCGGTCGAAATGCGCGAGCAATATGACGGCGGCGCCCTCGTCGAGAAGCTCCCGGATCGTCGGCACGACGCGCTCGATGCGCGTCGCATCACGCACCTCGCCGTTCTCGATCGGCACATTGAGGTCGACGCGGACGACGACGCGCTTGCCCGAAGCGTCGAGCTGGTCGAGGGTCTTGAATTCGGGCATCAGCGTGAGGCTCCCGGAATACTCTTCACCTTAAAATCGAACTCCTGCGTTCCATCGAACCAAGCCCCTCACCCTCCCATTGCTGCGCAATGGGCCCCTCCCTCTCCCGCTGAAGCGGGGAGAGGGGGTGATCAACGCGTCTTCTTCTTGACCGCCTGCAGCACGTGCTTGGCGGTGATGCCGAAATGCGGATAGAGCTTCTCGATCGGACCCGAGGCGCCGAAGCCCGTCATGCCGATGAAGATGCCGTCCTGGCCGATGAAGCGGTCCCAATAGCCGCGCACCGCCGCCTCGATGGCGATGCGGATTTTCTCGGTGCCCAGCACCTTCTCCCTGTAAGCCTTGCCCTGCTTCTCGAAGAGCTCCATCGAGGGCACAGACACGACGCGCGCCGGGATGCCGGCCTGGTCGAGCAAGGCCTTGGCGTCGAGCGCGATCTCGACCTCGGAGCCCGATGCGAAGATCACGGCCTTCGACTTCTTGGGAGCGGCGGCGATCTCATAGGCGCCCTGGGCGCACAGGTTCTTGGCCGAATAGGGAATGCGCGCCGGCCTCAGCTTCTGGCGCGTCAAGGCGAGGATGCTCGGCGTCTTCTCGGACTCGAGCGCCAGCTGCCAGCATTCCGCCGTCTCCACCGCATCGCAGGGGCGGAAGACCTGGAGATTGGGAATGGCGCGCAAAGCGGTCAGATGCTCGACCGGCTGATGCGTCGGTCCGTCCTCGCCGAGGCCGATCGAGTCATGCGTCATCACATAGGCGACGCGGACGCCCATCAGCGCCGACAGGCGGATGGAGGGCCGGCAATAATCGGTGAAGACGAGGAAGGTGCCGCCATAGGGGATGACGCCGCCATGCAGCGCCATGCCGTTCATCGCCGCCGCCATGGCATGCTCGCGAATGCCGTAATAGACATAGCGGCCGCCATAGTCCGCGGCATTGAGGGCCTTGAGGTCCTTCGACTTGGTGTTGTTCGAGCCGGTGAGATCGGCCGAGCCGCCGATCGTCTCGGGCACCGCCGGGTTGATCACGTCGAGCGCGTTCTGCGAGGCGTTGCGCGTGGCGAGCGCCGGCGGCGATTTCGCCAGCTCCTTCTTGTAGGCGGCGATGGTCGCGTCGAAATCGGCGGGAAGGGCGCCCGACATGGCGCGCTTGAATTCGGACTTGGCGGCGCTGCGGGCCAGCCGCTTCTCCCAGGCGTCGCGCTCGGCCCGCCCGCGGCTTCCGGCGGCGCGCCAGAAATCGAGGATGTCGGCCGGCACCTCGAAGGGCGGATGGTCCCAGCCCAGCGTCGTGCGGGCGGCCGCCACCTCATCGGCGCCCAGAGGCGCGCCGTGGGTCGCGGCGGTGCCCTGCTTGTTGGGCGCGCCATAGCCGATAATCGTCTTGCAGGCGATGAGCGACGGACGGTCGCTCGTCTGCGCGGCCGCGAGCGCCGAAGCGATGGCCGCCGCGTCATGGCCGTCGATGCGGGTCACGTTCCAGTCCGACGCGGCATAGCGGGCGAGCTGGTCGGTCGAATCCGCCATCGAGACCTTGCCGTCGATCGACACGCCATTGTCGTCGAAGAGCACGATCAGGTTCTTGAGCCTGAGATGGCCGGCGAGCGTGATCGCTTCCTGCGAGATGCCTTCCATGTGGCAGCCGTCGCCCGCCAGCACATAGGTCTTGTGGTCGACGAGGTCGTCGCCGAAGCGGGCATTGAGATGGCGCTCGGCGATCGCCATGCCGACCGCATTGGCAAGGCCCTGGCCCAAGGGACCGGTGGTCGTCTCTATCCCATCGGCGTGGCCATATTCCGGATGGCCGGCGGTCCTGGAGCCGAGCTGGCGGAAGTTCTTGATCTCGCCGATCGTCATGTCCTTGTAGCCGAGGAGATAGAACAGCGAATAGAGCAGCATCGAGCCGTGGCCGGCGGACAGCACGAAGCGGTCGCGGTCGGGCCAGTGCGGGTCGGCGGCGTCGAATTTGAGGAAGCGCGAGAACAGCACCGTGGCGACGTCGGCGGCGCCCATAGGCAGGCCCGGATGGCCGGAATTGGCCTTCTGGACGGCGTCCATGCTCAGCGCGCGGATGGCATTGGCACAGGTCCTGAGCTTCAGGCGCTCTTCATCCGCATTGAGGGTGGCATTTAAGGACATCGCGGCTGACGCGGCCGTTTCGGAGGTCATGGGCTGCTCGCTTTCGGTGAATGCGGGGCCACAGATAGCATCCGAGCCCCTTGAGTCAACCTCCCGGAAGGATACTGAAGCGGTTGCGCGGATGGGCGCCTTTCGCCTAACTTATGGGCAGCGCCGGAAGGGATTCGCAGAGGCCGGCCAGCAGTTGGGATAAAATGGCGGATACGCGCAAGCTCGACGAGGCATTCACCCGCTTCGATGCCGCGCTCAGGCAATTCGAAGCCGCGCTGACGCGGCAAAACGAGCGCAAGGCGCAGGACCAGTCGCTGGAGACCGCGGCCGAGTCCCTGCGGCTCGATCGCTCGCGCCTCGCCCAGGAGCTCGACGGCGTGCGCGCCAAGGCCAACGACCTCGTCTCCACCAACCAGAAGGCCGTCGGCAAGATCGATGCGGCGATGTCGCGCATAAGGGCCGTCCTCCACAGCAACAGCGGAGGATCGTAAAGCCCGATGGCGCAAGTGATCGTCCAGGTCAATGACCGTCCCTATACGATGCAATGTCCGGATGGCCAGGAAGACCATCTGCGCGAGCTGGCGAAGCTCCTCGACACCGAAGTCACCCGCATCAAGAGCAATGTCGGGACCGTCGGCGACATCAGGCTCCTGGTGATGGCGGGACTGATGGTGGCCGACCGTCTGGCGGAATCGGTGCGGCGCATCGAGGAGCTGGAAGACCAGCTGCGCGGCGCCCGGGAAGCGCGCAACGCCACGGCCCAGCAGGCGCGCGAGATGGAAGCGAAATTCACCGAACGCCTGGAGACCGCGGCGGAACGGCTCGTGGGGCTCGCCGGCAAGATCGGCTAGATCGGACGCTCTGTTCGAGTTGGCCCGGCGCTCCATCTTTCTGTTTGCGCATCGGGTTAATCCGAAAACCGCACGCACTTTTCGGGCCGATGCTCTGACTCAGTACGGCTAGCCTCTCTGCCGTCTGCGATAGGCGGCCTTCTTCACCTTGTTGCCGCAGCCATTCATCGAGCACCAGCGCCTTTTGCCCGGGCGCGAGGTGTCGAGGAACAGGATCGAGCAATGTCCATCGGCGCATTTGCGCACCCGCGCGAGCGCCGGGCCTGAGAGAAGATCGATGGCGTCGCGCGCGATCGTGGCCAGCACGGCCTCATAGGGCGCCTCCGACATCCAGGCCTGCGGCTGGCCGATCGCCGTCAATTGTGGGGCGAGGGCGGGCGTGCGGGCCGCCGCATTGAGAAGCGCCAGATCGCCCGCGTCGGGCCGGGTCCCGGCACGAGCCGCCGTGACCAGGCGGAACAGCGCCTCGCGCAACCGCCGCGCCGCGGCGATCTGATCATCGCCGACGGCCTCGGCCTCAGGAACGAGCCCCGCTTCGGCGCACCAGCGGCCGAGATCCCGGGTCACGCGCCAGCGGTCGAAGGGCATGTGCTCGCGGTCGCCGACGGTGGCGATGAAATCCAGGCACAGGCGCCCTGAACGGAAGCGGAAGTCCCATTCCGAAGGGCGGAGCCTGGCCAAGGGATCGGTCGTCGACATGGGTACTTGTATAACCGGTTCCTTCTTGCTAGGCTAGGGACCAGTTAAACCGGTGTCGTGCGGAGAATGTCTCATGCTGCAAGCCTGTCTCAATGGCGCCCGCTCGCGCCGGGATCATCCGAAAATCCCGCTGAGCCCCGAAGAGCTGGCGCAGGACGCGGCCGCGGTCGTCGCTGCCGGCGTCGCTGAACTGCATGTGCATCCGCGCGGCGCCGACGGGTTGGAGACGCTGGCACCGGAAGACACCGCGCGCGCCCTCGCCGCGATCCGGGGGCAAGTGCCGGGCATTCCCATCGGCCTCACCACCCGCGAAGGCATCAGGACCGATCCGGCCCGCGGCTTCGACCAGATGACGGCCTGGTGCGTCCTGCCCGATTATGTGTCGGTCAATCTCGCCGAAGCGGATGCGCCCGAGATCATCGCGCTCATGCTCGCGAAAGGCATCGGCGTCGAAGCGGGGCTGACGACGGTCGCCGATGCGCGGCGATTCGCGACGCTCGCCACGGTGGAGGATTGCCTGCGCGTCCTGGTCGAAATCGATTTCGAGAATGACGTGGCGAAGGCCGAGACGCTCGCCGACGACATCCTGCGCGTCCTTGCCGACAATCGCATCGCGCTGCCCGTCCTGCTGCACGGTTCCGATGCGAGCGTGTGGCCGCTCTATCGCAAGTCGCTGGCGCTCGGGATCGATGCGCGTCTCGGCTTCGAGGACGGCGTCCATCTGCCCGACGGCCGCATCGCCCGTGACAACCGCGACATCATCCTGGCCGCCCGCGCCTTGCGGTGACAAGCATGTGATGCGGGGACACTAGGTTCTGGATTTCACCGACGCTTGCGCCTACATAGGGGTCGGCGAGCTGCCCGGTGCGTGAGGAGATCTTTTCCCTGGGGCCTATACGATTCTCGCGGGAGCTGTCCCTAGGCTTGGCCGTGGCCTTGCCCACATGGCGCCCACCTACACTTGTAGGTACCCGGGATCGTCACTCTCCCACGGCCATGGCGGCCCGCCACATTCTTTTTCTATTCTTCAAGCGAGGGCTGACATGCAAGCTGCAAAACGTTCCGGCGACCTTCTCGACCAAAAACGCCGGGCACGAACGGCGGCCAATGCCGCGCGCTTGCAGGCCCACAAGAGCCTCGGCGAACGCGCCGGCCTCATGCTGGCGCAGCATGAATTGCCGGTCGTCCGCAAGGACGGCTGCGCGTCCGTCTCCGGCTTCTATCCCTATCAGGCGGAAATCAACGTGCTGCCGCTCCTGGCCCGCCTCGTCAGCGAAGGCTGGCAGACGGCGCTGCCGGTGGTGATGGCCAAGGGTGAGCCGCTGACCTTCCGCGCCTGGGCGCCGGGCGAGCCCACCGGGCGCGGCATCTGGGACATCCATGTTCCGCTCGAGACCGCGGCCGAACTCCAGCCCGACGTGCTGCTGGTGCCGATGCTCGCTTTCGACCGGCGCGGCTATCGCCTCGGCTATGGCGGCGGCTTCTACGACCGCACCCTCGCCGAATTGCGCAAGCTGAAGCCGGTCGTGGCGATCGGCGTCGCCTATGCCGAGCAGGAGATGCCGGAGGTTCCGATCTCCTCCTATGACGAGCCGCTCGACTGGATCCTGACCGAGCGCGGCGTCATCGAGCCGAAACGCTGAGCCGATGCGCGCTGCGGATTTGGAACACTAGATGCGCCTCCTGTTTCTCGGCGATGTCGTCGGCCGCACCGGCCGTGAGGCGGTGGCGCGCGTTCTGCCGCCGCTGCGCGAGCGCCATGCGCTCGATCTCGTCGTCATCAACGGCGAGAACGCGGCGCACGGCTTCGGCATCACCGAGGACATCTATCAAGGCCTCGTCGATGCCGGCGCCGACGTGGTGACGCTCGGCAACCACTCCTTCGACCAGCGCGAGGCGCTGGTCTTCATCGAGCGCGTGCCCAATATGCTCCGCCCACTGAATTATCCGCCGGGCGTGCCCGGCAAAGGCGTCGGCGTCTTCACGACGAAGGCCCAAGGGCGCGTGCTGGTGATGAACATCATGGGCCGGGTGATGATCGAGCCGCAGCTCGACGATCCGTTCCGCGCCGTCGATCGCGAGCTCGATCTGTGCCGGCTGGGCCGGGATTGCGATGCGGCGATCATCGATTTCCACGCCGAGGCGACGTCGGAGAAGATGGCCTTCGGCCACTATGTCGACGGGCGCGCGAGCCTGGTCGTCGGCACCCACACGCATGTGCCGACCGCCGACCATCAGATCCTGAAGGGCGGCACTGCCTATATGAGCGATGCCGGCATGTGCGGCGACTATGATTCGGTCATCGGCATGGACAAGGACGAGCCTCTGACGCGCTTCACCCGCAAATTGCCGGTCGAGCGCATGCGCCCGGCGGAGGGCGAGGCGACGGTGTCGGGCGTGGCGGTCGAGACCGACGATCAGACCGGTCTCGCCGTCAAGGTCGCGCCGGTCAGGATCGGCGGACGCCTGTCGCAGGCGCAGATCGATTTCTGGTGATCCGGCGAAACAACGCCTTGGCGTCGCACCTCAGGATGAGGGAGATTCCCGGTCAGCGCCGGCGCAGGAAGCCCGGCGTGTCGGCGGTGAGCGCCGGCTCCCTGCCGCGCGCTTCGTCCGTCAGCCGGTCCATGACCGTGACGGCGCGGGTCCATTCGTCCTTGGCGCCGGCGACGCTGCCGCGACCGAGGGCATCCGTGCCGGCGCGCAGATGGCTCTCGGCCGACTGGGACAGGTCACTCAGCGTCGCGATGGCGGCGAAGGCTCGCCCGCTGGGGGCGGCCTTGGCGAGGGAACGCACTTTCTTGAGGGCCGCGGCGCCGGCGGTTCCCGCCATGCCTTCCGCCGCAAAAGCAATCGAGTCGATCGAACCTGGCTTCACCGTCATGGAACGCTCCTGTTACTCACTTTCGATTCAAATTCGGCGATCCGCCTTAAGGACGGGTTAAGCCGGAAGCGTCTGCGTTAATGCGGGGTTAAGCCCTAAAACAGGGCTTGTCGGGCGGTTCTTTTGGTAACCGGCCATGGACTTGTTAATCTTATCGGGCGGGGTCTATAAGGCCCCGAGATCGCAGCTTCGAGGATCCATGGCAGGTCATTCCCAATTCAAGAACATCATGCACCGGAAGGGCAAGCAGGACGCCATCCGGTCACGGCTCTTTTCCAAGCTCGCGCGCGAGGTGACGGTGGCGGCCAAAACCGGCCTGCCCGACCCCGAGAAGAATCCGCGCCTCAGGCTCGCGGTGCAGAACGCCCGCGCCGAGAACATGCCCAAGGACAATATCGAGCGCGCCATCAAGAAGGCGATGGGCGGCGATGCCGACACCTATGAAGCGATCCGCTACGAAGGCTATGGACCGGGCGGCGTCGCCATCATCGTCGAGGCCCTGACCGACAACCGCAACCGCTCGGCCAGCAATGTGCGTTCGCTGTTCGCGAAATATGGCGGCAATCTCGGCGAGACGGGCTCGGTCGCCTTCATGTTCAACCGGGCGGGCGAGATCACCTACAAGGTCGCGGCGGGCACGGCCGACCAGATCATGGAGGCCGCGATCGAGGCCGGCGCCGACGACGTGCAGTCGGACGAGAACGGCCATGTCATCCTGTGCGCCTTCGAGAATATCGGCGAGGTGACATCGGGCCTTGCGGCCAAGCTCGGCGACGCCGAGACGGTCAAGGTGGTGTGGAAGCCGCAGACGGTGACGCCGGTCGATGAGGAGACGGCGCAGTCGCTGATGAAGCTCATCGACTCTCTCGATGAGGACGACGACGTGCAGAACGTCTTCACCAATTTCGAAGTCTCCGACGACGTGATGAAGAAGCTCACCGCCGCGTGAGGCGGATCACTTTCGCATATTGAGGCACAGCTTCACGGATGGCCAGGCGAGCTACTTCAAGAACTCCAGCACTGCCTGGTTGAAAGCCTGCGGATCCTGCAGCATGGCGAAGTGGCTCAAGCCCGGCAGGATGACGAGCTTGGCGCCCGGAATGGCCTTCGCCATTTCCTCGTTGTGCTCCTGACGGATCGCCTCGTCATGCTCGCCATCGGCGATCGCCACCGGCGCTGTGATCTTGGCGAGTTGCTCCGGCTTGTAGTCGGGCTGCGTCGCCCACATCTGGCCGATCTGAGTGACGAAGGCGTCGAACTCCTTGGGCGTCTTCGACAGTCGTTCATAGTCCTTGCCGGCATTCTCGATATATTTGGCGAAGGTCGGATCCTTGTCGACATTGGGCTTGAGCCCCGCGACATTGGTGTTGGCGCCGAAGGCGAAGAGCCGGTCCAGGCGGTCGGGATGGTTCATGGCGATGTCGAGGCCGATGATGCCGCCGTCGCTCCAGCCGACGATCGAGGCCTTGTCGATCTTGAGATAGTCCATGAGGCCGATGACATCCTTCGCCATCAGGCCGTAGCTGTAGACCTGCGCGTCGCGCGAGGAGCGGCCATGGCCGCGGCTGTCCATGGCGATGACCTTGTACTGCTTGGCGAGCTCCGGCACCTGGCCGCCGAAATATTCGGTGTTGCCGAGGCCGCCATGGAGCAGGATGAGCGGCGAGCCGTCGCCCCAGACGGCATAATAGATATTGATGCCGTTGACCGGCGCCTCGCCGCTCTCGGTGGGCGGCGGCAGGGGCAAAGGCGCCGGCAGCGTCTTCCACAACTCTTCCGCCCTGAGCGGCAGGACGGCGATGAGGAGCGCCGCGATGGTGATGGCGAAGGACTGGAGATATCTGCGCATGGAACCCTCCCGCGAAGATGTGACAGGCGGGAAAGGATGCTATGCCTCGCGCCATGGTCCTGTCCACTGTGCGAATCATCGGCATCGATCCCGGCCTCAGGCGCACCGGCTGGGGCCTGATCGCCTGCCAGGGCACGCGCCTCTCGCATGTCGCCGACGGCGTCATCCTGAGCGACCAGGCGCTGTCCTTGGCCGAGCGGCTGGTGCAGTTGCGCGTCGCGCTCGCCCAGGTCGTCGCCGAATGGCAGCCGGACGAGGCGGCGGTGGAGGAGACCTTCGTCAATACCGATGCGCGCGCCACCCTGAAGCTCGGCCAGGCGCGCGGCATCGCCCTCCTGGTGCCGGCGGAAGCCGGCATCGCGGTCGCCGAATATGCGCCCAACCAGGTGAAGAAGACGGTGGTGGGCTCGGGCCATGCCGAGAAGGACCAGATCCACCACATGGTGAAGGTGCTGCTGCCCCGGGCGCAGCCCAAGTCGGCCGACGCCGCCGATGCGCTCGCCATCGCCATCTGCCACGCCCATCACCGGGGGGCGCAGACCCTGGCCAAGAGACTGGCGCGTTCTTGACTTGTTCCTTCGGCGCTTCTAGGCAATGGATCTGAGGGATTCGCCCCATGATCAGCAAGCTCAAAGGCCGCATCGACGCTTACGGACCGGACTGGGTCGTCATCGACGTCAATGGCGTCGGCTATCATTGCTCATGCTCCACCAAGACGTTGTCGCATCTGCCGGCGGCCGGCGAATTCGCCGAAGTGCTGACCGAAATGCTGGTCAGCCAGGACATGATCCGGCTGGTCGGCTTCGCGACGCAGAGCGAGCGCGAATGGTTCAGGCTGCTGCAGACGGTGCAGGGCGTCGGCACCAAGGTGGCGCTCGCCGTGCTCTCGACATTGTCCACGGCCGATCTCACCAATGCCATAGCCCTCCAGGACAAGGCGATGGTGGCGCGGGCACCCGGGGTCGGACCCAAGGTCGCGCAGCGGATCGTCAGTGAGCTGAAGGACAAGGCGCCGGCCTTCGCGCCGGCCGATCCGGCGCTGGCGAAACTGCAGGCCGACTTGGCCGCGCCCAAGCCGACGGCGGCGTCGGACGCGGTCTCGGCCCTGGTCAATCTGGGTTATGGCCAGACGCAGGCGGGCGCCGCGGTGAGCGCCGCGCTGCGCAAAGCGGGCGAGGAGGCCCAGACCGAGCAACTGATCCGCCTCGCGCTCAAGGAGCTGGCGCTGGCATGAGTGGAGTTGTCGCATCAGGCCCCGCCGGCCGTCCGCTGTGGGCGAAGCTGATCATGACCGTCCTGTTGACGGTCCTCATCGGTCCACTGCTGGGCACGATCCTCGTTGTTCTCGTAAGCGCGGTGGGACTGGTGCCGGAAGCGATCATGATCCTCATGCGCGACCAGAGCAAAGTCGCCGTGCTGTTCCAGGGTTATACGTCAGGCGGCGTGCAAGCGCTCATTTGCGGCCTGGTTTTCGCGCTTACCGGTTGGATCTGCGGCAGACTCCCGATATGGATTCCGATCGTGACGGCGCTGATCCTGACCTTGCTGTTCGCGCTCAGTCTTTTTGGCACGTCTGGCGGAGGCCTGGTCTTCAGCGGCATCATCCATATCGTGCCGGCGCTCACGACCTGGTGGCTGGTGCGCACTTATTGGCAGAGATCAGCACCATGACTGCGGCCACCGACCGTCTCATCGACCGCGACCAGCGTCCCGAGGACCAGCTCGACACGCATCTGAGGCCGCAGCTGCTCAAGGAATTCGTCGGGCAGTCGAAGGCCAAGCAGAACCTGCATGTGTTCATCGCGGCGGCGAAGGGCCGCAACGAGGCGCTCGACCATGTGCTGTTCGCCGGGCCCCCCGGCCTCGGCAAGACGACACTCGCCCAGATCGTCGCGCGCGAGCTCGGCGTCAATTTCCGCGCGACCTCGGGGCCCGTCATCGCCAAGGCCGGCGACCTCGCCGCCCTTCTCACCAATCTCGAAGAGCGCGACGTGCTCTTCATCGACGAGATCCACCGGCTCAATCCGGCGGTCGAGGAGATCCTCTATCCGGCGATGGAGGATTTCCAACTCGACCTCATCATCGGCGAGGGGCCGGCGGCGCGCTCGGTGCGCATCGATCTCGCCCGCTTCACGCTGATCGGCGCCACGACCCGCACCGGGCTCCTGACGACGCCGCTCAGGGACCGCTTCGGCATCCCGGTGCGCCTCGACTTCTACACCGACGAGGAGCTGCTCGACATCATCCGGCGCGGGGCGCGCGTGCTGCAGGTGGCGATGGCGGAAGAGGGGGCGCGCGAGATCGCGCGGCGCTCGCGCGGGACGCCGCGCATCGCCGGCCGGCTGCTGCGCCGGGTGCGCGATTTCGCCACCGTCGCCGGCGCGGCCAGCATCGACGCCAAGGTCGCCGACACGGCGCTGCGCAATCTCGAGGTCGACACCCGCGGGCTCGACGCGCTCGACCATCGCTATCTCACCTGCATCGCGGTCAATTTCGGCGGCGGGCCGGTCGGCGTCGAGACCATCGCCGCCTCGCTCTCGGAAGCGCGCGATGCGATCGAGGAGGTGATCGAGCCCTTTCTCATCCAGCAGGGCTTCGTCAACCGCACGCCGCGCGGGCGCCTTTTGACCGCGCATGCCTTCCGGCACCTGGGGCTCGCCGTGCCGCAGCGCCCGGAGATCACGCAAGGCGTCCTGCCGCTCGGCAACGGCGATGACTGAGTGGCCGGAACTCGCCGGGCGCATCGAGCGCGGCCTGCACCGGCTGCCGGTGCGCGTCTATTACGAGGACACCGATTTCTCGGGCGCCGTCTATCACGCCAACTA
Source organism: Parvibaculaceae bacterium (assembly GCA_050251035.1). GTDB lineage: Bacteria > Pseudomonadota > Alphaproteobacteria > Rhizobiales > Aestuariivirgaceae > Taklimakanibacter. The sequence continues at coordinate 69,120 of JBFWNN010000004.1, forward strand.
TCTCAAATTCTGCGAGCGCGGCCGCTCCGACTGTCTGCGCCTGCTCGGCATCCATCACCATGAGATGCACTGGCACGAGACCGAAGGGCGCATGGGCTTCGTGGTTCGGCGCATGATCTGCGACTTCCGGAAGCCGGCGCGGATCGACGACCTGCTCGAGGTCGAGACCCGGTTCCGCGACATGGCGGGGGCGCGCATGGAGCTCGACCAGACGGTGCTGCGAAAGGCCGAGATCCTGTTCGCGGCGGAGGTGACGGTGGCGCTGGTCGACGCCGCCGGCAGGCCCAAGCGCTTTCCCAAGGTCATGGCCGAGGCGATCAAGACCTTTTGACGCAACGGCGGCCTGGATATTGGCGCCTGTAACCGTACATTAACCATACCTTGCTGTTGTCGGGCCGGACCCCCGGACCTGAGGGACGGGGGCTTGCGGCGGATTCGGCGCGAAATCACCGGCTGCGCCGCAGTTTGGACAGATTTAACCGTATTTACCTCGCTCTCCTCACCAGAGGATCGGGCGGTTTCTGCGGATTCGAAATGCCGGCGGTGGGAAAGAAAGCAAAGCATGGAAGTTGAGACGGTACAGAACGTGGCGCAGACGGCGGGGCAGCTCTCGCTCTGGCATCTCATCTGGAATGCGGGCTTCGTGGTCCAGCTCGTGATGCTGGGGCTCGCCGCGGCCTCGGTATGGTCCTGGGCGATCATCTTCGAGAAATTCGTCGTCTACCGGCGCACCTTGGCCCAGGCCGAGAAATTCGAGCAGAATTTCTGGTCCGGCCAGTCGCTGGAGGATCTCTATATGGCGCTCGGCGCGCGCAACAACAGCGGGCTCGCGGCGATCTTCATGGCCGCGATGCGCGAATGGAAGCGGAGCCAGGGTGCCGCCTCGAGGGCCGGGTTCCAGGGCGTCCAGAAGCGCATCGAGAAGGTGATGGACGTCCAGATCCAGAAGGAGATGGGCTATATCGAATCCAGGCTTTTGTTCCTGGCGACGGTGGGCTCGGCCACGCCCTTCATCGGCCTGTTCGGCACGGTGTGGGGCATCATGACCTCGTTCCAGGCCATCGCCAATTCGCAGAACACCAATCTGGCGGTGGTGGCGCCCGGCATCGCGGAAGCGCTGATCGCCACGGCGCTCGGCCTCCTTGCTGCCATACCGGCGACAATCTTCTACAATAAGTTCGCGGCCGACGCGTCGAAGATCGGGGCCAGACTGGAGAATTTCTCCGACGAATTTTCCGCGATCATCTCGCGGCAGCTGGACGAGCGGGTGTAAGCATGGGTGCTTCGGCAGGTGGTGGGAGTGGGGGTTATACGCGGCGCAGCAGCCGGCGTCGCTCTTCGTTCTCGGCCATGAGCGAGATCAACGTGACGCCCTTGGTCGACGTCATGCTGGTGCTGCTCATCGTGTTCATGGTGGCGGCACCTTTGATGACGGTCGGCGTCCCGGTCGACTTGCCCGAGACCCGGGCCAAGCCGCTGCAGGGCGACAGCGAGCCGATCAACGTGTCGATCGACAAGGACCACAAGATCTTCCTGCAGGAGAGCGAAATCGATCCCGAGACGCTGATCGCCAAGCTCGAGGCGATCGCCAAGAACGGCTATGACGAGCGCATCTTCGTGCGCGCCGACACCAATGTGGACTATGGCTCGGTGATGAAGATCATGGGCTCGCTCAACGCCGCGGGCTTCAAGAAGATCGGCCTCGTCACCGGGGCCGAGCCCGACAAGAAGCCCCAGAAGAAGGCACAGAACTGAGGGATGCGGCGCAGCCTCACGATATCGCTCTTCCTGCACGCGGCGATCCTCGCCTCGGCCTTTGTCGTGCTGCCCAATCCGGATGAATTCAAGGTCGAGGACCAGGAATCGATCCCGATCGAGATCATCACGACCGAGGACATGGGCAAGCGCCAGGCGACGGTGAAGACGCCGGAGAAGCCGGTGGAGAAGGCCGCCCCCAAGCCCGTCGAGGTCATGAAGCTGGTCAAACCGGCGCCGGAAGTGGCGCCGGAAGTGAAGACCGCGGCCAAGGAAGCCTCGGCCCCGCCCGAGCCCAAGCCCGAACCCAAGAAGGAAGAGCCCAAGAAGGAAGAGCCGAAGCCCGCGCCCAAGCCGGAAGAGCTGGCCGAGCTCATCAAAAAGACCGACGAGCCCGAGCCCAAGAAGGAAGAGCCGAAAAAGGCGGAAGCCAAGCCCGAGAAGAAGCCCGATCCCAAGCCGCCGGAAAAGAAGCCGGAGAAGAAGCTGAAGCCCAAGAAGGACTTCAACCCGGACGAAATCGCAGCCTTCCTCAACAAGACGGACGAGAAGCGCACCGCGCCGCTCAAGCCGCAGACCGAGACCGGCACGCCGAAGCAGGGCGAATATAATCTTTCGGGCATCGACGAGAGCGTCGCGGCGACTTTGCGCGACGCCTTGCGGCAGCATCTGGAAAAGTGCTGGGACATTCCGCCGGGCGCCCGTGAGGCAGCGGTGGTCGTCAAGGTCCATTTCATGCTCAATCCCGACGGCACGGTGAGCGGGCTGCCGGACGTCGTGAACAGCAGCGCGGATCCCTTGTTCAGCGTGACCGCGCAATCGGCCGTGTCGGCGGTGATGAGCTGCCAGGCCTATGATTTCCTGCCGCAGGACAAATACGACATGTGGCGGGAAATAACCTTCACCTTCAATCCGAACCAGATGTATCCGAGCTAGACGAGGCGGCATGATTCCGATGCGCATGATTGACGGACGTTACTTCGCGGGCGCGGTCACGGCCCTCTTGTGGCTGGCCATGGCGGTCACGGCGCGGGCGCAAGGCCTCGACGTCGACATCAACAAGGGCCAGATCGATCCCTTGCCGATCGCGATCACCGCCTTTGTCGGGGCATCGCCGGACAGCGCCCAGGCCGGCGCCGACATCGCCGGCGTCATTGCCAACAATCTCGGCCGCTCCGGCTATTTCCGCCCGCTGCCGCCCGACTCCTTCATCGAGCAGATCACCAATTTCGACCAGGAGCCGCGCTTCGGCGACTGGCGGCAGATCCAGGCCAAGGCCCTGGTCACCGGCCAGACGATGATGGAGGGCGGACGCCTCAAGGCGCAGTTCATCCTGTGGGACACGGGCTCGCAGCAGAAGCTCGCCGGCTTCGAATTCGCGACCTCGCCCAAGAACTGGCGCCGGCTCGCGCATCTGATCTCCGACAAGATCTATCAGCAGATCACCGGCGTTCCCGGCTATTTCGACACGCGCATCGTCTTCGTCGCGGAGACCGGGCCCAAGGACAAGCGGATCAAGAAGCTGTCGATCATGGACCAGGACGGCTTCAACGTGCGCTCGATCAGCGACGGCAAGCAGATCGTGCTGACGCCGCGCTTCTCGCCCAATTCGCTCGAGATCACCTATATGGCTTTCGGCTCGGGAACGCCGCGCGTCTATCTCTATAATATCGAGACCGGGCAGCGCGAGATCGTCGGCGAGTTCCCCAATATGAGCTTCGCGCCGCGTTTCTCGCCGGACGGCCAGCGCGTCATCATGAGCCTGCAGGAAGAGGGCAATTCCAACATCTTCCTGCTCGACCTGCGCTCGCGCCAGATGCAGCAGCTCACCAATGTGGCGGCGATCAACACCGCGCCCTCGTTCTCGCCGGACGGCAGCCAGATCGCCTTCGAATCCGACCGCGACGGCGCCCAGCAGATCTACGTGATGAACGCCGACGGTTCGAACCAGCGCCGCATCTCCTTCGGCAACGGCCGTTATGCGACGCCGGTGTGGTCGCCGGACGGCCGCTACATCGCCTTCACCAAGCAGGGCGGCGGGCGCTTCGCCATCGGCGTCATGAATCCGGACGGCAATGGTGAGAGATTATTAACCGAAGGTTTTCATAATGAAGGTCCGACATGGGCACCGAACAGTCGCGTGATCATGTTTTTCCGCGACGAGCCGGGGGAGAATGGTGGGCCCAGGCTCTATTCGGTCGATGTTTCGGGCTACAACGAGCAGCTCGTCAAGACGCCGAGTTTCGCGTCGGATCCGGCGTGGTCGCCATTGTTGAACTGATCCGCCGACGGATGAAATCCATCCGGCGCGGATGATGAAGCTGGTTTCGGGGCTTGGGGGTCCTGCTTGCTCTTGAGGTTGTCTCTCGCGCAGGCGCCAACGACTTAGAAGGAGTGGGATAAGTCATGTTGCGTATGAGTGCGGGGTTCAAGGCCATTGCCTTGTGTTTCTGTGTCCTGGCCCTTGCGGCCTGTTCCAAGAAGAGCACGCCCGATCTCGAGGCCAATGGCGGCCTCGGCCGAGCCGCCATCGCGGGCTCGGAAAACCAGTTCAAGACGGAAGTGGGCGATACCGTCTACTATCTCGTCGACCAGTCGACGCTGACGCCGGAAGGCAAGGAGACGCTGCGCCGCCAGGCGGCGTGGCTCCGGCAGTATTCCGACGTGATGGTCCAGGTCGAAGGCCATGCCGACGAGCGCGGCACGCGCGAATACAACATCTCGCTGTCGGCCCGGCGCGCCACCGCGAGCCGCGAATTCCTGATCTCCCAGGGCATCGAAGCGAGCCGTATCGCGACCATCGCCTATGGCAAGGAGCGCCCGGTCGCCATGTGCGATGCCGAGCAGTGCTGGACGCAGAACCGCCGCACCGTCACGGTCATCACTTCGGGCGCCAAGACGAGTTGACGCTGCGGCGCCAGGGTCGGATACCTTCGGGCGGCAAAGCGCCACACGCTAGCGCGGGATGCGAAGAAGTGGGCACCGGTTTTTCGCAAGAATCCCGCGCTAACATACAGGAATCGATCACGTTTATGAGTTTGGATTGATTTAATCCAAACTCATCGTGATCTAGCAGTGTTGAATTCGGGCGGGCATGGTTTTCATGCTCGCTTTTTTTCTGTTATTTCCTAGGCGATTCCGCGATAGGGGCGGTGATGGTCACAGAATCGCCGCGCTGTTACGGTCATAAGCCAAGCATTCCGTGTTCACTGGCTTGGCCAGGAATGGAATATTAACCCTGTTTGAGCACAGTGCGGTAGCAATTTGGTCCTGTGGTGGGAGAGCGGCGCGGCTCGGCCGGCGGCGTGCACAGGGCGGGACATAGGAGTGGGAAGACATGTTGCGTCGGTTGGCGGAATTCAAGATCGCTTTGATTTGTTGCTGCTTTCTGGCTTTGGCCGCGTGCTCGAAGAAGAATCAGCCGGATCTTGAAGGCGACGGCGCGGGCTCCGCAGTTCCCGGCTCCGAGAAGGATTTCGCCATCAATGTCGGCGACCGCATCTATTTCATCGTCGATACCTCGACCCTGACGCCCGAGGCGCAGGAGACGCTGCGTCGTCAGGCGGCCTGGCTCAGGCGCTATCCCAATGTCACCATCCAGGTCGAAGGCCATGCCGACGAGCGTGGCACCCGCGAATACAACATCTCGCTTTCGGCCCGCCGGGCCACCGCCACGCGGGAATTCCTGATCGCACAAGGGGTTCAGGGCAACCGCATATCCTCGATCGCCTATGGCAAAGAGCGCCCGGTGGCGGTGTGCGACGCCGAGCAATGCTTCTCGCAGAACCGGCGCGCCGTCACGGTGATCACCGGCGGCGCCGTTTCCGGCTAGCTTGACGGTCGGGGACCTGTGGCATCGCGGCCACAGGTTCCGGTTCTTATTCGCCTCCCCTTGAAAAGCCTCATTTTTACCGCCTTTGAAGATCATTCCAGATACGGGGTGCTGGGGACGGCTCGGCACAGCAGCGGTTTACGTGATGAAGACAGTATTGAAGTTCACGGCTTCGGCGGCCCTCCTGATGGCTTTCGCCGTCGGCAACCCGTCCCTTTCCCTGGCCCAGTCCAAGGCGGAGCTCGACGACCGCCTCACCCGGATGGAAGAGCAGATGCAGCAGCTGATGGGCCAGGTCGAGCAATTGACCTTCGAGGTCCGCCGCCTGCAAGGCCAGCGCAAGTCCGGTGATCTCGGGCAGCCAAGCGGACAGAAGAAGCGGCAGGTCGCCGCGGCTCCGGAGCTGGTCGAAAGCCAGGGCATCGAGCAGATCGAGGGCGACACCCAGTATACGCAAGCGCCGCTGCGCACCATCGGCGAGGACGACCTGCCGGAAGGCGCGGTACAGCGGGCGCCCGGCCCCAAGATCCTGGGGACGCTGCCCGGAACGGCTTATCAGCAGGGCAATGGCGGCTATGACCAAAGCGGTGAATTCCAAGGCCAGGTCCTGGTGCCGCCGGCGGGCGGCAATGACGGCCAGGTCGAAGGCCGGGTCCTGGTTCCGCTCGGCAATGACGGTAATGACGGTGGCGGCCAGGTGCTCGTCCCGCCCGCGAATGGCGGTGACGGTGGCAACAGCAACAGCCTCGTGCCCGAAAAGGTCGAGACGGTGGCGCTCGGCAATGCCGCCTCAGGCGATCCCGAGGTGATCTATGAGCGCTCCTATGAGAGCCTGCTCAGGCGCCAGTTCAACGACGCCGAGGTCGGCTTCCGCGGCTTCCTCGACCAGCACCGCGACCACAGCCTGGCCGGCAATGCGCAATATTGGCTGGGCGAGACCTATTACGTGCAAGGTGACTACAAGCAGGCGGCGCAAGCCTTCCTGTCGGGCTACCGCGACTTCCCGAAGAGCCGCAAGGCGGCGGACAGCCTCCTGAAGCTCGGCCTGTCGCTCAACCGCCTCGGCCAGAAGGAGCAGGCCTGCGCGGCCTATATGCAGGTCGGCTCGCAATTCCCGAAAGCGGCGGAAGCGCGCAAGCGCGCCCAGTCGGAGATCAAGCGTGCCGGCTGCTGAGGCAGCCCGCCCGATCAGTCCCGCTGCCGCGCAAGAGCTTTTCGCTCCCTTGAGCTTTCACGCCCATGTGGCGCTCGCCGTCTCGGGCGGCAGCGATTCGACGGCGCTCATGTGGCTCGTGCGGCGCTGGGCCCTGGCCGCAAACGACCCGCCGAAAATCAGTGTACTGACGGTTGACCATGGGCTCCGGCCGGAAGCCAGGGCGGAATGCGCGACCGTCGCGCGTTGGGCCGGAGCGCTCGGCCTCGCCGCCCATATCCTCACCTGGACCGGCCGGAAACCGGCAAGCGGACTCCAGGCCAAGGCGCGCGCGATGCGCTACGGCCTGCTCAACGATTGGTGCCGGGCCCATGGCGCGAGCCTGCTGGTCACCGCCCATACTCTGGAAGACCAGGCCGAGACCGTCCTCATGCGGCTCGCCCGCGGCAGCGGCATCAAGGGTCTTTCCGGCATGCGCGCCGACGAAACCGGCGACGTGCTCCTGGAACGGCCGCTGCTGACGGTGAGCCGGGCCGAGCTCAGGGCGACGCTGCGTGCCGCCGATCATCCCTGGATCGACGATCCGAGCAATGATGACGACCAGTTCGAGCGGGTACGCCTGCGCAAGGCCGCGATGGCGCTGAACGAACTCGGCCTGACATCCCGGGCCATCGCCCGGTCGGCGAGGCGGCTCGAGCGGGCGCTCGTCGCCCTCGAGGGGATGGCGGGAGACTTCATGGCCCGCCATGTCGACGTTCGGCCCGAGGGCTTCGCCATGATCGACATCGGAGCCTTCGGCCGGCTCGACGAGGAGATCGCCATCCAGGTCCTGGAACGCCTGCTCGAACGCCTCGGCGGCGGGAGCTCGTCGCCCAGGCTCGCGGCGGTCGAAGCCTTGCAGCACTGGCTCAGGCGCGGCGACAGCCAGGCCCGGACGCTCTCCGGCTGCCGCATCGCCCGGCGCAAGCGCCATCTCCTGATCGGGCGCGAGCCGGGGCGCATCAGCCTGGCGCCGGTCGTCATCACCCCGGGCCGGAGCGTGCTGTGGGACAACCGGTTCACGGTCACGCTCGCCGGCGCCGACCGTCCCTGCGCCATCGTGCCGGTCAAGGCGCTGAACCTCGCCCGCCGGAGCGATGTCCCGGCCTTCGTGCAAGAGAGCCTGCCCGCCATCCTGGCCCAGGGCGAAATTGCCGCAGTCCCCTCGCTTGGAATTGTCGGAAAGGCGGCGCCGCCCGGCTTGCAGGCCCGCGCCGATTTTCGGAAAATTGGCCTTTAACTTGCACCCGGATTGCCGCTACGCTTGGCAATCCGGACAGGCATCCCTATGTTAGCATTAACTTTTGGGCGGCAGAATTGAGCCCGGATGGGCCTGAGCGCGCCTTGCAGAGAGGAATGACGTGAATAATTTCCGCAACTTCGCCGTCTGGATCGTCATCGCGATCCTGCTGTTCGCTCTGTTCAGCCTGTTCCAGGGCCAGGCGTCGCGCTCGAAGACCGACGATCTCGATTATTCGCAATTCCTCAACAAGGTGAATGCGGGCGAAGTGCAGAGCGTCACCATCACCGATGCCGGCATGAACAGCAGCTATATCACCGGCAAGCTGACGAGCGGCGAGACCTTCGCCACCTATGCGCCGCAAGACAACGACCTTATCAAGACTTTGAAGGACAAGAACATCACCTTCAACGCCAAGCCGGCGCAGAACGATAGCTTCCTGTCCAATGCGCTGTTCTACTGGCTGCCGACCTTGCTGCTTATCGGCGTGTGGGTGTTCTTCATCCGCCAGATGCAGTCGGGCGGCGGCAAGGCCATGGGCTTCGGCAAGTCCAAGGCGAAGCTTCTGACCGAGCGCCACGGACGCGTGACCTTCGAGGACGTCGCGGGCGTCGACGAGGCCAAGGAGGACCTGCAGGAGATCGTCGAATTCCTGAAGGACCCGCACAAGTTCCAGCGTCTCGGCGGCAAGATCCCGAAGGGCGCACTCCTCGTCGGCCCCCCCGGCACCGGCAAGACGCTCCTGGCGCGCGCCATCGCGGGCGAAGCCAACGTGCCGTTCTTCACCATCTCGGGCTCCGACTTCGTGGAAATGTTCGTCGGCGTCGGCGCCTCGCGGGTGCGCGACATGTTCGAGCAGGCGAAGAAGAACGCACCCTGCATCATCTTCATCGACGAGATCGACGCGGTCGGCCGCCATCGCGGCGCCGGCCTCGGCGGCGGCAATGACGAGCGCGAGCAGACGCTCAACCAGCTCCTCGTCGAGATGGACGGCTTCGAGGCCAATGAGGGCGTGATCCTGATCGCGGCCACCAACCGGCCCGACGTGCTCGATCCGGCGCTCTTACGTCCGGGCCGCTTCGACCGCCAGATCACCGTGCCCAATCCCGATATCGTCGGGCGCGAGCAGATCCTGCGCGTCCATATGCGCAACGTGCCGCTGGCCCCCGATATCGACCCCAAGGTCATCGCGCGCGGCACGCCCGGCTTCTCGGGCGCCGATCTCGCCAATCTCGTCAACGAGGCGGCGCTGCTCGCGGCCCGGCGCAACAAGCGCCTCGTCACCCAGCATGAATTCGAGGACGCCAAGGACAAGGTGATGATGGGCGCCGAGCGCCGCTCGCTGGTGATGAGCGAGGAGGAGCGCCGCAACACCGCCTATCACGAGGCGGGCCATGCGATCGTCGGCCTGATGGTGCCCTATGATCCCTTGCACAAGGTCACCATCATCCCGCGCGGCCGGGCGCTGGGCGTCACCATGAACCTGCCCGAGGGCGACCGCTATTCGCGCACCCGCGAATGGTGCGAGGCGCGGCTCGCGGTGCTGTTCGGCGGCCGCGAGGCCGAGCTCATCCTGGGCGGCGAAAAGAACGTCACCAACGGCGCCACCGGCGACATTCAGATGGCGACGGCGCTGGCGCGCTCGATGATCATGGAATGGGGCATGTCCGACAGGCTCGGGCGCGTGCGCTACAATGGCAACGAGCAGGAAGTCTTCCTCGGCCATTCCGTCACCCAGACCAAGAATATCTCCGACGAGACGGCGAAGCTCATCGACGAGGAGATCCGCAAGCTCATCGAGGACGGCGAGCGCAAGGCGCGCGACATCCTCAAGAAGAGCCGCGACAAGCTGCATGCGCTCGCCAAGGCGCTGCTCGAATTCGAGACGCTGTCGGGCGATGAGGTGAAGCTCGTGCTCAAGGGCGAACAGATCCAGCGCGACGATCAGGGCGGCTCGAAGAAGCCGGAGAAGGCGGCCTCCTCGGTGCCGGTCACCGGCCGTCCGAAGGGCGGTCAGGCGCCCGGCGACATGGAGCCGCAGCCGCAGCCGCAGAGCTGAGGAAGCTATTGGATTCTTTCCTTTATTTCCCTTCTCCCGCTTGCGGGAGAAGTGCCCGAAGGGCGGATGAGGGTATCCTGATATCGCTATCCTGCTGATCATTGAGCTGAAGCGTCACGATCGAGCATGTCATTCGAACGGTTATCGATATACTCACGAGCGATCTTATCTGCAGCAGCGCTGCCATCGTCACCACACACCCTCATCCGGCCTGTCGGCCACCTTCTCCGGCAAGCGGGAGAAGGGGAACATGACGAGGTGTGGTGCGAAGGCCACACGGGTCATAGATGACCCGCTATCTGCGTCCCCTGGGCCTGCTCTACGGGCCGGATGCGCGCCGGGCGATGGCAGCGGGCGCGGGCGGCGCCCTCGGCGGATCCGACTTCATCGCCTTCACCCAGGCCGAGCTGATCACGCGCCAAGCGGGGCGCATCGAGAGGCGCGTCATCTCCTATCAGGACGCGCAAGCCTATCGCGACGTGTTGCAGCCGATCGAAGCCCGGCGGCCGGATTTCGCCGGCCTCGCCCTCGGCCGGCCGAAGCTCATGGGCATCATCAATGTGACCCCCGATTCATTCTCCGATGGCGGCCGGCTCGAAGGGTCCGATGAGGCGATCGCGCATGGCCTGAGGCTTGCCGGGGAGGGCGCCCATATCCTCGATGTCGGGGGCGAGTCGACGAGGCCCGGCTCCGATGCCGTGCCGCCCGGCGTCGAGGCCCGGCGCGTCATCCCGGTCATCCGCGCGCTCGCCGGGGAGGGCCTTCGCCTTTCCATCGACACGCGCAAGGCGGCGCTGATGCGGGAGGCGGTGGCGGCGGGCGCCGCCATCGTCAACGACGTCTCGGCGCTCGCCTTCGATCCCGAAAGCCTCGCGGTCTCGGCACGGCTCGGCTGCCCCGTGATCCTGATGCATGCGCAAGGCGATCCCAAGACCATGCAGGACAATCCCGTCTATGAGGACGTGGCGCTCGACGTCTTCGACATGCTCGCCGGACGGATCGCCGCCTGCGAGGCCGCCGGCATCGCGCGCGCGCGCATCGCCATCGATCCCGGCATCGGCTTCGGCAAGACCTTCGCCCATAATCTGACGCTCCTCAGCCAGCTGCCGCTGTTCAGCGGGCTTGGCGCCGTCCTCCTGGTCGGCCTGTCGCGCAAGGCCTTCACCGGGGCGCTCACTGGCGAAAGGACGGCGGGGGAACGGGTGTTCGGCTCGGTCGGCGGAGCGGTCCAGGCCGCCCTCAACGGCGCCCAGATCCTGCGCGTCCATGACGTCAAGGCGACCCGGCAGGCGCTGGCGGTGGCCTTGGCCGCGGCAGACCCCGAAAACAATGGGCTTTAACCCTTGGCAGGCTGATCTGGTATAGACTCGCCCGATTGGAGACGGCTGGTCAGGTCTAGGAAAAGGATAACCATGTCCCGCAAGTATTTCGGAACCGACGGCGTGCGCGGTATCGCCAACCGCGCCCCGATGTCGCCCGATATGGTAATGAAGATCGGCCTTGCCGCCGGCAGTCTCTATTCGCGCGGCAGCCACCGCCACCGGGCGGTGATCGGCAAGGACACCAGGCTCTCGGGCTACATGATCGAGCAGGCCCTGACCGCCGGCCTCCTGTCCGCCGGGGTCGATGTGTTCCTCTTCGGCCCCTTGCCGACGCCCGCCGTCGCCATGCTGACGCGTTCGCTGCGCGCTGATCTCGGCATCATGATCTCCGCCTCGCACAATCCCTATCACGACAACGGCATCAAGCTCTTCGGGCCGGACGGCTACAAGCTGTCGGACGAGCAGGAGCTGGCGATCGAGAAGCTGATCGACACGGCCAACGGCGCCGAGCTCGCCGCACCCCAGGACAAGCTCGGCCGCGCCAAGCGCATCGAGGACGCGCAGGCGCGCTATATCGAATTCGCCAAGCGGACCTTCCCCAAGGACCTCAGGCTCGAGGGCCTGCGCGTCGTCATCGATACCGCCAATGGCGGCGCCTACAGGGTCGCTTCCGCGGCGCTGTGGGAGCTCGGCGCCGAGATCATCGCCATCGGCAACGATCCCAACGGCTTCAACATCAATGAGAAATGCGGCTCGACGGCGCCCGAGGCAATGTGCGCCAAGGTCGTCGAGACGCGCGCCGACATCGGCATCGCGCTCGATGGCGACGCCGACCGCGTGGTCATCGCCGACGAGCACGGCACGCTCGTCGACGGCGATCAGCTGATGGCGCTGATCGCAACGTCATGGCATCGCCAGGAGCGGCTCGCGGGTGGCGGGCTCGTCGCCACCATCATGTCCAATCTCGGCCTCGAACGGCATCTCAAGGACCAGAAGCTCACCCTGGCGCGCACCAAGGTGGGCGACCGCTATGTGGTCGAGCATATGCGCCAGCACGGCTTCAATGTCGGCGGCGAGCAGTCGGGCCATATCGTGATGTCGGACTTCGCCACGACCGGCGACGGCCTCGTCGCGGCGCTGCAGGTGCTGGCGGAGGTGGTGCGCACCGGCAAGCCGGTGAGCCAGGTCTGCCATGTGTTCGAGCCGGTGCCGCAGGTGCTGAAGAACGTGCGCTACGGCGAGGGCAAGCCGCTCGAGGCCAAGGTGGTGAAGGAAGCGATCGCCCATGCGACCTCGAAGCTCGGCAATTCGGGGCGCCTGGTCATCCGTCCGTCCGGCACCGAGCCTCTGATCCGGGTGATGGCGGAAGGCGACGATGCCGGCCTCGTCCACAAGATCGTCGATGAGATCTGCACGGTGATCGGCAAGGCGGCCTGATTTCCACAACCCTCATGCTGACGGTTTTTCTTCGGCAGAAAACGTTGATCTGCGCTTGCGCATGCGGCTCGCGGCGATGCCGGCGAGGATGAGGAGGAGGCCCACGCCGACATTGGCGGTCAAGGTCTCGCCCAGGACCACGGCACCGAGGCCCAGCGCATAGACGGGCACCAGATAGTTGGAATAGGCGACGAAGCTCACGCCGGCCGAGCGCACGATGGCATAGACCAGCAAGGTGGCGATGGCGGTCGGCACGATGCCGAGACCGACGACGCAGAGATAAGCGAGCGGCGTCGCCTGCGCGAGGCCATGCGGCGCATAGAGGCCGGCGAAGATCAGGCCCATCAGGCCGCCGGTGAGGCACACGGCGGCGGCCTGCTCTACCGGACCTTGAAACGGGATGCGCCGGGCGAGCAGGCTGTGGACGGCATAGCAGAGGCAGGCGACGAGAATGGCGAGTTCGCCGACCAGCGCCATGCCCTGGCCCTCGAAACGCAGGAGCTTCTCGGGTCCCAGCACGATCATCAGCCCGATGAAGCCGACGACGAAACCCAGGGCCTTCATGCGCGTCAGCTTCTCGTCGGGCAGGAAGACATGCGCGAGCACGATGACGAACAGCGGGATGGCACCCATGAGCACCCCGGAGAGTCCGGAGGAGATGAACTGGGTTCCCCAGGAGATGAGGAAGAACGGAATGGCATGGCCGATCAGCCCGAGGCCCGTGAACCATGTCCACAAGCGCCGGCCGCGCGGCCACTGCCGTCGGGTCAGCGTCACGATGACGGTGAGGAACACGCCACCGACCAACAGACGCAGCGCCATGACCCAGGCCGGATCGATCGACGCCACGGCAACTTTGGTCATGGCGAAGGACGATCCCCATGTCACCACCAGCGCTGCGAGCGTGAGCCAGTCTCTTGTCGTTGCGGCGGGTGTCATGATGTCGCGGTTCCTAGCGCGGGATGCGAAAAAGTGGACGCCGGTTTTTCGCAGAATCCCGCGCTAGCATATTAAGAATCGATCACGTTTATGAGTTTGGATTGCTTCAATCCAAACTCATCGTGATCTAGCGCAAATCCCGCCAAAGTTGAAGACTTGTCGGCGACGGAGTTCCATGTCGCCAGATCCACGCGGATGGTCAGTGCACGGTCAATGACGTGTTCCGTTTGGGAACAAGGCAACGTGACCTTTTTACAACAGTCTCGAACTGCCTTTTTGCTGCCCGATTGGGGCCTGTCTCTCGTCACATGCCGATCCTAACTAGGAACCATCACGAAGGGACGTGAGTTACCGGGACACCGGGAGAGGAGAATTATCTATGAAGTCTTTGAAGCTCGCTTTGCTTGCCACCGCGATGACCGCCGGTCTCGCCGTCGCAGCGCAGGCCGCCGATCCGTACACGCCGGAGCCCGAGCCCACGCCGACGCCGGAACAGTACCAGGCCATGGGCTTTTATCTGCGTGGCGATCTCGGCTGGTCGTTCCTCGATTGGGGCGACGACGACAATGCCTTCACGGTGGGCGGCGGCGTCGGCTACCAGTTCAACGATTATCTGCGCAGCGATCTGCGCGTCGACTGGTCGGGCGACTACGACGTCGGGAATGGCGCCGATGCCAGCCTGACGACCGTGCTCGGCAACATCTATTTCGACTGGAAGAACGACTCGATCTTCACGCCCTATATCGGCGCCGGCGCCGGTTACGGCTGGACGTCGGTCGATGGCGGACCGGACGACGACGGCTTCACCTACGCCCTGATGGCGGGTGCGTCGATCGACATGTCGGAGAGCATCGCGCTCGACCTCGGCTACCGCTATCGCGAGCTGATGGTCAGCGGCGAGAATCCGTCCGACCACTCGGCGCTGGCCGGTATCCGCTTCAAGTTCTAAAACTCGATCGAGAGTTTTCGCTTGAACATGGCGGCGGTGGAGAGATCCACCGCCGTTTTGCTGTTCATGTCTTCCCTGTTGACGAACTCCCAGCTCTCGGGCATGAGCGTCGCCGGGACACCTCTCCCCACCGAGAGGCGGCCCATCTGAAAGGATGGAGCAGACATGACGACCTCAGAGAAACCGGCCGTGCGGCCGGTCAATCCGCACTTCTCTTCCGGCCCGTGCGCCAAGATCCCGGGCTGGTCACCTGACCTCCTCACCCAAGCCCTGACCGGACGCTCGCATCGCTCGAGCGAAGGCAAGGCGCGCCTCAAGCAGGCGATCACGCTCACGCGCGAGATCCTGGAAGTGCCCGACAGCCACCTGATCGGCATCGTGCCCGCCTCCGACACGGGCGCCGTCGAGATGGCCCTGTGGTCGCTGCTCGGCGCCCGCCCCGTCGATCTCCTTGCCTGGGAAAGCTTCGGCGAAGGCTGGGTCAGCGACGTCGTCAAGCAGTTGAAGCTCAAGGACGCGCGCATCCTGAAGGCACCCTATGGCGCGCTTCCCGATCTCGGAAGCGTCGATTTCAACCACGACGTCGTCTTCACCTGGAACGGCACTACATCGGGGGTGCGCGTGCCGGACGCAAGCTGGATCGCCGCCGACCGGCAGGGCCTCACCATCTGCGACGCGACCTCCGCCGCCTTCGCGCAGGCCCTCGATTTCACCAAGCTCGACGTCACGACCTTCTCCTGGCAGAAAGTGCTGGGCGGGGAGGGCGCGCATGGCGTCATCATCCTCTCGCCGCGCGCGGTGGAGCGGCTGGAGACCTATGTGCCGGCCTGGCCGCTGCCGAAAATCTTCCGCATGACGCAAGGCGGCAAGCTCATCCAGGGCATCTTCACCGGCGAAACCATCAACACGCCCTCGATGCTCGCCGTCGAGGACTATCTGGTGGCGCTCAACTGGGCGCAGGGCATCGGCGGCCTCAAGGTGCTGCGCCGGCGCGCCGATGCCAATGCGGAAGTCATCGACCGGTGGATCGCCGCACGGCCCTTCGCGCATCATCTGGCGAAGGACGCGAAGACGCGGTCCAACACCTCGGTGTGCCTGACGCTCGACGGCGGCGCCGAGGTGCCGAAGACGATGGTGAAGCTCATCGAGGCCGAGCGCGCCGGCTTCGACATCGGCGCCTATCGCGACGCGCCGCCGGGCTTGCGCATCTGGTGCGGCGCCACCGTCGAGACCTCAGACGTCGAGGCGCTGATGCCGTGGCTCGACTGGGCCTACGCCCAAGCCGCCCGCTGATCCCCTTTCCCTTCATATTCCGGAGTTTTCCATGAAACCCCGCGTGCTCGTTTCCGACAAGCTGTCCGAAGCCTCCGTCCAGATCTTCCGCGACCGTGGCATCGACGTCGACTATCAGCCCGATCTCGGCAAAGACAAGGATGCACTTTTTGCCGCCATCCCGGCCTATGACGGTCTCGCCATCCGCTCGGCGACGAAGGTGTCGCCGAAGCTGATCGCCGCCGCCGCCAAGCTCAAGGTGATCGGCCGCGCCGGCATCGGGGTCGACAATGTCGACATTCCTGCCGCCACCCAGCGCGGTATCATCGTGATGAATACGCCCTTCGGCAACGCCATCACCACGGCCGAACATGCGATCTCGCTGATGATGGCGCTGGCCCGCCAGATCCCCGAGGCCAACGCCTCGACCCATGCCGGCAAATGGGAGAAGAACCGCTTCATGGGCGTCGAGCTCTTCAACAAGACGCTGGGCGTGATCGGCTGCGGCAATATCGGCGCCATCGTCGCCGACCGCGCCCTGGGCCTGAAGATGAAGGTGATCGCCTTCGATCCCTTCCTGTCGCCGGAACGCGCCATCGCCATCGGGGTCGAGAAGGTCGAGCTCGAGGATATCCTCAAGCGTTCGGACTTCATCACCTTGCATACGCCGCTCACCGACAAGACGCGCGGCATCATCGACAAGGCGGCGATCGGCAGGATGAAGAAGGGGGTCAGGATCATCAACTGCGCCAGGGGCGGGCTCGTGGTCGAGGAGGCGCTGCACGACGCGCTCAAATCGGGCCATGTGGCGGGCGCCGCGCTCGATGTGTTCGAGACCGAGCCGGCGCAGGAGCACAGGCTCTTCGGACTCGAGAATGTGGTGGCGACGCCGCATCTCGGCGCCGCGACGGCGGAAGCGCAGGAGAATGTCGCGATCCAGATCGCCGAGCAGATGGCCGACTATCTCATCACCGGCGCCGTCTCCAACGCGCTGAACATGCCCTCGATCTCGGCCGACGAGGCGCCGCGGCTCAGGCCCTTCATCGCGGTCGCCGAGAAGCTCGGCTCCTTCGCCGGCCAGCTCACCGACGAGCCGATCACCGGCATCGTCATCGAATATGCGGGCGAGGTCGGCGACATGAACACCCGCGCCCTCACCTCGGCGGCGCTGGCGGGCGTGCTCAAGCCGATGCTGGGCGATGTCAACATGGTGTCGGCGCCGGTGGTGGCGAAAGAGCGCGGCATCAAGGTCGACGAGGTGCGTCAGACGCAGCGCGGGGCCTATGAGACCTATATCCGCCTCACCATCCGCACCGCGAAGATGGAGCGCTCGGTCGCGGGCACGGTGTTCTCCGACGGCAAGCCGCGCATCATCCAGATCAAGGGCATCGAGCTCGAATCGGAATTCGGCCCGCATATGCTCTATGTGACCAACATGGACAAGCCGGGCTTCATCGGAGCGCTCGGCATGCTGCTCGGCAATGCCGGGGTCAATATCGCGACCTTCCATCTGGGCCGGATGGCGCAGGGCCAGGACGCCATCTGTCTGGTCCAGATCGACGAGCCGGTGCCGGACCAGGTGCTCCGGGCGGTCGAGGCGCTGCCGCAGGTCAAGCAGGCGAAAAGGCTGGCGTTCTGATCATTCCTCTCGCTTGGTTCTCCCGCAAGTGGGAGAAAGGGAATTTTGTGGCGGTCCCTACGGACGTTTTCGCCGCAAGGGGGAAGGATGAGGACCGGCTTCGCCCCAGCCTCGACTCTTTCCCGCCCAGAATTTGCCGTGGCGTCCGCCTCTGATGGTTCCCCGGACAAGGGAACCACGGAGCATCCCATGCGTGCCATCACTGTTGCGTTTTTTCTCGCCACTACCTCGCTGACACCCGCCATCGCCGCCGAGATCACCGCCCAATCGCGTATCGATGCGGTGACGGTCTTCCCGCAAGGGGCGGAGGTCACCCGCATCGCCGAGGCGCGCATCGCCCAGGGTGAGCACACGCTGATCCTCGAAGGCCTGCCGGCCGAGCTCGCGCCCGAGACCTTGCGCGTCGAAGGCGCAGGCGGTGCCCGCATCGAGATCGGCTCGGTCGATTCGCGCCTCGTCTTCACCGCGGGCGACGGCCGCGACGAGGACCGCAAGCGCATCGAGAAGGACATCGAGGCGCTGAACGACGAGCGCGCGATGCTCGACCAGGCGATCGCCGATGCCGAATATCAGAAGAGCCTGATGCAGCAGCTGGCGAGCGCAACGCTCACCCAGCGGCCCAAGGAGGGCGAGACGCGCGTCATCGACGCGCAAGGCCTGAGCGGCGTGCTCGACCTCGTCGGCGCGAAACTCGCGAGCCTCGGCAAGACCGTGCTCGATGCGAGGCTGCGCCAGCGCGAGATCGACCGGCTGAGTCAAGACCTCGCCCAGAAGCTCAGCAGTCTGGCGCCGCGCGAGGAGCAGCGTCTCAAGGTGAGCGTGCATCTGACCGCGGCGCAGGACACCGAAGGCACTTTCCGTCTGCGCTACCGCATCCACAATGCCGGCTGGCAGCCGATCTATGACGCGCGCCTCGGCGAGATGGGCAAGGACGGCAAGGCCCCGATCGAGCTGGTGCGGCGCGCCGATGTGGTGCAGTCGACGGCGGAAAGCTGGGACAATGTCGCGCTCACCCTGTCGACGGCGCGCCCGCTCGGCGCTACCGCTGCGCCCGACCTCCATCCCATGGCCATCCAAGGCTTCCATGAGGGCCGGCGCGAGAACTTCACCGCGCGCGGCACCGGCAACGCCGGCGGCGAGCTTCCGGCGGCGGTCGCGCAGGACCAGGCGCTGGCCGACGGGGACGAAACGCGCGACCGGCGGCTGGCCGAGCAGAAGCAGGCGACGGTCGAGGTCGCGGGGTTCCAGGCGCTCTATGGAATCACCGGCCGGGTGTCGGTCGACAATACCGGCACGGCCAAGAAGGTGCGCATCTCGACCGACCGGATCGCCGCCAAACTGTCGGCGCTGGCCGCGCCCAAGCTCGACCCCAATGCCTATCTGACCGCGGCCTTTACGCTTTCGGGCGACACGCCGCTGCTGCCGGGGCCGGTCATGCTCTATCGCGAGGGCGTGTTCATGGGCGAAGGCGCCCTGCCGATGCTGTCGCCGGGCGAGGAAGGCAGGCTCGGCTTCGGCGTCGACGACCTGGTCAAGGTCAAGCGCATCGAGGTGAAGCGGCGCACGGCCGAGGAAGGGCTGATCTCGACCTCCAATGTCGACGAGCGCGCCTTCGACATCACCGTCAAGAACCTGCATCAGGCCGATATCCCGGTCACCATTCTCGACCAGATGCCCTATTCGACCGAAGGCAAGATCACCGTCGACACGCTGTCCGGCATGACCCCGCCGACGGTCAGGGACTACGAGCGGCGGCGTGGCGTCATGGCCTGGACCTTCACGCTGGCGCCCGAGGACGTCAAGGTCGTCAAGCACGGCTACAAGGTGAGCTGGCCGCGCGACCTCAAGCTCGGCCTCAATGCCGAGTGAGCTCGTCGCGATACCCCGGTGGGTCAGGCCTACCGGGGGTCCTTCGCGCTGGCGCCCAGCACCTTCTTTTCGAGGAACTCGAGACGGGCGGACAGATCGTCGGTCTCGCTCTGGAAATAAGCGACGATCAGGACAGCCAGGATGAGGCTCGAATTGAACACGCCGATCGTGGCCGAGAGCCACGGGCCCAGATAGGCCAATATGCCGGCGAGCACGATGACGATCACGACGATCTTCAGCGCGCGGGCCGGGCTTGATCTCTGTTTCTTAGCCATGCGTCATTTTAATCCCAGCCTTGGGTTCCCTCAAGTCATTCATGCGCCACGCCCGCCATAGTCGTTAATACGCGATTCGTCCTGCTCCCAGCGCGTATCCCGGCGAAGTGGGCTCACTTCGCCGAAAGGATTCGCGCCAAGTCAATATCGGAGCTTGGCGGGATGTGCTCCGGCGCCCAATACGCGTTGCCTTTCTCCTATTCCGGTGTAAAAGCCTGCAACGGCCCCGGCGCGCAAGCGTAGCGGGGCCGGTTTCATGTCGGGAGATCGGATCGAATGGCGAATGTCGCGGTCGTGGGCGCCCAATGGGGCGATGAGGGCAAGGGCAAGATCGTCGACTGGCTGTCGGAACGCGCCGACATCGTGGTCCGCTTCCAGGGCGGGCACAATGCCGGCCACACGCTGGTCATCGACGGGGTCACCTACAAGCTCTCGCTGCTGCCCTCCGGCATCGTGCGCCGCGGCAAGCTCTCGGTCATCGGCAATGGCGTCGTCATCGATCCCTGGGCGCTGTGCGCCGAGATCGACAAGCTCGAGGGGCAGGGGGTCGAGGTCACCCGCGACAATCTGCGCATCGCCGGCAACGCCACGCTCATTTTGCCTTTGCATCGCGAGCTCGACCAGATGCGCGAATCAGCGGCGGGCGACGGCAAGATCGGCACGACCGGGCGCGGCATCGGCCCGGCCTATGAGGACAAGGTCGGGCGCCGCTCCATAAGGGTGCACGACCTCGCCAATCTGGCGACGCTCGATCCCAAGATCGACCGGCTGCTCGCCCATCACAATGCGCTGAGGCGGGGCCTCGGCCAGCCGGAAGTGGAGGCCGCCGAACTCAAGCGCCAGCTCGCCGAGGTGGCGCCCAAGCTCCTCGCCTATTCCGACGCGGTCTGGCATCTGCTCGACGAGGCGCGGCGCGACGGCAAGCGCATCCTGTTCGAAGGCGCGCAAGGCATCCTGCTCGACATCGATCACGGCACCTATCCCTATGTGACTTCGTCCAACACGGTGGCGGGCCAGGCCTCGGCCGGCTCCGGCATGGGGCCGTCGTCCATCGGCTATGTGCTCGGCATCGCCAAGGCCTATACGACCCGGGTCGGCTCGGGCCCGTTCCCGACCGAGCAGCGGAACGAGATCGGCGAGCGCCTCGGCCAGCGCGGCCGCGAGTTCGGCACGGTGACCGGGCGCAAGCGGCGCTGCGGCTGGTTCGACGCGGTGCTGGTCAACCAGACCATCAAGGTCTCCGGCATCCACGGCATCGCGCTCACCAAGCTCGACGTGCTCGACGGCTTCGATGAGATCAAGGTCTGCGTCGGCTATGAGCTCGACGGCAAGCGCATCGACCGGCTGCCCGCCGCCGAGGAGGCGCAGAAGAATGTCGAGCCCGTCTATGAGACGCTGGAAGGCTGGCAGGAGACGACGGCGGGCGCGCGCTCCTGGGCCGATCTCCCGGCGCAGGCGATCAAATATGTGAAATATCTCGAGGAGCTGATCGGCTGCCCGGTGGCGCTGCTGTCGACCTCGCCCGAGCGCGACGACACGATCCTGATGAAGGATCCGTTCGAGGACTGAGCATGCCGCGGCGCAGACTCGTCGCCGAGCGCTCCTCACCCTATATAATGGTCCAGGGGAAACCTGGAGCTTGCTTATGCATCCCATGCTTCTGTTCAATCCGTCCCTGACGCTCAAGATCGTGGTCGCCGTCATCACCATCGTGGCGCTGGTGCTGTTCATCAGGTCCTATTGGAAAAGCGGAGAGCTATAGTCGGTTGAGATATTCTCGCTCGGGACTGAGCGCGGATCGGAAGGGAGACGCAGCATTGCTCAAATCCGGCCTGTATGCGCTTGCCGCTCTTCTGGTTCTCATGGCGATGCCGGCTACGGCCGCCGACACGGTGCGCATCTACAAGCTCGACGGCAGCAGGCAGTGCGAGGAGGGGACCGGCCGGAGCCTCGAACGTGATGTCCGGCCACTGCGCCGGCTCGGCATCCCTATCCGGGCGATGAAGAAGCTCCACCATCCGACCATGGTCAACATCATGATGTGCGGCGCCCAGTCGACGCGCGCCAACACCTATGTCATCGGGCGGCGCGACTGGCGCCGTCACCGCGCACGGCTCACCGGCTTCGCCGCCTGGCCGAGGTGACATGCCCGCCCCGTCTTGTTATCCTTCTTAAGAATAGTTTCAGGAGGCGGGCGGGATGGACAAGAAGCAGCAATTCAACTTGTGGTACGTGGCGCTCGCTTTGGCCGCCATCTTCCTCATCCAGGGCTGGTGGCAGACCTATCGCACCGTCGAGCCCTTGGAGTATTCGCAGTTCCTCGACCTGCTCAAGAAAGGCGAGATCACCGAGGTCCAGGTCAGCCAGAACACCATCGAAGGCAAGTTCAAGACGCCGCAGAACGGCAAGAGCTACTTCACCACCACCAGGGTCGATCCGGCGATCGCCAAGGACCTCGAGCAGTATAATGTGAAATTCTCCGGCCAGGTGAGCAACGGCTTCCTCTCGACGCTCCTCTCCTGGATCGTGCCGGTGCTGTTCTTCTTCGCGCTCTACATGTTCTTCTTCCGCCGCATCATCGACAAGCAGGGGCTTGGCGGCATGATGAATGTCGGCAAGTCCAAGGCCAAGGTCTATGTCGAGAAGGATACCGGCGTCACCTTCGCGGACGTGGCGGGCGTCGATGAGGCGGAAGCCGAGCTCGTCGAGATCGTCGGCTTTCTCAAGGATAAGGAGAAATATGAGAGGCTCGGCGCCACCATCCCGCGCGGCATATTGCTGGTGGGCCCGCCCGGCACCGGCAAGACGCTGATCGCGCGCGCCGTCGCGGGCGAGGCCAAGGTGCCGTTCTTCTCCATCTCGGGCTCGGAATTCGTCGAGATGTTCGTGGGCGTGGGCGCCGCCCGGGTGCGCGACCTGTTCGAGCAGGCGAGGAAGACCGCACCCTGCATCATCTTCATCGACGAGCTCGACGCGCTCGGCAAGGCGCGCTCAGGCCCGAGCTTCGGCGGCAATGACGAGAAGGAGCAGACGCTCAACCAGCTCCTGACCGAGCTCGACGGCTTCGATCCACGCGAAGGCATCGTGCTGCTGGCCGCCACCAACCGGCCGGAGATCCTCGATCCCGCCTTGCTGCGGGCCGGGCGCTTCGACCGGCAAGTGGTGGTCGACCGGCCCGACAAATCGGGGCGTGTCGAGATTCTCAAAGTGCATATGAAGAAGATCAAGGCCGACAAGGATGTCGACCTCGAGCAGCTGGCGCAGTTGACCGCGGGCTTCGCCGGCGCCGATCTCGCCAATCTCATCAACGAGGCGGCGATCTTCGCCACCAGGCGCGGCGCCAAGAGCGTCACCATGAAGGATTTCGTCGAGGCCTTCGAGCGCATCGTCGCCGGCACCGAAAAGAAGAGCCGCGTTCTCAACCCCGAGGACAAGAGGCGCGTCGCCTATCACGAGATGGGCCATGCGCTGGCCGCCGCCTCGCTCGAGGGCGCCGACCCGGTGCAGAAGATCTCGATCATCCCGCGCTCGATCGGGGCGCTCGGCTATACGATGCAGCGCCCGACCGAGGACAAGTTCCTCATCACCACCGAAGAGCTCAAGAACCGCATGGTGGTGCTGATGGCGGGGCGTGCCGCCGAGGAGCTGATCTTCAAGGAGATCTCGACCGGGGCCGCCGACGACATCACGCGCGCCACCGACATCGCGCGCCAGATCGCCACCCGCTTCGGCATGGTGAAGGAGCTGGGCCAGGCGGTGTTCGAGCGGCAGAGCTCGAGCTATCTGGGCGACAATGTCGTCGGCATGCGGCAGAAGGATTATTCGGACGAGACGGCGGAGAAGATCGACCTCGCCGTCAAGCACCTGATCGACGAGGCCTATGCAAGGGCCAAGAAGATTCTAACGAGCCGGCACGAGGATTTGGAGGCGGGGACGAAGATACTGCTCGAAAAGGAGTCGATCACGCCCAAGGACTTCCCGCCGCTCCTGCCGGCGAGGGAACGGGCGGCGGCGGAGTAAGCCTCAAAAGTCGCGGGCCTCGACGAAGAAGCCGTAGAGCGAGGTCAGCACCGTGATGCTGAAGATGGTGAAGATCCAGTTCACCAAGAGCTGAAGCGCGAAGCCCAGGGTGAGGCCGAACATCGGATGGATGCCATTGGCGATGTAGGCGAACAGGCCGAGCACCAGCCCGGCGCCCAGTGCGATGACGATCTCGAAGAGGAAGATCAGGAAGACCGGCAGGTTGTTGCCGGCGGACACCTTCCAGGCGTCGCGCAGCAGGAAGTCGCGGCGGTCCAAGGCGAGGGCCGGCAGCTTGATGCCGAGACGCAGCGCCAGCACGCCGATGACCGGAATGATGACGAGGATCATCAGGATCATGAAGGCTTCGAGCGCGCCGATGAGCCCGCCGATGAGGCCGAGCGGCAGGCCGATGACGATGCCCGCCGCCACCAGGACGAGCGAGATCAGGAGGAGATTGCCGAAATAGCGCCAGGTCTTGTCGTCGAGCCGGAAGATGCCGCTGCCCTGCGGCATCTCGTCGAGCAGGATGTAGCGGTGCCAGTTCACCGCGATCGAGGCGAAGGCCAGCATGGTGATGGCGGCGATGGCGAGGTTGATCAAGAGGGCGAAGGCCGGATTGGCTTCCGGATTGCCGCCCGTCGCAGTGCCGAGCAAAGCGGAGAGGGCGACGACGACCGGCACGAAGACCGCATACCAGGGCCAGCTGATGCGGAAGGCATAGGCGATGTTGTTGCGCACGCTGCTGACGGCATGCCGGAGGCAGGCGCCGGCGGGAAGCTGACGGGGCATATGACTTGTTTCTCCTTGCCGCCCGCCTTAAGAAAGCCCGAAGCGTCCGTCAAGCCGTGACCGTGACGGTCCACCCCTACGGCATTTCTCCATGAGCATGAGTTCCTCCCGCCTTCGTCTCGCCCGGCTTGTTGCGCTGGTGCTGTTCGCGATGGCGCCTGTCCTGGCGGCCGGAGCGCCGGCCGAGGCGTCGAGCGACTATGCCTATTATGCCCGCGCGCTCCTCGCCAAGCTGCCGGAGAATGCCGGCGCCAGGCCCGACCTCGAGACCTATCTCGACAGGCTCGTCTCCTCCTACCGGCAGTCCAAGGGCCGCAAGGGCCTCCGCGCTTCGGACCTGATGCGCGAAGCGGCGCGGGCGCAGGCCGCCGACATGATGTTCGCGGGGAAATCGAACCATAAATCGCGCGCCGGCCACAGCTTCGACCAGCGTTTCGGCGCCTATGTGGAGGATGTCGACCTCTACCGGGCGCGCGGCGAGAATGCCGCGAGCGACCGCAAGAGGGGATCGGCGGACGAGAGCAAGGCGCGGGGGCTGTTCTCTCTGTGGCTCGCCAGCGGCGGTCACCGGCGCAACCTGATGAAGCGCGACTACGAGTTCGTGTCGACCGGCGTCATCCAGCGCGGCGAAGAATTATGGGCGGTGCAGATCTTCTGGTCGAAGCCCATACCGCCCAACAGCAATCCGCTGATCTTCGGGATCCAATAGCCGTCATCCCGGCGAAAGCCGGGTGACGGTTTGTTGGTGGATCAGACCCTGGCCTCGGCGGCGGCGATCGCCGGCTTGGGCGCGAGCGCCTTCTGGGCGGCGTTCTTCACCGCCTTCTGCACCTTCTCGAAGGCGCGGACTTCGATCTGGCGGATGCGCTCGCGCGACACGCCGAATTCCTGGCTCAGGTCCTCGAGGGTGGCGGGCTCCTCCTGCATGCGGCGCGCCTCGAAGACGCGGCGCTCGCGGTCGGTGAGCTTCTCCATGGCCTCGGTCAGGAGGTCG
Source organism: Parvibaculaceae bacterium (assembly GCA_050251035.1). Classification (GTDB taxonomy): domain Bacteria; phylum Pseudomonadota; class Alphaproteobacteria; order Rhizobiales; family Aestuariivirgaceae; genus Taklimakanibacter. The sequence goes on from JBFWNN010000004.1 coordinate 94,706, forward strand.
AGACGCAGGCGCTTCTCCTCGCTTTCGACGAGCATGTCTTCCTGCGTGTCGGTGTCGTCGACCAGCCAGTCCTGCCATTCGCCTTCGCTCTCGGCGCGCACCGGGGCGTTGAGCGACGCATCGCCCGAAAGCCTGCGGTTCATCGACACGACGTCCTCTTCCGGCACGCCGAGACGGCGGGCGATCTCCTTGACCTGGTCGGGGCGCAGATCGCCTTCCTCCAGGGCCTGGATCTGGCCCTTCACCTTGCGCAGGTTGAAGAACAGCTTCTTCTGGCTGGCGGTGGTGCCCATCTTGACCAGGCTCCACGAGCGCAGGATGAACTCCTGGATCGAGGCCTTGATCCACCACATGGCATAGGTCGCGAGCCGGAAGCCCTTGTCGGGCTCGAAGCGCTTGACCGCCTGCATGAGGCCGACATTGCCTTCCGAGACGACCTCGGAAATGGGCAGGCCATAGCCGCGATAGCCCATGGCGATCTTGGCCACGAGCCGCAGATGCGAAGTCACGAGCTTGTGCGCCGCCTCGCGGTCGCCATGCTCCTTCCAACGCTTCGCCAGCATGAATTCCTCGTCCGGCTGCAGCATCGGAAACTGCCGGATTTCCTGGAGATAGCGGCCGAGGCCGCCCTCGCTCGAAACGCTGGGAAGTGAAGCGACGGGTTTAGCCATGATATGTCCCCCCTTTCACGGGCCGGGTGGGAGGCCTGAGCCTCCGCCGGTGATGAGGATATAAGGTTCAATGCGTGGAATTTAAGACCGTTCCCGCAAAAAAAGAAACTAAATAAGTTGCAATATATTTCCGAATGTTTCGGCGCTGGACCTGACGCCTGGGCAAATATTTCGCTTGCCGCTTGCAGCACCCCGTACCCATTGAAGTATAAGGGATTCTCGAGAGAAGGCGGAGCCCATGGCCTGGCTGTACCATTTGCCGCTCGTCCTATTGTTCCTGGTCCTCAATCTGCTCATCGGGGCGGCCGCGCTTGCCCTGTGGTGGCTGCCCAGGCTGCCGCAGGCCTTTCCCCTGGTCCGGGCGGGCCGCGAGGTCTCGCCGGTCATCCAAGGTATCTGCGGCACCTTGTTCGTCCTCGCCACCACCTTCCTCTCATCCAGCGTGTGGACGATCGAGGATCAGGCCTATGAGACGGTCGCCATCGAGGCGCGCGAGGTGCGCCTTTTGCGCACGCTCGCCCATCTCTTCCCCGAGCCCCGGCGCAGCGAGCTCGTCAATCTGGTCACCGACTATGCCGAGCAGTCGGCGGCGGAATGGCCGAACATGGACAATGGCGGCGGCAGCCGCGAGGCCGAGCGGGTGCTGGCGGCGCTCTACAACACCGCCGTGTCGCTGGCGCCCAGCCAGCAGATGCTGGCGGGCGAGTTCATGACGGCGCTCAAGGCCATGGGCGAGGCGCGCGAGCGCCGCCTGGACATCGCCCGCAACAATGTGAGCGGCGACCAGTGGGCGACCATGCTGATCCTCGCCGCGATCCTCGGCGTCGCCGTCACCTTCGTGCATGCGGGCGAGGCGGGCGGGCGGGCCATCGCGCTCGGCCTCGTCGCGGTGATCGTGGCGACGGCGCTGTTCCTGCTCATCGCCCATGACCGGCCCTTCATCGGCCGGGAGGCGCTGGGACCCGAAGCGGTGATCGCCGCGGCCAGGGGCTCATGAGGCCGGAAGCGCTGCGATGAGGGCGGCGAGGTCGGGCGGCGGATCGCTTTCGAAATGCATGGGTGCGCCCGTGACCGGGTGCTCGAAGCCCAGCACCGCCGCATGCAGCGCCTGGCGACCGAGCGCCGCGAGCGCCGTTCGCGCCGGTTCGGGCAATTTGCCGATCGAGGGCCGGAAGCCCTTGCCATAGGTCGCATCGCCGAGCAGCGGATGGCCGATATGGGCCATGTGCACGCGGATCTGGTGGGTGCGGCCGGTCTCGAGCCGGCAGCGAACGAGGCTCGCATAAGGCGGCGCGCCGAAGCTCGCCTCCACTTCATAATGGGTGACGGCTTCGCGAGCATCGGCGCGGCGGACGACGCTCATCTTCTCGCGCGCGGTGCCATGCCGGCCGATGGGCGCATCGACCGTGCCGCGCCGGCGCTCGGGCGCGCCCCAGACGACGGCGAGATAAGCGCGCTCGAGGCGCCCGTCGCGGCCATGGGCGGCGAATTGCTCCGACAGGCCCTTATGGGCCAGGTCGGTCTTCGCCACCACCAGGAGGCCCGACGTGTCCTTGTCGAGGCGGTGGACGATGCCCGGGCGCCGGACCCCGCCGATGCCCGAGAGGCTTTGGCCGCAATGGGCGATGAGGGCGTTGACCAGGGTGCCGGTCTCGTGGCCGGCGGCCGGATGGACGACGAGGCCGGCCGGCTTGTCGATGACGATGAGGGCGTCGTCCTCGTGGACGATGGCGAGGGGCATGGTCTCGGGCGCGGGCTCGGCCGCGACCGCGGGCGGCAGGCGGACGGTGATCTGCTCGCCCGCCTTCACCTTGCGGCGGGCCTCGGTGACGGGCGCCCCCTCGACAGCGACGCAGCCATTGGCAATAAGGGCCTGGAATCGGGCGCGGCTCAGGTCCGGGAAGCGGCGCGGCAGGAAGCGGTCGAGGCGCTCGCCGGCCTCGTCCGCGGGGACGGCCGCCTCGAGCAGTTGCAATGATGGAGACGTCATGACGGATAACCAGCAGCCGGTGGCGACGGAAGGCGAAACCCCGCCACAGCCGGGCTTACGATTCCTCGAAATGACCGTCTATATCATGGGCGGGCTGCTCGTCATCATGCTGCTGGTGCTCTTGGGCGGCATCGCCTGGAAGGTGACGCGCGGCAAGGCGCCGGAACCGCCGCCCAAAGCGAGCCTGGTCGAGATCGCCACGCCGGCCGGAGCCACGATCGCGGGGGTCACCCTCGACGGCAACAGCATGGCGGTGCATGTGGTCGCAAGCGGGGCCCATGAGGTGGTGGTCGTCGACACAAAAAAGGGCGCGATCGTGAGCCGGGTCCGCCTCAAGCCCGAAACCCCCTGAGACGACAAACAAAACTGCCCGCGGGCATCTTGCGCTTTGCCCGGGGGGCCCGTATATCGGGGCCTCTCGAACCAATGCGCCCCCTTCGTCTAGCGGCCCAGGACGCGGCCCTCTCACGGCTGAAACAGGGGTTCGAGTCCCCTAGGGGGCGCCAATTATTTCAGTTGCCTACCAACAGGCAAATGACTCGGGACTCAAGCAATGGCAGCCTACGACTGGCAATGTGTCACGCCGTTGCGGGCGGCAACTTTCCTTGTGATTTGTATCGCTTTGGCGGCTTGCTCAACCGCCGATTCTCCGAAACTGGATGACGCTGTAGCACCCGTTCCTGCCGCATTGCTTCCGGCCGGCACTCTCACGGGCATTCAAACCGTGCAGGCGTTGTCGGACCGAAGTTTCAACTTCCTTCAAGACGGCATCAAGGGGGCGATCACTTTTCATAGCGATGGTACGCTGAGCTATCGGGCTGCTATCGCAGGCAAAGGAACGGGTGTGTGGCAGGCAAGTGACGGTGGCTTATGCCAAACGCTCAATCCGACGAATTTTCTGCCGCGAGGAACGCGCACCATTTGTTATGCCCTTGTATCGACAGGCCAAGAGTACAGATGGGGCAGAGCGCACTACACGCCTGTCTAGGCTATTCTGAATTTAGGTAGCAGTGGTTCGGTCATGAATGATCCAGAGTCGGTTCAGTTGCACATGATCCAGCAGGCCGCTCAATCAGCGATGCTGACAGCGTCGATGCCACGCTTGCCGGCCAGGCGCTCGACTTCGACGTCTCGACCGACGACGTGGCGCGGGGCTTGACGGCTTTGACGCGGTCTATGCCCTGTCGGGGGGGCGCCAGCCTCAATCTGAGCGCGGAGGCCGGCTGCGATACGAGCGATGCCTTCACGCTTGAAGGTCACATGCGAGTTGCCTGGACGTTTTGAGACCCGGCGCAAAGGCGAACCGTGGGCAAGTTATCCTGCGTTGCGCTTCAGCGCGGCGGCGGGACGCCAGTGCCAAGGATCTGATGCAGCACTTGCAGCACGCCGGAGTCGATCAGCCTGTTCTCGACTGCGATCAGGTCCGCGCGCAGCTCGGTCAGCACGGAGCGCAGCTTCACCGGATCATGATCCTCCTGATCCAGGTGCTCTTCGATCTGACTGAGGCGGCCCTCGAGCTGCTCACGATCCATGCCGGCGGCCACGAGATCGTGGCTGCCCTTGCGCGCCTGCTCGACGACGGAACGGACGTGCTCGGCGCCGATCCGGGCGCCCTCGGTTTTCGTGATCTTTCGAGTCTTGCGAGAGGTCATGGCGCTTGCGGGCCGCCCTTTGGAATGATTGCGTTGACGCCCTTTGAAAGCTTGCGAGATTCAACCACAGGCGTGTCTGAGCGGATGATAGCAGATTGAGGCTGGTCCGTCGAACCCGCCGGATCGCAAGGATTTTCGGTGACGTGGCGGACGGCGCCCGCCAGCAGCGCGCGAGATTGCCCGGCCGCGCCACGATGGTCGGCTGATCGCGGTTGCGCGCATAGGGTCGCTCTGGAGCTCAAGCAGCGGTTGACCAAGGCCAATGAGGTGATTGATCAATACATCGACATCAATCAGGTCATACTTCAGGATCAGTCGC